>WQXY01000012.1 GCA_009781515.1 Oscillospiraceae bacterium
TACACCATCATACTTCGAAATAATGCTTCGTCCTAATTGGGGCGTATTTATTGTACGAAGTGTCACATTATTGGGTGATGAGGGCGTAGAGCTTGGAACAATCACATACACAGGCGATGACGAGCATGGCACTTGGGGCAACTTTATTCCTGTTGACCCAGACCCCGGCGACATAGAACCAACACCGACACCGTCGCCGACACCCATACCTGACCCTGCACCTGATATTACGCTTGCAGACCTCAACGGTCAGCTCTTTGGTTCAGGTAATGCTGCAGCAAACTGGGGCTGGAAGAACTTTGCTGAATTAACTCCAGCAAAAACAGGAAATGTGCTTACAGCAACATTAAATTCAGCTAACCTTGGGTTCGACTTCGCCAATATCAACAATTTTGGTTTCCAACTTGCAATCAAGGAAAGCGAAAGAACTAAGTTTGCAGTTCAAGGCTGGAAAGAAACGCTCTTTATCGCATACACATTAGAATTAGACGGCGTTGTAGTTGACGAGGGCGAAAAAGCCTTAGAATTCAGCTATAATCACTTAGGAGTTGAAGATTGGCAAAAATGGGATTGGAATGATTTCAACTTCGCGGCAACAAATGTCAAAGACGGCGGAGTATATAAGTTCACATTTGACTTAATTGACGAACTTTCCGACCCGCCCGAGCCTCCTCCGGCGTTTGAAATTCCCGCAGGTGCAACAATTGTCAACCTTGGCGGCGAGCCGGGAATGACATGGTCAAACGCACCTACACAACGCGGTTGGACAACTGAAGGCACAACACCGTGGACAGTAGACCAGTTCACCTATGCAGTCACACTCGTTTTAGACTTGGAGCGTGCTCCGAGAGGCGGCCTGCAGCTAAATCTGATGAGTGAAGACATTGGCTGGGGTCAAAGTGATGTTCTGACAAACTCAGGCGGAGCTATCGAAGGAGTATCCAAACTTGACGGTACAACACTCACAATTGACCTGACCAAGAGCGAGCATTACGGCAAATTTGTAGGAGCCGAAGAATTTGCACGTATCGCTCTGCATTATTACAGCAGCAATGTTGCAGACCTTGGTGTCAATAATGCATACTTGGTAATGTATAAAGTTGACCTTGGCGGTGTTCCGGGAATGTCATGGTCAAACCCTGACAACGCTGCAAACCAACGCGGTTGGACAACCGAGGGTGCTACACCGTTTGTGGTATCTGACTTTACAAAAGCAACGACGCTTGTAATCACCACAACAGGTCCGTTAACAGGCGGTTTAGATGTTATTCTAATGGCTAATGGTGGTCCAAATTGGGCGCAAACGAAAGTCCTCGAAGACGACGGATCAGTTATAGAAGGAATATCATCTTTATCAGGTAATGTTTATACTATCAGTTTAGACAAACTTGATCAGTATGCAATGTTTGCATCAAGAGATCAGTTTGCACGTATTGCTCTGGCATACTGGAGTCCAAATATAGCAGACATGGAAATACTTTCTGCGTACTTGCTACACGGTGTGCCCGACATTCCGGAGCCTCCTCCGGAAACTCCTCCGCCGCCGCCTCCTCCACCCTCAAGTGACCCCAATATTGTAAAACTTGGTGAGTTCAACTTAACCGGCGGTAGTGCAGCGCAACAAAGAGGATGGCGTACATCAAACGACGGTGAGGGAACAGGTTATCTTGATGTAGCAGACTTCGTAAAAGCGATTGCCTTAGTGCTTAAAGTTGATAAAGTGCCCGACCTCGAAACAGGTATGCAAATGGTATTCCAAGGCAGCGTAGACTGGGGTTGGTCTGCAAACCAAATTGATATAGCACTTGCCGATGTCTTTAATGAAGAGACAATGGAAATCAGAATTCCGTTCTCTATGCATCCCAACTGGGCTACATTCAGAGCAAGCGGAGCAGATGATATTGTTAGAATTATTATTGCATACTACGACGATAATTTGGCAGACCTCGGCATCGTTGATGCATGGCTTGAGTTGCAAGGCTCAACAGTTGACCTTGACCCTGTTGAAGACTTAGGCGGCGGTAAAGTTGGAGTTTCAATCTCTGATGACAAAATGGAAGAACTTTTAGACGCTGCAGAGGGCAACAGAGGTATTGTTACACTTAACGTAGCAGGCGCACAAGGTGGCGGAGCAGCTACCGCAGCAGTTATCGACAATGCAGCTCTGAAAACCCTACTCGCAGCAGAAGAAGTATCGATTGTTTCAGTTGTAATGCCGCAAGGCGTAGTTAACTTCAACGCTGCTGCTCTCGCTTCAATCCTCGAGCAGGCAGGCGATGCTGACATCACACTTCATGTTGAGAAAGTCGACGAAGATGCATTAACAGAAGCTCAAATTGAAGCGCTTCCCGAAGGTGCCGCGGTGTTTAGCATTTCGCTCATGGCAGGTGATACGCCAATCACCGAGTTTAACGGTATGCTTACTATCACACTTCCGTGGACAGGTTCGCTGCCTGCAACAGTATTCCACTTAGATAATGACGGCAAACTTACCGAGAGAACAACACGTAACGCAGGCGCAGGAAGAATTCAGTTTGACACACCAAGCTTGTCAATCTACATCATTCAGCACACACCGGGCTCAGGCTCAGACAAAACAGGTGTTGTAATGTTCTTTGGTATCGCAGGTGCGCTGCTTGCAACATCAGGCGCAGGCGCTGTTATCATCGGCCGCAAGCTTAGAAAGTAAGTAACGCAAACTTAATGCAACAAAGGAGCTGTAGAAATACGGCTCCTTTTTGTGTTGGCTGAAATAATATGGTTATACGGTGACACCGTGCTATAGCTCAATTAAATTCTCGTAACTTTTATGCCGATGACAACTTGTTTACTATTAATTGGTTTATTGATATTTCTTCCAACTGCGCTCTCGCTGCCAACTCTTGCTGCAACGTGGACGGCATTCTAACCAAAACTTTTGCATTACTTCTTTTGACTGATTTTGGTATTGGCGGGGGTATGTCATTTTTTAGATATAATTGAATATGTATAGCCATTTCTTCCACAAGAGCGTCATAAACCTCGTTCGGAGTGGCTCCGTCAACACAACAACCATCTAATTCAAGTATTTCTGCAAAAAAAGCATTATCCCCTGTCTCTCCTGTTGAGGTTATTATAACTTTATAAGGCATAGCCATGTATTCTTCAAGTGTGTAGATTTCTGCATTTTTTTTAACTGTCATTTTATTTCACCCCGCTTATGTTTAATTATTTTTTCTGATAATTGAATGAGCTTAAACCATTTTGCTCTCGATAGAACCCCGCTTTTAGGCACGCTGAAAGAGAAAACAGGATAATCTTTTTTGAAATAATATTCTTTGTCGTTGCTTAATATTTCGGTATCTTGCTCAGCTCCTAATTTTGTTAGCAGTTCGCGTGCTTTGTTACTGTCCATGAGTTGTTCCTTTCAACACTCATTGCCACATTATGATAGCAAAAGTGATATCATGTGTCAATAGATTATCACAGGTTAATTCTGATTTGTATTATGATTGCTATATAGTATCACCAAAAAACACACGCTGTCTATAAACGTTTAAGCTCTACAAAATGGTTACAAAATGTAGAAAAACGAGTGTAAATCACCTCGTTTTGGCATAAAAATATGATTAAAAATCACAGTTTTCACAGCTTAAATGTAGAATTCGGATTTGTGGTTTTTTGAAAATTTGTAGAAGTGCACAAATTGTTTTGTCATATGTGACAAGAGTGACAAATCATTTTTTGCGTTGCATTTTGTGCCCAAATGAGGTACAATACTATAAATGACGAAAAATAGGTAGAAACACAAAACATAGCTTAGAGGTATCATCGGAGAGAGCCCATGTTACGAAGACGAAGCCGCTTTTTTAGATTTCCCCTCAGATATAGGCTTACAAAAAAAGGAATGTTGTGGGTCTGTTTCACTCTGATGATAGCCATATTTGTAGGTACACTATTATATATAGGTATGCATTTCTACGATGTCCTAATGCAGCGCAGGATAGAAATCCGCATCGGCGACATGTTTGAAAACGCAAAACTGACACATGGAAGTGTCACCATACCCGAAGACGACGACCGGCAGCTCGTACATGAAGGGAAAACCGAAAGCGCATGGTCAAGAGAGCGCAGACTTTTGCTCGAAGCGGAAGAACGCGGCAAGGTAATTTTTGCAGATATTCTCGAAATAAACCCTGATTTTCGCGGAATGTTTGAAATACCCGGGCTCATTCAAAAACAACCTTTTGTACATTCAAAAATCAGCGGTGGTGCCGATTACCTCAACACCGACTTTCACGGTAAAAGAAACCGCCATGGAACAATATATCTGAGCGCACTCAACGACCGCCTGCTAATGGATAACAACAGTGTATTTTTCGGGCATCACCTCGAAACAGGCGGAATGTTTGCAAGGCTCATGCGATATAAGGACGCGGAAACTTTCAAAAAAGCACCTGTCATCATACTTGACGGACTTATCGGAGAGTTTACATACATAGTATTTTCAGCTCATGTATCCGAACCCGAAACTTGGTACACAAGCCCAATTCTTTTCAAAAGCGACTATGCAGATTATTTGGACGAGCTGCAAGCCCGCAGCCTGTTTATAACAGATGTAGATGTTACGCCCGACGACCGTATCATTACGCTGTCCGTATGTGACTACACCTACGAAGACATGCGATTTTTAGTACATGCCCGCAGGCTGCGCCCCGGTGAGGAAGTGCCGACAGAAGTTATCGCCGAGCCAAACCTCAACCGCAAGGATTTTGAAGTGTCAAATCTACAGCCGCTCGGAGCTATTAGACTTAGAAACACAGCAGTAGCACAAAATCCTGTCAACGACAGAATGTTCTACTATCAAATGCAAAACGGCATGATACACCGCTATTCGGGCAATGTCGCCGAAGCTCAAGGTCCGTTCAGAGCGCTTATGCGCTCAGGTGTCACAAGCACAAGCTTTGCTGCGGCATATATCAGAAATATACGTGACGACGACGAAGCAAACAGAGCACTTTACCTTGCCGTGGAGGGTGTCGGCGGGCACTCGGGGGTCATTAACCTGTATTCCGCAGGTCTTGCGCAAGGTCTTCTCAGACTTGAGGGGCAAATATCACCGCCGGGAGTTCATGCGAAGTTCCCCGCACTGCAAGGAGCACCGGGCAATCACGTCTGGCTCTTATACACTGTTCAAGGTGAGCTTGACTCCTACATATACAGAGTACTTATTCAAAATGAGCGAGTGGCAAGTGAGCCGGAGCTTTTATACACAGTGCAGGGCGTCACGGATGCCCGTCCGCTCGGATACTTCACAACTGACGAAAAACCGCTTATCATCTGGCATGAAGCTCTAAACGGCTTCATCAGAGCTGCAAGACCCGGCGAGAGAGCAGTATACAGTATTAACGACGAAATTGGTGAAGGTGCAAGAGTCATGTTATACGGAGACATGACAGGTCACTCCCTCAAAGTCGCAGTTGAGCGTGGCGGAAGAATGTCGTTCATTAACATTAATATTGTTGAACTTCATTTGGCACCCGACGCCCTGCCTCCCGAAGAAGACGATTATGGCGACCCCGACGGCGACGACGGCGACGACGGCGACGACCCAGACGGCAACGAAAACGGCACCGGCACTGACGACCCGACCGCCCCACCGCCAACCGACCCGCCAACCGAACCCGCAACCGACGAATAAAAACTGAAAGGACAAGCAATGAGAAGGCTGATAAGCATTATACTTATCTTAATAATGACGCTTACTCTTGCCCCGTCTTCTGTGGCAAAAACAGATCTTTCATGGGATGATTTCACAGACATCATCGGTACCCATTCGGTAAATCCGAGCATCCTTACATATCGCGACTACCTCACTCAAAAACCAAAAACAGTGCCGTCGGGCAGTGTCACAATAGAAGCCGAAACATTCTCGCGATATGAAGAAGAAGGCATAGCCATGACCCCCGAAAAATACACAGACTTCGAGGGAATGTCCGGAGTATCGGTACTCACAGGAGAAACCGCAGTCATTGAATTTGACGTAAATATATCCGAAGCGGGATTATATGAAATACACATAGAATATTACCCCGTAGAGGGAAAAAGCTCGGCAATCCAACGCAGTCTTTTTGTTGACGGAATGTTGCCCTACCGCGAAATGGCGCTCATAGAGCTGCCGAGGATATGGCAAAACAAAGAAGCAAAAGAGCAGGCGGGAGCCGAGACTTTTATTTGGGAAAAAGACAATCGCGGCAACGACCTTAAGCCGATAATGGTAGAGTCCCCCAAGTGGATAGACGCATATGTCCGTGACTCCGGCGGATACATAACAACTCCGCTTGTTATATATCTCGAAGCAGGAGTGCGGACGATATCTCTTTATTCCCTGCGTGAGCCTATGCTGCTTCGCCGTATAGTTTTAACAAGCAGTGAAACCATCCCCGATTACGCGGGAGCGCTCAGCTCATGGGAAGCCAATGGAGCGTCAGACACAACAGGACACAATATCGTCATCGGAGCACAAGACGCCGTGCGTACCTCCTCGCAAATGCTCTATCCCATTCAAGACCAGTCCTCGCCCGCCGTCTCGCCAAGCAGCCCGAAGTATTTTCTCAACAACACAATCGGCGGCAACTCTTGGCGCATGTCGGGTCAATGGGTTGAATACGACTTCACAGTACCCGAAACAGGTTTTTACGAGCTGACCCTACACAGCAGACAAAATTTCAGACGCGGTACATATGTATCACGACGTATCAGCATAAACGGGGAAGTACCTTTCACCGAGCTTGAAGACTACGGTTTTCGCTTCAACAGACACTGGCGGACCGACAAGCTCAGCAGTGACGAAGGTGCTCCCTTTAAGTTTTATTTTGAAGCGGGAACAACCAACACAATTCGCATTGAAGCCGTGCTCGGGGAGCTTGGCGGAATAATTTCCACCGTCCGCGACTGCGTTTATGAACTCAACAACATCTATCGCAGGGTTATTTCAAGAACGGGTGTTCAACCCGACAAATTTGCCGACTACCAAATAGCAAGAGCATTGCCGGAACTAAGGTCACAAATGACGGTGCTACGTGATGACCTTGACGATGTCTTGAGTGACCTGCGTGCTATGGGAGGTCAAAGCAGTGAGAGGGAACGCGTCCTTATTACAATGCGTGACCAGCTTGACATACTTATTAAAGATGTAGAGCTGTTCCCGAGGCATGTTTCATCATTTAGAACAAATATCCGCGCTTGCGGTGCGTGGCTCAACGAAGCGATAGAGCAGCCCTTGCAGCTTGATTTTATCAGCGTCCATTCGCCCGATGTTACGGTCAAAAGTCCGAGAAACAATATCTTCCACAGAATTTGGCATGAAATAAGCCGCTTGTGGTATTCGTTCATTATAGATTATAATCAGGTTGGAAATGTAGCCGAAGACGGCGACGTAATAACCCTTTGGATAGGCTCGGGACGTGATCAGGCAAATGTTATCAAAGCGCTCATTGACGAGAGCTTTACGCGAAACAACGGCATAAATGTAAATGTTATGCTTGTGGATATGAACACACTCCTGCAGGCATCGCTTGCGGGGCAAGGGCCTGATGTCGCCATTCAGGTGGCGAGCGAGCTGCCGATGAACTTCGGACTTCGCGGTTCGGTAATGGATTTGAGCGATTTTGAGGGCTTTGACGAGGTGCGTTCAAGGTTTGCCGAAAGTGCCATGGTGCCGTATGAATTTGAAGGTCAGGCATTTGCACTGCCCGAAACTCAAATATTCCCGATGATGTTTTACCGCAGAGATATTTTAGCCGAGCTTGAAATGGAACTTCCGCAAACATGGGACGATGTTTCTGTTATAATGTCAGAGCTTGCTTTTAACCACATGGAGTTTGGAATGCTGCCGAGTGAGCAAATATTTACCATGCTGCTTTATCAGCACGGCGGTCAGTATTATAATGAAAACAAAACACGCTCCGCGCTCGACAGGGAAGAAGCAATCAACGCCTTTAGAATGTTTACGGAGTTCTACACCGACTATAAACTCGACAGGGCAACAAGTGTTGAGGAAAGATTTAGAACGGGTGAAACACCGATAATTATCGCAGACTATACCTTCTATAACAATCTGCAGATTTCGGCGCCGGAGCTTCGCGGAATATGGGGCTTTGCCCCCGTACCCGGTATCCGTCAGGAGGATGGCACAATAAACCGTGCCGTCAGCAGTAACGGAGGCGGAGCCGCAGCGGCAACAGCCATGATAGGTGTCATGGGAGGCAGCGGAAGTGCGGCTGTTATGATGTCCTCAACAGACTATCCTGAGCAGGTTTGGAAGTTTTTATCATGGTGGACCTCGGCAGATACACAGGTCAGGTTCGGACGTGAAATGGAAAGCCTTATGGGACCTGCCGCCCGCGTTCCTACAGCAAATCAGGAAGCATTTTCAAAAATGCCATGGCCTGCACATGACTACAGAGCCCTGCGATATCAGTTCGATTTCGTAAAAGGCATACCGCAGGTACCCGGCGGCTACTACACATGGCGTAACGTAAACAATGCATTTTATGCCGTGACAACACCGGAAACAGACAGACCCGCAGGAGGCACAAGACTACCCATGCCACGCGAGGAACTCATGGACAGGGTAATACTGATAAACGACGAAATCCGCTACAAACGCATCGAATTTGGTCTACCGTTGGATTGATTACTGACGTCATTGCGAGGAGCCATTTATGGCGACGTGGCAATCCAGACCACATAGTTACAATAAATGCATCATCTGGATCGCCACGCCTTACGGCTCGCGATGACGACAAATAACATAATTAGAATAACCACCCCGGCGCTACGCGCCACCCTGTAGGGGACGATGTCTACATTGTCCCGCACCCCGTAGGGGCGACCGCCCTCGGTCGCCCGCATAGAAAGGTAACAATTTTGGAACGACTACCGACAAACAGAAACAGCTTAATAGCTCGTCTCGGACGTGAAAAGGTCAGCTATCTTATGTTAGCTCCGTACTTCACGCTGTTTTTCCTGTTTACGGTACTCCCCGTTCTGATATCAATATTTTTCAGTTTCACATACTTTGACATGCACTCAATGCCGCAATTTATCGGTTGGGGCAACTACGCAAAGCTTATTCTCGAAGACGACCTGTTTACAAAAGCGCTGAGCAACACACTCATACTTGCAGTTGTCACAGGCCCTATCAGTTACATTCTTTGCGTACTGTTTGCATGGATTATTAACGAATTTCGCGGCTTCACGAGAGCGCTTCTTACGCTCGTGTTCTACGCACCGTCCATCAGCGGACAGGCATTTCTCATTTGGAGCATAATCCTCACAGGCGACCGTTACGGTTTCTTAAACGGAACACTCATGCAGTTTGGGTTTATTCAAGAAGCCATACTTTGGATGCAAACGGAAAAATATGTACTGCCCGTTCTTATTGTAGTGCAGCTGTGGCTGTCGCTCGGAACGGGATTTCTCGCGTTTATTGCAGGACTTCAAACAGTCGACAAAACGCTTTACGAAGCCGCAGCAATCGACGGCGTTTCAAACCGCTGGCAGGAGCTTTGGTTCATAACGCTCCCCGCAATCAGACCGCAGCTTATGTTCGGCGCGATAATGCAAATCACACAAAGCTTTGCAATTGCCGACGTTTCGCTCTACCTCGCAGGCAACCCGTCTGTTAATAACTCGGGTGCAACAATAGTTACCACACTTCTCGACTACGGCGGAATACGCTTTGAAATGGGCTACGCATCCGCAATTGCAACAGTGCTCTTTATAATGATGGTTGGTACAAACAAAGCCGTGCAGAAGCTTCTCAAAAGAATTGGTGAATAATTATGAGTAAACGGCGATAAATCGCCGGAAACAAATACTGCGTATTTGTTGCAGATATTGGGAGAAATAAAATGGCATCAATTAAACTACAAAATAAGCATTACGTGCTCGACCCGAAGGGACGCCCAATCCGTATTAAAGCGTCGAAGCATAGTAAGATTAACCGCAGCCCTGCGGGAAACATGATGCTATTTGTGCTCATGGCTATTTGCGGCTTGTTTATGGTGCTGCCGATAGTTATGATTGTCAACAATGCCCTGAAGCCGCCGGATGAGCTTTTCCAATTCCCGCCGCGTCTTTTTGTGCGAAATCCGACGCTTGACAACTTTGCAGACCTGTTTGTGCTTATGGGCGACACATGGGTGCCGTTTTCAAGAAATATACTAAACACACTCATTATCACCGGCGGCGGTGTCGTCGGGCATGTGCTGTGTGCCTCGCTTGCGGCATACCCCTTGGCAAAACGCAAATTCCCCGGCTCCAAAGTTCTCTTTTCGGTAGTAGTTCTCTCTATGATGTTCTCATGGACAGTCACACAAATACCAAACTACATGATTATCTCAGCCCTCGGTATCAACAACAACTACTTGGCGCTGATATTGCCCGCATGGTCATTCGGAATAGGACTGTATCTGATGAAGCAGTTTATGGAGCAAATTCCGGACTCCATAATAGAGTCCGCACGAATTGACGGAGCGAGTGAGTTTAAGGTCTTCTGGCAAATTATCATGCCGAATGTTAAACCCGCATGGCTGACACTTGCAATATTCCAATTCCAGCAAATGTGGGTCAACACGGGCGGAATGTTCCTTCGCAGCGAAGAACTCAAACCAATGCAATTTGCAATGCAGCAAATCATGGGAGGCGGAGTTGCAAGAGCGGGAGCCGCAGCCGCAGTCGCATTTATCCTTGCCGCAATACCAATAACATTTTTCCTTATTTGCCAATCAAGCATATTTGAAACCATGACCACCTCCGGTCTGAAGGAGTAACCACCCCCCGTCATTGCGAGGAGCCATTTATGGCGACGTGGCAATCCAGACCACACAGTTACAAAAAGTGCATCATCTGGATCACCGCGCTACTTCGTAGCTCGTGATGACGAAAAGAACGAAAGAGAAGATTAATGCGAAAAATAAGTATCATATTGTTAATAGTGATTGTTATTACAATGGTGCCGTTTGATGCGATTGCCGCCGACACAGTGCCTTATGATACATATATCTATGACCATTGGGAGTACATAGTCTTTACACCCGCGCCATACGTCCCCGGCGAAACAATATCAGGAATTGCTCTTGAAATAGGCGCGTTCAGCGACCCGCAGGGAATATTTGTCGACCACGACGACGTTGTGTATATTGCCGACACAGGAAATAACCGAATTGTAATACTCGAGCCGGACCTGCATACAATACGTGATGTAATAACAACCTTTAATAATGACGGAAAGACAGACAGCTTTAACAGACCAAGAGGACTTGCAGTTACCACAGACGGCATTATTTACGTCGCCGACACGGAAAATCGCCGCGTAGTAGCTCTCGACGGCAAAGACGTTGTCAGAACTATAGAAAACCCGCAGTCTGAAATGCTCGGTGATGATTTTGACTTTGTACCGCTCAAGGTAACTGTTGACTATGCAGGACGTGTGTTTGTAATAGCGCGATACATGTTTCAAGGGATAATGACATTTGACACAAGCGGCGAATTCATTGGATTTTACGGAACAATTGACGTAACAATCTCACTTTGGCAGAGATTTTGGCGTGCACTGTCGACCCAAGAGCAAAGAGCAAGACAGCAACTGTTTATTCCCACAGAGTTTACAGGGCTTGACGTTGACCCTATGGGATTTGTGTATGCGTCAAATATTGACGCAGCAGGAGAGCAGGCAGTGCGGCGGCTTAACCCAAAAGGTGAGGATGTACTGCGAAAGGGAGTAAACGAAAATGTCGGCGGAGACCTCTTAACATGGCCGCAGTCACCAAGTGCATTTTCAGGACCGAGTAATATTATAGACGTGACATACAGAGGCAATGGTATGTATTCACTATTAGACTCCCGACGCGGGCGTGTATTTACATACGATTATGAAGGCAATCTTTTGTATATATTCGGAGGAATGGGGCAGCAGGCGGGAACTTTCCGCCAACCGACAGCCATAGCCGCTCAAAAAGACAGAGTGCTCGCACTTGACGCAATACGAAACGAGCTTATAACATTTGAGCAGACCTTATACGGTGAGCTTATAAACAAAGCGGTATCACTGAGATACGACGGTGACGAAGCAAAAGCGGTGGAAACATGGCGTGAAGTATTGGTGCTTAACGAAAACTTTGAGCTTGCAAACGCAGGAATAGGCAAGGCATATCTGACAGCAGGGGAAAATTGGACAGCAATGCAATATCTGCAAATGGGAATGGACAGACAGCATTATTCCATAGCTTTCAGACGTTGGCGAAATGATATACTCAAAGAAAACATAGGTTGGATTTTGACGGTGATAGTAGGCGGAATATTCGGATACGTGATAATACGAACTGTTGTCAGAAAACGTAAAGGCTATGAGGCAGCTGACGAAGGAGGTGCTTTTGATGCGTAAGTACTTCTCGCGTGAGAGGCTTGGTTATATGTTCGGCATTTTAAGTAACCCCATAGACTCGTTTTATGAAATCCGCTACAGAGATAAAGGAAGCGTACCGCTTGCGGTAATCTGCGTATTTGTGTTGTCGGCTCTGTTTACGATAAACCGTGTGTTTGCAGGGTTTGTTATAAATGAAGTAAATCCGCGTACTGTCGACGGCATAACGGAAATGGGTTCATTCTTTATGTTGCTCGGACTGTTTTGTATCGGCAACTGGGCGGTTACATGTCTTATGGAAGGCGAAGGACGTATGCGTGACATCGTTACGGTTGCAGGCTATGCAATGCTGCCGGTTGCGCTCGCACTTGCCCCCGCAACCATTCTCAGCAACGTCATTTCTATCGAAGAAGCAGCATTTTACAATATTATCTTGGGTGTAAGCATAGCATGGACAGCAATACTGATGCTTCTCGGAGTAATGACCGTACACAACTACACCCTGCTGAAAACGCTCATAACATTGGTGCTGACATTTACGACCATGCTGATACTCATTTTCATCGGACTTCTTATAATGGATTTGCTCAACCAGATTTACGGCTTTTTCTACTCAATATATACTGAACTAATATTTAGGTTCTAACCACCATCCGTCATTGCGAGAAGCCACAAAGTGGCAACGTGGCAATCCAGCAATCAAATCATATACCCACATTATATATTTTAGTACAGTGTCTGGATCACCACGCTACTTCGTAGCTCGTGATGACGCAAAAGAAAGAAAGATTACAAAATGAAGTTTACAACCAAGCTGATATTGTGGATAGTTGTCATCGGAGCTTTGATTGTGCTCTCTTATCAAGGCTATCTGACAGTACGCTACAGGCTGCATAACGGACACTTGGCAGTGCTCTCGGAGAAGGACCATGAGTCCGAAATAGGGTCGCCGTTTGCCGTGCCGCCGGGCGCTCCGACAGCTGACATTTCGGGAATGTCATATGTCACAGGAAATGATAAGCTTCGTTTATATATTGACGAAGAAACAGGAAATATAGCCTTATATGACCTGCGAAACAGCAGCACCATATACGCAGTGCACCCCGACATGAAAACAGACGAGTTTGCGTCGGACTTAAACAGAAGCCTGCTCCAATCTCAAATTACACTCAGCTACTTCACCCCGACAAGAATACCGGGAAGATTTAACAGCTTCGACCACGCAGTTTCCATGGGTCAGTTCAGACTTGAAAGCATTGCAGACGGCGTGCGCGTCATATATACAATAGGTGACATATCCAGCCCAACAGGAATTGTACCTGTATACATTACACTCGAGCGGCTGCAGTTTTTCTTGGGGCAGCTTGAGGGAACACGAGCATATTCAAGAAATATGATGCGATATATAGAGTCCGATACAGCCCCCGGACATATGCAGCTTATCGACGCCGCCCGTACGGGAGCCGCAACGCTTCGTGAAATGAACGAAGTCTTTGCATCCGTCGGATACACAGCGGAGGATTTTGCCGCCGATATGGCAGGCTCGGGAGTTGAAGAAGCAGTACCGCTCCATTTTGTAGTGCCCTTGGAGTTTCGCTTAAATGACGACAGCCTTATCGT
The DNA here is from genome assembly GCA_009781515.1 of Oscillospiraceae bacterium. GTDB lineage: Bacteria > Bacillota > Clostridia > Oscillospirales > Oscillospiraceae > WRMH01. The sequence continues at coordinate 14,030 of WQXY01000012.1, forward strand.
AAATGTAAACACAACGGACATTCGCGAATATGCGGGCGGACGTATTGATGAAATTCAACTGATGAGAGCCTTTGGAGCGGGTGGTATGAATGAAGATGGTTATCTCGTTGTGCCAAACGGCTCAGGTTCTCTCATATATTTTAATAATCGGAAAACCTATGCGGACGAATATATGCAGTACATATACGGGCAAGACCCGATGCTCAGAGAATATGTTACCCTCGGCAATATCGAAGATGTGCGTATTCCGTTTTTCGGCATTGAAGCACCCGACCGCACCATTTTAGGTCGCGTCGAGGCAGGCGATACACAGGCATATCTTACAGCCGGAATATCGGAAAAGTTTAATTCGTTCAACTATATCTATACAGGCTTTACCCTTAGAGGAAGCTTGGCACTGACAATGTTCGGCATGACAGGAAATGAGTCCACACTTCCCGTTGTTGAGCGTGACCTTCCTGAGCTTGACCTCACAGTCAGATATACGATTTTGGAAAACAAAGGATATTCGGGCATGGCGGAGCGCGCACGTGAGCTTCTCATAGAAGAAGGCTCGCTGCAGGCTGACCTGCTCCCGCAAGACGATATCCCGTTTTATATGGACCTTGTCGGCAGTGTTATGGGTCAGAAATTCTTTGCAGGTATCCGCTACATGGGTCAAATCCCAATGACAACATACGAACAAGCCGAGGAAATCATAGACGATTTGACTTCAAGCGGCGTGACACGTCAGGTTGTAAATTATGCAGGCTGGTTTAACCGTGGTTATTACCATGACATACCTGACAAAATCAAGCCTGTGCGTCAGCTTGGCGCAGTCCGCGACCTTGAAGCGCTTGCAAGAAAAGTAGAGGCTGAAAACGGCAAGCTATATTCCGACACGAGTATGCTCACCGTACCATGGAGCACACGAAGATATCGCTGGGATTTGGAGTCCACGAGATATTACGGCGGCGGAATGGTTGGCGGCTTTGGTCAAGTCAACCCGATAACCCTGTTTAACACATTCTCCGCAGGCTATCTTGAGGTTATGTATAATGCTATGAGCCCGAGATTTTTAACACGCTATATGGACAGCTACATCAAAGCATTTGACAAGTATGACCTGACAGGCACATCACTTCGTGATATGGGAGGCTTTCTTGCATCTGACCGCAGACGTACGGGAATGATACACCGTGAGGAAGCTAAAGAGGTTATACTTCACAACATGGAAAAACTCCACGACGAGGGCGACCCCCTGATGATTGCAGGCGGCAACATGTATGCGCTGCGCTTTGCAAGTGACCTTATCAACATGCCCCTTGCTCATAATACATTTTATGTTGTCGATGAAGAAATCCCGTTCTACCAAATGATAATCCACGGAAGGCTTGATTATGCGGGAATGCCGATAAATCTGTCAGCCGATTTTGACGAAGACGCACTTATTCTGCGGCTTGTCGAATACGGAGCCTCTCCGCATTTTGCATTTACATACGAGAGTGCAAATGAAATGAAATACACGGGTCTGAACTGGAAATACAGCACAAAATATGATAACTGGAGCGATAAAGCCAAGGAAATTTATCATGCAGTTAACGGTGCTTTGCAATATGTGTCCGGAGCGGAAATGACATCACATGAAATATTGCGCAGCGGACTGCGTTTGATTACATACAGTAACGGGGTTCAAATAGTAATAAACCGCTCAAATACAGAGCGTACATTAGACGGTGAGACCATACAGCCTGTTGGTTTCATCGTTCGGGGGGTGGCATCATGAAATTGTCACTATCAGGTAAAAAAGCAGTCGTCGGAATGATTTTTATTGCGCCGTTTGTGATTGGGTTTGTAGTGTTTATAGCATACGGTATATTCACAACAATCCGCATGAGCTTTTCCGATGTTATACTCGCAGGAGCAACTTCCGGTGTTGAACTCGTCTGGAACAACTTTGATAATTACATACAGGCATTTACAGTGCACCCGACCTTCCCCGAGGTCTTTGGTACCTCAATATTAAACATGGTAATAGACGTGCCGCTCATTATTTTCTTCTCGCTCTTTATGGCACTTCTTATTAACCAAAAATTCAGAGGACGCACAATCGTCCGTGCAATATTCTTCCTGCCCGTTATCTTAGGAGCACCCGCAATATCCAACGCACTCCTGTCAGCCCGGGCAATGATGGTTGGCGGCGTCAGCCCTGCATCTGCCGAGGTTATGGCATCGCTCGGCTCAAACTTAAATGTTGACGTAAATTATTATTTGGCAATGCTCGGGGATCTTGCAATCCCGCCGACACTTATAGGATATATCGTAGACGCGGTGCACAGAATAAACAACATCATAATAGCATCGGGCGTGCAAATTGTAATATTCCTCGCCGCTCTGCAGTCAATCCCGCCGTCGGTATATGAAGCGGCAAAAATCGAAGGGGCAACACCATATGAAACTTTCTGGCTGATAACATTCCCGATGGTATCGCCGCTCATACTGACTAATGTGGTCTACACAATAATTGACTCATTTGCAGTCAGTCCCGTAGTTACACTCTCTTACAGCACTATATTCTCGGATTATAACTACGGACTTGGTTCTGTATTTAGTCTTGTCAGCTCTCTTGCAGTGTGTCTAATTCTCGTAGTCGTTGGACTTGTACTCGGCAAACGCTCATTCTATTATACATAAACAACCACCCCGGCGCTACGCGCCACCCTGTAGGGGCGGCAACCTGCCGCCAACCGCCGTCATTGCGAGGAGCCATTTATGGCGACGTGGCAATCCAGAAGAAAATTATGAAACAAGGTTATGTATATATATTATTTAATAAAAGAAACGGTACACTGTATGTTGGAGTAACATCAGATATAAAAAAACGTATATATGAACACAAAGAAAAATTAACTGAAGGATTTACAAATAAATATAACATTAACAAATTAGGTTACTATGAAATATTTAGCACGATGATAGATGCTATAGAAAGAGAAAAACAAATTAAGAAAAGTAATAGAAAGAAAAAACTATTTTTAATTGAAAGTATCAATCCTGAATGGGTAGACTTATATAACGAAATATTATGACTGGATTGCCACGCCACTACGTGGCTCGCAATGACGGAGATGTAGGTGTAAAACATGAACATAAAAGCGCGAATTGAACAAATGAAAAATGACCCGACGATTGCGAGCAAACGCGGACAAGCGGAGCGAAAGCTGCGGGCAGTAGTATTCGCACTTTTCCGTACTGCACTTGTGCTCGGAATATCTTATGTAATACTCAGCCCGCTTATCGGTATCCTTGCGAGCTCATTCTTTTCAACCGAAGACAGTTACAACCCGGTAGTTTACCTTATTCCGCAAAATCCGACACTTGAACGCTACGAACTGACCATATTACGAATGGACTACTGGAACGTACTCGGCAACATGATGATTTATGTGCTCGGACTGACAGTTATACAGCTTTTGATATGCTCAATGGCAGGCTACGGCTTTGCCCGCTTCAACTTCCCGCTCAAAAAACTGCTGTTCGGCTGTGTAATAATCACTATTGTGCTGCCGTCGCATACGATAATGTTCCCGCTGTATACAACATTCCAAACATTTAATCCGTTTGGGATATTCGGGCTCTTTAACGACGGCAACAGCGTAAACCTGCTCGGCTCGCCATGGCCTGTGGTTATTATGACCATTTTTGGCGTAGGGCTTCGCTCGGGGCTGTATATCTTTATCTTTAACCAATTTTTCAGAGGATTACCGAGAGAAATCGAAGAAGCTGCCTTTATCGACGGAGCGGGCAGTGTTCGTACATATCTGCAAGTAATGCTGCCAAACGCGACCCCCGCAGTTGTTACGGTGACAATATTCTCAGTGGTATGGCAATATAACGACAACTTCCTCGGCAGGCTCTTTAATGTAAGCGACAGCATACTACTCAGCCGCAGAATTGGCTCATTGCAGGCAACAATATCAAACATCGACCAAATCCGCGACCCCTCAATCACCACATTATATGTATATGCAGGTGTAGTGCTGATGATACTGCCACTTCTTTTGATATATGTCTTTATGCAAAAACATTTAATCGAAGGCATCGAAAGAAGCGGCATTGTCGGATAAATTAATAAAAAATAGAAAGGAAAAATAAAAAATGAAAAAATGGCTCTGCATACTCGTATGTTGCACCCTGCTGCTGACATTGCTTGCAGCATGCGGCGACAACAACGGAAACGGCGGTGACGCCGGTCCAAGCCCCGACCCGCAAGTCCCACCCTCGCCACCGGCAGTATATACACTCGACTTTGCTGACGGAAAAACAGACTTTTTAATGATGAACACAGGAAGCCCCGGCACAGACAAGGACTCAAAACTGGAAATCGGCAGTGTTGACGGAGCAAATGCTCTGAAAATGACAGCTCCAAACGGAGGCACACTGCGTCTTGGTATCAACGTAAGCGGACTGCTCGGTGATGCCGCAGCTACGGTCAAAAACGTAGTGTTTGAAGTTTATGCCGAATATCCCGACGGTAACTTTAGTGCGGTATCAGGCAGAATAGCTGCGTTTAGCGGCGATTTGACAGCGATTACCGATGCAACATGGCAAGTTTACCTTGCTTCGAGAAACCCGAACCCGGCAACACTCGAATTTGGAGCAGATGAAGGCTTCACAGCAGCAGGACCGAACCTTATCGAGTTTTCCTGCCTGACTAACGGACCCGCCGACAGAGGCGAAACACCCGCAGTTATCTACATCAAATCAATAACATTCTATGATGCCGCCAATGCAGGACTTAGCGTAAACACTGCAGCAGGTTGGGATGCTCCCGACGGTTACGGTGATGAAGTATTCCTTGGTGGTTGGTTATTACCATATCCGCCGCCGGAGGGCAGAGCGGGTGACTGGCAATACTGGTTTACACCGGGAACAGACAATAAAGAAGAAGATTATATGCCTTGGGAAGTTGTAGCAGCTTCATTTGGTATAGAGCTTGAAATGGAACAACCGGAAGAAAGCTTTGAATTTATATTCATGGGAGCCTTTAACGGTTGGAGCTGGCAGCAGCGTCAGGTAGTGGATAGCTGGGCTGACGGTTTCCTCACAATCATGTGGGAAGATATCGGATTTGACCCGACACTTGTCAATGATGATGATGACCAAGTAAAAATTGCAATAGGTAACTGGAACGAAGCGGTAATCACCAAAGCCTATCTGTTATATGATGCAGACGCCGTGCCCGACGGCATATCCCAATAAATAATGTGGTAAGAAAGGAATGATGACTATGAATATGAAAAGAATTTTAGCGTTATTACTCAGTTTTGTATTTCTCTTTGTTATGCTTGCAGCTTGCGGCGATAACAATAACGGTGGAAGTGACACCCCGTCGGGCGGAACTGACGGCCCCGGAGGCGACGGCGAAGAAGATGAAGGACCGCCAACCTTTGTGCCACCCGACTATAATCTGCCTGATAAAGAACCGGACGTTATCCGCTACACGGCAGACGGCAGACGCCACATTATCATCGGTACATTCTATGATATGTACTACGACTCCACACATACAAGCATTTTTGACAATCCCAATGTTGTAGACCCCGAAACAGCACAGATGACACTCGACAGAGTACGTTATGTTGAAGATAAATATAATGTCTTTATTGAGTTTGTAAACATGACATGGGACGGAATTATGGAAAATATTCCGATTTCTATCATGACGGGAATTCCGGATGCCGATGTTTATCTTGCCGACACACAATTTGGTATTCCCGCGGTTCTCAACGGCATGGCAACATCACTTGAAAGTATGGGATTACCTGCAGATCATGATGTTTTTGCACCATCCGGAACAAATATTGTTATGGAAAGCTTCAAAATCCCCGGACAAGATGAAACATACATGTTCAAAGGTGCAGGGGTAGACACAAGTATGTATATGCTCGGTTATAACCGTGATATGCTGCAAAGCCATAACTTGGAAGACCCGCAGGACCTTTGGGACAAGGGAGAATGGACATGGGATAAATTCCGTGAATATTGCCGTATTCTCACAGACCCGACACAGGATATCTATGGCTACAGCGGACTTTGGACGAACTTCCTGCAAAGTATGCTTTTCTCTAATGACACTGTTTTTGCAGGCGGTCCCGAGCAAACAGTCAACTCACCAAAAACATTAGAAGTTCTAAACTTTATGCATGAGCTTTATAATGTAGATAACTCGGCACGTCCTTGGAATGAAGATGACTGGGCAATCAACAACAGCATTTTTGCCGAGGGAAAATCAGGCTTTTGGATTTCCGCATTCTGGATAAATGAGGAGTTTGGCGGATTGAGTGCTACATTTGATATCGGCATGGTTCCGTTCCCTGTCGGTCCGCAAGGAAATGCCGATACAATGGCAACAACAAACATATCCGGTAACTACTACTTCATACCTCGTTATATTGCGCAGCCCGATGTAGTATTTAACGTAATGTATGATTTGCAAAACTGGTATGACGGGGACCTTGAGTATCGTGATGATATCCAGTGGTGGAAAGATAGAATGATTTCGGAAGCGAATATTGAATACTATATGAAAGTTTCCGGACGTATGGGATTTGACCTGCTTATGGACTTAGGTTTTGGCCCGTCAATTCCGATGATGCTCACCACAACAGCAGGACCTCCGCAATACACCCCCGTACAGTATGCAGAGACATACTCGCAAGTATTCCAAGACGCACTCGATAACTATTTTAAGTAACGAGCAAAAAACTGCAGGGGACAGGTCTTTAGCCCTGTCCCCCTTACATTAAAGGAGTTATAAAAAGTGAAAGTAAAATTAATTGCATTATTAATAGCTATATCTTTAACGGTAGCAGGTTTGGTGGCATGTTCATCTCCGTCATCTGACGCAGATAAAACGCCCGACCCCGGTGACGGGGGGTGGTGGCGACACCCTCGCCGACACCTGACGGGACGCCGGCTGACACACCTCCGCCCACTGCGGAGCCCGACCCCGACCCGGTATTAGCACCTGTTCCGCAACCGGATGTGATGATGAATTTCAACGAAGACATCAATGCTTTTGAACTGGCAGTGGATATGGGAGCGGGTTGGAACCTCGGCAACACACTTGATGCGGTGCTCGGACGCAACTCTCCGGTTTCTATATCAATACAAGAAACTTCATGGGGCAATCCCGTTACAACAAGGGAAATGGTAGAGCTGCTGAGCAAGTCGGGATTTAATTCACTGCGTATTCCGATAACATGGAGCCGCTTTGTCGGTGAAGCGCCCGACTATATCTTAAACACAGACATACTTGACCGTGTTCAGGAAATTGTCGACTGGGCGTTTGAGTTTGATATGTACGTTATAGTTAACACTCACCATGAATATTTTATTCCACATGAATGTAGTCAAGGAAACGACTGCAGAACGTGGCTATTCCCGGATGATGAGCATAGGGAGCTCGCAGCACGTATCATTACAGCACTTTGGCATCAGGTGGCTTCACGCTTTGCAGGCTACAGCGAAAAGCTTCTTTTCGAAAATCTGAATGAACCGAGACTGGTTGGTACAAACTATGAGTGGTCAGGTGGAACAACTGCAGCACGGGGAGTTCTAAATTATTGGAACCAAGTGTTTATAAAAACTATCAGAAATACGGGTTATCATAATGAAAACCGCTTTTTGCTTCTTCCGACATATGCAGCAAGTGCCGACCCGGCTCCGATAGCCGACATGTGGGTGCCGCGAAATGACGACAGGATTTTTGTATCGGTACATGCCTACACACCATATAATTTAGTGCTTGCGTATAGAGGTGCACATGCGGACACAACCGTATTTCACCCGGATGACCCGGATTACGGACGGTGGACAGGTGATATAGACGCGCTCTTCGACCGCCTTGACAAAACCTTTATATCACAGGGCACAGCCGTTATCATGGGTGAAACGGGAATGTTAAATAAACATGATAACCACGAAGACCGCGCAAGGTGGGCAGATTATTACACGTCAAAAGCAGCAGAGATAGGAATACCCTGCTTCTGGTGGGATAATGGAATAAAAGGACCGATAACAAATAACGAAGGGTTCGGACTTATGAACCGCCAAGAAGCCGTGTGGCACTTCCCCGAAATCGCCGCCGCCTTTGTAAAAAATCAAGGTTAATCATCTATTACAACCGCCGGGGTTGCGTTGCTGTCGGTCAGCCATGGTATTTCAAGCTGCCCGTCAACAACATAGCTGCTGAAAATAAAGTACAGCATCAAAAACAAAATAACGAACGTCAAAGCAAAAGTTATAATACCGTAGGTTATAATACGCAAAAACCTACGGTTATTATATGTATTTGGAACATAACGACGTCTCGGCATTAGCAACAGTACCTCATATAATAAATTTATCGTCATCGCGAGCGAAGCGTGGCGATCCAGACACTGTAACTGTAAGGTGCGGTTTAATTGCTGGATTACCACGTCGCCACTTAGTGGCTCCTCGTAATGACGTGGGAAAGAAGTTCAATTCTCTTTTTATGTCTGTCTTCACCGCTGAAACCTGTATCTAAAAACTTATCAACAATTTTAATTGCATCATCATCGCTCACCACACGCCCGCCGAGCACAAGCACATTGGCATCGTTGTGAGCACGTGCCATTTCTGCCATAAAAGTATCTGTACAAAGAGCGGCGCGAATGTCGGATGACCTGTTGGCGGCTATGGAAATACCGATGCCCGTGCCGCAAATGAAGATGCCGTTTTCACACTCGCCTGCGGCGATAGCAGCTACAGCGGGCTTTGCTACTGTGGGATAGTCACAGCTGTCGGGAGCAAATGTGCCAAAGTCCTTATAAGCACAGCCCCTGCTGTCAAGATGTGCGCGAACGCTTTTCATAAGCTCAAACCCGCCATGGTCACAAACTAATGCTATCATGCAATTAATACCTTTCTATATCGGCCAGTTGCCAAACCACCTGAGAATATGGGTGTAATACCACATAGGCAGATACATGCCCGACAAAGCGGGATAAAACATAGCAAACACAGAGCCTGTGACTGCCGTATAACCGTAAACATAGAGTTTTGCTCCGGGCTTGTTTCTCTCAAGCATTGTGTTAAATAAATGAGCCAAGGCAAACACCAAGAAAAGTGAGCTTGGGAAGTAGTGATAAGCAAACACAATGCGTGTCACGGCAACCCACGGCAGAAGCCCCGACAGATAACCGATGAGGATAAACAAAGCCTTGCTGTCACGGTGGGTAAACACACGGATTGCCATTGTAATCATTGCAAACAGCCCACCCCAGTACAAAACGGGATTTCCGAAGCCGCCGTATGCGGCGCGCAGACCGTCTTTGTGATTGTTGACATACATAATGGGCTTGATATTTAAGAGCCATTGCCACCAGTGTGATGAACCGCCATGCTCGGCAACTAATTTGCTGTGATAATTAAACATGGAGACTTGATTGCTCCAAACAAGATTAAAATAGTCGCTGCTCCAAAGCATACCGCCCTCTATGGTCATGCCCCGTGCGGTTCCGTAGGGGATATAGCTGAGATAATAAACAATTACGGGGATAAGCACAAAGAACAAAAACGAACATAAAAATGTTTTAATAAGATATTTGGCATAGCTTGGTCTGTCATAGCTGTTGTAGTGAATACCAAGATGTACCAAGCGGATTATATACATTATAAGAAGCCCCGCCCCTGCATAAAAGCCCGTCCATTTAACAGCAAAGCTGAGCCCGAAGAAAATACCCGACAGTGCGAGCGCAGGCAGGCTGCTGCTAAACGTAGCGTCCGGGTCGCTCGACATATACCTGTACATGAAATAAAACGAGAGCAGAATAAAAAGCACGACATAGGTGTCGATTGTGCCCATACGTGAGTGGACAAAGCGCATAAATTCAAAGCCCAAAATGAGCGAGCCGCAGGTAGCTACAGCGGTTTTGCCAAACATGTTTTTTAAGAACACATACATGACAAGCACCATAATCATACCGCATATCGCCCCAACCAAACGCCAGCCGAAAGGTGACATGCCAAAAGCGAGAATAGAGCCTGCAATGATGTTTTTGCCGAGCGGCGGGTGTGAGGTTTCGTATGGATTTAAGTTTTCAATATGCTCGACTGCAGTTCTGACAAAATAAATTTCGTCAAAAAATATTGTTTCCTTGTGGTGTCTTCGGCTGTGCTCACGAACCTCAGCCATAACATCAACATCGGCTGTGCTGCCGAGGTTAAAAATCGCAATAAACAGGAAAAAAGCCGTAATTACTCCGAGCGGCACGACGTCGCTCATTGTAATCGGATGTCTGTCAAATAAAAATGAAAGTTTGCTTTGGTCTCTTTCTTTTTTCATTTGTATCCACTCGCTCGTATTGGTCTCGGGCTGCAGGATTTTCAGATAATACAGGAAAAACAGCATAAGGAAAAAGATTATGAATACGGGAAATACTACAGCTATAGTTATGTTTGAAAATACTGCCTGAAAATGTGCTGAAATTGCGGCAAATATCTCTTGAATACTATCATTCACGTTGATTATTCCCTCCATCTTCGCTATAATGTGTTTTTGTAGTAATAATATCAGTAATAAAGTGAAAAGTCAAAGCATGAAAGATGAGGATTGGAAAAATGTCAAAGGAAAAAAAGGTTGAACAAATCACCGATATGGAGCAGGATTTCGGGCAGTGGTTTACGGACGTTGTGATACGTGCCGAGCTTATTGCATATTCAGGAGCAAAAGGCTTCTTTGTCCTGCGGCCGTACGGATATGCTATATGGGAAAATATGCAGGCGATGCTCGACAGACGCTTTAAGGAGCTTGGGCATGAAAATGTCTCAATGCCGCTTTTAATTCCGGAGTCCCTTTTGCAAATGGAAAAAGACCATGTTGACGGGTTTGCGCCCGAATGTGCATGGGTAACATTCGGAGGCAGTGAGGAACTTGAGGAACGCTTGTGTATCCGCCCCACGTCCGAGGTGCTCTTTTGTGACCATTGGGCACAGGTTGTTAAGTCTTGGCGTGATTTACCTAAGCTATATAACCAGTGGTGCAGTGTGCTCCGTTGGGAAAAATCCACACGTCCGTTTTTACGTCATCGTGAGTTTCTCTGGCAGGAAGGTCATACCCTCCATGCCACAGCCGAGGAAGCCCTTGAAGAAACCGAGCAAATGCTTGAGGTATATGCCGAGCTTTATGAAGATTATCTTGCTATGCCCGTCATTCGGGGCAGAAAAACCGAAAAGGAAAAATTTGCGGGAGCAGAGCGTACATATGCCGTTGAGTGTATGATGCATGATAAAAAAGCACTGCAAGCAGGGACATCTCATTATTTCGGCGACGGCTTTGCAAAAGCGTTTAATATTGCATTTTCGGACAAAAATAATGTTCTTACAGCTCCGTTTGAAACCTCATGGGGGCTTAGCACTCGCTCAATCGGCGGAATAATAATGACACATGGCGATAATAACGGACTGAGTCTGCCTCCGCGCATAGCCCCTGTTCAGGCAGTGGTAATACCGATTGCAGCGCATAAGGAAGGCGTTTTGGAAAAAGCAGGGGAGCTTACAGAGAGGTTAAAGGCTGTGGGAGTGCGAGTTAAGTGCGACACCTCAGACCAAAGCCCCGGCTGGAAGTTTGCCGAAAATGAGATGAAGGGTGTTCCGCTTCGTATTGAAATAGGACCCAAGGATATTGAAAACAATCAATGCATCGCTGCAAGGCGTGATACGGGCGATAAACTCCCGATTTCATTAAGCGAGCTTGAAGAAACAGTAAACAAGCTTCTCGAGGATATCCAAAAGGATATGTTTAAGCGCGCAAAAGAGAACCTGATAACCAACACCCGTGCTGCTAAGTCAATTGACGAAGCAAAAGATATCATGGCAAAACACGGCGGGTTTATTGAAACAATGTGGTGCGGAAAACTCGAATGCGAAGAAAAAATGAAAGAAGATGTGGGCGTCAGCTCGCGCTGCATACCGTTTGAACAAAAAAATATCGGCAGTACCTGTGCAATCTGCTCTGATACTGCCGACACTATGGTTGTGTGGGGAGTTGCTTACTAATAGTTTAGAAACTTATACCGCAGCCAGTTTCCGGCATGGTCGGTTATGGTTAAATAACCGTCCTGTGTGCGGTATTCAAAATATTCTGCCCATGCGGCGTCATCGTCAAAAATACCGATTGAGTTATATCCGCCGTCGGGCGGGAACCACCATGACCCGTATCTGTTTGGGTCGGTTGGAAATACAAGACCGGTAAAATCAAAAAACACGTGAGATGAGCGACCTAAAAAGAATAGCGATCCGCTGCTGTCTTCAAGTTCCCAATAGCCATATGGACTGTCATTTGAAACCCGGTCGAAATAGACAGTGTTTCCGCTTGGGTCCGTAAGTGCAAGAGTATTATTTGATACTTCATATGTAAAGTAAGCTGCGTCTTCCCAGTGGTCTGTAACTACGATTTCTTTATCGTCAATAATGAACCAACTTCCCCAAAAACCCAACTCCGTAAAAAACCAATCTTCATCTGCTGCAAATACACTGCCTGTGCCGATAAATGCAACCATAGGCGATTTTTGGAAGAAGAAAAGCGGAGTTGTGCCGCGTATGTATTCCCATGTGCCCTTGAGAATATGATCATCGTGAGTATAGTAGGGCGGCGGGGGTGTATCATTCGGAGTGGGTGTCGGCGTGCTTGTATCGGGTGTGGTTGTAGGTGTGGGAGTGGGAGTAGGCGCAGGTGATAAGGTTGGTGTCGGTGTTGGTACACCGCCTATATTTCCTCCGTCGCCACCGCCACCGAGCCTTGGCATAAACACAAAAATAAAGACAAAAGCAGCAACGAGTAAAAGAAAACCAACCCCGCCGAGCACCCCGCCGATTATTGCTGCGTTGTTTTTCTTGCGTGGCGGCTGTCCTGCGGCATGTGGGTACTGCTGAGTGTAACCTTGTTGCTGATATTGTTGATATTGGGGCTGCTGATACTGTGGTTGTTGTGGGTAACTTTGCTGAGGTTGCTGATATTGCTGCGTTTGCTGATATTGAGGCTGCTGTCCGGTGTAGTCCTGCTGCGATTGCTGATACTGTGGTTGTTGTGGCTGCTCTGCCGGCTGCTGATATTGCGTTTGCGGCTCATATTGCTGTGTAGTGCAATATGGGCATTGCGAATAGACCGATGCGTCATAGTGCAGGCTGCACTGTGGGCATTGTTTCATCTGCATAATGTTAGCCATTCCTTTCTAAAGCACAGTCCGTAACATCTTCAAACAACTCTCTGCCTGCGCGGCTGCTGTATCTACAGCATCATCAGCGCCGAAAGTATAAACGATACCCTCAGCGTAGTTTTCAATCAGTTTTACCACTTGCAGGGGGTCAACTCCGCTCTTAAAGAGCTTTTCTTCGCCCGGGGCGAGGCTTATGCCTGCATGCATGTCTTTGGCTATTGCCAGAAGTCTTTCAATGTCTGCAGCCACCTCGTCGTCATCTTCCTTATAAACACTTTCGATAAAATCGTTCATTGCCGGATAGCGGCTCTTTAAGGATAATCGAAACTTGATTGTAATAAGAGCTCTTTCAAAGAAGTCCTTGCCGACGGTGTCTCTGTCGTGCTGAGCCTCAGTCATTACTATTTTTCCGGTGTAATAAACAAGATATGCGTAAAGTCCCTTTTTGCTGCTGAAATAATGGAAAATCAGTGCCTTTGAAATACCTGCCGCCGACGCGATTTCGCTGATATAAGCCTTTTTATAGCCAACCTCGCCAAATAATGTCATAGCTGCTGTAACGATTTTGTTTTGTTTTTCCTGCGGCAACGAAAGAAACTTCTTCATATGGTTTACTCCTTATTTTTATCAGTGACGTATCATATATTTGCTGCAAATGCCTGCAAACTCGGGGGAATTTGCAAAATGAGCGGAAACGGTATGGCGCGACATGCCGTTTGTTTTCATATGCCCAAGCCAATTTGCTTTGCCCGAGGGGTCGGAAGCTCTTCCAAGCATTGACATATACAGCATTTCTACAAAGTCCTCGTCATCTAAGTTCTTATTGCTCATTTCAAGCGAATTGGTAAACGACATGGCAACGGCAGAGCCTGTCATTCTGCCTGACATTAAATGACCTGTCCAATTATCCAAACCGGATAAATCAGGCTCTCTGCCGAGCGCTTCTTTATATAAGCGTGTAACAAAAGCTTCTACAATCTCACGCGGAGGAACGTAAAAGGTTTGTGAGGCAGGTTGCGGGAAATTGCTGTGAGGAATGCCGTAGCTGCGGCATAAATTTGTATATTCGGGTGAGTTTGCAAACAAAGTAAACACAGTTTCTCTCGGCATCCATGCGTTTAAGTGACCTATCCAGTTTGCCCTGCCGCTGCTATCCGGCTCGCGGTCTAAAAGAGTTCTGTATAGGGTGTCTACAAACTGCTCGTTTGTTACATTTCTGCTCTTATACTCGGCACTGAAAATGAATGAAAAAGCAACGGTAGCTCCACTCATGTTGCCGGTCATAAGATGATTTTGCCAGTTTTGAAAGCCGGACGGGTCAGGCTGTCTGCCCAGAGCGGTTACATAAAGCCTGCGGACAAACTGCTCGACCAATATAGCGTCCATAACAACAGGCTTGGTATTTGTTGCAAGCGGCAGAGCGGCAAAATATTGAACAACCGCATCAACATAAGCAGATGCAAGCATTCCCATATAAGTGCTGTTTAGAAGCAGTGCACGCTCTGTTGCGTTTGTATGATAGCCGTTTTCGGCAAGAACGGACGGAATACCAACTTCGCGGTTAATAAAGTAGTTTTCTGCCCTCAAACCGTTGGAACGTCTTGGTATATTATTTCCGCCGTAACGTACGCCCGCAATATGGTCAAGCAAAATATCTGCAAAACGTCTGCTTTGCTCGACATATGGGTAGCCGGTGTAGTAGGTCGCTGTGTTAAAAAATTCGGAGGGATTGATGTAATAAACTTCGCCGCCCCGAACACCCGTGCTGCCACCGGAAGCGGGAGCATTTGAGTGTAGTGAAATCATAAGGAAATTGTTGCGGATAAGAGGGTTGTTGAGATACTCGAAAGTACGCCTCAAATCATGGTGAATTGTTCTTGATGCATGAAAGGGTGTATTCATCAAGCGTTGCCCCTCGGAGTCGGGGTTGTTTATTATACCCTGCATGACACCTATGAGCCTGTCTATTTCATTGATGTTATTTACATCGGTGTATGTTTCTCTTACAGTTTGAAGTGCAATCATATTAATAATAGCGGCGCGTGCGGGCAGCAGAACATCGTATTCGTCAGAGCGGGTTGTATATACCGTTGCTCCTCGTGCAGCAAGAAGCGGTGCGATTTGCCTCGCCAAAGAGAGCATATGCACATGCTCCACATAGCCGTTTGCGCTGCCGCCGCCGGCTGCTCCGATGCCATGGCCGGGGTCAAGGAAGATCACCCTGCCGACAAGGTCTTGCGTTACTGCCTGAGCGGGAACAAAACCCATAGAAAATGAAAGTAGTATGGAAATTACTAAAACCGCTGAAATAATTGCCTTTTTAAGTACCATTTTTTGCACCTGCCGTTATGAAAATAATAGTTTATTAATAAGCCCCGAGAAGTCTGACGGGTCGTCAAGAGGAATACCCGCTGTCAAAAGAGCCTCGCCATAAAGAAGATTGGAAAGGTCTGCCGCTTTGTCCTTGTCATTTTCAAATGCGTCTTTAAGCGCTGTAAATGAGGGGTGGGTGGCATTTAGTTCAAGCACACGCTCCGCGCGCATCTTGCCGAACATTTCTTCTTCCGCGCTTCCCTCACCTCCGCGTCCTGCCTGCATGGACTTAAAATATTTCTCCATTTCAAGGCTTATTTCGCCTTGTGATGTGAGGCAAACAGGGTGGCTTTTCAGTTTCTGCGAAAACCGCACCGCCGCAACCTTACCATTAAGTGAGGTTTTTACGAAATCAAGCAGGTCTTTATTTTCGGTTTCCTGCTGCTCCAGTTCTTTTTTGTCTTCGTCGCTTTCGAGACCGAGGTCTTTGTCATTAACGGAGCGAAATTCTTTTTCTTCGATTTTACCGAGCATACGTACTGCAAACTCGTCGATTTCGTCCGTTAAATAAAAAATATCATATCCCTTATCGCGAACCTGCTCAGTCTGCGGAAGCTTACCCAGCATTGCGACACTCTCGCCGCTTGCGTAATAAATATATTTTTGGTCTTCGGGCATGGCGTTTATATATTCGGAAATTGGAATGAGTTTTTCGGATTTTGACGAGTAGAACATAATAAGGTCGCCGAGCATGTCTTTATTCATGCCGTAGCCGTTTGCCAGACCGTATTTGAGCTGAATACCAAACGCTTTGTAAAATGCTTGATATTTTTCCATGTCGATTTCCATGAGTTTTTTCAGCTCGGATTTTATTTTCTTTTCAATGTTTGTTGCGATAACTTTGAGCTGGCGGTCATGTTGAAGAATTTCGCGGGAAATATTAAGCGAAAAATCGGGCGACTCCACAACGCCGCGGACAAAACGAAAATGCTCGGGCAGCAGGTCGCTGCAATGTTCCATAATCATAATACCCGATGAATAAAGCTGTAAGCCCGCTTTATACTCGCGGGTAAAATAATCGTATGGTGCGACAGCGGGGATAAAAAGCATGGCATTGTAGCTCACAAGACCCTCTGCAGACACACGGATAACAGACACGGGGTCGGCGCGGTCAAAGAATTTTTCTTTATAAAACTCTGCACATTCCTCGTCCGACACATCGCTTTTGCTGCGTTGCCAAATCGGAATACGGCTGTTTATGACTTCGTTTTCAGTGTAGTCTTCCCATATTTTTTTCTTTTCGCCCTTGTCGTCCACCTCATCGGTTTCAACCTGACGGTTCTTTTTAACGTCCATATATATCGGCCAGCGGACATAATCGGAGTATTTTCTGATAAGGCTTGTCAGAGTATATTCCTCAAGATATTTGCTGTACTGCTCGTCGTCAGTGTCTTCTTTGAGTTCAATGATGATATCGGTGCCGGGGGAGTCTTTTTCGCAGGCGGAAATTGAATATCCGTCGGAACCCGAAGACACCCACATGTTGGCAGCCTTATCCTTTGCATCGGCGCTGTTGTAAGCCCGCGAGATAACTGTAACTTTTGATGCAATCATAAATGCAGAGTAAAAACCGACGCCAAACTGCCCGATGATATCAATATCTTCGGAACTGCTCTCGCTTTCTTTCATATCTTTTTTGAACTGCAAAGAGCCGCTCTTGGCGATAACACCAAGATTTGCTTCAAGCTCGTCTGCGGTCATACCGACGCCGTTATCGCTGATTGTAAGTGTTTTTTTATCCTTATTGATGTCAATGCTTATCTTAAAGTCGTCTCTTGTCAGACCAACCTTGTCGTCGGTAAGTGAAATGTAACAAAGTTTATCAATTGCATCCGATGCGTTGGAAATCAGCTCGCGCAGAAAAATTTCCTTATGCGTGTAAATTGAGTTGATCATCAGATCAAGCAGCCTCTTTGACTCTGATTTGAATTGCTTTTTTGCCATTTGAAATAATTACCTCCTGAAATAATTATACTCTCATTTGTTTGCGACGTGCTAAATTTATTGTGCCCTCGCTCATGTCGCCGACCCAGTTTAATGCTTTTCCAAGGCCGTTGGCGACGCAAAGGTCGGTATCATCTGCAGTGTATGTGGCTATGCTTGTGCGGCTTGAAATCAGCTTGTCAAAACCCCAAAGCTGACTGTTGCCGCCCGTGAGAACTATGCCGTTTTGTGAAATGTCGGCAACAAGCTCAGGCGGAGTTGCTTCAAGAACATTATGGACAGCATCGACAATGCTCTCTGTTACTTCCTCAAAAGCTTCAAGCACATCAGTCGAGCTGACGGCAACAACGCGCGGCAAACCTGTCAAAAGACAGCGGCCTTTAACTTCAACCGCAACGGTTTCGGGACGTGGGAATACGCAGCCGATACTCTTTTTGAGCTCCTCGGCAGTATTGTCACCTATGAGAACATTATGTTTGCGTTTGACGTATTTAATCAGAGCGTTGTCAAACGCATCGCCGCCCGCCTTGAGCGACTCAGACTCAACAACGCCGGAGAGCGACAGCACTGCAATGTCTGTTGTGCCGCCGCCGATGTCAATGACCATATGACCGTCGGGTTTTGTAATATCAAGGCCTGCGCCGATAGCTGCTGCAAGCGGTGCTTCCATGAGATATACCTTGCGCGCGCCCGCCGCAACACCTGCGTCAATAACGGCGCGCTCTTCAACCTCTGTGATGCCCGAGGGCACCGAGATGATAATTCGGGGTTTGAGCAGCGAGAATGCCAAGGTTTTACGCACAAATTCCTTGAGCATACGCTCGGTCATGTCATAGTCGGAAATTGCACCCTCGTGCATGGGGCGAATGGCAACGATGTTTCCGGGGGTGCGCCCGAGCATTCTTTGTGCCGACATTCCGACATTAAGCAGACGCCCTGTATTTTTGTCCATGGCAACAACGGCAGGCTCGCGCATAATAACACCCTTACCACGCGTTGAAAGAAGAACCGAAGTTGTCCCCAAGTCTATTCCAATATCTCTGCCTAAAATCATATTTTAATTCCCTAATATTCTTGGCTTTCTATATGTCGTCATCGCGAGCGTAGCGTGGCGATCCAGATGATGCACTTGTTGTAACCCTGTGGTTTAGATTGCCACGTCGCTACCTCGTAGCTCCTCGCAATGACGGCGGTATTAATATATTTACTTCCCTCTTGCTAAAACGGCGCAGACTACGCTTTCGGCTCCCGCTTTTAAGAGCACATCGGCACATTCATCTAAGGTGGAGCTTGTTGTAATGATATCGTCAACGAGAAGTACGCGCTTGCCTGCGACAATCTGCGGGTCTGATGCCTCATAAGCACCGCTGATATTTCGGCTTCGTTCTTCTTTGTCGCCAAGCTCCGACTGGGCTTTTACATCACGGACTTTTATTAAAGTCGAAGTTGCATTTTTGTTTAGCTTGTGAGCGGCAGCCACCGCAAGCAGCTTTGCCTGATCATAACCGCGGGAAGACTCTCGTTTTTCGCTCAGAGGAACCCACGAAATAATATCATAACTTAGCTCTTTGCACTCGCGTATGCACTGTGCAAGCAGGCTTGCGTAAACAGGTGCATAATAGGACGCTCCTCTAAACTTATAACGCAAAATCGAGCGACGTACTACATCAGTATAATACAATGGCGAGACACAAAAGTCAAAGATTTCTCCATCTTGATGACCATGATTTTCTGTAAACGGTAAAGACTCCATACACCTCTCGCAGATGCCCTTGTCAGATTTGTTCAAAACCCGTGCACAAAAAACACATTTTGGCGGGAAAAATAAATCAAGCACAAAAGATAAAAAGCTCATTGTGTGCCTCCCGCAAGCCTTGCGCGAAGCCCGCTGTAGCGTTTTTGGCGCTTGTCATTTTGAACCATTTTATTCATGATTTCAAGACTGCCGACAATTACGAGAAGACTTTTTGCACGTGTCATTGCGGTATAGAGGACACTTCTTGTGAGCAGGGGCGGTGCAGCGCCTGTCATAGCAAGAATAACAGCATGATACTCGCTGCCCTGTGATTTATGAACAGTCATTGCAAATGCAGGCTCAAGCTCCGCAAGTTGGTCAAATGTGTATGTAACAAGCTTATCGTCAAACAAAACCGTTACGGACTCCCTGCTGTGGTCAATTTCGCAAACAGTTCCCACATCGCCGTTAAACACACCCGCGCCACTGATTTTCTTGTCCGGACTTGTCCACAGGGTATCATAATTGTTCTTTATTTGCATGACCTTGTCGCCTGTGCGAAAGAGAAAAGAACCTGAAAGCTTTTCTTTTTTCTCAGCACTTTGCGGGTTTAATTTTTCTCGAAGCTGCTCATTGAGTGCTACAGTTCCGCTCGCACGCTTGCGTGTCGGTGAGAGCACTTGAATTTGCGACGGGTCAATGTTCATATTTTTTGGAAGTCTGTCACTGTAAAGCTCGGCAATTGTTTCCGCAAGCTGCTCTTCACCTCGGCGCTGCATAAAAAACAAGTCGGGATATTTTTCTGTAAAATCAGGCATAATGCCTTTATTGACACTGTGAGCACATTTAATAATGCCGCTGTCCGCCGCTTGTCTGAATATTTCCGTTAATGCAATAACAGGCACCGTATCGCTTCTGATTACGTCAGAGAACATATTTCCCGGACCTATCGGCGGAAGCTGATCGGCATCGCCAACCATAATAATACGGCAATCGGGTTTTATGGCACAAAGCAGAGCGTCCATAAGCAAAATATCAATCATGGAAGACTCGTCGACAATAATGGCATCGGCATCAAGCTGATTATGCTCATTATACTCAAACATAGGTCTGCCGCCCTCGTCAAGATTTGCTCCGAGCAGGCGGTGTATGGTGGCTGCTTCAAAGCCGCAAAGCTCGGAGAGCCGCTTGGCGGCACGCCCCGTAGGAGCGCAAAGAACCGTTTTTAGCCCCATATCCTCAAAGAGTTTTAGTATGCCGCGGACGGTTGTAGTTTTGCCTGTTCCGGGGCCTCCTGTGAGAGCCAAAATGCCGTGATTTGCCGCAAGCTCTATAGCCTCAAGCTGCAGCTTGGAGTATGAAAAACCGGAAGTGTCGTTTGGCGTTTTTGTTTTGCTTTTGCCATTTGGCAAAGTGCAGTGCAACAAACGCATTGCAACATTTTGCTCCGCATCATATATATGCTTCAAATAACAAGCTTCAATACCAAGCACGGTGTCAACGACAACTTCGTCTTCCTCACAAAGCTCGTCCATTGCTTCGCTTATGGCATCATAATCTATCCCGATAAGCTCGCTGACCGCAGCGGTCAGCTTATCGCAGGGGATAAAAGTATGTCCGTTTCCGAGATTATGCGTCAGTGTAAAAATGAGTGCGGCGGACACCCTCTGAGGAGAGTCGCTTTCAAAACCGAGGTCAAGAGCAATGGAGTCCGCTTCAAAAAACTCCGCTCCGCAAGACTCGAAAGCGATAATGTAAGGATTGTCCCGAACTGCGGGGAGCGCTTCATCACCGTAAATTTTATATACACGTGTGGCAATGAGCGGTTTTATGTTATAGTTTCTGAAAAAGTCAATCAGCTGTCTTAATCCTGCCAAGCGGCGGTAGTCCTCGCCGATTTTTCGGGCAGTTTTGAGTGATATTCCTTTGATAGAAGATAATTTATCAGGGTCATTTTCAATTATGTTAAGTGAGGTTGCACCAAACATATCAACAATTTCACGTGCTCTGCCGGGTCCGATATTTTTTACCGCACCCGAAGCTAAATACCGAAAAATCTCCTCAATTCCGCTCGGAGGTTTTATTTCAAAAGTCTCAGTCTTAAACTGCTCGCCATATTGAGGATGAGTGCTCCAAGTGCCGGACATAACAATATGCTCGCCCAATGACACGCCGGGCAGACAGCCTGCAGCGGTGACAATGCCGTTTGCAGTATCAAGCCGCAAAACGGTATAGCCGTTTTCGGCATTGGAAAACACTATTGAACTAATAATACCTTCTACGGCATCTTTATCCATCTGTTCTGCTGACATCTGTTACACCTGAAATTGACATAATTTTCGCCATTGCGGATACAAGCTCATCACGATTTTTTACATCTACAACAATTGTTATATGCGAAACCCCGCCGTCCAAGGTTCGGGCATGAAATGATGTGATTTTAACACCGAGCTTATTTAATATGGAAGCGACATCAACAACAATGCCCACCCTGTCAATTACCTGCAGGTCAATAACGGTAGAATACAAGCTGTTATCCGTGCTGCCCCATGTGACGCGCACCCACCTGCCGCTCTCGGACTCCGGCTCCATTAAGGATTTAAGATAATTATGGCAATCCTGACGGTGAACGGAAACGCCGTATCCGCGTGTGATAAAGCCGACAATCGGGTCGCCGGGAATTGGCAGGCAGCAGCGTGCAAATTTTACGAGGCAGTTATCCAACCCCTCAACAACAACACCCTGAGGTGCTCTCTTAGGTATAGCATGTGTAATAGGTATATCCGGCAAAGGCTCTTCCTCTTTGCTTTTTTTTGCGATTTGCCGCAGCTCCTCGCGTACCATGTTTACGACCTTTGCTGCGGAAATTCCGCCATACCCTATAGCGGCGTGCATCTCGTCAATAGCTCCGAAAGACGCGCGGGAGAGCACCTTGGGGAGTATATCATCGCTCATGGCGTCTGCAAGCGATATATTTGCATGGCGAAGTGCAGACTCAAAGGACATTTTACCGTGCACGACATTTTCATCGCGTTTTTCTTTCTTAAACCATTGGCGGATTTTGTTTCTTGCCTCAGGGCTTTTTACAATATCAAGCCAGTCGCGGCTGGGTCCTTTTGCCGAGTTTGATGTTTGTATTTTCACCACGTCGCCGTTGCCTAAAACATGCGCATAGGGAACTATCCGCCCGTTTACGAGCGCTCCGGTCATCCGATTTCCTACCTCGGAGTGTATGCTGTAAGCGAAGTCAATCGGGGTTGACCCTTTGGGCAGGTTTACAACGTCGCCGCGTGGTGTAAATACAAACACCTCATCGGCAAACATATCCACCTTGAGCGCCTCCATAAATTCCTGAGCATCACTGTCCTGCTGGGACTCGAGCAAACGCCGCACCCATGCAAATTTTTCCTCGTCGGCAGCTTTTGCAGTCTTTCCCTCCTTGTATTTCCAGTGTGCGGCAATGCCGTACTCGGCGGTTTGGTGCATTTCCCATGTTCGTATTTGCACCTCAAAAGGTACGCCCTCACTGCCGATGACATTGGTGTGCAAACTCTGATACATATTTGGTTTCGGAGTTCCGATATAGTCGTTAAAGCAACCCGGTATCGGACGGTATAGCTCGTGGATATGCCCAAGCACGTTGTAGCAATCAGCTATATCATTAACGATAATGCGGATTGCGTGCAGGTCGAGCACTTCGGAAAGCAGCTTGTTTTCGGAATACATCTTTCTGTAAATGCTGTATAAATGCTTGATACGACCCGTGACTTGACCTGTGATGCCATATTCGTCAAGGCGGCGTGTCAGCTTTGATTGAATGGTTTCCAAAAATGCCTCGTCTTCGACATGGCGCTGTTTTAAGCCCTCCAAGATTTCCCTTGTTGCATCAGGGTCAAGGTACTGAATAGACAGGTCTTCAAGTTCCCATTTGAGCCGTTGCATACCGAGCCTGTGTGCAATGGGGGCATACATTTCCATGGTTTCAAGTGCTTTTTCGCGTTGCTTTTCAGGCTCGACATATTCCATGGTGCGGGTATTGTGAAGCCTGTCGGCAAGCTTAATCAAAATAACGCGGATATCTTGAGCCATGGCAAAAAGCATTTTTCTCAGGTTTTCCATTTGCTCATCTTCCGCGCTTGTATATGTGACGCGCGTAAGTTTTGTGACACCCTCAACTATTCCGGCAACATCTTTGCCGAAGCGTGCTTCGATATCCTCAAATGTAACATCGGTATCTTCAATACAATCATGTAAAAGCGCGGCACATATAGAGTCCTCGTCGAGACCCATTTCCAAGACAATTTCGGCGGCGGCAAGAGGGTGCGAAATAAACTCGTTGCCGTCCTTACGAAGCTGCTTACCGTGAGCCTCTCGGGCAAAATCGAACGCAGCACGGACACGGGCGGTATCCACGCCGTGAATGTGCTCTTTCATTGCCACTTCGAGATGATGATATTTAGCTTCCAAATCAATAATCATTTGCTAAATCCTTATAATAAACTTGCCCGTATATCGAGCAGTTGCAGCTGTACGCTGCTTTTGCCGCGAAATTCGTTTACTTGAGGCTCAAATGCAACATCTACAATGTCCCCGACATTTATTCCAAGCTCCTCGGTTGCTCGTGAAAAAAATATACAAGCGAAAATTACTCCGCATTTTTCGATTTTTAATCTTGTGTGTTTACCCTCGCCGATTGATTGCAGTACAATAAGTTTTGCCTCTTTTATGCAAAGGCACGGCGGCGGATTTTCACTGCCAAACGGCTCAAGCTTTTTTAATGCTTCAACATTTTGCAAATCCAAGAGGTCCGGCTTTTCAACCTCAAAATCTATACGAAGACAAGAAATGGGGCTTTTTGCCACATGCTTGTGATAATACTCCGTGATACGGCGGCATAGCTCTGTTATGTTATCTTCCCTGACGGTTACTCCGGCAGCCTTATTATGACCGCCGTAATTTTCAAGAATGTCCTTGCATGAACATAGAGCGTCGTATATCGAAAAACCCCCGTAGCTGCGGCACGAGCCGCGGCCGATGCCTGTTTCATCAATGCTGATTATAATCACAGGGAGCCTGAAACGCTCCGACATTCGCGCTGCCACAACACCTGTCACGCCCTGATACCATTGAGTGCTGCTTAGTATAATCGGCTCGTCGGGTTTATCTTTCGTCAGCTCGCTCAGCGCCTCTTCAAATATTTCCTGCTCAAGATTTCGCCTTTCGGCATTCAAGCGGCAAAGCTCGGTGACAAGCTCGTCGGCTTCAAGAGGACTGTCGGTGAGAAGAAGCTTTACCGACAGCATCGGGTCGCCCATTCTTCCGGCGGCATTTAATCTCGGTGCAAGTGCAAAACCGATTGTTGATGCCGTAACTTGCTCTGCGTCTTTACTTACTTCGTTTATAAGCCGCTTAAGTCCGGGCGGCGGGTTTGAGTTTAACATATCAAGCCCCGCACAAATCAGTTTGCGGTTTTCCCCTGTTACAGGCATTACGTCCGCAACAGTCCCAAGTGCAAGATAGCTGCCGTAACGGTTTATTATTTCGTCAGAGAGGTAGTCGTTTTCGAGTGCGCAAATGAGCTTAAAAGCAACGCCGACACCTGCAAGTGAGTTATACGGATAGTCGCAGTCGTGACGCTTCGGGTTTACAACGGCTTCGGCTTCGGGTAGCGTATCTCTGCATTCGTGGTGGTCGGTGATAACAAGCCCAAGCCCTATGTCTTTTGCATGTTTAGCCTCGCACACGGCGGTTATGCCGCAGTCGACCGTTACAACAAGACTGACGCCGTTTGCTTTGAGCGTGTCGAGACCGGATGTGCTAAGACCGTAACCCTCGTCAAAACGTCCGGGTATGTATATCTCGAAGTCTGCATTTTTTGACCTCAGCCAAAGTGCAAGCACAGCGACGGAAGTCATGCCGTCCACATCATAGTCGCCGTAAACTGCGATTTTCTCGCCCGATAAAACAGCCTTGTTAATTCGGGCGACAGCCTTATCCATGTCAGCCATCAAAAAAGGGTCATTATAGGGGAGTGTATCCGTATCGAGAAAAACCCTGATATCATTAAAGCTGTCTTTGAAGCGTGAGGTTAAAAGTACAGAAATCAAGGGGTTCACACCACTTCGGCACATTGTGACCGCTATTTCTCTGTCAAAACCTTCAATATCCCAATGTAAAAATCTCATGCGAAGCAGTATAACATAAAATATCAGCATTGACTATTACTGCTTGATAATATATTATGATTGACATCCAAATTTATATCAAAATGGAAGGGGTTATAATATGATGTTTTGTGCAAAATGCGGCAATCAAGTCGCTGAAGGCAGTTTCTGCAGTCAATGCGGAACACAAGCAGCCGCTGCACCGCAAGCAGCGCCGCCTCCGGTAGCAGCAGCACCACCGCCGCCACCAATGGCACCGCAGGCACCGCCACCTCCGCCGATGGCACCAATGGCACCACCTCCGCCGCCAATGGCACCGCAGGCACCTCCGCCACCACCTCCGCCCGGGAGGGCTTATCAGCAGCCGTATCCCGCTGCAGCGTACGCAGCACCTGTTAAAATAAAGCCGCCGCATTACGCACCGGGCGGGTTTATAGAGTTGTTCCACGAGTTTGGCAGTTCAATAATATTTATGATTGCGATTATTCTTTTCTCTGCCGGAGCTCTTATGACAAGATTTTTGTCATTCACGGTGTGGACAATTTTCGACCTTGCGATAGTCGGACTTCCGATTGCAGGCTTCTGGGTTATTTTTGCAGCTTCAAAGATGCCGAAAATGCCGGAAAAATCATTGGTTGCACTGACATTATTTAAAGTGTCGATTATTATCACCCTTGTTTTCACAGGTCTTGCAGCACTTGCAGCTGTAATAGTAGCAATAATTACATTCCTTGCAGCCAGCCAAATCGGCGGGCAGGCAATAGCTATCGGTCTTATTGCAATATTAGTTGCAGGCGGTATGGTGACATTTATTGTTATCTACTTCAAAGCAGTGCTTACAATGCTCGGAGGTATCCGAAACGGTCTTATGACCAACGGATTTGTACCGCTTCCGGAAATCAAGACATTCACAATTCTTACTTACATTATGGTAGGATTTTCAGTGCTTGGAGCGATAGTCGGTATCATAGCCACCTTTGCACTAAATGCACTCTTAGGACCGGTGCTGTACATGCTTCCCGGCTTCTTGGCTGATATCGTATGGGGAATGTTCCCGTCGCCGGCAGTTGTGGCATTTACAACACTCTTTGAACTCGCATACAACGCAGGTATCGTAGTGGCAATTGTAGTTCTCAACAAGCTCAACGGCAGAATTATGGCAAGAGCCTACGGCCACCAATAAAACATGACAAAAGAAATGTCAATGGGGACAGGACTTAAGTCCTGTCCCCGTGACATTTTTATCTTTTCTTATCTAACTAAATCTTCGCCGACTTTGAAAATATCGCCTGCTCCGACGGTGAGAATTATATCTCCGTCTTGTGCGATAGCGGCGATTTCGTTTTTCAGCTCCGCAAATCCGCTGATTGCCCTCGCTCCCGTGACAGCGGCAGCCAAGTCGTCGGAGGTTATACCCACAGTATTACTCTCGCGTGCTGCGTATATATCGGCCAAAAATACGATGTCAGCTCTTTTGAGCTGCTGTGCAAAGTCGGAAAAAAGAGCCTTTGTACGTGTATATGTATGAGGCTGAAAAGCAAGTAAAACACGTTTATATTCGTCTATTGTTGCCACTGCGTCAAGAAGTGCTTCAAGCTCGCAGGGGTGGTGAGCATAATCATCAAATACATCAGCGCCGTTAAAGCTGCCCTTATATTCAAATCTTCTGCAAACGCCCGTATAGCTGAGAAGACCGCTTTCGATATCCCCTACGGGAATACCGATATTAAGGCATACGGCGACAGCTGCAAGTGCGTTCATCAGATTATGCCTGCCGGGAATTATAAGCTTTACCGTGCAGGTAAATTTCCCGTCAAAAAAAACATCCATAGACGGGTTTCGTCCCGACATTACGGCGTTTATGCCGCGTACGCGAGTAGGCTTGCCTGTAGTTTGGGAAAGTTCACCGAAACCGAATGTTAAAAGCTCACGCCCGAGAGGGGCAAGAGCTTGCATTGTGTTCAAATCGTCGCCGTTACAAATAATTTGCCCGTTTTCAGGGACAAGTGATGCAAATTTACAAAAAGATTGCTTTAGAGCATCTAAATCCTTAAAGAAATCAAGATGATCTGCATCAATATTTAATATTATTGCTGTTGTCGGGTGGAAGTTATGAAACGAATTATAATATTCGCAAGACTCAAGAACAATAGTATCGCCTTTTCCGACATGGCAACCGGACTCAAGAGCGGGAAGAGTTCCGCCTATCATAATAGTCGGGTCAACTCCCGCAGAGAGCAGAATGTGGGAAATCATTGATGTTGTGGTTGTTTTACCATGCACGCCTGAAACACATATGGCGTTCTTGTAACCCTTCATGATATAACCCCATGCTTCGGCACGTTCAAAAACGGGTATATCAAGCTCCCGTGCAGCCTTTATCTCAGCATTGTCCTCTCTGGCTGCGGCAGTGCGGATAATATATTCTGCTCCGGTTATGTTATCTGCAAAATGTCCGATTTTTATATTGATACCAAGCTCGCGTAAATCGCGGGTAGCAGAGCCGTCTGCTACGTCCGAGCCTGTTATAGGAGCACCCGAGTTGTGTAAAACTTCCGCGAGCGGTGACATTGAAACACCGCCAATTCCTACGAGGTGGCAACGCTTCTTGCTCTTAATAAAACTTCCGATATCAGCTTTGTTCATAATGCTCCTTGCTAAAGTCTGACCAACTGGTGTATGATTATACTACTACAGTTTTAATAATACAAGGATTAAGTAAAAAATGACGACAGTAGCCCCTCCAAAGCATATAGCGGCAATACTTGACAAGCTTACCTCAAAAGGGTTTAAGGCTTATATTGTCGGCGGTTCGGTTAGAGATGCCATGCTCAGCCGTTCGTCTTACGATTGGGATATAGCAACATCAGCAACTCCCGCCGATGTTGTCAGACTTTTTGAAAAGACGGTTTTGACGGGTGAAAAGTTTGGAACTGTTACAGTTGTTCTTGATGAATGTACTGTAGAGGTAACTACGTTTAGAACAGACGGGGAATATAACGATGCCCGCCACCCGCAGTCGGTGGAGTTTGTAACCGATATAAATAAAGACCTCGGACGCCGCGACTTTACCATAAATGCTATAGCAATGTCCATAGACGGAGAGATAGTCGACCCGTTTGGAGGAATAAACGATATAAACGAAAAAATTATCAGATGTGTCGGTGATCCCGAAAAAAGATTTTCCGAAGATGCACTGCGAATGTTTCGTGCTTTTCGTTTTAGTGCACAGCTTGGTTTCAAAATTGAAAAGGATACACTCTCGGCAATAAAAGCGGGAGCTGCAAATGCGGCAAATATCAGTGCAGAGCGTATACAAGCAGAGCTTGGAAAGACACTAATGTCAAAGAAACCGGAAATTGTCGGCGAAATAATCAAAAGCGGTTTGCTTAACAGGTTTTTGCAAGGAGCATATAAAAATTCCGTAGAATTATGCAGAATGAGTAAGCTGCCGGATGAAACCGCACTTCGATGGGGTGTGCTTTGTGCAGTTTTGTTTGATGAAAAGTGTATAGAGTCTGCATGGGATTTTTTGCGGGAGCTGCATGTAGAAAGTAAAATAATAAAAACAATTAACACGGCAATGTTAGTGAAAGACTTTCCGACCGACCGAATTGGACAAAAACGTATGTTGGTGAAATATGGTGCTTCTGCAGCACGAGTAGCTGCTGCAATAAACGATGTCAAAACCGGGGATTCAATGGCATCATTATTGACCATATACAGAATTATGGCATCCGGAGAGTGCATATCGCTTGATACGCTCGCTGTTACAGGCAAAGATTTAATCGAGCTTGGATTATCGCCGGGACCTGAGCTTGGTAAAGAGCTCTATAAGCTGCTTGACTATGTAATCGTAAATCCGGACAGCAATAACCGTGAAGTGTTGCTAAAGTTTATTAATAATAAATGAAAATGAAAAAACTGATAATAAGGAAAACATATGAGCATTAAGAAACCATGGCTTAAATCTTATGGAAACATTCCGCATAATCTTGAATATCCCGATTGCTCAATGGTAAAGCTCGTATTTGCAGCGGCAGAAAAACTTCCAAATGTGAGAGCATACGACTTTTTCGGCTCGGGTAAGAGCTACCGCGACTTTACGGAAGAAATACGGCTGTGTGCGCGAGGGCTAACAGACATCGGTGTTAAAAAAGCTGACAGAGTAACTATATGTATGCCAAACACACCGCAGGCGGTTATTATGTTCTATGCGCTTAATCTTATGGGAGCCGTGGCGAACATGGTGCATCCTTTGTCAGCGCAAGAGGAGCTTGCCCATTTTATTAGCAGCAGCCGCAGTGTTGCGGTGCTTACGCTTGACCAATTTGCCGATAAGCTGATAGAAATAATGCCGAGAACTGAAGCAAAGACGCTAATATTGACCGGAGCGGACAACGGACTGACGGGCATCAGGAAATTTGTATACCGCCGGACAAAAGGCAGAAAAATACACAAACACCCGAGCGGGAGAGATATACTCAGATACGAAGACCTCTTGAAGAGAGGGAAAAATTGCACAGGTGAATACGACGCCCAAACCCGTGGTGACGATATAGCGGCAATACTGTACAGCGGCGGAACATCGGGAACAACCAAAGGAATACTGCTGACAAACTTAAATTTTAACGCACTGAGTATGCAGACAATAGCGGCAGGGGATTGTGTTGAAGAGAAGACAAAAATGCTTGCTATTATGCCTGTGTTTCATGGCTTTGGTCTTGGTGTATGTATACACACGACTTTGGTATCAAGTGCAACGGCGATTTTAGTGCCGCAGTTTAACATAAAAGCATACGCCAAAATACTCAGAAAAAAGAAGCCCCACTACATAGCGGGAGTGCCGACGCTGTATGAGGCGATGCTTAGAATGGACGGGATTGAAAATTTGGATATGTCGCAGCTAAAAGGCGTGTTTTCGGGCGGCGACTCTCTGACGGTCGAACTCAAGAGAAAGGTTGATTTGTTCCTAAAACAGCACGGCTCGGCGGAGCAGGTGCGTGAGGGCTACGGACTGACAGAATGTGTGACGGCAAGTTGCCTGACGCCGCGTACCTTTCACAAGGAGGGAAGCATTGGAATTCCATATCCCGATATGTCTTATAAAATCGTAAAGCAGGACACAGGGGAAAACCTCCCCTACGGGGAGGAGGGCGAAATTGTTATTTCAGGTCCGACAGTTATGGTCAGCTACGATAATAATATCGAAGAAACGGAAAAAACGCTAAAAACACACGCAGACGGAAATATATGGCTGCACACGGGCGATCTTGGTATTATGGACGAAGATGGGTTTGTATACTTCCGCCAGCGGATAAAACGTATGATAATTTCATCGGGCTACAGTATTTACCCGACCCAGCTCGAAAATGCGATTGAGGCACATGAAAAAGTGCTCATCAGTTGTGTCATAGGAATTCCCGATGAATATAGAAAGCAAAAAATAAAGGCATATATTACACTTCGTGACGGGCAGGAAGCTACAGAAGAAATTAAAGCGTCCATCATTGAGCATTGCAAAAAGAACATAGCAAAGTATGCAATGCCAAGCGAATTTGAATATCGCAAGGAGCTGCCCCGAACACTTGTAGGAAAAGTTGCATATATTGAATTAGAAAAAGAGGCAGGTATGACACATGAATAACAACACGAAAATCCGTACGAGATTTGCACCGAGCCCGACAGGTTACATGCATGTCGGTGGCTTGCGTACTGCACTTTACGCTTTCCTGATTGCGAAAAAAAGTGGTGGTACGTTCATTTTGCGTATAGAAGATACAGACCAAACCCGATTTGTTGAGGGTGCGACAGAAATAATCATTAAGACGCTTGAAACCGCAGGGCTAAAATATGACGAGGGCCCCGGTATCGGCGGACCCGTGGGACCATATGTGCAAAGCGAGCGTAAGGAGCTGTACAGACCATATGCCGAGGAGCTGTGCGAAAAAGATGCCGCATACTATTGTCTTTGCGAGGCGGAAGAATGCTCATGCAGAGAGCTTCGGTATGAGGAAGCCAAGCAAAGAGCAGCTGCGGGAGAGTCGTTTGCAATTCGCATGAAAGCCCCGAGAGACGGTGAAACAAAGTTTGTGGATGTTGTCTATGGAGAGGTTGTTGTGCAAAATAAGGAGCTCGACGATATGGTGCTGCTTAAACGTGACGGTATGCCGACATATAACTTTGCAAATGTAATAGATGATCATTTAATGGGCATAACACATGTTATCAGAGGTTCGGAATATATCAGCTCCGCACCTAAGTATAACCTGCTCTATCAGGCATTCGGTTGGGAAATACCGACATACATAACAGTTTCGCTTATTATGCGTGATGCGACGCATAAACTTTCCAAACGCCATGGCGACCCGACCTATGACGACTTGCTAAATGACGGTTATCTGCCTGATGCGGTGCTCAATTATGTGGCGCTTCTCGGTTGGAGTCCCGGAGGCGAGCAGGAATTTTTTACACTCGGTGAGCTGCTTGAAGTGTTTGATGTAAGCGGAATATCGAAATCTCCGGCAATATTCGACATAGAAAAGCTAAACCACTTCAACAGTGAGTATATCCGCAAGCTGACGTCCGAGGAGTTTGAAAAAATTGCAGCGCCATACATAAAAAGCGTGATAAAAAATGAAAGTATTTCAATCTCTGCGGTTGCAAAAATTTTGCAGGCACGTTGTGTTAAGCTCAGTGACATTCCCGAAAAGATTGATTTCTTTGAAACACTTGTTGATTATGATACGGAATTATTTGTGCATCAAAAGTCAAAAACAGACAAAACTATAGCTTTTGACATGCTGAGCGCCGCAAAAGCTGCGTTTGAAAAGCTGCCCGACTGGACAAATGATGAAGTTCACGATATACTTATAGAGACGGCTGAAAAGCTTGGTGTAAAAAATGCAACATTAATGTGGCCTGTGAGGATAGCAACAGCAGGCAAGGCTGTGACACCGGGCGGTGCTGTTGAAATATGCAACATACTCGGTCGAAATGAAACACTTCGCCGTATTGAAGCAGGAATAGAAAAACTAAGGAGCAATTAAATGAGTAACATAACAAAAAACCTCTTTTTAGCTCTCACATTTTTATGTGTGATTGCTTTGGTTGTTTTTTGCATCCAACTCATTGTTATTAACAGTGGTGTAGAGCCAAGGCAACCCGATGAAATTATTTCAGGTGACGGTCCTCCCGACGGACAGGGAAATGAAAACCCCGGAGGTAGTGAAAGCCCCGGAGGTAGTGAAAATCCCGGCGGCGGTGATAATGAGCCACCGACCACCCGTCCTCCTCCTCAAGGAGAGCGCCGAGAAATAATGTTAGATGCCAATAACACACTTGTTATTTATGCAAGAACTGAAACATTCGGCTTTACAAACAATGACCTTGACTGGAAGTTTAACTATACGGGCGGAGGAAATGCAGGGCTTGAGATAAGATTTGAGTTACTTTCGCTAAATATAAATGTTGACGCAGAAATGATGCTCAACAGGCATACAAACAGTACGGGGGCTGAATATAGGGGTGAGCAGTCGATACAAGGCTCGCCTGTCAGAGGGTATTTTGTCACCTTGAACGAAGCCGGCGTCACATATGAAGCATGGCTGCACCAATTAGAGGGCAGCGACCTTGCAGTAGCGTTCATAATAAACTATAGCACCAACGAACAAAGAGATGCCTTGTACGAGGTGCTAAGTTCAATTGATATTGACTAAAATCCTAAGTTTAACCCGCCTGTGAGTTTTGACATGGAGTCGGAGCGGCTTGTTTCTTCCTTGCGCAGAGCTTCGTTTACCGCTGCGACAATTAGGTCTTGCAGCATTTCAACATCAGCAGGGTCAACCGCATCAGGCTCAATGGTCAGTGCTTCAAGCTCGCGTTTGCCCGTCACAACTGCGGTAACAGCACCGCCGCCCGATTGTGCGCTATAAGTTTTATTTTCCATTTCGGCCTGCATTTGAAGCAGGTCTTCTTGCATTTTTTGTGCCTGCTTAATCATGTTCATGTTCATTCCGCCGCCGCCAAAGCCGCCACTGCGAAAACCGCCTTTGTTCTTACCCAATTTAATATCCCCCTATGTTATTCAAATTTTACAATGTCAAATGCACTCAGCTTATCAAGAGAGCTGCTTTTCGCATCTTCTGCGGACTTGTTATTGACCGCTTCGGTCAGCGCGTTGCCCGAGGTAGCGGGCTTGTTTTCTTCAATACACATTTTTATAAGGCACATTTCAAGTGTAAGCCTTGAAATGCCACCACGCGACAAACTGAATAATGCATCCTTAGACACACTGAGGCAGTATAAAAGCCGTTCGGTGGTAAATGTTTTTGACAAGTCGGAAAGCTCTTTTCGGGATATTCCCGTGCCAATAAGAGCGCTGTCGGGTGACAGACTGACAACAAGCATGTCGCGGAAAAACCCGACAAGCTCACTGAGCAGCGCTGCCATGTCTTTGCCGTCGGCATATAAGCTGCCGAGTATATCGAGTATGATGCTAATGTCGCTCTTGGCAACTGCTTTTACCATACCGAGCAGTTCATCTTCCCCTGCAAGACCTATGGTATCAAGCACATGCACCAAATCGATTTTTTTGTCACAGGCACACTGGTCAAGCAGTGATATTCCGTCACGCATCGACCCGTCTGCAAGAATTGAAAGTTTTTCTGCCGCTTCTTGTGTTAAGTCCTGCTTTTCGCTTGCTGCAATTTTTAAGAGCCGCTTTGAAATCTCGCCTGCAGGCAATCTCTTAAATGAAAATTTCTGACATCTCGACAGTATGGTAGCAGGCACTTTATGCAGCTCTGTTGTGGCGAGTATAAAAACGATATGCTCGGGCGGTTCTTCAAGAATTTTCAAAAGTGCATTAAAGGCAGGTGTTGAGAGCATATGCACCTCATCGACGATATACACACGCTTGCGGACACTGGCAGGTGAGTAGATTGCCTCGTCACGCATTGCCCGAACATCGTCAACGCCGTTGTTTGAAGCCGCATCAAGCTCTAAAACATCAAGAATGCTGCCGTCCTCTATTCCTATGCAGGAAATGCACTTATTGCAGGGGTTGCCGTCTTCGGGTTGCAAACAGTTGACGGCGCGCGAGAGGATTTTTGCACATGTTGTTTTCCCCGTGCCGCGTGTGCCGACAAACAAATATGCATGAGAGAGTCTGTTTGCGACTATCTGCCTGCGAAGAGTTTCGGTGATATGCTCTTGCCCTGCAACATCACTAAAGCTTCGTGGTCTGTATTTTCTGTATAACGCCTGATACATAAAAACTCTATCCTCCGTTTTGTGAAAGACCGTACACCGATCTTTGAAAATATGATATGCCCGCTGACCTGACAGCCGGCTCAAAACCGGCTCCCTCGCGGCACACGAGAGGTTTCGCTTAATGCTGCTCGGTTCCCCGCCTGACATGGTTCGCAAATTCACGTTGCGCGAGACCGGTCCGTCAACGCTGCTTATCAGGAGCTGACAACACATCATAAGTCCGAGAACCGGAATTCATCCCTGCTGTAGCGGATTGCAGGTTACAGGGCACCGCTAACTCCCCGATTAGTACGGTCTTTCAAAAATAATATACTACACTCATAGGTTTTTATCAATACTACTTTCAGTTCATGTGTATATGTGGTATAATTACGACCATGAAGAAAAAATTGCTTGCTTTAATACTTTTGATATGTATGTCCGCTTTCGTTATGCCCCTCGTGAGCACGGCAGAAACACCCGAACTTGCCGAGGCTGTGCGTGCAGACGGAATGTTTTTTGTCGACGGCAAGAATGTAAAGCTTCGGGCATATGAAATAGAAGAGAACATCTATGTAAACCTGTTTGAAGTTGCGCTCGCATTAAACGATACGGAAAAGCAATATTCATTGGCATGGAGAATGGGCGGGCAGGCACTTCGTATCATAGGCGGTATGCAATACAGGGCTATTGCAGTCAGCCTTGCAAGAGCAAATATCAACCGTTCTGACGCGATACAAACGAAAACAGCTGTTTTTTTGTTTAATGAAGAAATAGAGGTTACATCATACAAGGTAGGAACTGACACATACTTCAACCTTAAAGAATTTGCAAAAGCAATGGACTTTAATATCGTCACATGCCCCGAAGAAGGCTCTGTCGAGCTTGTCACAGGTATGCCCTACGAAGAAGATTTGATTATCAGACGAAATATTGACCCCGAACTGCCAATGGTTGCTCTGACATTTGACGACGGGCCTGTGAAATACACAGACCAGATACTTGATATATTGGAACGTCACGATGCTGTCGCCACATTTTATGTTATAGGAAGTCAAGTAAACACATGGAAAGACACTATGCTCAGAGCGGTTGAAATGGGATGTGAAATAGGAAACCATACAATGAACCACAGAAACCTGCGAAAACAAAATGACGACGGTATCCGCAGGCAGATTGTCGATGCAAATGACGCGATAGAAGCAATCACGGGAGTTAAACCGTTGACTATGAGACCTCCGTGGGGTGAAATGAACGACACCTCCAGAGCTGCTATGGGGTGGCTTGGAATGCCAATCGTAACATGGTCGATAGACCCGCTCGATTGGCTTACAAAAGACGCATACACAACCCATTCAAGGGTTATGGAAGCTGTAAGGGACGGCGACATAATTTTGCTCCATGACACACATTCATCAACAGTTACAGCAACATCTCTGATAGTATCCTCTTT
The DNA here is from genome assembly GCA_009781515.1 of Oscillospiraceae bacterium. Taxonomy (GTDB): domain Bacteria; phylum Bacillota; class Clostridia; order Oscillospirales; family Oscillospiraceae; genus WRMH01. The sequence continues at coordinate 50,174 of WQXY01000012.1, forward strand.
ATTAAACAGAGGATATCAGTTGGTCACGGTTTCGGAGCTTTTCCACTTCAAGGAAGTAGACCCTGTAGCGGGGCGTACATATACCGCAGTAAGAGGATAGTTTGACAACAATATAATTATATGTTACCATTGGCAGTCCATGAGCTTAGTTTCGGGATAAAGCTTCTTTTCCGCCCGATACTCAGCCGTTGGAAGTAAAGTCGGAGTTTTTCTCCGGCATAGTGAAAAGAAAGGTTTATTTATCATGATTACCAAAGAACAAAAAGGATCAGTTATTGAAAACAACCGCACACACGAAACAGACACAGGCTCACCGGAAGTACAAATAGCAATTCTCACAGAACGCATTAAACAGCTTACCGAACATTTGAAAGTGCACAAAAAAGACAAACACAGTGAATTGGGACTTCTCAAAATGGTCGGACGCCGCCGCAGTTTGCTCGACTATTTAATGAACAAAGACATTGAACGCTATAGAGCATGTATCGCAAAGTTAGGTATCAGAAAGTAAAAGGTTATCAAAGCCGGGCTGAAAAGTTCAGTTCGGCTTTGTTATGCTGTATGAAAAAGACGGAAAAGAAGAAGTAGAAAGAGAGAAAATTCAGATGATTATCACAAAAAGAGAGTTCAACAATGTAAAAAAGTTTAGCATGGAGTTTGCAGGGCGCCCGCTTACCTTGGAAACAGGCAAATTGGCTGAGCTTAGCAACGCGTCGATATTGGTGCGTTATGGTGAAACAGTGGTACTTGTTGCTGTTACGGCGTCACCGCGCCCGCGCGACGGTATTGACTTTTTCCCGTTATCGGTAGACTTTGAAGAAAAACTGTATGCAGTCGGCAGAATTCCCGGCGGATATCTGCGCCGTGAGGGCAGACCGGCAGAGCGTGCGGTACTTGCAGGACGTATGATAGACAGACCGATGCGTCCGTTATTCCCCGACGACCTACGCAACGACGTAGCGATAACATGTACAATTTTAGCAGTTGACCACGACTGCTCACCGGAAATTGCTGCAATGGTCGGAGCATCAGCCGCCGTTTCAATATCCGACATTCCCTTTAACGGCCCGATTGGCGGAGTAGGTCTCGGACTTATTGACGGTCAGTTTATTATTAACCCGACAACACAACAGCGTGACGTTACCGAAATGTTCTGCACAATAGCATCAACAGAAAATAAGGTTGTTATGATTGAAGCTGCAGGCAGAGAAATTCCGGACGATATCATGCTCGAGGGTATAAAAACAGCACATGAAGCAATTCAGCCTGTCATTGCACTGATTAAGCAAATGGTCGCAGAGATTGGCAAGCCCAAATTTGAATATGCAAAGTCATCTTTTAACGAAGAGCTTTTCGGCAAAATCGTAGACAGATATTTTGGTGATGTGCAGCATGCCCTTGATACAGACGACAAAAACGTCCGTGAAGACCGCTATAATGCAGTGACATCACGCATGATAGCCGACTTAGGCGGAGAGTATCCCGAAATTAATGACCAGCTTGAAGAAATCACATATAAAATCCAAAAGAAGGTTGTTAAAAACTGGCTGCTGCAAGGAAAACGTGTTGACGGCAGAGCAATGAATGAAATTCGCCCGCTTGCATCAGAGGTAGGTCTTCTTCCTCAGGTGCACGGTTCGGGTCTCTTTACAAGAGGGCAAACACAGGTTCTCTCTATAGCAACACTCGGCACTGTATCAAATGTTCAAAAGCTTGATACAATCTACGAAGAAGAAACAAAACGTTACATGCACCACTACAACTTCCCGTCATTTTCCGTCGGTGAAGCACGCGGTGTCCGCAGCACAACACGCCGTGAGCAAGGTCACGGAGCGCTTGCGGAAAAGGCATTGGAACCTGTGCTTCCGGGCATTGACGAATTCCCATATGCAATTCGTGTAGTATCAGAGGTTCTCTCGTCAAACGGCTCAACCTCTCAAGGTGCGATTTGCGGCTCAACACTTGCTCTTATGGATGCAGGTGTGCCGATTAAAGCTCCTGTTGCAGGTATTTCATGCGGTCTTATTTCCGACGGTGGCAATTGGACAACATTTATTGACATTCAAGGTGTTGAAGACTTCCACGGCGAAATGGACTTTAAGGTCGGCGGAACAAAAAAAGGCATTACCGCCATTCAAATGGACCTTAAAAACGACGGTTTGACCATGGAAATCATCAAGTCTGCGTTTGATATGTGCCGTGAAGCACGTATTCAAATTCTCGACGAAATAATGCTGCCGGTTATTTCCGAGCCGCGCTCAGAATTAGCACCGACAGCACCTAAGATGATTATGATGAAAATTCATCCCGACAAAATCAGAGAAGTCATTGGCAGCGGCGGTAAAGTCATTCAAAAAATCTGTGCAGACACCGGAGCCAAGGTTGATATTGAAGATGACGGCAGTATTTACATTGCATCGCCGGATATCGAAGCCTGCCGCAGTGCTAAGAAAATGATTGACGACATAGTTTTTGTGCCGGAAATCGGTAAAAACTACTATGGTAAGGTCGTAAGGGTTATTCCGATTGGTGCGTTTGTTGAGCTTGTGCCAGGAAAAGACGGCATGGTTCATATATCAAAGCTTGAAAACCGCCGTGTGGAAAAAGTCGAAGATGTCCTCAATGAGGGCGACATGACATGGGTAAAGGTCATGGAAATTGACGACCGTGGCCGTATAAATCTTTCGAGAAAAGATGCTATGCCCTTTCCCGATTAATTCAATTACGTCTTCTTTCGGATAGGAGCCATAACGCGGAGCACATAGTTGTCAAAATCACCCACGCATGTTTCATTAAGAGGATATTCCTCATAGATATACCCGCATATTTCATAACCGTTATCATCTATATAGGAAATAAATTTATCATATAAATCACGCGTATCACCATACCCGCAGCGCTTGTAGCATACGGCATACAGCGAGGCGGGTTTCTTGTCGCAGCCGTCAGGGTTATAGAAGAAAAACCTGTCGGGTTCGTAAAAAATCCCCTGCCTGATATTATCTTCCGAATGAATAGCCCATACAGGATAATTCAAATCCAAGCTTTCGTTTTCAGAGCTCATTTTTTGATAGAAGTCCAAAAATGCATCATAGAACATTCTCTCGCCACTATAATCATTAAGATCGCCTAAAATTATTGCTTCCGCCGGCAACTGACAAATAACAACCTTGCTGTCGTCTATATTTTTGACGGAGCGTATCATTTTCCTAAGTGTGTGAAGCAGCTTGCGCGCACGGTTCCATTCATCAATTTTGGCATCGATTTCAACTATTTGCTGCGCAAGAACTTCCTCGGAAAGCTCCGGTGTCCGATTGTTTTTAAGCTCCCTAATTTCCTCAAGTGACATTCCGAGTTGCTGTAATGAACGAATAACACTAACGGAAAGAAGCTGATTTGCTGAGTAATAACGGTAGTTATTTTCTCTGCGCGATACAGGGGGAAGCAAATCTATACGGTCGTAATGAAGTAATGTGTCTCTGGTAGTGCGTGCATATTTTGCAAACTCACTAATGGAAAATAGCCCGTTTTCAGTCATAATGCGCCTCTCCCTTTTGTATTTTTTCTGCTATTTTATCATGTAGTGTTGCCCTGCACAACAGATAGACATGATATTATATGTTCAAAAAACTGTGTGCAATGATGAATAAATACTGCTAAATCACCATATAAGCTGAAAAATCGCAAATAAATATTTTTTTGAAACGCTATTGACACGTGAGTTACACAACAGTTTACTATTCACCTTAGATAGAGTTTCTACACAAACTCTATGAAGAAAAAGAAAGGTGATGTTGAGTATGATTGCGTTATAAATACACATTTTATGCAAAAATATTATTCAAAGGAAGGTGTTTGTAATGCCAAATATTAGACCGATTTCTGATTTAAGAAACAATTCAAATGAAATTAGCGAGTTTTGTAAGACCACATGTGAGCCGGTATTTATCACTAAAAATGGCGTAGGAGACATGGTAGTGTTAAGTATCGAGATGTATGAACGACAACAGGCACAGCTTGACCTGTATGGCAAATTGGCGGAAGCGGAAGCTGAGGTTGCATCGGGTGCACAAGGTGTTGACTTCTTTGGATTTGCAAAGAAGCTGAGGGCTGACGTACATGGACGAGTATAATGTTGTAATTTACCCGACGGCACAAAATGATGCATCCACAATTGTTGAGCATCTGAATGCTTTGCCGCCGGAAGAGGCGGAGTCGTACTTTGACATGCTGATAAAAAAAGCGGAAGTGCTAAAAAATGCTCCGTCAGGCTGCCCTATGACAAAGGACTCGCAGCTCAGATTGCGCGCTTACAGAACGCTTACCACAGATGAATATGTGTTTTTCTTTGTAGTAACGGCAAGAACGGTGGAAGTCCGCCGCATCTTATATGCTAAGCGGCAATACGAGCGTTTGGCTTGACATAAGCCAAAATGCGTGACATACTGTGTGAATGTCAAACATTCAGTACACATTCGAAAACGAACAGTATAAGGAAGCATATCGCCACACGGCAGCACACGTACTCGCGCAAGCTGCCCGGCGAGTGCTTTCTGATGTCAAGCTTGCTATAGGCCCTGCTATCGAAAACGGGTTCTATTACGATTTTGACACATCTCAGGCTATCACCCCCGAAATACTTGAAGCTATCGAAGCGGAAATGCGGAAAATCATAAAGGAAAAATATCCGTTGGAACGCTTTGAGCTGTCGCGCGAGGAAGCTTTGGAATTTGTTAAAAAGCAAGGCGAGCCGTATAAGGCGGAGCTTATTAATGACCTGCCCGAAGATGCGGTTATCAGCTTCTACAAGCAGGGTGATTTTACGGATATGTGCGCAGGCCCTCATGTGGATACAACCGGAAGAATAAAGGCTAACGCAATTAAGCTTACAAGCTGCACGGGAGCATATTGGCGTGGAAACGCAGAGAACAAAATGCTTCAACGTGTCTACGGAACATGCTTTATGAGCAAAGAAGAGCTTGATGAGCATCTTCGTCTTATAGAAGAAGCAAAACTGCGCGACCACAGAAAACTCGGCAGAGAGCTTGATTTATTTGGGTTGTATGACGAGGGTCCCGGTTTTCCGTTTTTCTTCCCTAAGGGAATGATTGTCAGAAATGAACTTATAAGCTTTTGGAGGCAAGAGCATAAAAAAGCCGGATATGTTGAGATTAACACACCGCTTATATTAAATGAGGAGCTTTGGCATCGCAGCGGTCATTGGGACCACTATAAAGAAAACATGTATTTCACAAAGATAGATGATGTCGATTATGCTATCAAACCAATGAACTGCCCCGGCGGTATGCTTGTGTTTAAAAGGCGGATGTGGAGCTATCGCGAGCTGCCTGTACGTATGGCAGAGCTTGGTATTGTTCACCGTCACGAGCTTTCGGGTGCGCTTCACGGGCTTATGCGTGTCAGATATATCACACAAGACGACGCTCATATTTTTATGATGCCCGAGCATGTGCCCTCGGAAATTGCTGCGGCAATAGACCTTGCAGACAGGCTTTATTCGGTGTTTGGTTTTGAATACCGTGTAGAGCTGTCAACCCGCCCCGAAGATTTTATGGGCGAAATCGAAACATGGAACATGGCTGAGAAAATCCTTGAGGATACACTCATAGCCAAAAACATAAACTATAGGATAAACCCCGGCGACGGTGCGTTTTACGGTCCGAAGATAGACTTTCATCTGCTCGACTGTCTTGGGCGCTCGTGGCAGTGCGCCACATTGCAGCTCGACTTTCAAATGCCCGAACGCTTTGAGCTTGAATATGTCGGTGCGGACGGCGAAAAGCACCGCCCCGTTATGATACACCGCACCATGCTTGGCTCGATTGAGCGCTTTTTCGCAATAATAACAGAGCATTATGCCGGAGCATTTCCGCTTTGGCTTGCACCTGTTCAGGTTATTATTTTGCCGATTACAGACCGCACGCATGAATATGCAAAGACCATAAAAGAAAAGCTTGATGATGCAGGACTTCGTGTCGAGTGTGATTTTAGAAACGAAAAAGTCGGATTTAAGATACGTGAGGCACAGGTGCAAAAAATTCCGTACATGCTTGTTCTCGGAGATAAAGAAGCAGAAAACGGACTCGTCACCGTTAGAAATCGCAAAGAGGGTGACGTTGGCACAATGTCCCTTGAAGATTTTACGGCAAAACTCACAGATGAAGCAGAAAAAAGAGAGCATAATGTATAGATATCACCAAATATTCTACATTGTATTGTGTTTTTCTCTAAAAAATGTAATAATAACTTATGCAATGTGTATAATACACAGCATGTAGGTATTGAAAAATACCGGAAAGGGAAAGTAAATGAGTTCGTTTAAGATATTGGTAGACACAAGCTATGACTTGCCGCAAGAATACATTGACAAAAATGATTTGAGAGTTATCCCAATCCCGTTCCACCTCAATGGTGTAACGCATGAAGACGGTCGCTGGAAAGACATCTCCGAAGAAGGCTTTTATGATGCACTTGCAAAAGGCGGCGTCGCAGGCACAACCCTGATTAACCCCGAAACATTTGTTCAGACGTTTACCGAGTATGCAAAAAATAATGAGGAACTATTAGTTATTTCGCTCAGTAGCGGACTTTCAGGTACTGCGCAAAATGCAGTCATTGCCCTGCAGGAAGTTAAAGAAACGTATCCCGACTGCAAAATATACCCTGTTGACGGACGTAATGCAGCAGGCGGTACAGGTCTTGTCACTGTTCTTGCTGTTAATAAACGTGCCGAGGGCTTATCAGCCGCAGAGACAGCAAAATGGCTTGAGGAAAAAAGAGACTCTTGCCTGTCATTGTTTACGGTCGACGATCTAATGTATCTGCACCGCGGCGGTCGCCTCAGTAAGCTTCAAGCTGTAGCAGGTTCGATTATCGGAATTAAACCGCTGCTTAACGTAGCTCCCGACGGCACACTCAAGCTCAAAGATAAAGCACGCGGACGTAAAGCTGCACTCGAAACACTCGTTAACCAAATGAAACGCAGCCTTAACCCCGACACAAAAAAACTGAAAACAGTTATAATCAGCCACAGTGATTGCAAGGAAGATGCTGAAAAAGTAGCCAACCTCGTCAGAGATTTTGTTGAAGTAGAAGAATTCTTTATAGTCATGATGGGACCCGTTATCGGAGCCCACGTAGGTCCGGGGTGTATAGCACTGTTCTTTGAAGCCGACATGGACCGTCCGGAGTACGAAGCAAAATTCTACGGAGGAAAGTAGCATAAGTCTCGTGTAATTTATTGAACTAAAGCATTAAATGTCACCCTTAGGTTATCTAAGGGTGACGTTTTCTCTGTGGCGAATTCCTTAAAAAGTGTATATTAGTGTGTAGAATGTGCACGTTACTCCCCAAAACATACATGTTACTCCAAAAAGGTAGACAAATATGCGAGAGTATAATAATCTTAACATAAATTAATAAATGGTATGTTTTAGAAACATGTCAAAATTACTTTTTTAGGATATTTATGTATACCAAAAAGTGAGTAAAAATAACGGGAGGATTAAAATGAGAAAAAAGTTGTCTTATGTAATTGTGGTAGTTCTGATTCTATCCATATTTAACAATGCTGCAGGGTATGCAGTGTCAAATACTTTTGACATTGATCAATTTTCGGACGATGATATAGTTGCAGAAACAATATGGCTTACGGACACAAATGAGGCGTTTGCCACATGGGACGGAATATCCATGGATAGCCTGCAATATGAAGAGGCTAAAACAACAAGTTCAACCCAGTCATCAGCAACACTCACAATTTCGCCCTCAACAGCATGGACAGGTATATCAGCAACAGGGGCAACGCGTACAATTACGGTAACAACTAATGTGTCGTATACTGTGAGCATGCCGACATGGATAACACGCACGAATGTAACGGGAGGTTTTAGGCTTGAGGCAGCACGAAATCCAAGTGCAGCTGCGAGGAGTGGGACGGTATCGGTAACAGGTGGCGGGATAACCCGAAGCTTTAGTGTATCGCAAGTAGGAGCACCGCCATCTCTTTCGATATCACCTTCGACAAACTGGATAAATATACCGGCAATAGGAAACGCAACGAGAACGATAACTGTCACAACAAATATACCATCATACACCGTAAGCAGACCCTCATGGTTGACTGTCGAAAATGTGTCGGGCGGGTTTAGGTTAACTGCTCAAAGCAATACAGCTACAACTGCAAGGAGCGGTACAGTAACTGTTACGGCTAATGGTATACCTGCAAGCTTTTCTGTATCGCAAAACAAACAGTATTTTTGGTATTCCGATGGAAATAATGTTGGTTTTTGGTCAGGAATAATTTCTGTTGGAGCACCGGAGATTATTGGAGCGGTTCCGCCGAGTTTCAACTTATTTAATAGAGCTTCTGAGGCTCAAACAATTTGGATGTCTGCTTTAGGTATTGCACTATATCCAAACACACATACAAATGCATCGATACAGATTTTCGGAGGGTCATTAGCAGAAATGCAAAAGGAAAGTGGCGATTCTCGCGATTTTGCAGGTTTGTGTAGTTATCCATCAATGGCAACAGTGGCGAGTATTGCGGCAAACAATACTATGAGAACTGTCTACAGATTTTCAGGGAGATCTAAAACTTTTATAACATACGGCATTGAGCCAGATTATTGGACAGAAGATATGATAAGAGCCCTTGTGGTCCATGAACTTGGTCATGCATTAGGTTCTATGGGGCATGCGCCAAATATAAATGCCACAATGTATTATAAATTGCAGTGGACTGCAAATGGGACGCTATCAACAAATGAAGCAAGACACCTAAGGCAAATATATGACGATTTCAGATAAATGAAGCAAAGAATGATGCTTACCTTAAATTGAAAAGACTAACTATTAAATGTCAAGAATAATTCCATGTAATTTTGAAAATATTTAACATCAAGCAAAAAGGGTCGCCAAACAGAGCGTATCGCAACGCTTTCAAAAAAATATCAATCTCTA
>WQXY01000013.1 GCA_009781515.1 Oscillospiraceae bacterium
AGAGTTTGAAATAACCCCATTTTCCACCTGTATCAATTAAATGAAAATCAATGTCGCTATTTTCTGTGGCTTCGCCTCTGGAGTATGAACCAAAAATAGACATGCGTTTAATACCGTATTCACGTCCTATCGGATTGATTGCGGTTCGTATATCATCTATAGTGTAAATTGTGTTTTCTGCCATTTCGTTTTACAACTCCTTTGTATCAAAAAATATAACACAAAATATTACGTTTTGTCAAATTGTGAAAAAATGAAATTAACCTTGTATTTAGCATAAATACAAGGTTTTCCTTTTGGAGGCGACACCCAGATTCGAACTGGGGAGTGATGGTTTTGCAAACCACTGCCTTACCACTTGGCTATGTCGCCGTATTAAAAAACGCCTGTGGCGTTTTTTGCCGCCTTTCGTGAGGCGGCTTTTTGGAGCGGGTGACGAGGCTCGAACTCGCTACCTCCACCTTGGCAAGGTGGCGCTCTACCAGATGAGCTACACCCGCAAATCTTGCGGTTTTTTGGAAACCTATGGTGCCTCCGGTCGGAATTGAACCAACGACACGCGGATTTTCAGTCCGCTGCTCTACCAACTGAGCTACAGAGGCATTAATTTTATTGGCGACCCAGAACGGACTCGAACCGTCGGCCTCCAGCGTGACAGGCTGGCGTTCTAACCAACTGAACTACTGGGCCATATAGTGGTGCAACAGTGCACCTTTGGTGGGAACTACTGGGCTTGAACCAGTGACCCCATGCTTGTAAGGCATGTGCTCTCCCAGCTGAGCTAAGCTCCCATATGAGGCACGAGACATTATACAAACTAAAATCAGATTTGTCAACACTACTTTTTATTATTATCCAAACGCTCGAAAAGTGTCTTGTAACTGTCTTTTCCGTAGTGCAAACTCCGATTGACGCGACTGATTGTTGCGCTTGACGCTCCGGTTTTTTCAGAAATTGTGCTGTAAATATGTCCCTCACTTAACATTCTTGCTACCTGATACCTTTGTTCTATAGAACGAAGCTCGGTTACTGAGCATAAGTCATCAAAAAATCCGATACATTCGTCAAGAGTTTCCAAAGATAAAATCGCCTCGTACATTTCAATATGCGGCTTTTTCTTTCCTGCCTTTATGCCCTTGTCCATTAAATCACACTCCTATACGGTTATGCGTCTTTAAATGACTGCATCAGAGTATTTTTGTCAAGGAACGTAAGTGCGGAAAAAGACTTGTACAGTTCATAATCAAATTCTTTTGTTAAGCTCAGTGCTTCGTGAATGTCTAAATCAATATACTTGTCACCGCGCATTGCAACTATCCGCGACTTTCGCCCTGCTGCGAGAAGTGAGACTGCTTTGAAGCCCATTGAAGTGGCAACAACACGGTCACGCACATGAGGTGAGCCGCCGCGTTGAATATGACCAAGTGAAGTGAAACGGGTGTCAATCCCTGTTGCTTTGGCGATTTTATCCGCAACATCACTGCCGCGCTCTGCACCCTCGGCAACTATTACGGTAAAATTACTGCGCCCTGCAAGACGTGCTGCACGAATTCGCTCAATCACATCTACTTCAAAATCATATTTAACCTCAGGCACCATTATGATTGTTGCCCCCGTTGCAAGCCCGACGCCGAGTGCAAGATGTCCTGCTCTTCGTCCCATGACCTCAACGACAGAACAGCGCTCATGAGACTGCATGGTGTCGTTAAGCTTGTCGACAGCGTCAACGGCTGTGTTACATGCCGTGTCAAAGCCTATTGTGTATGATGTGCAGGCGATATCGTTATCTATGGTGCACGGTATTCCAACCACGCTGATGTCGTGGTGTGCAAGGTCCATTGCTCCGCGAAATGTACCGTCGCCGCCGATTACGACCAAGCCGTCAATACCCATATTATTGCATGTATCAGCTGCTTTTTTGCAGCCCTCTTTTGTATTAAACTCGGGAGACCTTGCCGTATAAAGCATTGTGCCGCCGCGACCTGTTATGCCTTTAACGGAGGCTTGATCCATTTTAATAAAATCACCGTTTATTAAGCCTGCATATCCGTGCCTGATGCCAATGCACTCAATTTCGAGGCAAGCTGCTGTTCTGACAGCACCGCGTATTGCAGCATTCATTCCAGGTGCATCTCCGCCTGATGTGAGAACTCCAATTCTACTTACCGCAGTTTCATTTGACATAATAATTACACTCCATTTCGTGTGTTGTATTTCCGTACATAGTTCATTACTTAAATAATACCATATCTTTGTCGAATATTTCAATGCGTTTCACATTTAATTGAGATGGTTTTGGTATTTCTGCGTTAAAGCAGGCAATACTCAGTATGTCATTATTGCTGACAGTAGGCTGCGATGCCGATATATTTACGCTCACTTCAACCGTATTATTGCCCGACAAACTCACTTTTGCATTTTTAATAAACTCGGCTATATCAATATCTGATACACCTCTTTTGGTCTTTTTTGATATAACAAGTGTGTCTGCGGAAAACTGCGATTTTAAGATGTCAAGGGTTTTATCTGATACGGCATCATCATAAAAAAGCCGGCAGCAGACATTTACCCATTTTATGGCGTTAAACTTACGAAGCGGCTTATACAGGCCTAATATTTCCAAGCCGTCGGGCAGATAATCGTTTACATTGTCGGGGAAACCGCCGTGTATTTCAACATCTGCAAGCTCGCACAGGCTCTCGGCTCCGACGGACATCGGCAGTGCAACGGAGATATACGGGTGAGGGTTAAACCCCTCGGAATATTTGAGCTTTACTCCTGCGCGCAAGAGAGCACGCTGCAAGGTTGTCACTAAATCCAAATGTGAAATATACTTAGCCCTGCCGAGCTTTGAGTATTTCATTCTGATTTTATCCATGGTTCACCTCACGTACATTTACGAAGCTCCACGGTAAAATTTCATCATCGGGTCGCTTTCTCAGTGAGTAGTCATCGGGGTTTAGCGAGTTTTCACAAAATGCAGCCAGCCAGCCCTCGAGCGAAAAATGCTCACTCCAAGAGTCAAACCTTGCTCCGTTTTGCCATGCGGTTTCAATAACCCTGCCGAGCTTTCTGTCACCGCGTGAGAGTGCCGCCTCAACAAAGCCCTGCTCGGGTGAGTGCCAGTTATATGTAATTTGTTTTGAACGGATACTCTCTTTGAGAAGCCGTGCGCGTCTTGAGTATTCGTCGATTGGGATTTGTTCTTCCCGCTGAAAAGGTGTATGCGGTTTTGGTATAAAGCAAGATGTCGAAACAGTGATACGGACGCCGCGCTTTATGCTGTTTGTATGCTCTTTCCATGTCTCGAGCACCTTATGTGCAACATCGGCGATTGCGATGATATCTTCGTCAGTTTCACTTGGAAGTCCGAGCATAAAATACAGCTTTACAGTATTCCAACCACCGAAAAATGCCGCACGGCACGCACTGAGAAGTTCTTCTTCAGTTATGTTTTTATTTATATGGTCGCGAAGTCTTTGTGTTCCTGCTTCCGGTGCAAATGTGAGACCCGATTTTCGCACCTTTTGCACACGTTCCATAAGCTCCACACTAAAGCTGTCAGCCCGCAAAGAGGGAAGCGACAGGTTGACCTTTTTAGGCTCGCACCATTCGAGCAGGCTGACGCACAGCTCGTCTAAATGCTTATAGTCACTTGTGCTAAGTGAAAGCAGGGCAATTTCGTCATATCCGGAGTTTATTATTGCGTTTTTTCCCTGCTCAAGCAGTACCTCGGGTGAGCGCATTCGCACGGGATATCCCGTATGTCCCGCCTGACAGAATTTGCAGCCTCGCACGCAGCCGCGAAAGAGCTCCAAAACAGCCCTGTCATGGACTATACCCATAGAGGGTATTATCGGGTTTGCAGGGAAATATGATGTGTTTAAGTCTTTAATTATTCTTTTTGATACGGTATGTGAGCAGGTGCTATGCAGTGCGGGTACATATACACCCGACAGCTTGGAGGCTTTGTCGAGAAACTCCTGCTTATTGCGGTTAGCTCTATAGATATCAATAAGCTCGCAAGCTATTTCTTCGCCCTCGCCGACTACAAATAAATCTATAAAGTCCGCCATTGGTTCGGGGTTATAGCAGCATGAACCGCCCGCAATCACAAGCGGAGCATCGCTGTCCCTATCGGCGCGGCGGTGCGCTATGCCCGCCATATCAAGCATGTTTAACACATTAGTGTATGAAAGCTCATATCCGAGAGAAAAAGCGATAATATCAAAGCCTTTTATCGCATCAAAGCTCTCAAGCCCATATAAAGGAATATTATTTTCACGCATCAAAACTTCCATATCCGTCCATGGTTCAAAAACCCGCTCGCACCATACATCGGTGATGTCATTGAAAACACCGTACAAAATTCTCATACCGAGATTGGACATACCTATCTCGTATGTATCGGGAAAACACAAGGCGACACGTATATCAACCTTGTCTTTATCCTTGATTATTTGGTTATATTCACCGCCCGTATATTGGGCAGGCTTTAATACCTTGGAGAGTATTTGCTCAAGCTTTTCCAAATCTCTTAATCGACTCCGTAACTAATGCCTTAAACTTAGGTGCGGCTTTATCTGCTTCTTCCTGAACCTCCTCGTGGGTGAGAGGTGTCTTGGACAGTCCTGCCGCCAAGTTTGCAACACATGATATTCCACAGACATTTAAGCCCATGTGGTTTGCCGCAATCGCCTCGCATGCCGTGCTCATTCCGACAACATCAGCACCAAGCGCCGCACATGCGCGGATTTCCGCAGGTGTTTCAAAGCTTGGACCTGTAAACTGTATATAAACACCCTCTTGGAGTTTAATATCCAAAGAAGATGCAGCAGCTCTAATCTTTTCGTTCAAGCTCTTTTTATATATTTCGCTCATGTCGGGAAATCTCGTGCCGAGCTGTTCGATATTTTCACCGATAAGAGGTGAGGGGACATTATAAAGAATATGGTCGTTTATGAGCATAAAATCGCCCGCACGGTAGCTTTGATTTACACCGCCAACGGCATTTGTAAGAAAGAGCGTCTTTGCTCCGAGCAGACCCATAAGCCGCATCGGAAGCACAACATCACTCATGGAGTAACCCTCATAATAATGAACACGTCCTTGCATTACTACAACGGGAACATCACCGACATGTCCGAACACAAAGCGTCCTTGATGACCCGGCACTGTGCTGACAGGGAAACCCTCGATTTCGCTATAGCTGACTGTTGCGACGGCATCAATTTCATCGGCATATCCGCCAAGACCCGAGCCGAGCACAAGAGCGACCTGTGGCACGAGGTTTACTTTTTTTTGCACTATATCACGGCATTTGATAAGCTTTTCATAAACTTGGTTCATAGATGTAGTCTCCTTGTTTTTTTATACATTATAACCTAATAAAAATGTGCTTGCAATAAGCACTGAATTATTCTATACTGATTTTCGCAATAACAACGGGGTGTGGCGAAGTTTGGTATCGCGCACGGTTCGGGACCGTGAGGCCGTGGGTTCAAGTCCCACCACTCCGACAGAGAAACGTACATTTATGTGCGTTTCTCTGCTTTTATCAATATTATGCAGTTGACATAGCCAAATGCAGGGGCTACAATGAAGCGGAACATATACACGTTTTCGCAGTGTATTTATGCACTTAAAATGATAAGGTGGATTAGAGGGTATGCCCGACGGTACTAATTATGGTGTCTATATTGCATTGCTCTTTTTTCTTTGCTGCGGGGGATATGTATTTATCTCGGCGAGAACCATAGTTTCTGATTTAAGAAGCAAGCTGCACAGGGAGCACTTTCTTGCTGTTTCTTGTGTTATTTTGTCATGCCTGTTTTACGGGCTTATGACAATTGCTCGCGATGACTTTACTATACGGCTTTTCTGGGCTGCGGGATATATATCCTACTCAATGTTTCTTCCTTTTTGGTTACGATTTACATCAAATATGTACGAAATAAAAAACAAAATAGTTAAGTATATGGCGGAGTCCGGTCTTGCGGTTATATCACTCATATTGGCGTTCATAGCGGTCATATCGTCAGACGTTAAGTTTGTAAGCACC
Source organism: Oscillospiraceae bacterium (assembly GCA_009781515.1). Taxonomy (GTDB): domain Bacteria; phylum Bacillota; class Clostridia; order Oscillospirales; family Oscillospiraceae; genus WRMH01. The sequence goes on from WQXY01000013.1 coordinate 6,062, forward strand.
AAATACGGCAATCAGTTTTCGTACAGCGACAGCGTTCTGTTTACAATTATTGCCATTTACGTGTTTTTTCTCAGTATGTGCGTCTTTACCTCACATATCATGTGGTGGCAGGAGTCAAAGGTGCAGCGTCAACGGGTTCAGCAGCAAGTATTTCTTATCCTTTCTCTGATTTTTGCACCGCTCGGATATATTACAGACTTTGTCATACCGACCTTTACGCCATATCCATTTGTACCGCTTGTATCCGTTTTGCTATTTCCGCCGGGTCTGCAGCTATATATATCAATGCATAAAAACAGAACGCTCAGTATTACCGTGCGAAATGTTTCCGGATATATATTCGAGTCTGTCACAATGCCGGTTTTGGTTGTCAACCATGAAAACCATGTCAGTTTAGAAAACAAAGCGGCGCTCGACTTTTTTGACGAAAGTCTAATAGGGAAAAATATAGCGGAAATAATCAGTTTTGAGGGCATACCTCCCGAGCAGTCATTGTTTAACAAAGATATTATCAGCAACTGCGTGTTGGTGGAAACGCCTTTGGGAAGCAGAATTTGTGACATGCTTTTGTCCGTTGAAAATGACAAATACGGTCACGCACTTTGTAAGGTAATAATACTGAGGGATATTACTGACAGTAACCGCAAGGATAATTTGTTGATTGCCGTGAACAAAGCGGCGTCCATACTTCTTACAACAAGAGAAGATGAGGATATAGAAATACCCCTTATGGAAAGCATGAAGCTTGTGGGGCAATCTATGGAAGCCGACCGCGTCCACCTTTGGCAGGTTAAAACGGTTGACGGCGAGCTGCAATTTATGCATGCATGTCTGTGGCTCAGTGATGCGGAAAGAGCGAAGCCCGGTGTCTTAAAGGGTGATATTTCTTCATATGCGAATATAAACAAATGGATTGAGAAGTTCAAACGTAATGAGCCTATAGTCGGGCCGACCTCAAAGCTTGAAAAAAGCGAAGCGGAGTTTTTCTTAAACTTGGGTCTGAAAACTGTCGCACTAATTCCGCTGCATTTGGATGAGGAGTTTTGGGGAGTAATCGGAATTGGTGATTGCAAGCGTGAGCGTAACTTTACCGAAGATGAAGTTGCCATTATGCGCTCTGTAAGTTTGATGATGGCAAGTGCGGTAAATCAACAGGCACGGATAGATAAACGTACATACGAGCTTGCAGTGACACGTGACGAAGCGCGTGCCGCAAATCAAGCAAAGTCTGAGTTTCTTGCAAATATGAGCCATGAAATAAGAACTCCGATGAATGTTATAGTCGGGCTGACAGGTCTTCTTATGGAAGAGGAAAACTACAGCATTGAAGTAAAAGAGAGCATCGAAAAAATTAACACCGCAGGCACAACCTTAATGCGGCTGATTAACGATGTTTTGGATATTTCAAAAATTGAGTCCGGCAAGTTTACATTAGTACCCACTGAATACGAGCTTGCCAGTATGCTCCACGATGTCATTATATTAAATGTTGACCGCATAGGCGACAAGCCGATAACCTTTAACCTTGATATTGCCGATGATGTGCTCTTTAAGCTCTACGGCGACGATGTGCGCGTCAAGCAGGTGCTTGTAAACCTGCTCTCAAACGCTTTTAAGTACACACGCAAGGGGACTGTTACGCTTGGTGTTAATACGGAGCGTACAATGGATAATGATGTAAATGTCACCTTTACGATTGCGGACACGGGAATTGGCATAAAACCCGAGGATTTGGAAAAGCTCTTTACCGATTACAATCAAGTTGACACACGTGCAAACCGTATTATAGAGGGCACGGGTTTGGGTCTATCTATTGCAAAGGGTCTGTCCGAGCTTATGGGCGGGGATATTAAGGTTGAAAGTCAATATGGTGTGGGTACCGTATTTCATTTTACAATACCGCAGGGCTTTATCAGTGATGAACAAATTAACGACAGTACAATCAATAATCTCAAAGCGTACCAATACAGAGAAGCAAAGAGCACCGTTGGCAGCAATAAAATAGAAAGACCAAATCTCAGTTGGGCAACGGTTCTTGTTGTTGATGATAATCCCACCAACCTTGATGTGGCAAGGTGGATGCTCAAAAAATATCAAATCAAAGTGGACTGTGTATTAAACGGGCATGATGCAATCGACCGTATCAAACGCGGCGAACCGAAGTATGATGCGGTATTTATGGACCATATGATGCCGGGTATGGACGGTATTGAAACCGCAAAGTGGATTAGAGGCGTGAATACGGATTATGTAAAAGAGCTGCCTATCATTGCGCTTACTGCAAATGCGCTTGCCGGCAGTGAACGTTTGTTCTTGGACGAGGGGTTTCAAGCGTTTATTTCAAAGCCGATAAACATAGAAAAGCTTGATACCGTTCTTCGCAAATGGATTATCAAGGACCGTGATATGAGCATACCGAAAGAAACAGAAAGCGGCGGTTTGGATATCAACATGGATATGGCGCTGACGATTTACAGAAACGATGAAAAAATACTGCGAAATGTTTTGCAGTCGTTTACGGTTTACGTTCCTGCAGACCTCGATAAGATGCGTAGTGTAACTGCGGATAATTTAGCAAAGTATGCAGCGTATGCACGTGCTTTGGTCGGCACATGTAACGGTGTTGCCGCAAGTAATCTGTCTCAAAAAGCAAGGCGTTTGGAAAAGCTTGCCGAGAGCGGCGACCTAAGCGCAGTGCTCGAAGAAAATCCGGCGTTTATAAAAGACGCCGAAGTTTTGATAAAAAATATTAAAGAGTGGTTAATTAAGTAGCTCAGTTATATTATCAAGCTCTTGTTTTAATTCTTCAATTTCTATAGTTTCGCCGTAGATATCTTCAACGTGCTCAAGCACATTTGACAGGTTATTTACGGCGCTTTTGTAGTCACCGTCGTCGGTTGCTTTTGATACATTATCAATTAACTTATCAACCTGTGAAACTTCCATAAAAAAATCCTTGACAACAAAAGTGGGTATGTTATAATAGGAAGTTGTGTGCAAAAATCTGATACACACAACATCCCTACCTAAAATACTCTATCATTTTGTCGTTTATTTGTCAATATAGACCAAAAAGATATCTAACAACGCTGCCGTGAGTGTCGCAAATTAACCGCAGAGTCTCGCAAATCTTTATTATTAGAGGTGGAGCAGATGCCAAAAGATGTTGTTTACGGGAAAACGCTGCGAAAAAGTTATGCAAAGACAGAAGAAATCCAAGAGATGCCAAATCTTTTGGAAATTCAGAAGAATTCGTATAACTGGTTTCTCGAAACGGGGCTTCGTGAGGTCTTTCGCGATGTTGACGCGATAGTTGACCACACAGGAAGCCTTGAATTATCATTCATTGACTATAATATGAATGATACACCCAAGTACACTATTGAGGAGTGCAAAGCAAGGGATGCAACCTATGCAGCTCCGATTAAGGTCAGTGTGCGGCTCAGAAACAAGGAAACCGAGGAGATTAAAGAACAGGAAATCTTCATGGGCGATTTTCCTGTTATGACCAATGCCGGTACTTTCATAATCAACGGAGCAGAGCGTGTTGTTGTTTCTCAAATAATCCGCTCACCGAGTGTTTATTATGAAAAGAAAACCGACATCAAAACAGCGATTACAATTTTTGCAGCCACATTAATACCATATCGTGGCGCATGGCTTGAGTACGAAACAGACGCGTCCGACGGATTTTTTGTCCGTGTCGACAAAAACAGAAAGCTCCCCGTAACATGGTTGCTTCGTGCAATCGGCAGACGCAGCGACAACCCGACATCTCATGTGTCGGCGCTTGGCGCTGAAAACGGTGCGGAAACAACAGAGCAGCTAAAGGCTATTTTCGGAAACGACCCAAGGATACTTGCCACACTCGAAAAAGACACATGCGTTTCTTCCGAAGATGCACTTATTGAGCTTTACAGAAGACTTCGCCCGGGCGACCCGCCGACAGTTGAAAGTGCTCAAACACTTCTGAACAATCTGTTCTTCGACTCCCGCAGATATGATATTTCTACAGTAGGACGCTATAAGTTTAATAAAAAACTGTCAATATGGTCGAGACTTGAAAACCAAACTCTTGCACAGCCCGTTTCCGACCCGATGACAGGTGAGATTATCGCCGAAGCAGGTGAGAAACTTACACGCAAGCGTGCAATTGAAATTGATGACCGTGGTGTCAACGATGCTTATGTCCTAAATGACGGGCAGGAAATCAAAGTATTTTCAAACGGAATGGTCAGACTTGACGGATTTGTCGATTTTGACCCGATAGAAGAACTCGGCATAAAGGAAAGAGTTCGTTTTGTCATACTGAAAAAACTCTTGGAAGAACATAAAGGTAAAGACAAAGCATCACGCGAAGCACTTAAAGATGCAATCCGTGACAATGTTGACCTGCTTATTCCAAAGCATCTTATTGCTGATGATATTTTCGCATCGGTCAACTACCTCAATTGCATTTCTTATGACATCGGCGAGCCTGATGACATTGACCACCTTGGAAACCGCCGCCTGAGAAGTGTCGGCGAGCTTCTGCAAAACCAGTTCCGCGTTGGTTTTTCTCGCATGGAGCGTGTTATCAGAGAGAGAATGACACTGCAAGACCTCGACATAATCACACCGCAATCACTTATCAACATCAGACCTGTTACAGCGTCTGTTAAAGAATTTTTCGGTTCGTCGCCGCTTTCGCAGTTCATGGACCAGACAAACCCGCTTGCCGAACTTACACACAAGCGCCGTCTTTCAGCCCTCGGACCGGGCGGTCTGTCGAGAGAGCGTGCAAGCTTTGACGTGCGTGACGTTCACTACAGTCACTACGGACGTATGTGTCCGATTGAAACTCCGGAGGGTCCAAACATCGGACTTATTTCATACCTTGCATCTTATGCGAGAGTTAATGAATACGGATTTATGATTGCGCCGTTCCGTAAGGTTGACAAAGAAACCATGCGTGTTACGGAAGAAGTCGTCTACCTCACGGCAGATATGGAAGACCAGTACATTATCGCTCAAGCAACAGAACCCGTCGATAAAAACGGGGTTCTACAAAACGAGCGTATCACATGCCGTCACAGAGACGAAATAATGGAAGTCAACCGCAATATGATTGACTTTATTGACGTTTCACCGAGTATGATGGTTTCTATCGCAACAGCAATGATACCGTTTCTTGAAAACGACGACGCAAACCGTGCACTCATGGGTGCAAACATGCAGCGTCAGGCAGTGCCGCTTCTGATACCGGAAGCTCCGATTGTTGCAACGGGTATTGAGCATAAATGCGCTGTTGACTCTACGGTTGTGCTCTCGGCACTTGGTGACGGTGTTGTTACATATGTTTCGTCAACTCACATAAAGATAAAATACGATGACTCAAAAATCGGCACTGTCGACCATGAGCTTACAAAGTTTGCCCGAAGCAATCAGGGCACATGTACAACACAGCGTCCGATCGTATCTGTCGGCGACCGTGTACATTTAGACGAGATTATAGCCGACGGACCGTCAACATGTGAGGGTGAAATATCTCTCGGTAAAAATATTTTGGTTGGCTTTATGACATGGGAGGGCTACAACTATGAGGACGCAATCCTCATAAATGAACGCCTTGCAATGGATGACGTGTTTACCTCAATTCATATTGAAGAGCATGAAATCGATGCCCGTGACACAAAGCTCGGACCCGAAGAAATCACACGTGATATTCCCGGTGTCGGTGAGGACGCACTGCGTTATCTCGACGAGCGCGGAATTATCAGCGTCGGTGCAGAGGTTACTGCAGGTGACATTCTTGTCGGTAAGGTTACACCAAAGGGTGAAACAGACCTCACACCGGAAGAGCGTCTGCTTCGTGCGATATTCGGCGAAAAAGCGCGCGAGGTTCGTGACACATCTCTTAAAGTACCGCACGGTGAGAGCGGAATTGTCGTTGACGTTAAGGTTTTCACACGTAAAAACGGCGATGAACTCAACCCGGGAGTTAATATGGTAGTACGTTGCTACATCGCACATAAACGTAAAATTTCTGTCGGCGACAAAATGGCGGGACGCCACGGTAACAAGGGTGTTGTTTCGCGTATTCTTCCAAAAGAAGACATGCCATACATGCCCGACGGTACATCACTTGACATTATTCTCAATCCGCTCGGTGTTCCCTCACGTATGAATATCGGTCAGGTTCTTGAAGTTCACCTTGGTTACGCGGCAAAAACTTTGGGTTGGAAAGTTGCAACCCCGATATTTAACGGAGCGCATGAGCAGGATATTTGGGATACGCTCAAACATGCGGGACTAAGTGAAGACGGAAAGAGTATTCTTTATGACGGAAGAACAGGTGAGCCGTTTGACAATCCTGTCACAGTCGGTTACGTTTACTTCTTAAAGCTTCACCACCTTGTTGATGACAAAATCCACGCCCGCTCGACAGGACCGTACAGCCTTGTTACGCAGCAGCCGCTCGGCGGTAAGGCGCAGTTTGGCGGTCAGCGTTTCGGTGAAATGGAAGTGTGGGCACTTGAAGCATACGGTGCGGCATACACGCTGCAAGAGATACTGACAGTTAAGTCTGACGACGTTACAGGAAGAGTCAGAACATATGAAGCAATCGTTAAGGGGCATAACATTCCCAAGCCGGGTGTGCCGGAGTCCTTTAAGGTTCTTGTTAAAGAGCTGCAGTCACTTTGTCTCGATGTCCGCGTTCTTGATGAAAACGGAATGAAAATCGACCTCAAGGGTGACGACGGCGACGACAGAGACGACAACTTCCGTGACAACAGTCAGTACAAGAGCACAGATGAAAGCTTCGTTTCTCACGGCTACTCAGTGCAAGATATTGACGAGATGGTCGAGGGCGAGTTTGAGGAAGAAGATGACAGCGGCGGCTATGAAGAAGATGATGAAAGTTTATTAGAGGATTTGGAAAACGAGGATTTTCTCGAGTTTGAAGTATCCGAAGAAAACACAGAGGAGGAGAGCGAGTAATGGGATTTCTGCCATTTGATGCAATGCAAATAGGGCTTGCCTCACCTGATATGATACGCAGTTGGTCAAGCGGTGAAGTAAAAAAGCCGGAAACAATTAACTACAGAACATTAAAACCCGAACGTGACGGTCTGTTTTGTGAGCGGATTTTCGGTCCGTCAAAGGACTGGGAATGTCACTGCGGAAAATTCAAGAAAATCAGATACAAGGGCAAGATTTGCGACCGTTGCGGTGTTGAGATTACAAAATCCAACGTTCGCCGTGAACGAATGGGGCATATTGACCTTGCAGCGCCCGTTTCACATATCTGGTATTTTAAGGGTATCCCGTCAAGAATGGGACTACTGCTCGATTTGACCCCGCGTATTCTTGAAAAGGTACTATATTTTGCAACCTACATAGTCATTGATGAAGGTGACACCCCGCTTAAGAAAAACCAAATTCTCACGGAAAAAGAATATCGCGAAATGCGTGAGAAATATGAAGATGATTTCAGAGCAGGAATGGGTGCAGAAGCTATCCGCGACTTACTTGCCGATATTGACATCGAAAAGTTTTCGGAAAGGCTTAAAGCGGAAGCAAAAGACGCAACAGGTCAAAAGAAAGCAAAGCTTGTCAAAAGACTTGAAGTAGTTGAAGCATTCCGTTTGTCAGGCAACGACCCGACATGGATGATTATTGATGTGCTTCCTGTCATTCCTCCCGAAATCAGACCTATGGTTCAGCTTGACGGCGGACGTTTTGCCACATCAGACTTAAACGACCTGTACAGGCGTGTTATAAACCGCAACAATCGCCTTAAAAGGCTCATTCAGCTTCAAGCTCCCGACATTATTGTCAGAAATGAAAAAAGAATGTTGCAGGAAGCTGTTGATGCTCTTATCGATAACGGCAGACGCGGCAGAGCGGTTACGGGAGCCAACTCCAGAGCGCTCAAATCACTCTCTGACATGCTCAAGGGTAAGCAGGGACGTTTCAGACAAAACCTGCTCGGTAAGCGTGTTGACTATTCGGGACGTAGTGTTATCGTTGTAGGACCTGAGCTTAAGCTCTATCAGTGCGGTGTTCCCAAAGAAATGGCAATTGAGCTTTTCAGACCGTTTGTTATGAAAAAGCTTGTTGAAGACGGCATTTCAAACAATATCAAATCAGCTAAGAAAATGGTAGACAAAGGTCTTACCGAGGTTTGGGATGCACTTGAAGTTGTCATTAAAGAACACCCGGTACTTCTCAACAGAGCACCTACCTTGCACAGATTAGGCATACAGGCATTTGAACCAATTCTTGTTGAGGGTCGTGCACTTATGCTTCACCCGCTTGTCTGTACCGCATATAACGCAGACTTTGACGGCGACCAAATGGCAATACACGTTCCTCTTTCGGCAGAGGCACAGGCGGAAGCACGTATTCTCATGCTCTCTGCAAATAATCTGCTCCACCCGAAAGACGGCCACCCCGTCACAGTCCCAACCCACGACATGATACTCGGCTCATACTATCTGACACTCCAAAAAGATGATGAGAAAGGCACAGGTAAGTTCTTTGTTTCACCAAACGAAGCACTCATGGCTTACCAATGTGACGATGTTGGCATTCATGCCCCGATAAATGTACGTATTACGAAAGAAATCGACGGAGTCGAGCACTATAAAACAATTCAGACAACCGTCGGCAGAATTATCTTCAACGAGCCGCTTCCGCAGGACTTGGGCTTTGTTGACAGAACAGACCCCGAGCAGTTCTTTAATTACGAGATTGATTTCAGAACAGGAAAAGACGAGCTTGGTAAAATCATCGAGCGTTGTATTTCAAAGCACGGCTTTACAAGGTCGGCGTCGGTTCTTGATAAAATCAAAACTCTCGGCTTCAAATACTCAACTCAAGGTGCAATCACAATTTCAATATCAGACATGACCGTTCCCGATGCAAAGTGGACTCTCATCCGACAAACCGAAAAGAAAGTTGTTACGATTGAAGACCAGTACAAACGCGGCTTTATCACAGACGACGAGAGATACCGCCTTGTTGTTAAAGAATGGGAAAAAACAACCAAGGATATTGAAAACACGCTGCTGCAAGACACACTGAGCGAATACAACCCCGTGTATATGATGGCAAACTCCGGTGCGCGCGGAAGTAAGACGCAGATTAAGCAGCTTGCAGGTATGCGCGGTCTTGTGCAGAACACAATCGGACGCACAATCGAAATCCCGATTAAAGCTAACTTCCGTGAGGGTCTTACGGTTCTTGAATACTTTGTTTCCTCACGAGGAGCGAGGAAAGGACTTGCTGACACCGCTCTTCGTACAGCAGACTCCGGATATCTTACACGCCGTCTTGTCGACGTCTCGCAAGATGTCATCGTCCGTGAAAAGGACTGCGGCACAAGCGACGGTATCATGGCAGCGGAAATTGTAAGAAGCGGAAGCATTATAAGCAGCTTTGGCGAGGTTATACACGGTAGGTTCCCGGCTGTCGACATTATAAATCCCAAAACAAAAGAAGTTCTTTTCACAAAGGACCACATGCTTATAAACAGTGACTCAATAAAACTTGCCGAGCATGGCATTACAACCGTAAAAGTACGCACTGCCATGGACTGTGAGTCACGAAGCGGTATATGTGCAATGTGCTACGGTATCAACCTTGCAACAGGAACTGTCGTTTCAATCGGTGAGGCTGTCGGCGTTATTGCCGCACAATCAATCGGTGAGCCCGGTACGCAGCTTACAATGAGAACTTTCCACACGGGTGGTGTTGTCGGTGACGATATTACTCAAGGTCTGCCGCGTGTTGAGGAACTCTTTGAAGCGCGCAAACCGAAGAAAATGGCAATTCTCTCAGATATCGACGGTATTGTAGAAATTGAAGAAACAAGAAGAGATGCAATAAAATCAATAGCTGTCACAAACGCCGAAAGCGGTGATACAAGAGCATATCAAACACCGTATTTCTCGGGAATAAGAGTCAAATCCGGCGATATTGTCAAAGCGGGCGATAAACTGACCGAGGGAGCTCTTAATCCTCACGATATTATGCGCATACTCGGAAAAGACGCAACACAGGCATATATAATATCCGAGGTTCAAGTTGTTTACCGTCAGCAGGGCGTTGACATTAACGACAAGCATATTGAAGTTATTGTGCGTCAAATGATGAGAAAAGTCAGAGTTGAAGACGGCGGCGATACAGAACTTCTTGCCGGAACAACTATAGACGCCAACGACATTAAGTCCGCAAACGCTGCAATTACAAAGAGAATTGAAGCAGGGGAAGCAGAGCTGCGCTTTGCAGAGTCCTCACCGCTTCTAATGGGAATAACCAAAGCTTCTCTTGCAACAGAGTCATTCTTGTCGGCTGCTTCTTTCCAAGAAACAACAAAAGTCTTGACCGAAGCTGCCATAAAGGGTAAAGTAGACAGACTTATCGGTCTTAAAGAGAACGTCATTATCGGTAAACTCGTTCCTGCGGGAAGCGGATTGTCAATATATCGCAGATTTGACAGTGACATTGAACGCGGCGACAGATACTATTCAATGAGCGACTATGACCGCTTTGACAAGGAAGACGAAGATGTTGATTTATCGGTACTTATCGGTTCCGGTAACGCACTATAACACTATAGGAAAGGAGGAGGAAAATGCCTACATTTAATCAGCTTGTTAGAAAAGGTAGAAAAAAACTGACTTATAAATCCAACTCGCCTGCGATGCAAAAGGGACTTAATACACTTCAAAACGCAGAAACCGACGTGTCTTCATCCCAAAAACGCGGTGTATGTACAGCGGTCAGAACTGCCACACCGAAAAAACCAAATTCGGCACTTCGTAAGATTGCACGTGTCAGATTAACAAACGGACATGAGGTTACAGCCTACATTCCGGGCGTCGGACACAATCTGCAAGAGCACTCAGTCGTTATGATACGCGGCGGTCGTGTAAAAGACCTTCCCGGTGTTCGTTATCATATCGTCCGCGGTTCTCTTGATACACAGGGTGTAGAAGGTCGTCAGCAGTCGAGGTCAAAATATGGCTCAAAGAAGCCAAAAGGCACTAAGTAAGGAGGAAGTATAATGCCAAGAAGAGGCAGTGTACCAAAAAGGGAAGTCCTGCCGGACCCCATATATAACTCAATTATCGTTACAAGACTGGTAAACAGTATCATGCTTGACGGTAAAAAAGGCGTTGCTCAAAAGGTCGTATACGGAGCATTTGACATAGTAAAAGAGAAATCCGGAAAGGACCCTCTCGATGTCTTTATTGCGGCTTTAGAGAACATAATGCCTACACTTGAAGTTAAGGCACGCCGTGTCGGTGGTGCAACATATCAAGTGCCAATCGAAGTAAGAGCGGAAAGACGTCAGGCTCTCGGACTTCGTTGGCTTACAAGCTATGCAAGAGGACGCAACGAAAAAACAATGAAAGAACGTCTTGCAGGCGAAGTTCTTGATGCATCAAACAACACGGGAGCAGCAGTTAAAAAACGCGAAGATACGCATAAAATGGCTGACTCTAACAAAGCCTTTGCGCACTACCGTTGGTAATAAGGATGTGAGCCGTATGTCAAGAGAGTATGCTCTTGAGAAAACGCGGAATATTGGCATTATGGCTCATATTGACGCGGGAAAAACAACTACAACAGAGAGAATTTTGTTCTTTACGGGACGCACTTACAAAATGGGTGAGGTCCATGAGGGCACTGCTATCATGGACTGGAGAGAACAGGAGCAAAAACGCGGAATTACAATCACCTCCGCAGCGACTACATGCTATTGGAATGACCACCGTATCAATGTAATCGACACACCCGGACATGTCGATTTTACGGTTGAGGTGGAAAGGTCGCTTCGGGTGCTCGACGGCAGTGTTGCCGTTATGTGTGCAAAGGGTGGAGTGGAGCCGCAGTCTGAAACCGTATGGAGGCAGGCAAATCATTATGATGTGCCTCGCCTTATCTATGTTAATAAAATGGATATCACAGGTGCTGATTTTCACAATGTTATCAGTATGGTTCATGACAGACTCAAGGCAAATGCAGTTCCAATTCAGCTGCCTATAGGAGCAGAAGCGGGTTTTAAGGGTATAATCGACCTTGTTGAAATGAGGGCGGACATTTATTACGATGACCTCGGTACGGATATGCGTGTCGAGGAAATTCCTGCTGACATGCTTGAGACTGCAAATGATTACAGGCAAAAACTTATTGAAGCGGTTTCCGACTTTGATGAGGACATCATGGAAAAATACATCGAGGGCACAGATGTTTCTGCAGGCGACTTAAAAACCGCAATCCGCAAGGCTACGCTTTCACTTGAAATGATACCTGTTGTATGCGGTACTTCCTACAGAAACAAAGGCATACAAAAACTGCTTGATGCGATTGTAGACTATCTGCCGTCCCCAACCGACGTTGCCGATATTGTCGGTATTCATCGTCACACAGGCAAGGAAGAAAGCCGTCCTCCGTCAGATGACGCACCGTTTTCAGCTCTTGCTTTTAAGATTGAAACAGACCCGTTTGTGGGCAGACTTTCGTTTTTCAGAGTATACTCAGGCAGTGCCGCTTCCGGCTCAATGGTCTATAATTCAACAAAGGGTCATAGGGAGCGTCTCGGGCGTATTTTGCAAATGCACTCAAATCACCGTGAAGACATTGAAACTGTCTATGCAGGCGACATAGCAGCGGCGGTGGGATTAAAAGACACAACAACGGGAGACACGCTTTGCGACGAAAAGAAGCAGATTATTTTAGAGTCAATGGAATTTCCCGAGCCTGTCATTCAAATTGCAATAGAACCAAAGACCAAGGCAGGTCAGGAAAAAATGGCAAACGCATTATCCAAGCTTACAGATGAAGACCCGACATTTAGAACATATACAGACGAAGAAACAGGTCAGACAATAATCGCAGGAATGGGCGAGCTTCATTTGGAAATAATTGTTGACAGATTACTTCGCGAATTCAAAGTGGAAGCTAATGTCGGCAAGCCGCAGGTTTCGTATAAGGAAACAATACGCATTGCAGCTGACGCCGATGTTTCAAATATCCGCCAGACAGGCGGAAAAGGTCAATATGCTCGAGTTAAAATCCGCATCGAACCCAATGAGTCGGGTGCGGGATATGAGTTTATCAGCAAGGTTGTCGGCGGCGCGATACCCAAGGAATTAATACCGTCAATAGACGAGGGTATACAAGGCGCTATGATGGCGGGTGTTGTGGCAGGATATCAAGTCGTTGATGTTAGAGTCACACTGCTTGACGGCTCGTTTCACGAGGTTGACAGCTCCGAGCTTGCTTTCCGCATTGCAGGCAGCATGGCATATAAAGAAGCAATGATGAAAGCAGACCCTGTACTCCTTGAGCCGATTATGAAAGTTGCTGTAACTGTACCGGAAGAATATCTCGGTGATGTTATGGGTGATCTAAACTCACGCCGCGGGCAAATTACGGGAATGGACTCAAAAAGCGGAGCATCTCAAATCAACTCACTTGTGCCGCTTTCCGAGATGTTCGGATATGCGACAATTCTTCGCTCAAACACTCAAGGCAGAGGGAATTTCACAATGGAACCGAGCCATTATATCGAGCTTCCTAAGTCACTTCAAGACGAGATTACGGGCGGTTGGCGTTTTTAGAAAAATAAGTGTTGCAAATTCTTAATCTATATTGTACAATGTCGGTTGCATGGAATTTCGGCAGTGACCGATATTACTAAGTAAATGATACTTTTTTCACATTGAGGAGGATAATAAGTATAATGGGTAAGCAAAAGTTTGAAAGAACGAAACCACACGTAAACATTGGCACAATCGGTCACGTTGACCACGGAAAAACAACTCTAACCGCTGCTATCACAAAGTTTTTGAGCTTGACAGGCGGAGCAAAGTTCGAGTCTTATGACGCAATCGACAAAGCTCCCGAAGAGCGTGAACGTGGTATTACAATCAATACCGCACACGTTGAGTATGAGACAGACGCACGTCACTACGCACATGTTGACTGTCCCGGACACGCCGACTACATCAAAAACATGATTACGGGTGCCGCACAAATGGACGGCTCAATACTCGTTATTTCAGCAGCAGACGGTCCAATGGCACAAACACGCGAGCATATTCTGCTTGCACGTCAAGTTGGTGTTCCTGCAATCGTTGTATTCCTCAACAAAGCAGACCAAGTCGACGACCCCGAGCTTCTTGAAATCGTTGAAATGGAAGTCCGCGAGCTTCTCTCGAAGTATGAATTCCCGGGCGACGACATTCCGATTATCACAGGAAGCGGACGTAACGCACTCGAGTCAGCATCAACAGACCCGACATCCGCCGAATATGAGTGCATCAAAGCTCTCATGGACGCAGTTGACTCCTACATTCCGACTCCCGAGCGTAAAGCAGACCTCCCGTTCCTTATGCCTGTTGAAGACACAATGACAATCACAGGTCGCGGAACAGTTGCAACAGGTCGTGTTGAGCGTGGTAAGATAAACAAGAACGACAAAGTTGAAATCGTCGGTCTTATGGACGAACCCCGCGAAACAACAATCACAGACATCGAAATGTTCCGTAAACTTCTTGACTATGCAGAAGCCGGCGACAACATCGGTGCACTGCTTCGTGGTGTTTCAAGAGATGAAATCCAAAGAGGACAAGTTCTTGCGAAGCCCGGAAGCATTAAGCCGCTCACAAAGTTTAAGGGTCAAGTTTACGTTCTCTCGAAGGACGAAGGCGGACGCCACACACCGTTCTTTAACAACTACCGCCCGCAGTTCTACTTCCGTACAACAGACGTCACAGGCGTTATCACACTTCCGGCAGGTGTCGAGATGTGTATGCCCGGCGACAACGTTGAGATTGATGTTGAACTCATCACCCCAATCGCAATAGAAAACGGACTTCGTTTTGCTATCCGCGAGGGTGGACGCACAGTTGGTTCAGGTGTTGTAATCGCCTGTTCATAACAAAATTAAGTAAAATATCCTCTCTTTTTCAGAGAGGATATTTTTTTTGTTATTTATAGACCATAAGTAGATTGTTTTTTTTGATTTTTCGCGTACCAAGGGCGACAAGACCCGTGTTAGCGAAAAATTCTAAAAAAATTGTCTACTTATGGTTATACAAGCAATCTACATTTGGATATACTATTATTTAGTTTCAAATGTTTACAAAAAGTTACGATAATTATATTGTATTTTGATTAATTTTAGTGTATAATGAACACAGAGGAAACAAAATTTATAGTTAATTTGACAAATTTTAAGTAAAAATCGTAACCTATTGTGGAGGAACTATCGTTGTCGAGCAGAATATTCCAAAGCGTAATCGTTCAAATGAAAGACGCAACAGACCGTATAGTTGGCGTTATCGACCCTGACGGAATTGTAATTGCAAGCTCTGATTTGTCACAAATCGGAACAAATATCGGCAGTGTTGCACAGCTCCTTGAGGAAACCGACACGCTTACCGTTTCAAGTGCAGGCAAGACATACAAGGCTCTCAGTCAAGAGTCCACCGACGGTTATACCGTTTTTACGGCAGGCGAGGACGAACTGGCTAAAACGATTTGCATTATGGCATCCATTGCAATCAGCGAAGCCGGAATATATTTTGAAGAAAACCACGACAAACGCTCATTTGTTAAGACAATAATATCAGAGAATATACTACCCGGCGACATATTCGTCAGAGCCAAAGAACTCGGCTTTTCACAAGATGTTGCAAGAGGAGTGCTTGTAATCAGACTCGCTAATGCATCAAACACTTCGGCGATTGACACGGTTTCCGACGTTTTTCCCGACAAGCAAAATGACTTTGTTATTAGTGTAAATGACACGGATATAGTCGTCATCAAAGAACTTCCCGCAAAAAATGAAACCAAATATCTCGTCGGTCTCGCGGAGACCATACATGAAAAACTAAAGACTGAGCTTAGCTTTACTTCGGTAATCGGCGTCGGAACACCTGCGCGTCATTTGCGCGAGCTTGCCGAGCGCTATAAAGAAGCTCTCATTGCGATAGACATCGGCAGAGTATTTGAAACAGGCAAGTCTGTTATCTGCTATGAAAACCTCGGCATCAGCAGACTTATATATCAGCTTCCGACAACACTTTGTGAGATATTTCTCGCAGAGGTTTTTAAGCGAAACCCAATTGAGTCTCTCGACGCAGAAACACTCTTTACTATCTATAAGTTTTTTGAAAACAATCTTAATGTATCTGAAACATCGAGGAAGCTCTTTGTTCACAGAAATACACTCGTATACAGGCTTGAGAAAATAAGAAAAATAACAGGGCTTGATTTGCGTGTGTTTGACCATGCTATCATTTTTAAGGTAGCGCTTATGGTCAGAATGTACTTAGTATCACAGGAGTCTAAGTCTTTATGATACGAATGAACGAAGTATTTAAGGAATATGCAAACGGCACCAAAGCTCTAAAGGGCGTCACCTTTGAGCTTAATGCCGGAGAGTTTGCTTTCTTAGTCGGACCGTCAGGCTCCGGTAAGTCTACAATTATTAAGCTTCTTGTCGGTGAAATTGCCCCCTCTGACGGCGAGGTTGTTGTCAACGGTCAGGATATGGACAACATCAAAATGCGGAAAATGCCGTATTTAAGGCGTACAATAGGCTGCATATTCCAAGATTTTCGTCTTATTGAATATAAGTCGGTATATGAAAATGTTGCATTTGCAATGCGTGTTATCGGAGCATCAAACAAAGATATACGTCAGCGTGTTCCATATGTGCTTGAACTTGTAGGTTTGGAATATAAAGCAAAAGCAAGGCCCGACGAGCTGTCCGGCGGTGAGCAGCAAAGAGTTGCAGTGGCAAGAGCACTTGTCAACAACCCCAAGCTTATTATTGCCGACGAGCCGACAGGGAACCTTGACCCTGCAAGAAGCCTTGAGATATTATTGCTGCTCAAGAAAATTAATGAGCTTGGAACAACCGTTCTTGTTGTAACACATGAAAAACCATTAGTCGACCAATTCTCGCAGCGTGTTATCGCTATTGACGGCGGCAGAATTGTCAGCGATGCATTAGACAGGTATTATAACTATGAAAGTCAATAGAAACAGAACATTTTATTACCTGAAAGAAGGCATCTCCAGCATTTTTGCACACAGCTTGATGTCCTTTGCTTCGATATGCATAATTGTGGCATTTCTCGTAATTATGGGTACGTTTATACTGCTTGCCGTTAATATTAACTCTCTTATCGGAGATTTGGAAAGCGAAAACATTGTTCTTGCTTATGTTCATGAAAATTTATCCGAAAATGACGCAAGAGCCCTTGAGCCTGTAATACTCGCCATACCAAATGTCACAAGTGCGGTATTTATATCCCGCGAAGAAGCATTACAAAGCTTTATCGGCAGATATGACGATACCGACAGATATGACGACGTTGATGCCACATGGTTCAGACACAGATTTGCCGTATATGTATCTGATGTAGCACAAATTGCTGAAACACAAAATTCACTGCGCTACATTCGCGAAATAGCAACGGTCAACGCCAATCTTGCAATCGCCAACGGGCTTGTGACATTTCGGACGGTTGTCAGTTGGGTATCGGTAATTATGGTAGCTGTGCTCCTTGCAATATCGCTGTTTATAATGCAAAATACAATTAAGCTTGCCACATTTGAAAGACGCGAAGAAATATCAATAATGAAAATGGTAGGCGCAACGAACTCATTTATACGCTGGCCCTTTATAGTTGAAGGCTTTATATTGGGGCTTATCGGAGCGCTTATAGCATACGGTGCAACATGGAGCCTTTACGGGCTTGCATCACGAAGTGTAATAGAATTTGCAGGCTTTTTCCAACTTATGCCACTGAGCTCTAACGTATCGGTACCAATATTCCTGTTATACACAGGCATCGGGTTTGGTGTCGGAGTCGGCGGCAGCGGAATTGCGCTCAACAGGTACTTAAAGGTTTAGGTTACAAGGGAGGTTTATTATGAATAACAAAAAATTTGTAAGAATAGTTGCAGTTGTGCTGGCAATACTTATGCTGCTGTCAGTTGCAATGATTGCAATTTCTGCCTTAGCTGATGTAAGCAGCTCGGCGTCTTCGCGTGCAACGCAAGCACAAATTGACAAGCTCAAAGCAGAAAAGCGTGATTTTGAGCGTGAAAAACGCGAAATCACTTCAAAGATTAACTCAATAGAATTTGAAAGACTTAAAGAAATTGAGAAAAAAGAAGTGCTCGACGAGCGTATTATGCTCACAGGACTTGAAATTGACAATATAAATGAAACGATAAGTCAATATAACACTCTTATCAGAGAAAAAGAATACGACATAATCGTTGCACAAAATCGTGAAGAAGCACAGCTTCAAAGGTACAAAACTCGTGTGCGTGACATGGAAGAAAACGGTATTATTTCATATTTGGAAATACTGTTCGGCTCCACAAGCTTTTCCGACCTGCTTGCGAGAATTGACTTTGTCTCCGA
Organism: Oscillospiraceae bacterium; assembly: GCA_009781515.1. Taxonomy (GTDB): domain Bacteria; phylum Bacillota; class Clostridia; order Oscillospirales; family Oscillospiraceae; genus WRMH01. The sequence goes on from WQXY01000013.1 coordinate 24,507, forward strand.
TATAATGCGTGCCGATGAAAATTCATATAATGCTCTGCAAAAAGCAAGACGCGACACACTGACAGCCAAAGACGAGCTTGAAGTAACAAAAGTAGAGCTTGAAGAAGAACTTTCTTATGTCGAAGAACTAAAAACAGAGCTTGAGGAACAGCTTGAAGAAGCACATGCTCTGATTAAAAAAATGGAAGAAGACATCAATACCGAGCGTGCGCTACATCAGCAGGTTGTTGCCGAAGAAGACCGTGTTCAAAAGGAAATTAATGCAGCTGTAGCAGAGCTTGCAAGACTACAGGAAGCTGAGAGACAAGCACGTCTCAGAGCAATAAGAAACAATCAACCTTCAACCGGAACAACATGGGTCAGCGGAACGGGTGAGCTTATGTGGCCTGTCAGCGGAACTGTGTCAAGCGAATTTGGTATCAGAACGCACCCCGTCTTTGGTGACAGAAGAATGCACAACGGCATTGATATCGGTGCAAGGCATGGAACAAATGTTGTTGCCGCAGACTCCGGAACCGTTATTACATCCACATATAACTCAAGCTATGGCAACTATATCGTTATAAGTCACGGAAGCGGAGTGACAACACTTTACGCACACTTAAGTTCAAGAAGTGTATCCGTGAATGCATCCGTCACAAAAGGTCAAGTAATCGGACTTGTCGGCTCAACCGGAATATCAACAGGACCGCATCTGCATTTTGAAGTATCCGTCAACGGCTCAAGAGTTAATCCGAGGACCAAACTATAATAAATTATATTAATCACAGGTAAAAGGCAGTTATGGAAAAAAAATACTCACTTAAATTTGTGTTGACGCTGATGTTTTCCACATTGGCGTTGACTTCTCTGGTGCTCGGACTGTTATTTTATTTTTATTTTCAAACACCTGATAAAGACAGGGTTAATACTGATGAGCTTGATGAGCTTCTCGATGTTATATCCACACGCTTTATCGGTCAATATGATGTCGATGAGCTACTTGAGTTTGCCAAACGTGCGATTGTAGACGCTTTGGACGATGACTGGACATTTTACATGAACCCCGAGGAATATTCGGATTTTCTGCAAAATTCCGATAACAGATATCACGGAATAGGAGTTGAGGTTACACTCGACGACGAGTTTGGCGGTATCCGTGTTAGAAATGTTTACAGAAATTCGGGTGCTTTTAATGCGGGAGTGCTTGCAGGTGATGTTATTGTCGCAATAGACGGTGAGAGTATTCGCGGGCTTGATTTGACCGAAATACGAACTCTTCTCAGACGTGAGCTTGACTCCATAGCGCTTATAACAGTTCTCAGAGACGATATCGACCTACATGATTTAACCGTCCTGTACAGTATTGTTTTTACCGACCCTGTTGAGTTTCAAATGTTAGATGGCAACATCGGATACATATCACTGAGAAACTTTGAATACGGTGCAGCAAGCAGCTTTATAGATGCTGTTGAAGCACTTGTCAAAGAGGGAGCTGTAGCATTTATTTATGATGTCCGCTCAAATAACGGCGGCAAAGTAAATGAAATGACGGATATTTTGGATTTTCTGCTGCCCGAGGGTGAGATATTTATTGCAGTGTCCCGTGAGGGTTATGAGCGCATTACAATGTCTGACGCAAACTTTATTGACAAACCGGCTGTTGTGCTTGTAAATACGTTCTCATTTAGCGGTGCCGAGTATTTTGCCGCAATGCTCAGTGAATATGAATATGCACATACAGTTGGCGAGCAGACAACAGGTAAAAACCGTATGCAAACAACACTGAGAATGACAAACGGCTCTGCTGTTCATATTTCAACAGGTGAGTATCTTACGAAAAACCGCGTTAGCCTTTATGATATCGGCGGCTTTACTCCCGATTTTATTATTCCTCTGACAGATGATGAGTTTCGTCTTTTCATAATGGGCGAGCTTGATTTCGGTGATGACCCGCAGCTCCAAAAAGCACTGTCCTTGTTGAAAGATTAGTATTGACAAATACGCTTTGCATGAATATAATCAGTCTTACAGCAATGCATTGCTTTATTTTTTTATTAGAGAGGGTGTTTTGTTTTGTTTAAAGAGGCAAAATACAAAATGAGTGAGGAGCGCTTAGACGAGCTTAAAGAGGAGCTCGTATATCTGCAAACAGTACGTGAAAAGGAAGTCGCTCAGCAGATTAAAGAGGCGCGATCATTTGGCGACCTCACAGAAAACAGCGAATATGATGAAGCCAAAACGGAGCAGGCAAAGCTCTATACGAAGATTGCAGAAATTAAAAACCTTGTTGAAAATGCCGAGATAGTCGTAGCATCGGACAAAACCGATGTTGTAGGCATGGGCAGCAAGGTCACAGTCCGCGACCTTGAACGTAAGGAAGACATCACATATGAAATTGTCGGCTCACAGGAAGCAGACCCCGCTATTTCCCGTATATCCGATGACTCTCCTTTCGGCAGGGGACTTATGGACAAGAAAAAAGGCGATACCATAGAGATTGAAGCCCCTGTAGGAACTCTGAAATTCAAAATACTAAGCATTGAGTAAAAATATGGAAAATAACACTACAATCGACGAGCAAGACGAAGAGCAGGAATTATCGGAAATACTGCAAATCCGCAGAGACAAGCTCGCAAAACTGCAATCTGAAAACCGTGACCCGTTTCATATAACAAAGTTTAACCGCACTGCGTTTTCCGCACAGGTGCTCGATAATTTCGAGCAGATGGAGGGCAGTGAGGTTTCGCTTGCAGGCAGAGTTATGGCAAAAAGAGAAATGGGCAAGGCAACATTTGTTGATATCCTTGATGATAAAGGCAGAATTCAGATTTACATCAAACAAAATGATGTTGGCGAAGAATGCTTTGAAGACATAAAAAAAGGCGACATTGGTGACTTTATCGGCGTCGGCGGAACAGTTTTCAAAACACGAATGGGTGAAATATCCATTCACGCTTCATCAATAACACTTCTTGCGAAGTCTCTTCGCCCGCTTCCTGAAAAATACCACGGACTTACAAATCAAGAGCTTAAGTACCGTCAGCGTTATGTTGATTTAATAATGAACCGCGATACAAGAAAAGCCTTTGAAATCCGCAGTGCGTTTATAAAACATGCACGTGAATTTTTGGACAACAGAGGATATGTTGAGGTGGAAACACCTGTGCTTAATATCATTTCGGGCGGTGCGACGGCAAGGCCGTTTATTACGCATCACAATACATTAGACCTTGAAATGTATATGCGAATTGCCACAGAGCTGCACCTCAAAAGGCTTATAGTCGGTGGTATCGAACGTGTGTATGAGGTTGGGCGTGTATTTAGAAACGAGGGAATGAGTACCCGTCATAATCCCGAGTTTACTATGCTTGAACTATATGAAGCATATGCCGATTATAATGATATGATGGATTTATTTGAAGATTTGCTCTCATCTGCCGCAATGAAGCTGCTTGGTACACACAAGCTGACTTGGCATGGCAAGGAGCTTGACCTGTCGCCCGGTTGGCAGCGGCTGACAATGGCGCAGGCAGTCAAGATACACACAGGTATCGACTTTATGTCAATAAACAGCGATAGTGAGGCAGCAAAAGCCGCGGCGGGTATTGGCGTAAAAATGCCGGAGGGTGCTGAGGTTACATGGGGCGGCTTGCTATATGAGTGCTTTGACAGAAAAGTTGAAGATAAGCTTACAGGTCCTGTGTTTATCATAGACCACCCCGTTGAAATATCACCGCTTGCGAAGAAAAAGCCGACGGACTCACGCCTTACTGAAAGATATGAACTGTTTATCTGTAATAATGAAATGGGTAATGCTTTCAGTGAGCTAAATGACCCGATAGACCAAAAGGAACGCTTTATGAGGCAGGTAAAGCTTCGTGAGGCAGGCGACCTTGAGGCTGCCATGATGGACGATGACTATATTAACGCTCTTGAATACGGTATGCCGCCGACAGGTGGTCTTGGCATAGGTATTGACAGATGTGTTATGATGTTAACAAACAGTTCTTCCATTCGCGATGTAATACTGTTCCCGACAATGAAGCCTATTGAATGACAAAAAGATAATTAAACAAAAATTTTGAAGCCACATTTGTGGCTTCAAGCGATATATAAGCAAAATGTAGAAAAAAAGTTGTAAAAGGGGGAGGAAAGTGTGAAAAATATAACAAGTAGAAAAAATCCTATATGTGTGCATGTAAGAAATCTCGGCAAAAGTAAGGAATACCGAACCAATCACGGGGAGTTTTTATGTGACGGGATAAAACTATTTGAGGAAGCAGTTAAAAGTAAGGCAAGTATAACCAGTGCTTTTATGACATCAAAGCTTGACTTGGTCATTCCAAAAGAAACTGAGTTATACATGATTGACGAGAGCATCATGGACTTTATTTCTCCTCTTAAAAATCCGCAGGAAATCATGTTTGTATGCAAAATCCCCGAAACTGCTAATGTTAATCTTAGCAGCGGAACACATATACTCCTTGACGCGGTCCAAGACCCCGGAAATGTAGGGACAATAATCCGAAGTGCCGATGCCTTTGGGATAGAGAGCCTGCTGCTCGCGGAAAACTGCGCCGACCCTTATAATCCAAAGACAATCAGAGCGTCAATGGGGGCAATATTCAGGCAGAAAATATCATATATCAGCCTTGAAGAGTTAAAAGAAAGTAAAGCAAGGATTATTGGTACACACTGCAGCGATTGTAAGGATATACGCCTTGTTGATTTGAAAGATGCAATCATTGTACTCGGAAATGAAGGGCAGGGAATATCCGAAAATTTGCGTTTGTTATGTGATGAAATGGTAAAAATTCCGCTTTGTGCGGATAGTGAGTCACTAAACGTCGCTATTGCAGCGTCAATTATCATGTGGGAAGCACAAAGGGGTCATTAATATGTGTGATGCAATATATTCAATATGGCTTTCCAATTGTAATAAAATAGGAACGGCTCGTGCAAAAGCACTTATAGAGTATTTCGGCTCGGCTCAAAATGTTTATAACGCGAGTGAAAGTCAACTTCGTGATATTGACGGATTGAGACAAAACATATCTTCACAATTAATAAATAAAGACCTTGCTGCTTCCGAGAAGATAATGGAAGCTTGCAATAAAATAGGCTGCACAGTTATCGGACTGTCTGATAGCGAATATCCCGAGCGGCTTCGTAATATCTTTGACCCGCCGACAGTTCTCTATATAAGAGGTATTCTACCGAAAATCGACGACAATCCGGTTGTTGGTGTTGTTGGTACAAGACATTGTACTCCTTATGGTATAAAACATGCCGAAAGTACAGGTCAAAAGCTATCCGCCTCAGGTGTTACAGTGGTGACGGGACTTGCCAGAGGAATAGACGCTGCAGCAGCAAGGGGAGCACTTCAAGGTGATACGCCAATGATAGGTGTCATTGGAACAGGTGTGGATATTGCATATCCGGCACAAAACAAAGCACTCTATAAAGAGGTACTGAAATCGGGAGCGATTGTCAGCGAATATCCGCCGGGAACTCCCGTACTTCCGGGACATTTCCCTGCACGAAACAGAATTATCAGCGGATTATCAAACGGTGTTGCCGTAATTGAAGCGCCTGTCAAAAGCGGAGCATTAATAACAGCCGAAAGAGCACTCGAGCAAGGACGCGATGTATTTTCACTTCCGGGAAATGTTGATGCGCTTGCTTGTATAGGCTCAAATAAGCTGCTTCGTGACGGTGCAATACCGTTTTTAAGTGCCGATGATATAATTGATGAATACAAGGATTTATTTGACGGGATAAAAAAACCATTTGACAATACCGTAGCGGTAGACTATATTGACTTAGACAAGCTGTCGGATAAGCTCGACGGAAACTCAAAAATAATTGCAATGTCAATAGGTTTTAATTTGGTTGATACTGCAGATATTATCGCAAATACCGGGCTTGATGCACAAAGTGTCTTGTCATCGCTTACATTAATGGAGCTTGACGGATATTTGAGGCGTGACCTTATCGGAAGATGGGAGATTGTTAGATAAATGGCAAAAGATACAAATCTTGTAATTGTAGAGTCACCCGCAAAGGCAAAAACCATAGGTAAATATCTCGGTCCCACATTTAAGATTACCGCATCCATGGGGCATCTTCGCGATTTGCCGAAAAGCAAAATCGGTGTTGATTTTGACAACGGCTTTAAGCCGGATTATCAGCCCGTCAAGGCACGGGAAGATGTCATCAAACAGCTTAAAACAGCGGTTAAAGGAAGCAGTAACATTTATCTTGCAACCGACCCCGACCGTGAGGGTGAGGCTATATCATGGCATTTGAAAGAGCTGCTTAATCTGCCCGATGACAGAACCTTTCGTGTCAGTTTTAACGAAATAACTCAAAAGGTTGTACGCGCCGCTATTGAAAACCCGCGTGCTATTGATATTGATTTGGTAAATGCACAGCAGGCAAGACGCATTTTGGACCGTATAGTCGGTTATAAGCTCAGTCCGCTGCTTTGGAAGAAAATCCGCCGCGGTCTTTCGGCAGGCAGGGTTCAATCTGTTGCCTCGCGGATGGTTGTTGACAGGGAAAACGATATCAGAGGTTTTACTCCCGAGGAATACTGGCTGCTCTCAGTAGAGCTTGAAACGCTGAAAAAAGCAGGTAAATTCACAGCCTCATATATTGGCATAGACGGTAAAAAAACCGAGCTTCGCAGTGAAGACGAGGTTAATAAGGTTGTCAGTGCAGTATCGGGCTCCGATTTTACTGTTACCTCAATAAAAAGAACAAATAAAAAACGCTCGGCATCGCCGCCGTTTATTACATCAACGCTTCAACAGGAAGCCTCACGCCGCCTTGGTATGACTCCCCGCCAAACAATGGCAATAGCTCAGCAGCTTTATGAAGGTGTAGACATCACAGGAAAAGGAACAGTCGGACTTATTACATATATGAGAACGGACTCACTTCGTATCTCTGATGATGCCATGGGCGAAGCCAAAGGGTTTATAACAAACACCTACGGTAAGGATTTTTATCCCGAAACCCCGAATGTATATAAATCAAAAGGCAGTGCGCAGGATGCACACGAAGCAATACGTCCGAGCAGTGTGCTGCTCACACCCGAGAGTATAAAAAGTAGCCTCAGGGGCGACCAGTACCGTTTATACCGCCTGATTTGGAGCCGTTTTGTCGCAAGTCAAATGGCAGCCGCTGTTTATGACAGCGTTAGTGTTGATGTGACCTCTGCAGGGCATGTATTTCGTGCAAACAACTCTGTCATAATCTTTGCAGGGTTTACTGCCGTTTATGAAGAGCAAACTGATGACGAAAAAGAAAAGAAGCAATCGAAGCTTCCCGAACTGAATGAAAATGACGCTCTTAAGCTTGGTTCGATAGATAAAGAACAAAAATTTACACAGCCTGCTTCGCGCTATACCGAAGCAACACTTATAAGAGCAATGGAAGAAACGGGAGTCGGCAGACCGAGTACATACGCCCCTACAATATCAACTATCTTGGACAGAGAGTATGTTGTCAAGGAGGGTAAATTTTTGCGCCCCACACCTCTTGGTGAGGTGGTTGTAGGGTTGATGATGGAAAGATTTTCCGATATTGTCGATCTTCATTTTACCGCGCGTATGGAAGAACATCTTGACGATATAGAAAAAGGCAAGGATGACTGGCAACATGTGCTTGAAACCTTTTATGAGGGCTTTAGTAAGACTCTCGAAAATGCCGAGGCTGCTCTTGAGGGTGAGAGGATAAAGGTTCCCGACGAGCTGTCTGATGAGTTGTGCGATTTGTGCGGTAAACAAATGGTTGTAAAATCAGGCAGATTTGGCAGATTTTTGGCATGTCCCGGTTTTCCCGATTGTACATTTACAAAACCGATTGTTGTCGAAATGCCGGGTAAATGCCCGAAATGCGGACTTCGTATCTTAAAGAGAACATCAAAAAAAGGTTATCCGTATTACGCATGTGAAATAAAAGACTGCGGGTTTATGACATGGGATGTGCCTGTAGCCGATAATTGTACACAGTGCGGACAGACAATGTTTAAGCTCTCGGGCAGAGGGGCAAAAAAGCCGTTTTGTGTCAACGAAAAATGTTCACTGTTTTTGCCCGAAGATAAACGCGGATATAAAATCAGACAGAAAAAAGAAGACGATAAAGAAAGCAAGGAAACTACAACAGGCAAGAAAGCCGCAGCCCCTGCAAAAAAGAAAGCAACTGCAAAAAAGAAGACTACGGCAACCAAAAAGAAAACCGGTAAGGCAAAATGAGTCAGACCGTTAAGGTTATCGGTGCGGGTCTTGCAGGCTGCGAGGCTGCATGGCAGCTTGCGGGCAGGGGTATTCATACAGAGCTTTACGAGATGAAACCGCATAATAAAACACCCGCTCACAGCTCGGATAATTTTGCAGAGCTTGTCTGCTCAAACTCGCTTCGGGCTTGCGATATCTCAAATGCAGTAGGGCTATTAAAAGAGGAAATGCGAAAGCTCGGCAGCCTGATAATTGAAAGTGCTTATAAAACAAGAATACCTGCAGGCGGAGCACTCGCGGTTGACCGTGAAAAGTTTGCGGCTCTCATAACAGACAAAATAATAAACCATCCGAAAATCGAGATTAAAACGCAGGAAATTACCGATATCCCGGATGGTTTTGTCATAATAGCAACAGGTCCCTTAACGAGTGATGCTTTAGCTGTGAAAATAAAGGCTCTTATGCCCGACAAGAAAATGCTCAGCTTCTTTGACGCGGCAGCACCAATAGTGACCTATGAGAGCATAGACCTTGAAAATGCATATTTTGCCTCACGCTATGACAAGGGCGATGCAGATTATATTAACTGCCCGATGAATGAAGATGAGTATAAGGCTTTTTATTCGGAGCTTATAAATGCACAGATTGCACCACTACACGGCTTTGAGGACAAAACGGTTTTTGAGGGCTGTATGCCCATAGAGGTAATGGCGCGCCGAGGTGAAGATACAATGCGTTTTGGTCCGCTCAAGCCTGTCGGACTGCGAGACCCGAAAACAGGCAAGACGCCTTATGCCGTTGTGCAGCTGCGGCGGGACAATATTGAAGGTACGCTTTATAATCTTGTGGGATTTCAGACAAACTTAAAATTTCCGGAGCAAAAACGTGTGTTTGCAATGGTACCCGCACTTAAAAACTCAAATTTTGTACGATATGGTGTAATGCACAGAAACACATATATTGACGCACCAAATCTGCTTGACAGATATAACCGCCTGAGGGCAAATCCGAAAATCAGGTTTGCAGGGCAGATAACCGGAGTGGAGGGTTATGTAGAGTCTGCATCAAGCGGACTTTTAACGGGACTTGAAACTGTGCGGGAGCTGCTTGGACTGCCTCAGATAGATTTTCCGAAAACCACAGCCATTGGTGCTCTTTCATTATATATATCGCAGCAGTGCACTTCGCATTTTCAGCCGATGAATATAAATTTTGGACTGATAGAACCTCTTGATGTAAGAGTTAAGGGTAAAAAAGATAAAAACAAAGCGATAGCCGAAAGGTCTCTCAAGCAAATTGACGAGATAATCGAAAGGATTAATGAATGAAAATAATTGTTGACGCAATGGGCGGGGATAATGCCCCTGATGAAATTGTTCTCGGTGCTGTTAATGCTGCCGTTAAAATGGATATTGAAGTTACACTTGTAGGCAAAGGTGAGGATATTTTACGCTGCATTGAACGAATGGGTTTTGGCGAGTTGCCAAAGGGCATAAAAATTGTCAATGCCACACAGGTTATAGAAATCGAAGATGACCCTTCCACGGCAATCAGGGTAAAAAAAGACTCCTCACTTACCGTCGGCTTTAATCTGCTTCGCGACGGAAAAGGTGACGCGCTCGTATCGGCAGGGAGCACGGGAGCGCTTCTTTCGGGAGCTACTCTCATTGTAAAGAGAATACGAGGACTGCGGCGTGCGGCACTTGCTCCTGTTATACCGAGTGCTTCGGGAGGTTTTGTCCTCATTGACTGCGGCGCAAATGCCGAGTGTACTCCCGAATACCTCTTGCAGTTTGCATACATGGGTTCTTTTTATGCCGAGGACGTACTATCCGTAAAGTCCGCCCGTATCGGACTTCTAAATAACGGAGCAGAGGAAACCAAAGGAACAACGCTGCAACAGGAAACATATAAACTGCTCAAACAATCAAACTTAAACTTTATCGGCAATGTCGAAGCCAAAGATGCCTTTAAGGGAGCTTGCGATGTGCTTGTTTGTGACGGTTTTACGGGTAATATTATGCTCAAAACAATTGAGGGCACGGCGAAGCTCGTTATGTCCGAGTTAAAGTCGGTTTATATGAGCAGCTTAAAAACAAAAATTTCGGCTATGATGATAAAGAAAAATATGTCAGGGCTTAAAAAGAAGCTTAATCCTGATGAAACAGGCGGAACGGCACTGCTTGGTATTTCAAAACCTGTCATAAAAGCTCACGGTTCATCGGGTGAAATTGCCATTGAAAACGCGATTGCTCAAGCTGTGCTTGAGGTTAAATCGGATATTGCTTCAAAAATTAAAGATAACATCGAAAGTATGAAGATTGCTATTGACATAACCGCTGATGAGACTTAGAATTTATAACAATAAATAAGAGGACTTCTCAATGGGTGATAATAACATTAAGCAGCTTCAAGAAAAGCTGAATTACAAGTTCAAAAAGACAAAACTGCTTGAATTGGCACTGACTCACAGTTCATATGCAAATGACAATAAAATGAGCACTCATGTCAGCAATCAGCGTCTTGAATTTCTCGGGGACTCCGTGCTCGGAATGATAGTGGCTCAGCTTATATACAAAAACAAACCGGAGCTGACAGAGGGCAAAATGTCGAAGCTTCGCGCAGACCTTGTTTGCGAGAAAACACTTGCCGGATTTGCCCGCGGGTTTGACCTTGGTTCGTACTTACTGCTATCATTCGGGGAGTCAAAAAACGGCGGCAGGGAGCGTCCGTCAATATTAGCTGACGCATTTGAGGCAGTTATTGCAGCGATTTATTTAGATGGCGGCTTAAAGCCGGCAATGAAGTTTGTTAAGGGTATATTTTTACCGTATATAAAAAACCCCATAATTCATGACTCCGACTATAAGACCGTTTTTCAAGAGTTTATACAGCCCAAAACAGAGCTATCATATACATATGAAACCGTAGCAGAGGAAGGTCCAAATCACAACAAGCTCTTTACGGTTGAGCTGAGAGTAAACGGCGAAACAAAAGGTACAGGAACAGGAAAAAGTAAAAAAATAGCTGAGCAGGCCGCTGCAAAAGAAGCTTTATTGAATTTGAAGGGAGACACATAATGCAATACGGATACTTTGACGAAAAAAACAGGGAGTATGTTATTACAAATCCCGCAACCCCGTCCGCTTGGGCAAACTATCTCGGTTCCCCCGAATACGGCGCAATCATCTCAAACAACGCAGGCGGTTACAGTTTTGTAAAATCAGGTGCAAAAGGAAGACTCACACGTTACCGCTTTAATTCTGTCACGGCAGATCAACCCGGCAGATATATTTATATTCGCGACTTAAACGACGGCGATTTCTGGTCGGCATCATGGATGCCCGTCGGCAAGCCTCTTGATGTATACGACTCCGAATGCCGCCATGGTACTGCATATACAACAATTACATCGGGATATAAAAACATAAAGACTGAAACACTCTTTTATGTGCCTCACAACGCTACATATGAGGTTTGGCGTTTTAAGGTCACAAACAATGACTCAAAGCCCCGCAAGCTTGCTGTTACGGGGTTTGTTGAGTTTACAAATGACCCGCACTACGAGCAGGACCAAGTAAATCTTCAATACACACTGCTCATCAGCCGTACATATTTTAATAATGACAATCATATTCTTCAACGTTATAACGAAAACCACAAGGACCCGAGAAAAGACCGTTTCTTCGGTGTTTCGGGTGCCAAGGTCAGTGCATATTGCGGCGACAGAGACAAGTTTGTCGGAAATTACCGCAGCTATGCAAATCCGGCAGGTATTTCAGACGGTCTGAAAAACGACTTAAACTATTGCGGCAACTCATGTGGTGCTTTGCAAAGTGATATAGAGCTTGCTCCCGGTGAAACAAAAGAGCTTATTTATCTTATGGGTAATAAGGCAAGCGACGAAGCCGACAAGCTGATTAATGAGTATAAAAATGCAAGTAAGGTTGAAGCCGACCTTAAGGAGCTTAAGGCATACTGGCATGGTATGCTCGATAACCTGCAGGTAAAAACACCCGACGATAAGTTTAATAATATGCTTAATGTCTGGAATGCTTACCAGTGCTTTATTACATTCATTTGGTCACGTGCCGCATCGTTCCAATATTGCGGACTTCGTAACGGATTTGGCTATCGTGACACGGTTCAGGATATTCAAGGCATAATCCACTTATCACCCCAAATGGCTCGCAGTCAAATCGAATTTATGCTCTCGGCGCAGGTTTCAAACGGTGCGGGCTTGCCGCTTGTTAAGTATGACCACAACGCAGGCTTTGAGGACACGCCCGATGATGACTCATATGTCAAAGAAACAGACCACCCGAGCTATCGTGCAGACGACGCACTGTGGCTATTCCCGACAATTAAAAAGTACATTGACGAAACAGGTGAGCTTGATTTCCTCGACTTCGAAATTGTATTTGCAGATGTCAACGAGAAAGCTTCCGTCTATGAGCATCTCAAGCGTGCGATTAAATTCTCAATGGATAACCTCGGACCGCACAAAATACCCGCAGGCTTACATGCCGACTGGAATGACTGCCTGCGTCTTGGCAAAATGGGTGAGTCCACATTTGTTTTGTTCCAGTTTATCTATGCAATGCGTGTCTTGAGGGATTACGCTGTGCTTAAAAATGATGCCGAATATATTTCATGGCTTGATAAAACTCTCGCCGAAATAACTAAAATAACAGACGATATCTGTTGGAATGAAGACCGCTGGATACGCGGCTTTAAGGAAACAGGCGAAGTCATCGGCAGAAAAGGCGACCCCGAGGCTTCAATGTGGCTCAATCCGCAGTCATGGGGTGTCATTTCGGGTCACTCCGGTGCTGAGCGCGGTAAGCTGACAATGGACAGTGTATACCGTGAGCTTAATACACCTTACGGCACAATGCTTATGTATCCCGCATATAAGGACCACGCATTTGACGGTGCTCTTGCACTTGTCTTTAACAGAGGCGTTAAAGAAAATGCAGGCATATTCTGTCACTCTCAAGGTTGGGCAATTCTTGCCGAAGCACTTCTCGGACGTGGTGAGAGAGCTTATGAATATCTTCGCGAAATGTGCCCTGCATACATGAATGAAGATGCAGACCGCAGGGTTTTAGAACCCTATGCGCACGCACAGTCTATCGAAGCCAAGGACAGCCCGTTCCAAGGGCGTGCCCATATTCATTGGCTTACAGGTGCCGCCACAACCGTTATGGTTGCAATGGTTGAGGGTATACTCGGTCTCAAGCCCGCTCCCGATGGCATAGAGATTAACCCGTCAATTTCATCGGATTGGAAAAACTGGAGCATGGTTAAGAAATTCCGCGGCAAAACGCTGAATATAACCATAAATAATCCCTCCGGTAGCCAAAACGGAGTAAAGTCGGTCACAGTCAACGGACAAAAGCTTGACGGAACATTTATCCCCGTATCTGTACTGTCGCAGGAAAATGATATAACAATAGAAATGTAGAAATTTACATTAAGTAGGCAATTTTCTACGAATTTTTCGCTAACACGGGTCTTGTCGCCCTTGGTACGCGAAAAATCCGTAGCAAACAACCTACTTAATGCTAACAAAAAATTAGAATGAAAGGATTATTTTCAATTATGAAATTCGGGTTCTTTGATGATAAAAAACGTGAATATGTTATAGAAACACCTTATACACCGCTGCCCTGGATTAACTACCTCGGCTCACAGGAGTTTTTCGGTCTTGTTTCCAACACCGGCGGAGGCTACTGCTTTTTTCGTGATGCAAAGCTTCGCCGCCTGACCCGCTACAGATATAACAACGTACCGCGTGATAACGGCGGCAGAATGTTTTATATCAATGACGGCGGGGTCATTTGGAGTCCGACCTATCTTCCGGTAAAAACCAAGCTTGACTCTTACCGCTGCCGACACGGCATGGGTTATACAATCTTTGAGGCCGAGCTGAATAAACTGTCTGCAGAGCTTACATTCTTTGTTCCGCTAAACGAAAATCTTGAAATACACCGTCTTGTTTTGACAAATAACTCCGATACAACAAAGAATATCAGCACAACCTCTGCGATTGAGTTTTGCCTTTGGAATGCGGTTGATGACAACACCAACTTCCAACGAAACTACAGCATTGGGGAAGTGGAAGTTGAAGACAAGGTCATTTACCATAAAACCGAGTACCGTGAGCGTCGTAATCATTATGCGTATTATTCCGTAAATACGAAAACCGACGGATTTGACACAGACCTTGACAGCTTCCTCGGTAAGTTCAACAGCTATGATACTCCGCGTGCTGTCCTTGAAAACAAAAGCGGAAATACAATCGCACACGGCTGGTCGCCAATGGGAAGTCACCGCCTTGCAGCGCAGCTTGAACCCGGTGAGTCTGTGGAATACATCTTCCTGCTCGGATATACAGAACTTCCTGATGCAGAAAAATGGGACGGACCTGCCGCAAACGGCATAATAAACAAAAAACCTGCGAAGGAAAAAATTGCAAAGTTCAGCTGCTCTAAAACAGTTGCAGATGAGCTATCTAAGCTGTCTGTGTACTGGACAGATTTGCTCGGCAAGTATCAGGTAGCGTCGGGTGATGAAAAGCTCGACCGTATGGTCAACATTTGGAACCAGTATCAGTGCATGACAACCTTTAACATGAGCCGCAGTGCAAGCTACTACGAAAGCGGCACAGGCAGGGGAATGGGCTTTCGTGACTCCTGTCAAGACCTGCTCGGATTTGTGCACATGGTTCCCGAACGTGCACGTGAGCGTATTCTTGACATTGCTGCCATTCAGTTTGAAGACGGCGCTGCATATCACCAGTATCAGCCGCTTACAAAACGCGGTAATGCCGAGATAGGCATGGGCTTTAATGATGACCCGCTATGGCTGATTGCCTGTGTTTATGCGTATATATCGGAAACAGGCGATTTCTCCATACTTGATGAGCCTGTGCAGTTTGATAACAAAGAGGGTTCTGAAAAGCCACTCTTTGAGCATATCCGCGCAAGCTTTAACTATACCTTAAATAACCTCGGCCCGCACAATCTGCCGCTTATAGGCAGAGCTGACTGGAACGACTGCCTTAACCTCAACTGCTTCTCAAGAGAACCGGGCGAGAGCTTCCAAACCTGTGCAAACATTGAAAGCGATGCCGAAAGTGTGTTTATAGGCGGTATGTTTGTGCTCTACGGCAATCAGTTTGCAGAGCTTTGCGAAAAGACAGGCAAAAGTGACGAAGCGGCAAAAGCGCGTCAATCGGTAAAAACCATGTCTGACGCCGTCTTAAAACACGGTTGGGACGGTGAGTGGTTTGTCCGTGCTTACGACTCAAACGGCGACAGAGTTGGAAGCAAGCAGTGCAACGACGGCAAAATCTTCATTGAACCGCAAGGTATGTGCGTAATGGCAGGTATTGGTGTTGAAACAGGTGAAGCAGCAAAGGCTCTTAAAAGCACGAAAGAGCATCTTACATTTGAGTATGGTACATGCCTGCTTTATCCGACATACAAGGAGTACCACTTAAACCTCGGCGAGGTCAGCAGTTATCCTCCCGGATATAAAGAAAACGGTGCCGTATTCTGCCACAACAACCCGTGGGTCAGCATTGCGGAAACCGTTCTCGGCAATGCAGATGAAGCCTTTGAAGTCTACAGACGTATTTGCCCTGCATATCTTGAAGATATAAGCGACATACACCGCACGGAGCCGTATGTCTACAGTCAAATGATAGCAGGTCAGGAAGCTCCGACACCGGGCGAAGCTAAAAACAGCTGGCTTACAGGCACTGCTGCATGGACCTATGCAAATATCAGTCAGTATTTGCTTGGTATACGCCCTGTACTCGGCGGGCTGAGTGTTGCGCCATGTCTGCCCGAGCAGTTTAGTAATGTTAAAATTAAACGCATTTTCAGAGGGGCACAGTATGATATAACTATCACACGAGCAGCCGAAAAGGGTCTGTGGGTAGACGGTAAAAAAATTGACGGTAACATTATTCCGATTGCGTCCGCAAATTCTACGGTTACTGTTGAATGTAAAATTTAAGAAACAAGGGAGCAGCTATGAAGTATCTGATTGGTATTGATGTAGGAACATCGGGAACAAAAACCGTTTTATTTGATGAAAACGGTATAGCAAAAACCTCCGCTACGGTAGAATACCCTCTATATCAGCCGCAAAACGGCTGGGCAGAGCAAGAGCCGGAAGATTGGTGGAATGCCTGCATACAGTCATTAAAAACAGTTATCTCAAGCTCCGGTATTAAAGCCGATGATATAGCAGGCATAGGATTTTCCGGTCAAATGCACGGACTTGTTATGCTTGATGAAAACGGTGAGGTGCTTCGACGGAGCATAATCTGGTGTGACGGGCGTACTGTAGATGAATGCGACTATATCACTAAAACAATCGGTGCCGAAAGACTTATTGAAATCACTGCAAATCCGGCGCTTACAAGCTTTACGGCAGGCAATATTCTCTGGGTAAAAAATAATGAGCCCGATATTTACAAGCGCTGCCGCGTTGTTCTGCTGCCTAAGGACTATATCCGCTATAAGCTGACGGGTAAATACGGAGCAGAAGCAAGTGACGCATCGGGTATGAACATGCTTGATATTAAAACACGAAACTGGTCAAAGGAAGTAGTTTCCGAGCTTGGCATAGACATTTCGCTTCTTCCCGAGGTTAAAGAGTCATGTGATGTTGCAGGGCATATAACAGCCGAAGCTGCCGCTCTTACAGGACTTAAAGAGGGAACTGTCGTAGTTTACGGCGGCGGCGACAATATGGCAGCAGCAATCGGCACAGGTGTTGTTGATGAGGGGAAAGCATTTATCACAATCGGCACATCGGGCGTGCTCTTTGCACATGCAAGCAGTGTTGCAGTAGACTTAAAAGGCAGGGTCAATTCATTTTGTTCATCAGCAGGAGCATGGGCGGTGTTTGGCTGCTCACTGTCTGCAGGCATGTCACTTCAATGGCTTCGCAACAACTTCTTCTTAGCTGAAATGAAAGTTGCCGAGGGACTTGGCGAAGACACGTACAATCTTATGACAAAGCAGGCAGAGCGTGTGCCAATCGGAGCAAACCGTCTGTTGTTTTTGCCGTATCTTATGGGTGAGCGCAGTCCTATACTTGACCCGAATGCCCGCGGTGTATTTTTCGGATTATCTGCAATACACAATAAGTATGACATGCTCAGAGCTGTCATGGAGGGTGTTGTATATGCACTTCGGCAGTCTCTTGATGTTCTTCGTGATATGGGCATCAGCTTTAGTCAAATCTACGCAACAGGCGGCGGAGGAACAAGCCCGCTGTGGCGTCAGATGATAGCTGACATTTTCGAGCTTCCTGTCACAACCATTCAAAACAGAGAGGGACCCGCACTTGGAGCTGCTATCATGGCAGGAGTTGGGGCAGGACTATACCCGAGTGTGACAAGTGCCTGTGAAAAAATCATAAAAGTAAATCCCTCACAAAACCCGATACCTGAAAACTCAAAGAAATACGCAGATTACTACAAACTGTTTACCGACATTTATCCCGGCATGAAAGAGGGTTTCCAAACCTTGGCAAAGCTGTAGAGCACACCGTATATTGTATTTGCACAGAAATACTACCACATTATTTTGTATTTCTGTGCATTTTTCTATTGAAAAACAAAACCAAAGCATATATAATAGCCGTTGGTATTTAACATACAGAAAGGCCGGTGTTTACCCTGTACCTCAAATCACTTGAAATACAAGGATTTAAGTCCTTCCCGACACAAACAAGACTCACTTTCGACAAACCTATCACAGGAATTGTCGGACCTAACGGCAGCGGAAAGTCTAATATTTCCGATGCAATTCTTTGGGTTATGGGTGAGCAATCCACAAAAACGCTCAGAGGCGGGAAGATGGAAGACGTCATCTTTGGAGGTACCCTGCGGCGTCCGCAGCAAAACTTCGCCGAGGTATCACTGATACTCGATAATGCCGACGGTCATATGGGTATTGATACATCTGAAATTATGCTCACAAGACGTTATTATCGCAGCGGCGAAAGTGAGTATTACATCAATCAGTCACTTGTCCGCCTTAAGGAAGTGACAGAGCTGCTTATGGATACAGGACTTGGGCGTGAGGGCTATTCGGTCATCGGGCAAGGCAGGATTTCAGAAATACTGTCAACTAAGAGTAAAGACCGACGCGAGATATTTGAAGAAGCTGCGGGTATTTCACGCTACAGGCACAGAAAAGACGAGTCGGAGCGAAAGCTGCAACAGACCGAAGAAAACCTTGTCCGTATTGGCGACCGTATATCCGAACTTGAGTATCAAGTTGAGCCGCTCCGTGAGCAGGCTGAGGTTGCAAAAAAATATAATCTTCTCAGCGGTGAAATGCGTGGTGTCGAAATATCCCTATGGCTGCGTGAGCTTGAAACTATCGGAGCAAGAACCGAAAAAGCCGAAAGCGACTATCTTGCGGCAACACGTCAGCTTGATGCAACACAAATCAAGCTTGATGAAATATTTGCACAGTCGGACTCACTCTCGGAGCTTACAGCCGAAAGCGACATTGACGCACAGTCTATCCGCGACCTTATATCGGACTTTGAGGGCAAAGGCAGTGATGTACAAAGCGCTATCGCCGTTTTGAAATCGCAGCTTGAAAGTAATACAGAGCAGATTGAAAACCTCTCTGATGAGCTTAAAAGCCGTGACGAACAGCATGACGGTGTTGGTGCTCAAATAACTGACCGCGAAAACAGGCTTACCGAAATAGCAAAGAAAAGAGAAACCAAGGATAAAAAGATAAACTCACTTGTAAATGAGCTTGAAGAAATATCAGGTACATCGGGTGCTTCTGCAAAAGCTCATAGTGACCTAATCAGAAAAGAACAAGAGTTGCAGGCAAACCACAGCGACCAAAAGTCCGCATTTTCGGCACTTGCAGCCGGAGCACAAGAACTCTACGACATGGACGCTTCGGTAAAAAAGGAACTTGCAGCAGCAAAAGAAGACTTAAAAACACGTGAAGCAGAGCATAAAGCAGGCAGCAAAGAGCTTGAAAAAGCACAGGAAGAAGTTGCGTCACTTGAAAACATAATAAAAGGGCTTACCATAAAAGCGGAAAACCGCATAAAAAAAGCCGAGAGCTCTGCCGAGAGCCTTGAGCGTCTGTCGTTTGAGCTTAAAACAATAGAGTCAAGAAAATCCTTACTTTCAGAAATGGAAAAGGAATATCAAGGTTACTCCAAATCTGTCAAAATGATTATGCAAGAGTTTAGCCGCGGAGCTTTGAAGAACATCCACGGCACTGTCGGCAGCTTGGTCAAAACCGATGACAGCTACACAATAGCCATTGAAACTGCATTTGGCGGTGCAATATCAAATATCGTTGTCGACACCGAAGAAGACGGAAAGTCCGCAATTAATCTTCTAAAACGCCGTGACGGCGGGCGCGCAACATTTCTGCCGATATCAACCATTAAAGGCAATGCAATTAGTGCTTCCGAATTTAAGGGTGAAAACGGCTTTATCGGAATAGCCTTGGACCTTGTTAAGTTTAACTCCAAGTATAACAACATCTATGCTAATCTGCTCGGCAGGGTAGTCGTTTCAGAGGATTTGACATCTGCTATAACCATTGCAAAAAAGCATGGTCATAAATATAAGATTGTTACACTTGACGGTCAGGTCATAAATGCAGGCGGCTCAATGACAGGCGGCTCTGCAGCAAGTAATGTTGGTGTGCTCTCAAGGGCAAACGAGCTTAATTCGCTTGATGAGCGTATTAAAACTCTCGGTGATGAATTTGCCGCAGCAGAGAAAAAACATGCCGAGTATATCCGCGAGAAAACAGCAGCCGAGTATGAGCTGAGCACTGCTAATGCCGAGTTTAGGACTGTCGGCGAAGATGTAATGAAAAAAGAGCTTGAAAAAACTCATCGTGAGCAAAACCTGCAGGCTCTCACTGATACTCTTGAGGCATTAAACAATGAAATTGACACAATCGAAAAAAGAATTGATCAAAACTCAAAAGATAGTGAAGCTTTGAAAAAGTCCATTACCAAGCTTGAAAAGGAAATCGAGGCACTTAAGGAAAGTATAGACGAAGCAATCCGCGGGCATGAGAAGCTTTCCGCAGAGCGTGAGCGTGTTAATGCCGAGCTTGCAGAGCTTCGCTCTGAGATTGCGGCACTCGAGGCTGAAAGTGACACCTTAAAGCGTGCAGTCACCGAGCTTAACGACCTGCGTGATGAGATGTCCGGCAGCCGTGAAAGGCAGCTTGAAACAATATCCTCTCTAAAAGATAGAAATAAGCTTATATGCACCGAAATATCCGAAAAAGAAAAAGAGGCACTGACAATAAACACGGACATAACCTCGCATAAGGAACGTTTGTCCAAGATTAATGATAAAAGACTTGAAATTGAAGCAAAAAGAAGCAGCATAGGTAAGTCCACGAAAGATATAACCGAGGAGCTTAACGACAAGCAGCGTAAGGTATCAACGCTTGAACTTAAAAAGCAGAGCATTAAAAATGAAGAAGAGCTCATAATTGATAAGCTGTGGAGAACATATGAATTATCAAGAAGTGCGGCTGTCAGTCACGCAACTCCTATAGAAAGCCCCGTTGCAGCAAAAAAGCGTTTGAACACAATAAAACGGGAGCTTGACGCACTCGGTACTCCAAATCTCGGAGCAATCAAAGAATATGAGCGTGTCAGTGAACGCTATGAGTTCTACACCACACAGCGTGATGATGTAGATAAAGCCAAAAACGAACTGCTTGGTATCATTGAAGAAATTACATCTCATATGCGTGATATATTTACCCGTGAGTTTGGAATTATTAACGAAAGCTTTGAGAGAACATTTAAGGAGCTATTTGGCGGTGGTAAGGCATCCCTTATTTTGGAAGACCCCGAAGATGTCTTAAACTGCGGCATTGAAATCGAAGTCCAGCCGCCGGGCAAGTCCGTAAAAACTATTACACTTCTTTCGGGTGGCGAGAAAGCATTTGTGGCAATCGCAATCTACTTTGCAATACTGTCCGTCAGACCGCCTCCGTTTGTTGTTATGGACGAGATTGACGCCGCTCTCGATGATGCCAATGTTGTCCGCTTTTCCGATTACATGCGCTTTATGTCAAACCGTACCCAAATGATTGTAATATCACATAAACGCGGCACTATGGAAGAAGCAGATGTACTCTACGGTATCACAATGCAAGAGCTTGGTGTGTCCAACATTCTTTGCATTGACCTGCATGAGGCGGAAAAACACATGAACAGCAAGGTAAAAGCCTAATGGAGTTATTTAATAAGCTAAAACAAAGCCTTACAAAGACATCACGGCAAATAACGGCTGTGCTGTCTTCGTTTACCGGGGCAAATGACGCGTTTTATGACTCTCTTGAGGAAACATTAATTTTAGCTGACCTCGGTACACAAAGAGCTGTAGAAATTGTAGACGAGCTTCGCCAAATAGTCATACGTGACGGACTTAGAGGACCCGACGAAATAAAGACAGCCCTGACCGAGATACTCACAGGGCTTATTTCGCGCGAAAGTTCAACGCTTAAACTTGATACAAAGCCCTCTGTAATTCTTGTTATTGGTGTAAATGGAGTAGGGAAGACAACCACAATAGGCAAGCTTGCAGCAAAGCTTGTCTCTGAAGGAAAAAGTGTACTGCTGTGTGCAGGCGATACCTTTCGTGCTGCGGCAGGTGAGCAGCTTAGCTTATGGGCGCAGCGTGCCGGAGCTGATATTGTCCGCCGTCAAGAGGGAGCAGACCCTGCCTCTGTGGTATTTGATGCAATCAGTGCGGCAAAAGCACGTGGCAGTGATGTAATTATATGCGACACAGCCGGACGCCTGCATAATAAATCCAACCTGATGAATGAATTGTCCAAAATACACAGGATTATAGACCGTGAGCTTCCCGAGGCAGACAAGGAAACACTGCTTGTTCTCGACGCCACCACCGGTCAAAACGGACTTACTCAAGCACGTTCATTTAAGGAAACGGCGGATATCACGGGGATTGTGCTGACAAAGCTTGACGGAACCGCTAAGGGCGGAATTGTCTATTCAATCACAGATGAGCTTTCTGTGCCCGTTAAACTCATTGGTATCGGTGAAAAACAAGATGACCTGCTCGATTTTAGCCCGCAAGAGTTTTCAAGTGCAATTATCTCTTAGCAGTAAACGGATTTAACAGATTATGAATGAATTTATATTAGCAACTGCAAATCCCGGTAAGGTAGCGGAAATGCAAAAAATACTCGGTGATTTGAGCATAAGCTTCGTTACCCGTGATGATTTCGGTATTACTATAGATGTCGAAGAAACAGGCACTACATTTTTGGAAAATGCCACACTAAAAGCCAAAGCGATTTGTAAGGCCTCGGGTCTGCCTGCCATAGCAGATGACTCCGGGCTTATTGTTGATGCACTAAGCGGTGAGCCCGGTCTTTATTCAAGCTCATACGGCGGTGAGCAGCTGACAAATGAAGAAAGATATAATTTTTTGCTGAAAAAAATGAAAAATATGGAACATCGTGCGGCAAAATTCGTCTGTACTATTGTATGTGCTTTTCCGTCAGGGGAATTACTTACAGCGACAGGCGAGTGCCTTGGCACTATTTTAGAAAAGCCGAGAGGCTCGGGCGGCTTCGGATACGACCCTGTGTTTTTACCTGACGGATTTGAAAAATCAATGGCAGAGCTGACAGCTGACGAAAAAAACAAAATATCACACAGAGCTGTTGCACTATTTAATTTTGCGGAGCTTCTTAAAAGCCACACTACATTGAAAGGCACATTACAATGAGGATAGGAATATTTGGCGGAGCATTTAACCCACCCCACAAAGGTCATGTTTTGGCGGCAAAAACAGCCGCTTTAAGCGAAAATCTTGATTTATTAATTGTAATACCGACAGGAACTCCTCCGCACAAGCAAATGCCTGCTATGACCCCGCCACCCGATATCCGTCTTCTTATGACGGAAAACGCATTTTCAGGCACCAAAGACACGGTTATTT
This sequence comes from Oscillospiraceae bacterium, assembly GCA_009781515.1. Classification (GTDB taxonomy): domain Bacteria; phylum Bacillota; class Clostridia; order Oscillospirales; family Oscillospiraceae; genus WRMH01. The sequence goes on from WQXY01000013.1 coordinate 47,754, forward strand.
CAGATATGGAAGTTTTCAGCGGGGACAGTAACTACACAATCGACACAGTGGCTGTGCTGCAAAAAAAATATCCCGATGCAACCTTTTTTCTGCTTGTCGGAAATGATATGTATGATACGCTCGATACATGGAAAGATAGCGAAAAGCTGCTCAAAGCTGTGACACCCGTGCTTCTCCCGCGTGATGTAACACCTGTATCTTCGTCGCAAATCAGAGGGCTTTTGCCCGGGCGTGACGGGTTGCAGTATCTGTCGGAAGAAAATTACTCACTGATAATCAGACACAGATATTATGATGCCAAGCCTGATTGGCAGTGGCTGCAAAGCAAGGCATATGCCATGCTCGATGAGCGAAGAATACCGCATGTCAAAGCGTGTGAGGTTTCTGCAATAGAGCTTTCTGAGCACTGGGGTGCAGACGTTGACGCAGCACGTGAAGCCGCTATACTGCACGATATAACAAAGAAACTTGATTTTAATGAGAATATGTGTATAATAGCTGAGCACGGACATGTTACAAATAATTACAATATTTATGAAGCCAAGCTGCTTCACAGCGTAACCGCAGCGCTTTTAGCGAAGTCCGTGTTTGGCGTTTCAGACACTGTAGCTCACGCCATTAAAGTACACACAACCGGCTGTGCAAACATGTCGCTTTTAGATAAGATAATATACTTGGCGGACTATATCGAAGCTACAAGAGATTTTCCGACAGTTCCGAAACTAAGGCAACTTGCCTTTGAAAACATAGACAAGGCAATGATTATGGGACTTGAAATGGTTGTCGGCGATCTTCTTTCAAGAGGTATAACACCGAACAATTCTACATATGAAGCACTACGCGATTTAGGAGCAAAATAAATGAAACTCATCGGAAACAGCAAAAAAAGTCAACATACAAGAAGCGGTCAAAGCGCTGCTCCAAGAAGCAGTGGAAACTATGACAGCTACAACAACCGAAGCAAAAGCAAGAGTTCTTCAAAGAAAAAGAAAGTAATTACCATAACAGTAATTGCTATTATCACAATGGTCGTTTTGATTGGCGGCTTGTTTGCGATCATTCGCTGGGAAATTCAGCCGCTTTATGATTTATTATTCCCGCTTCCCGGTGAGCATCAGCTTGGCGGTATCCGCACACCGCGTCCATATAACCCTGATGACCCCGATAACCCCAATAACCCGGGTACTCCCGACCCGAGATTTCATGATGACGACGGACAGCCGTTACCGATTGATAAAGTCAGAAGTCTGAACATTTATACGTTTATGATTTTTGGTATTGATAATGACGGCAATACCGACGTAATAATGGTAGGTGCGTTTGATACGGAAAATTATACTGTAAATATAGTCAGTATTTTTCGTGACACACTTATGAATTCCCCGTGGGACTCCCCATATTATGCGAAAAAAGCCAACTTCGTACAACCGAGAATGAGGCGTGATCATCCGTCAGACTCTGCGGGCTATGCTTTAGCCATGGAGGATACTGTAGACCGCTTTGAAGATTTACTCGGCTTTAACGTTGACTTTTGGTTTACGGTAAATATGAGGGCATTTGTGTCTTTGGTTGATAATATCGGAGGCGTTTGGTTTGATGTTCCCCGTGCAATGCCCGAGTGGTCAGATCCCAATTATCCGGAAATGGGTTCTGTCAGTCTTCCTGCAGGCAATCAGCAGCTAAACGGCAGACAGGCATTGGCATATCTGCGTTTTAGAAAGATTGAGCATGCTGACGGTACTGTCACACATCTCGGTGACGAGTTTAGAACAAGAAACCAACAAAATTTCCTTAAAGCGGCGGCAACACAGATTTTATCAAGCAATAATGTTAATGTAACAAGTCTTGCGGGAATATTTCTAAATAACGTCCGAACGGACATTGCGCTTGATAATCTTATAAGGCTCGGCAGGGAATTTATTAAGGTTAAGCCTGCGGATATAGAGTTTAATTCTTTTCCGGGTGAGTTCATTTTCAGATATGAGTATTTTGCCGTTAACGTTGACGAGTGGCTTGAAATTGTAAACAGCAAGCTTAATCCGTTTAATTTTGACATTGAAGCAAATGATGTCAGCATACTGACCATTGATGCAAACAGAAACTTATATGTTACCGACAATCGCTGGCAAGGAAGCCGTGATTGGCTTCCAAACGGTTGGCAGCCATAATAACGAAAGGACAGTGTATTATTAATGCTAAATCCAATTGATATTGCAAAACTCGCGGTTAAAGCACTCGACGATAAAAAAGCGCAGGATATTAAGCTGCTCAAAACAACAGATGTTACTGTTTTAGCCGATTATTTTATTATATGCACCGCAGGCTCGGTAACTCATGTGAAAACTCTCTCTGATGAGCTTGAGGTGGTGTTGAAAAAATCCGGAGAAGCTCCGCTTCGTCGTGAGGGCGGCAGAACAGGCGATTGGATACTCATTGATTATGCGTGTGTTGTTGTTCATATATTTATGCAGGAAGCCCGCGAATTTTATACATTGGAACGACTTTGGAGCGATGCCGAAGATGTTAATATTGAGGACATGATAAAATGAAATATGATTTTAAGAGCATTGAAACTAAATGGCAGGGTAGGTGGGAGGCTGAGAAGCCTTTTGCTGCTATAAACGGCGATACAAGACCAAAGTATTATATCTTGGTCGAGTTTCCCTATCCGTCGGGTGATGGTCTCCATATGGGACATCCCCGTCCGTACACTGCAATGGACATAGTGGCTCGCAAGAAACGTATGCAAGGATATAACGTGCTATTTCCGATTGGCTTTGACGCATTTGGTCTGCCAACGGAAAATTATGCAATTCAAAACAAAATACATCCCGCTGTTGTCACAAAAAATAACACCGCAAAGTTTACCGAGCAGCTAAAGATGCTTGGTTACAGCTTTGACTGGGACAGATGTGTTGATACAACCGACCCTAACTATTATAAATGGACACAGTGGATATTTCTCAAGCTCTTTGAGCATGACTTGGCATATAAAGCACTGATACCTGTCAACTGGTGTACTTCCTGCAAGTGTGTGCTTGCAAATGAAGAAGTGGTTGACGGCGTTTGTGAGCGCTGCGGAGCTGATGTTGTCCGCCGTGAAAAAAGCCAGTGGCTGCTTCGTATCACAAAATATGCCGAGGCGCTTAACGATGATTTGGACACTGTTGATTTTGTCGAAAGAGTTAAGGTGCAGCAGCGAAACTGGATAGGTCGCTCTGTTGGTGCCGAGGTTGACTTTAAGACTACAACAGGTGATGTTATCCGCGTGTTTACCACACGTCAGGACACACTTTACGGTGCAACATACATGGTCATTTCACCCGAGCATTCATTGCTCAATAAATGGACTATTGAAAATGAGCAGGAAGTTAAAGATTATCAAGCAGCTGCAGCAAAAAAGTCTGATTTTGAGAGAACAGAGCTTGTTAAGGAAAAAACAGGCGTTGAAGTCAAAGGTATAAGGGCGATAAATCCTGTTACAAACAGTGAAATACCAATATATATATCCGACTATGTACTTGCCACATACGGAACGGGTGCAATTATGGCAGTTCCCGGACATGATACACGCGACTGGGAATTTGCAAAAAAATACAACCTGCCTATCATAGAGGTTGTTTCGGGCGGCGATGTTGCCAAGGAGGCATATGTTGACTGCGACACAGGCACAATGGTCAACTCGGGTATGATAGACGGACTTAACGTCGATGATGCTAAGGTTAAAATTACGAAGTGGTTGACAGAGCAGGGCTTAGGTGAAGAAAAAGTCAACTTCAAGCTTCGCGACTGGGTGTTTTCGCGTCAAAAATATTGGGGTGAGCCAATACCGATTGTTATTTGTGGAAAATGCGGATATGTGCCGCTTCCCGAAAGTCAGCTTCCGCTTGTGTTGCCCGAGGTTGAAAAATACGAAACAACAGAAACAGGGGAGAGTCCGCTTGCTGCCATGACGCAGTGGACAACCACTACTTGCCCCAAGTGCGGCGGTGAGGCACAAAGAGAAACAGATACCATGCCAAACTGGGCAGGCTCAAGTTGGTATTTTCTTAGATATGCCGACCCCCATAATGATACGGCACTTGCATCTCGCGACGCCTTGAACTACTGGACACCTGTTGATTGGTATAACGGCGGCATGGAGCATACCACGCTTCATCTGCTGTACTCACGCTTTTGGCATAAGTTTTTATACAACATCGGGATAGTTCCGACATCAGAGCCTTATATGAAACGTACAAGTCACGGCTTTATACTTGGCGAAGACGGTCAGAAAATGAGTAAGTCCCGAGGTAATGTAATTAATCCCGATAATACTGTTAGAGAATATGGAGCAGATACGGCACGCTTGTATATTATGTTTATTGGTGATTTTGAGAAGACAGCACCATGGTCTCAAAGTGCTGTAAAGGGATGTAAGAAATTCCTTGACAGGGTTTGGAACCTTGCGGAGATCAAAGTTGACGGTCGGTCGACCTCAATAAGTGATGTATCAGCTGAACATGAAACAGTTATACACAGAGCAGTTAAAAAGGTCGGCAGTGATATTGAAAGCCTAAAATACAACACTGCCATAGCAACTTTAATGTCCTTGGTAAATGACTTTTACGTTGCGGCACCTAACAGGGCAGAGTTAAAAGTTCTTTTGACCATGCTCTCGCCTTTTGCCCCGCATATCGCAGAGGAGCTGTGGGAGCTTCAAGGTTTTGAAGGTTATGTCTCGCAGCAGCCATGGCCCGAATATGACGAGGCAAAAACGCATGATGAAAATGTAACTATTGCTGTGCAAATAATGGGCAAGCTTCGCGGAACGATAGAAGCTCCGCTTGACTGCGATGATGAAACTTTGATAGACATGGTGAAAAAAGATAGTAAAATCAAGGCAAATATAGAAAGTAAGGAAATCATACGCACCATTATAGTTAAGAATAAGTTAGTAAATTTGATTGTGAAATAGTATGAAAACACAAAAATGTTTGCCGCTTAAAAGTGTTAGTGTTTATGGTGACTTCTGGTCTGATATACAAAGGCTGATAAGGGAGGTTGTTCTTCCTTATCAGCTTGATGTTATGGAGGATAAGGTTCCCGATGCACCTGAAAGTCATGCTGTCAGAAATTTTCGCATTGCAGCAGGTGAAGAAAAAGGGGAGTTTTACGGTCTTATTTTTCAAGACAGTGATATAGCCAAATGGCTTGAAGCTGTGTCATACTCTTTATCGGCAGTTTCCGAAAAAAAGCTTGAAGAAAAAGCAGATGAACTTATAGATTTAATAGGCAGGGCTCAGGAGGCAGACGGATACTTAAACACATACTTTACAATTATGCATCCGGAGCGTAAATGGCAGAGCCTGCATGATTGTCATGAGTTATACTGCAGCGGACATATGATAGAAGCTGCCATTGCTTATTATAAGGCAACCGGAAAAGATAAATTCTTAGATATCGTGCGTCGTAATGCAGACCTAATTTGTAGCCGTTTTGGCGTTGATAAAACCCGCGGCATACCCGGACATCAGGAAATCGAGCTTGCACTGCTCGATTTATATGAGACAACAGGTGAGAGAGTTTATCTTGAAACAGCTCAGTATTTCATTGACGAACGCGGCAGTGAGCCAAGCTACTTTGATGAGGAAATTAAAAATAGAGACTGGTATTATTGGAGCAAAAGCGAAGACAGGCAGTATGCTCAAAATCATAAACCTGTCAGAGAGCAGGATATAGCAGTCGGTCATAGTGTCCGTGCTGTTTATATGTATACTGCAATGGCGGAGCTTGCCGTGCAATTTAACGATGAAAGCTTGCTTAGTGCATGTTATAAGCTCTGGGATAATATAACACAAAAACAGATGTACATTACAGGCGGTATTGGCTCAACCGTACATGGCGAGGCGTTTAGCGTTGATTATGATCTGCCGAATGATACGACATACTCAGAGACCTGCGCATCCATTGCAATGTGCTTTTTTGCGCGGAGAATGCTTGAGATAAAACCTTGCGGACACTTTAGCGATGTTATGGAGCGTATGCTCTATAACACAGTTCTTGCAAGTATGCAGCTTGACGGTAAAGAGTTTTTCTATGTTAATCCTCTTGAAATAATAAACGGAGTATCCGGTGTTGTACAAACGCATAAGCATGTATTGCCGAAAAGACCGCAGTGGTATGCCTGTGCATGTTGTCCGCCCAATTTATCAAGATTATTATTGTCTATCGGAAGATATGCGTGGGGCGAAGGTAATAATACAATATACTCACATATGTATCTCGGCGGCTCGGCAAACTTTGAAGTATCTGGCGGTGTGAAAATCGAGTGCATCAGCAAATATCCGTATGAAGGTTATGTCAGCTACAAGGTAAATCCGACAAGTGACGGCAGTGAGTTCAAATTTGCCGTGCACATTCCGCAGTGGTGTAAGAATGTTGTTTGTAAAATCAACAGCGAAGAAATCACTGCAGATATCAAAGACGGTTATATGTATATAACACGCAGCTGGAAAAGCGGCGATAAACTCGAGCTTTTCTTTGACCTGCCGATAATGAGGATTTACTCAAATCTGTCAGTCAGCGGCAATGCAGGCAAGGTTTGTCTGCAGCGCGGTCCGATAGTTTATTGTTTTGAAGAAGCTGACAACAAAGCACCGCTCGCTGCACTGCGACTGCCGATAAACTCGAAGATTAGCACACAGCTTGAAACAAACGGTAAACTAAAGGGTGTGGTTACGCTTACTATGGACGGCTTGATTGAAACAGATGACGGTATGCTGTACTGCGACAATAAACCAAAAGCCAAGCCTGCAACTCTGAAAGCAATACCGTACTACACATGGGGCAACCGCACCACCGGCGAAATGCGCGTATGGATACGGGAGTAGGGTATCGCTCTTGAAAAATCAGTTCATTTTATGGTATAATGCACTCGTTAAGGAGTTTGCTTATGAATAATGCCATTATTACTAATCCCGATATATTAGCGTACAGGGATATAATTATTAACCTCATTGACCCTGATAAGATTATTCTCTTCGGCTCCTATGCGTATGGTGAGCCTAACGATAATAGCGATGTTGATTTGTGTGTAGTAAAAAACGGTAAAGAACACACGCACCATGACGGTGGTGAACTGAGGGCGAAAGTTGGAAGAGAGGGCGATAAGTTAAACATCTCTACTCTTTTTGATGTTTTGTTAGAAACTGACGATAGCCTACAAAGAGGCTTGACGGCTCGAGGTTCAGCTGTTGATATTTTGCAGAAAGGTATTACAATCTATGAAAGAAGTGCTGGATAGAAAGATTGTGCTGTTTTACCGTGCTTTTGAAGATATAGAGAGTGCATCAGTCATTGTTGCAAGTAGCCCTAATGGTTCTGTATACCATAGCTGCCAAGCTGTAGAAAAAGTTATGAAAGGTTATTTGCGTTGTCTTGATGATGACGGCACAGATGAATATGACCATAACTTAGACGGACTTCTTGCTAAAATAAAAAAGAATTGCGGACTGTCAGAAGATACAGTGTATAACATTAGATACTTAAACGAGTATACTCAAGCGTTAAGATACAAAAGCATGAAATCTGACCCGACAGTTGAAGATGCCGCCCTTGCTCTAAAAAGAGCAAGAGAAATTGTTTTAGAGTTCTCGGAAAATAAGGTGTGTGCTTGGGACATGCAGGTTGCAAGAGACATTCACGAGAAGTATCTAAAATGGGTGGCTTCTGAATACGGCGACAAAGATCTTGATATATTGTCATTAAATAAGGAAACATAGAGTACATATGGAAAAAATAATAGACATTTTTGATTTTATATTAAAAAACTATGGCGCTATGCTCACAATACTATCGGCTGTAGCAATAATGTTTGCTTACGCTATCTTGCTTAGTCGGGCAAGCTTATTAGGTGTACCTTTTCGATTTGCCCGTGCAAGTATAAATGAAAGTCTTGAATTACTTCTTGTAATTATTTTCGGTGTTGGCTTCGGTATTATTACTCAAATATATATAGTAAATACAGAGATGAATAAATTAACTGCTTTCATTGCATCATTTTTCTCTGTTTCGTTTGGATATTTTATTGTGTCAATGCCATATATTGCAAAGTTTATTAAGTATTCCATAAGACGCGAAAGAAAAAAGGTTGGAACTGTTCTTAGTTTTTCGCTAATTTTAATCTTTATTGCATTTGTATCATGGAACGTTTCTAATATCAATGGAACTATGCAAGAAATATCTATAGCTTTATTTTTTTTAATTCTTCATTTTCTTTTCATGGTTATTCTTTATATTGTATGGCTTTCTCACCGTCTTGTCGGAGAGTTCTTAACAGAGTTAGTTGTTAATATTGACGGAAATACATATCTTGTTGGGGTGCGGCATTCCGGAGGCGTATGGGCATTATTTCCATGTGAAATTAGTAATGAAGAAGTAGATGCTAATGGCTACAGAAAAAAAGATGCAATATATTTTGAAAGGAAGACATATATCTTAAGGAAGCTGCAGGATTTAAGAGAGCCGTTTGCAACATATGAGGGATATAAGCTTATTAAGAAGAATGAGAGTCTTCAAAAGGGTAAATAACGTAAAGTCACCTCAATAACGATGTGTAATATTAAAATATGTGTTTAATACAGTTTCAATTCTTTTTTTAGGAGTTTCGTTTAATTGGTTAGCTTTTCTTTCAAATTGTTTGTAAATATAATCAGACAATTCTATAGTTAATTTTTTGCCTTTACGAAGCTTAACAAGAATAAATCTGATAAGAAATATGAGCAATACTACAGGAAGAACAAATATAATCACGAACCATAGAAGCTCCTCGATGTGCTCAGAATAGAAAGTAAATAAATAACCAAAGTTCATAGCAAATCACCTCAAGTATTATATTATCACAAAATGATTTACTTGTCTACACATTGAACAAAATTTATATTTTGTTGAATTGTACAAATGGGCAGATGTAGAAGTATCAATGTTTGGCTACTATGATTATAGACCTGCCCTGCTGTTTTATGGTATAATCAAGCATACTAATTACAAAGAAAACAATTACAGTTAATTTATCGGTAAACAACTTCATAATGACAATTACAAACATCATGTTAGAGGATAAAGCTTATGGATTACAGAACTGACTCGCCGGAAATACTTCGCGAGTTTCTATTTTATCACGAAACAATTAAAGGACACTCCAAGAAAACCATTGACGAATACTACTTGGATATCCGTATGTTCTTCCGCTTTATAAAAATACATAAAAACCTCGTTCCACATGACACTGCATTTAACGACATTTCCATTAAAGATGTGGACATCAAGTTTGTGCAGTCTGTTACCATATCCGATGTTTATGAATACCTCGCCTTTTTATCGCGTGACAGAGCGAAGCATCACAACAGCCGCAGAACCTCATATGGCTTGAGCACATCAACAAGAGCGCGCAAAGCAGCGGTAATCCGCTCGTACTATAAGTACCTCACGCTCAAATCAACCAATAACAGACTCAAAGAAAACCCCGTAGCAGACCTTGACGCTCCAAAAATACGAAAATCACTTCCCCGTTTTCTCAGTCTCGACGAAAGCGTCAAGTTGCTCGATAATGTGGACGGAATGTATCGGGAGCGTGATTTTTGTATACTCACTATATTTCTAAACTGCGGACTTCGGATATCGGAGCTTGCAGGGCTTAATATAACTGACATTCGTGAGGACTCCTTAGTTGTGCTCGGTAAAGGCAACAAAGAACGGATTGTATTTCTAAACGACGCGTGTGCCTCTGCCATAAACGAGTATTTGAAGATAAGAAAAGATATAACCGCCGTGGACAGGTACGCATTTTTTCTCTCAAGCCGCCGTACGCGTATCAGCACCTCAACCATACATAGTCTTGTTAAAAAACACCTGCTTGTTGCAGGGCTTGACAGCACAAAATACTCATCTCACAAGCTTCGCCATACCGCCGCTACCCTAATGCTAAAAAGCGGTGTTGACGTCAGAACTTTGCAGGAAATATTAGGACATGAGCACCTAAACACAACACAGATTTATACACATATAGAAAATAGCAGCCTGCGTGATGCTGCCATGAGGTCTCCTTTATCCAAATACAAAAAGAAATAAGCGACTATGCCTCTATTTATGCTCCCACTCTTTATATTCGCTTGCTTTTTCATAAAGCTTTTTATAACTGTCATGCCGGGATACTTGCAGCTTGCCCTCTTTCAGAGCCTGCAAGACACTGCAGCCCGGTTCATTTATATGCATACAATCATCAAAACGGCAACTTCCGATATACGGCTCAAACTCAATAAAAAGGTGCTGAACATCTTCCTTGGGAGCAATATGCCCCGTATCAAACGCAGAAAACCCGGGTGTGTCTGCAATCATTGCCCCGCATGATAAATCATAAAGTTCAACATGACGTGTGGTATGACGTCCCCGTCCGAGCTTTTTGCTGACATCACCAATAGGAATACTGAAATTCGGGTCAATGCTGTTTAGAATACTCGATTTGCCAACCCCCGAGTTGCCTGTAAAAGCACACACAGCACCTTTAATGACGGATATAAGCTCCTCTATCCCCTCACCTGTTACGGTACTTGTTCTAAGGACAGTTAAACCCGTATCCTTATAAATGTTATATAAATCATCTGCTGCGTCAATATCAGTCTTGTTTATGCACACAACAGGCTTACAGCTGCAGCTTGTTGCTATTGCGATCATTTTGTCTATAAGAAACGGGTCGGTAATAGGAATTGCCGCAGAAGCAATGATTATCATCATTTCAATATTAGCAAGCGGCGGTCTTACAAATGAATTAATGCGCGGCATTATTTCGGTAATAATTCCCTTACTTTCCTCTGCGACATCAATATTAATTTTTACTCTGTCGCCAACAAGCGGAGTGCTTTTGTCAAGACGAAAACGGCCTCTTGCCCTGCATGAAACCGTTTCTCCTGCGGCTTTTACATAGTAGAAGCCGCTCATTGCACTATAAATAATTCCCTCAATCACGGCTCAACCGGCGGCGGAGGCGGATCTGTCGGTGTTACTGTCGGCGGAGGTGGCGGCGGGTCAGTCGGCGGAGGCGGTGTGTCCGGCGGCAGTGTCGGAGTTGGTGTCGGCACAGGTCCTTTTGAAACAATAATCTGAATGATTGAACCTGCCTGTACCCTCTCACCTGCCCTTTGCACAAACGCTATACTTCCCGCAGCTATAACCTCGTCATAGTCCTCAGACCAGTCTACTATAATATCCAAGTCCCTAATCGACTGCTCAACAACACTTCGCGTACGTC
>WQXY01000014.1 GCA_009781515.1 Oscillospiraceae bacterium
AAAATAAACTAATGATGTTCATTGAACCCACCTGCATTCGATATGTACAATATTTATTGGTACTCCAACTATTTGAATGTCAAATTTCAAACTCGTTTCAACTAATGTACTTGCATTGTGTATGCGGAAGCTAAATTGCCAGCCACCATCTAAGTATAATTCAACAGTATTTGTACTGCCGGGCTTTAAGCAAATATCAACAATACGTGTTGGTAAATTAGCTATCGGTATCGCTTGAGCAGGTTTCTCTTTTTGACTGGATTTATTAAGCGTGCCGCGTAAATTAAATGTCTGTATTTGTGTTATCCGTTTTCTGCTAAGACCAATTATTTTATAGAAATCAAACTGCCCAAGTAAATGCTCAATCATCTTTGAAGGTACATTATCACAGACAGTATTACTTCTACGCAATTCATTCATAAATGCATTAAGCAACGGTATATAAACGTCCTTTTCTTTTGAAGGTAAATCACTCCATTTTGCACCTTTCTTTTTCTCTGTCTGAAGATATGAAAAAATCGGTTTTATCTCATCCCAATAATCTTGCGAACATTTTATACCAAACCATTTCTCACCAAAGTCAAGTGATTTTGACAAGCGGCAGTGCTTTACTGCAAAATGATTATGTTTAAGACTTAACCCTATTTCCCATTCAATCCCACAGCGGATAATCAACAAATCGCGTACATCACCGCTTTTTCCGGCATCATCTGCTTGAATTTTTAGAGTTAATATATCACCGTTATTTTCAAGTATCAGCGGTTCTATTTCAAATAGAGTATCAACAGCAGAAAGAGCACTAACTTTGTGTTTCTCTTGTAAAAGATGATCAATATTATTCCATGCGTTTTGAGCTGCGATAAAACTACTATTTTCTTCAATACAAACTTTTCGTTTCTTAGAAATTTCTGTTTCCAGTGCTCTAAGCCACGCATATTCATACGCTCTTCCCTGATCATTACTGCGACTGCTCATTTGACCCTCCATAAATGAGGTATTTTTATAGAAATATCATGCAATTATGCAATAATATTTTTAAGATTACATCTAAAAATAAACAATCGCCGGTTACGGCGATTGTGGTGCGCGAGAAGGGACTTGAACCCCCACACCTCTCGGCACAAGAACCTAAATCTTGCATGTCTGCCAATTCCATCACTCGCGCTCGTTTCTGCATTGTACCAAATATTACATAACTGTGCAAGTATAAGCAATATAACCACATTGTTTTTTCTAAGCTAGCATGGTAAAATTAGACAAATAATTTGAATACTGGATTGCCACGCCACTTAGGTGGCTCGCAATGACGGCAGAAAGCAGAAAAGGGAGTTTTGTTATGAAGAGAAAAAAGAAAAACGTCAGCAAAACATTTATTATCTATTTAATTGCCGGTGCTGCAGGGCTTTTCCTGCTGTCGGTCGGACCTATTCTAATCAACTATATTTTCATCCTTGAGTCTTTGGACTTAAATCTCAATTTTTCATTTTCGGCGGGTGATATTCTTGATTATTACGGTGCGATACTCAGCGGTCTTGTCACATGCTTTGCAATAATATCCGCAATTCACATCAATAATGCAAATCTTCGGGAAGACAGGCAAAGAGCCAAGTATGAGAGGGTTTTTGCGGTTTATCATAAGCTGCCTGAAATACTCTCCAAGCTTGAGCTTGCGGCTATTCATGTGCAGTATTCCATACATTTAAGTGATGAAGCTCTTATTGAAACACTCGATACGATGAAAGAGTGTGAAAATACACTTCGTGAGCAGCATTATGTCAATGACAGCCGCATAAATAAGGACATAGAAAAACTGCTGCAGCAGATAATAACCGCTTCGGTAGAGTCTCAGGATTGTGTTGAGCGTTTGCTGAAAATAAAAGAGAGCGAACAGGATATTCCCGAAGCTCTCCACAATGAACTTGAAAAAACATTTACTACACTTCGCAATTCGATTGCCAACGCAAAAAGTGAGATTATGGCTGAGATTAATAAGTTTTTGTATCAAAACGAAGAAGCGTAATGGGATTATATCGTTTCCTTAAAAGCTCGTGCTGCTTTTAGTTGTTCTTCGGCACTTGATAGTGTTGTAATTGTAATGTTCTCGCCGCCCGATAAGCGTGCGAGTTCATTTTTTTGCCCGTCAAAGTCGAGATGCTCGACATGTGTAAAGGTTCTGCCGTCCTTTATGCTCTTTGATATTGAAAAGTGGGTGTCTGCCATTACTGCAATTTGCGGCAGATGAGTGACGCACAGCACCTGACGGCTTTTTGCAAGGGTTGCAAGCTTCTCCCCTACCCTTTGTGCCGCAATGCCTGACACTCCTGTGTCGATTTCGTCAAACACCATGGAAGCTATGTCTGCATTGCTGCTCAGTACGTTTTTGAGTGCAAGCATTATTCTTGCAAGCTCGCCGCCCGAAGCTATGCGGTTTATCCGCCCCGGCGCTTCGCCTGCGTTTGCAGACATCAGATACCATACTTCGTCTCCGCCTGTGGGGGAAAGATTGTACTCACCGCTAACAGTGCCAAACTCCACCAAAAACTTCACGCCCGGCATACTGAGCTGCGAGAGCTCGCTGCGTACTTGTTCTTCAAGGGTCTTTGCGGCTTCTTTCCGTTTATCGGTTAAAATAGCAGACAGCTTTTTTGCCTCTTGCAAACAGGCATTAAGCTCATTTTCGAGTTTCTTCAGCTTGCCTTCACTGTCTTCAATGTCTGATAGCTCTGCCTTTCCGCTTTCTGCAAATTCGAGAGCTTCCTGCTCGCTGCCGTACTTGCGTATTATCCGTTTTAATGTATCGAGCCGCTCGTCAAGCTGCTCAAGCTCACCGGGTGAAAAATCAAGCTGTGCACGAAAATCCCGAAGCTCGTCGGAAATGTCCTGCGCAGTATATTTCATATCATCAAGGCGTTTGCTGAGTTCCCGAAGCTCGTCGGAATATTTTGCCGCACGGTCAAGAAAAGAAGATGCGTCAGCGGCAAGCGCTGCAATACCTACGCAGTCGCCTCCTCCATAGAGTATTTCAAAAGTTGCCTCGACAGCCTCCGTCAGCTTTGATGAGTTGAGCAGAAGCTCCCGTCTTGCTGTCAGTTCTTCAAATTCGCCTTGTCTGAGCTTTGCCTTTTCTATTTCGTCGATTTGAAATCTGAGTGTTTCAATGCGGCGTTCTTTTTCGCTCTCGTCCATTGTGAGCTTGTCTATCTCACGCTTTTTTTCTTTAAGTTTGTCGTATGCTGTTTTATATTCATCAAGCTCGTTTTCCAAGCCGCCAAAAGCATCAAGGTATTGCAAATGTGCACTCTCGTCAAGGAGCTTGCGACCGTCATTTTGACCGTGAATATCAATAAGCACCGCTCCAAGCTCACGCAGAGTGTTAGCTTGTACGGGTGCTCCGTTTACGCGGCAAACGCTTTTTCCGTCTGCCGTTATTTTGCGTGAAATGAATATTTCGCCGTTTTCGTCGGGCGTGACCCAGTCGGGAAGCACAGCTTCATCGGAGCATGAAAAAACAGCAGTAACTGACGCTTCGGCGGCACCTGTGCGCAGCACATCACGTGAGGTTCTGTTACCTATTGCGGCAGACAGTGCGTCAATGACGATTGATTTTCCCGCTCCGGTTTCGCCTGTCAGGACATTTAGACCTGCGGAAAATTCAATGTCTGCTTTTTCAATAACTGCTATGTTTTCTATGTGTAAGAGCTTAATCATTTCAACATTTCTTCTATTTCTTTGCAGAATTTTTCGGCTGCCGCAGTATCTTGCATTGCCAAAAAGCCTGTGTCGTCGCCTGCGATTGTGCCGATGATATTTTTAAGTCCCATGGAGTCTATCGCGCTGCATGCGGCAGGAGCAAGGCTCGGCAGGGTTTTTATTACAACGAGGTTTTGTGCGTTGGCATATGAGGTCACACTCTCTTTGAATATGCTTTTAAGACGTACCTTTTGATTTTGCATAACGGGACGCTCGCTGACCGTGTATCTGTAGCTGCCGCTCGATGTCATCTCTTTGATAAGGTGGAGCTCTCTGATATCACGAGATACCGTTGCCTGAGTGCTTTCGATGCCAATCTTTCGCAGCTCGTCGATTAAATGGTTTTGCGTTTCAACATCTGTTGCCGCAATCACACGCAGCACTGCATTTTGTCTTTCTTTTTTCATTGTGTACCCCTCATATTAAACCTCGATATTAATTTTGATGATATTTTATGATAAAAACTCCTGTCGGAAAGCCTGACAAGACTTGTTGATTTCTCTGACTTGCTCACTTTGATTAAATCGCCGTTTTGAATGTTTATATGCGTGCCGCCGTCGATTGAAACATACGCCGAAATGCCTTTTTTATGGTCAATGTCAACGGTTACAATTCGAGTGGCAACAAGTACAAATGATTTTGCCTCAAGAACATGCGCACATATCGGTGTGATGATGATGTTTTTTGCGGTGGGTTCTACAATCGGTCCGCCTGCCGACATTGAATACGCAGTTGAGCCTGTGGGCGTTGCGATAATGGTGCCGTCGCCCGAGAAGCTTGTTATCATTTCATCGTCGCCGAACACCGTCATTTCAATGACCTTGTTATCGCCTTTTATTACGATGTCGTTGAGGGCAAAATCATTGCAGATAACCTTACCGCCGCGCATTATCTCTATGTCAATCATCATACGGGTTTCAAGCTTGTAGTCGCCGAGTGCTGCGGTTTCCGCAAGCTCTATGTCAGAGACCTCAAGCTCCGCTATGAAGCCCTTGCCGCCCATGTTTATCCCGAGTATCGGAACATCCACGTCTGCTGCGGCTCTGGCTGCGTGGAGGATTGTGCCGTCGCCGCCAAAGGTTATAATCATTTCGACACCGCTTAAATCCGGATAGCCCGGGTACACGTGCTGTGAGATTTCCCAACCGTTTTTTACGAATATCTCACCGACAAACTTCGACATCTTAAAGTCAATGTCATTTTCACGGTTCGGATATAAAACTGCTTTTCTTTTATCAGCCATCATTTAATGTCCTATGAGCTTCTTCAACTATGCTGTCTATGTCTATCTCTTTTGCTTCGCCTTTTGTTGTCAGATATCCCAAAAACTCTATGTTTCCTTTTGGTCCTTTAACGGGTGAGTGGCTCAGCCCTTGCAGTATAAAGCCGGAGTTTGCGGCATTTTCCGTAAAAGCATGCAGGACTTCCTTATGTGTATCGGGCTCGCGAACGACGCCTTTTTTGCCGACCTTGCCGCGACCCGCTTCAAACTGCGGTTTTATTAGGCATATAACCTGTGCATTTTCAGTCAGCAGCTTGTGTATAACCGGCAGGACAATAGACAGCGAAACAAATGATACGTCTATAACTGCAAGCTCGGGCTTTTCAGAAAGAGCGTCGGGGGCGACATAGCGAATGTTTGTACGCTCCATGGTGACAACGCGGGGGTCATTTCGAAGTGTCCATGCAAGCTGACCGTAGCCGACATCAACTGCGTAGACCTTTTTTGCGCCGTTTTGCAGCAGGCAGTCCGTAAAGCCTCCGGTTGAAGCACCTGCGTCGATGCAAACCATGTCTTTCGGTGAAACCGCAAAGTATTTTAATGCTTTGTCAAGCTTTTGTCCTCCGCGGCTGACAAATTCAAGTCCGTCAAAAATATCTGTATCTTCACTCATTATGTTTTCTTTTCTGCTTTTGCAAACGGCATTACACGGATAAAAGCAAAGAATTTACCGACGCCAAGTACAATTTCGGTGCTTTTGCTGAATGCAAGTATTTTTCCTATCGCCTTTCCTCCGACTGTCAGTGCCGTAACAACCGCTGATATGAGCACCGGAAACAAAAGCGTTTCGGAGTTAAAGCCTTCCATAAGGCGCGCAGCTATGAGCGCTGCTGTCGTTCCGCTGACAATGCCCGTGACATCTCCTATGACATCGTTGCAATAGCATGTGACCTTGCTCGCATTTTTTGCAAGTCTTTGAGCTTCAAGCGCACCCTTTTGGCGATGTGCCGCCATGGAGTTGAACGGTGCTTCGTCTGCTGCCGTAACCGCAATGCCGATTACATCAAAAACGATGCCGATGATAACAAAAGCCGCAAGAATGGCAAAGGATACAAAATAGCCTGTATTTCCGAGAATTTCCGTGGAGGCAAGTGCAAATACCGCTGCGGCGACGAGGCTGATAAGTGTTATTTTAATAATCCATTTTATGTTAGATTTCTTCATATTATGTTATGCGGCGACAAGTGGAGTAAATCTTACGGCTTAGGTCGGGCCGGATTTCCCACGCAGTTACCTACCGTTGCCGGCATAGGCGGTTTCCCATTAAATCCGCGTATAAGAAGTCACCTAATCTTATTGCCCGATTACCACTTAGTCCGTACTGTAATCCCCCGCTTGCCCCAAGCTCTCAGCTTGGACAGCCTAGGTGTTTTCCACTACAGTCAAACCATCTCTTAGCCTCTTTTGCAGAAAATATTTCAAGAGCAGACCCGCAGAATTTATGGCCATAAAAACTGTGAGCGTTTCCTCTATCCGCATTTCCCACTCAAGGCAGGCTACTCTGCACACAGCTATGCACCGCAATGCAGGTTCACGCCTGCTTCGTACGGGTCATGCCCGCACAAGAGCAGGTCTCCACGTAAACAGGGTCGGGTTCTCCATGCCATTGGAGAGCGCCCTGAGAACGCAAGTACGGTCCGAGCACAAGGCTCTTACCGCACTTTCCCCCAGCACCCACCCCAAACTGGGCGTTCAAAGCAGACACAAGAGGCTTCAACGATATGCCCTTTAAAGGATTTTTAGGCCCTTCCTGGTAGACGGCAGATCTGACTAGGATACTGCGCCGCAGAAAAATATAGTAGCCTAAGGCTACTACACTTAAATAATAACAGTTCGCGAATGAATATTCAATAGTTTTTTGAAAATATTCATCGAATTTTCGTTGCAATTACTCATTTGTAATGAATTCAATGAATTTTATTCATTAATCATATGACCCTCTTATCGGGTATCTCAGTTTCGTCTTTCGGCTAAAATTTCGGCAAGCCATGTAAGGAATTCGGTAGAATGGAATTTTCCGTCGATTGCATTTATCGCTTTTACCGTTTCCTTGCGTATCATTTTTTCACATGCCTCGACACCAAGTAAGGACGCAAAGGTTGACTTCTCGTTTAGTGTGTCGGATCCGATTGGTTTGCCGAGTTCTTCGGCTGTTGATATTGTGTCGAGCACGTCATCGCGTATTTGAAACGCAAGCCCGATGGCACAGGCATACTCGTGTGCGGCATCAACCTGCTCGCGCGTGCCGCCGCCTGCGATAACACCAAGCCTTGCAGCTGCGGATATGAGCGCTGCCGTTTTCATTGAATAAAGCTCAAGCATTTCGTCAATGGTAAGCTGCCAACCCTCACCCGATAAATCAAGATATTGACCCCCGCAAATGCCGTGAGCACCTGCCGTTTGGGCAAATATTTTCACCATTTCGACAATTGCGTCGTCGGGCAGGTGTGAGCCTGCGAGTGTTTCAAAGGCTGCCGCTTGGAGCGCATCACCTGCGAGAATGGCTGTAAACTCGCCGAACTCAACATGGTTTGACGGTATTCCGCGCCGCATGTCGTCACCGTCCATACTCGGAAGGTCGTCGTGAATGAGTGTGTAGGTATGCAAAATCTCAACGGCACATGCCGCCTCGAGAGCGTCGGTTATCCTGCCGCCTGCCGCCTGACAAAACTTCATGCACATAATGGCACGCGTGCGTTTGCCTCCCGCAAGAAGGCTGTAACGCATGGCTTCTACGAGCGTTGCATAGTTCGAGCCTGCTTCCGTAAACATTTCATGGAGCCGCTCCTCGATTAGCTCACGGCACTCGTCCATTTCGGTAAGTCTGTCAATATTCTCACTACTCATCATCGTCATCGTCATCGTCATCGAAAATTATCTCCTTGGTACTTATGGTATTACCTTGCAGCTCGGTGATTTTTTGCTCTGCTGTGTCGAGCATGGCTCCGCATGTTTTAATAAGCCCTACACCTTCTTCAAATAATGTAAGTGACTTGTCGAGAGGCGCATCGCCTTTTTCGAGCAGCTGCACAATCTCGTCAATTCTTGCCGCAGCTTTTTCAAATGTTAATTCTTCTTTGCTCATATCTTCGCTCCTGTTATTCTACAATGCAGTTTATTTCATCTTTTTGAAGTCTTACTTTCAACAGGTCGCCCTTTGAAACATCGTGGGCATTTTTTACCACCAAGCCGTCTGCCCTGTGTGCTATTGCATAACCGCGCCCGAGCACTTTGAGGGGGCTCATCGCGTCTATTGCCGCTGCGGCTGCCGTAAAACGCTGTCTTTGATTTGATATTTTAAAACGTGCCGCAGAGAGAAGTCTTTCGGTGCTGCGGTCGATTTGAACACGCTTGTTGTCTATATAAGCTTCGGGGCTCTGGAGCACACGTCTGCCTGCTATACTGTCGAGCCGTTGTCTTTGCGACCTTAATTTATGATGTATTGTTTGGTTTAATCTGATATCCGCTGCTTTGAGCCAGCCGTACACGTCTGCGGCATCGGGAACTGCAAGCTCTGCCGCGTTTGAGGGTGTTGCTGCTCTGACGTCTGCGACAAAGTCTGCAATCGTCACGTCAGGTTCATGCCCGACTGCCGATATTACGGGTATCTTCGACTTAAATATCGCCCTTGCTACAGTTTCATCATTAAATGCCCAAAGGTCTTCTATCGAGCCGCCGCCGCGGCCTGTTATGATAACATCAGCCTCGCCGATTTTGTTAGCCTGCTCAATTGCCGAAACTATTTCGGGCGGCGCTTCAATACCTTGCACCCGCACCGGCATTATGACTACTTCACTCATTTTCCAGCGGCTGCCGAGAACCCTTATAATATCTTGCACCGCCGCTCCTGCGGGTGATGTTATGACGGCGATTTTTCGGGGAAATCTCGGAAGCGGTTTTTTGTGAATTTCGTCAAAGAGCCCTTCCTTGTAAAGCTTTTCTTTGAGCTGCTCAAAAGCGACATACAGGTCGCCAATTCCGTCGGGGGTTATTTCGCTCACATAAAGCTGATAAAGACCGTCTCTGGGATATACCGATACTTTTCCGAAAGCAACAACCGACATTCCGTTTTCGGGCTTAAAGCGGAGCTTTATTGCGCTGCCTTTAAACATCACGCATTTGAGTGAGCCTTCGGTGTCTTTCATTGTAAAATAATGATGTCCGGACGGGTATACCTTGTAATTTGACAGTTCACCTTTGACGTATACACCTGAAATGACATCATCTGCATCGAGTATGCGTTTTATGTAGTTATTGAGCTGAGTGATTGTAAAGATTTTTTCAGCCATTTGGCTCTACCTCTTCGCGTGAAAAGCTTCCCAAAATACCGTTGATAAAAGCGCAGGTTTCAGGGGGCTCATAGTGCTTTGCCAGTTCAATCGCTTCGTTTATTGCAACCTTGTCGGGAACGTCCGGCATGTAGAGAACCTCATACATGGCTGTTTTCATTATTGCTGCGGCGGTTCTTGATATTCTGCCGAATTTCCAGCCGATTGAATATTTTTCTATGTAACCGTCAAGCTCGGCGGCACGGTTCGAAACACCCGTCACAATTTGCGTAATATAGGCAAGCTGCTTTTTGCTCGGAAAATCCTTGTAGAGTTCGTCTTCCTCACTGAGCGTTTTGTAGTACTCTTCATTAAATAAATGCTCGATTATTTCCTCGGGACCCGACGGATTTTCGGACAGTGCAAAGCACAGCCTGACGGCAATTTCCCTTGCTATGGCTCTTTTCATACCTGTTGTTTCGCTTTTTTGAGTGATACACCACAGATATGGATATTCACCGTGCTGACCTTGATGCCGATTGCTTCTTCAATGGCGGTTATAACAGCCTTTTGCACAACGGCGCCTACTTCGCTCACCGAATAGCCAAGCTCGGCAATAAAGGAGACGTCAAGTGCAATGTTGTCGCCGTCGATTGAAACCTTAACACCTCTTGATATGCCTTTTTTTCCGCTGACGGTTGTCAGCTCTCTGCCCGGTGACTGATAAAGCCCGTGCACACCGTCAACATCAACTGCTGCCGCTGCCGCAATGACTGCCACAACGTTCTGACAGATGTTTATGCTTCCTTTTTCGTCGGAGCTTCTAATATATCCTTTACTTTCAGCCATTATTTTTCTCCCTGTTTGTTTAGTCGACTAATAATATCACATCAGCTTTAGAACTTCAAGTTCACTTATCACTCACCAAAATGTGGTTTTTACCTGCTTTTAATGTTGAAATCGGCCCTGCAACCGTCGGACTTATTGCACAAATATCAAAATAATCTGTGTCGAGTATAAGCGGGCTGCCGTCGGGGTTTTCAAAATCGGCATCAACAATTCGCACACGTCCGAGTGTGGCAGTGTCATGCGGCTTTGAAGTGAAGCTTTCAAAATTATCGGGCATTGTTATTTTAAGGAATACCTTACCGTCTTCCTTTTCAATTGCAAAACCCGCGTCAAAACTGCCGCAGTCGAGCTTATCTTGTTCCTTTTCAAAAGCGACAGCCCCGTTTGTGTAAACATTATCCGAGATAAAAACGGGCTGCTTTGTTTTCATAAACTCCCCGTGGTCGCACGGCTGCTGCGCGTCAACTATGTCTATAAACTCCTCAAGTGATGTGGTATGCCCGTCAAAGCCTGCAGTACCGACCATTTCGTCTGTCTGCCCTCCGACAAATATGTTTTGGAAATATCTGTCATCACCGCCGAAGGTTGCCGAAAACCCTGCAACCTCAGTGCTGTGTGGTGCGTGATACGGTGTGGAGCGGTCGGTTGAAAAACGCAGTGCAAACTTTCCTGCAAACAGGTTGTGTACATATGCCATACCTTGTGCGTCATTATGAAGTGCATATTTTGAACCGAAAATGTTGTAGTCAATCAGTGACGGACCGTGCGAAACCTCCATAAACAGGTCACGGTTATTGTGATAGAGCAGATTTTTGCTAATTCTTGTTCCCTGCGCCTGCCAGTCCATCCAGATACCGAGCGAGCAGTCGTGGATATGATTGTTATGTATTTGCACATCTATCGGAGCATGGAGCTTAATGCCTGCGATTTCATGCCCGTAAAACTCACGGCGAATTGCAATGTTGTAGATATGATTTCCGTAGATTTCGCTGAACACACAGCCCAAATGACCGACTATTCCGTTTTGTCCGCAGTCGTGTATTACATTGTTTCGGATAATATGCGAGCCGATTTTTTCTTTGGACCAGCCGATTTTCCGTGCCTTAAAGACTGCCTCAAGCTGATATTGATAACCCGGCTTGTCCTTGCGGAAAGTGCGCTCATTATTGCCTGTTGAAGCTTCCTTGCCTATGCTGACGGCGCTGCATTTTGCATCGTGAATAATGTTGTTTTCAATTATCCAGCCTTTACTCCAGTGAGCGCCGATAAGACCGGGCTGGTCGGCTGTCGGCGGGGTCCACGGGGTTGCCGCCTGTGCCATTTCAAAACCGCTGACCGTTATATAGTCTATGCCTGCCGTTTCGGGATAAAAGCAGCACTTGCGGACATTTATTTCTACAAGACTTGTGTTCGGGTCGGCATCGTGGAAATTTGCGGTTATTTGCGTGTTTTCTTCATCTACCGTACCAAACCACAGATATTTTGTCTGTTCTTTATTTAGTATCGGGACTGTTTCATTCGTCCAGTGGTCAAGTGTTGTTTCGCGTATCTCGGGCTTAAAAACATGGCTGTAGCTGTCTGCTTCATACAAGGACATGCCGTCTAAATACACATCGCCGAGATGTGCCGAGCGGCCTTGCGGATAGAGCAGCCAGTCGCCGATAACAGTTTCAAAATATGGGTTGAAGTCTCCAAAAAATGTGTTTGGCAGTGTAACTTTCCAGACGCCGCCCTCCACTTTTTCCCAGTTTGTAATACGCTCCGAGCCTTTGATGACGACCTTTTCACCATCCGCCGCTTTGTAGGTTATCCGTCGCACATTACTGAGCCCCGGATTTTTGGGTCTCACCCACTCTCTATACTCACCCTCGTGAACAATAATCGTGTCACCCGCACGGGCAATGCTTGCCGCCGCACTTATTGTAAGCAGCGGGTTTTCTTTTGTACCGAGATTTGTGTCTTTTCCGGTTTTAGAAACATGATAAGTTTTCATAATAGCTCCTTTCGTCCATTCGTCATCGCGAGCCGTTAGGCGTGGCGATCCAGATGACGTATTTTGTGAGTTTGTATTATTAACCTGCTCCGATTATAGGGAGCACTTCGATAATATCACCTTGTTTAAGCTTTGTATTCAAGCCGCCCGTCGCTTTGACGCTCGCCGCATTTACAAGCACAAGCCATGTTTCGCCGCCGAGTATAAGTTGCTTGAAGTCTTCGCCGAAGCTTTTCGCAAGCTCATTAATCAAAGCATGTAAATCAGGGCAGCACTTTGGATCCATATTCACAG
Source organism: Oscillospiraceae bacterium (assembly GCA_009781515.1). Taxonomy (GTDB): domain Bacteria; phylum Bacillota; class Clostridia; order Oscillospirales; family Oscillospiraceae; genus WRMH01. The sequence goes on from WQXY01000014.1 coordinate 12,437, forward strand.
ATACCATGCCGCCCGTGTATTTAAGTGCGCTGCCGTAAAATTTAACTTTCATCTGAATTTTCGGCAAGCAGCAAATCACTCTTTGCCGCATATTTTCTAATCATAGATTTAGCGACGGCTTCGTCAAGCATACCGTTCATGCTTGGCGTTTCAAAGAAACGCTTGGGAAGCTTAACGCCCTTTTGCTGAAAACCGAGTGCTTTTTTTATCTGCAGTTTTGTTTTATACACACGCCTGCCGATTTCCGTCAGTTCTTCATTTGTAAGCTCAAAACCTATGGAGTCAAGTGCGTCGAGTATTGTTTGACGGTCGTATATTTTTCTGGCAAAAAGGCACATTATGAGCGAGTTTGTCATGCACCGCTCACATTCCTCGGCAAAAATCATATCGACCAATTTATCCTCGTCAAATTCTTCCATGCTCTGGTCGAAGCTGTAGCCTCCGTTGTCAAGGTGAGAGTGCCTTGCTCCGACAGCCGCTCCGATGAGCGAGCCGTAGCCTGTGTGGTAGCCTGCCATTTCGTTGCCCGCAACATGCATGGCAAAATCCTCACCGCCGTATATTGACGATGCGTGGCGCGAGCCTTTTCCGAGTGCCTGATAAAATGAGTTTGTGCCCGTTGCAAGGTATTCTATTGCTTTTCTGTATTCCTCGGCTTTTCCAAATCGAAGCTTAACAAGGGTTTCGGCTTCCGTGATATAGCCTTTTTCCAAAGCCTCCGTTGCCCAGCCGAGGCAGACGCCCGTACTCATTGCGTCAAGTCCAAGCTCCTCAACCTCGTGGATTAGAGAGATGATAGCATCTGTATTTGCCACACCGAGAAATGTTCCGAGTGCAAAAATCAGTTCATAGTCGTAGGAAACGCTGATTGCTTCATATTCATGCCCTTTGTCAAACTCGCGGCGGTACATGCCGATGTGGATACAGCCGACGGGGCATCCCGTGCAGGACATCTTCCGCACAAGGTTTTTTTGTGCAAATGACTCGCCGCAAATACGCCCTGCTTCTTCAAAAGAGCCCGAGCGCATGTTGCGTGTCGGTAAGCCTCCGCTTTTGTTGAGAGGCATGATGTTTTCGGGTGTTCCCGCATCGTGATATTTTGCCATGTATTCGGTTGCCGTGCACTTTTTATACAGCTCCTGATAGAGTTTTATGTATTTTTTGTGGTTCAAAATAGGAATTGAGCGGTTGCCGTAAATTGAGATTGCTTTGAGGTTTTTTGAACCCATGCAAACACCGAGCCCCATGCGTCCGAAATGGCGGTAGGTATCAACCGTTGCACATGCAAAGGATACGCCGTTTTCGCCGGAGGGTCCGATGTATACTATAGAACGCTTGCCGTCCGCATGTCCTGCATGACGCTCTTTTTCACGTATGTACTGACCGACCTCACTGACGTTGAGCCCCCAAATTGCACGGGCGTCTTTAACGGTGACGTTGTTTGTGGATATGCTCAGATAGCTGTGTTTTTTTGCCTTGCCCGTGATAACGAGGGCGTCATATCCCGCCATGAGCATGGTCATTCCCATGCGGGCTCCCGCGTAGCTTTCGCCGAGCTCGCCCGTCAGAGGGGATACAAACATCGCGACGGTTTTGGTCAAAACGGGAAATACATATGTCCCCGCTCCGATGGCAAAAACAATTGGCTGCTCTGCGTCCATAGGCTTGCAGTCGGATTTTATGTTTTCGAGCAGAAGCTTGCTTGCAACGCCGACGCCGCCGAGGTATTTAAGTAAATCCTCACGCTGTTCGATGCGGATTTTTTCTGTCTCAAGGTCAATATATAAAACTCTGATGAACTTTTCGTTTAACACTTATCTCGCTCCTTATACATCATACATCAATAAGCTGCAGGCAGTCGTGGGGGCAGTATCTTGTGCAGATGCCGCAATGATGGCAGATTATCGGGGTTTGTGTTTCTTCGTCAAAATTTACGGCATTGACTATACATGCCTCTTCACATTGACGGCAGCCGATGCATTTGTCCGCTTTGAGCAAAACTCCTCCGCCGTCGCGAAGCACAAGGGCGTTACTCGGGCATACTTCCATACATGCGGGTTTTGAGCAGCCGAGACACACAATCGCAACAAAATTGCTCGACATGCCACCTGTTGTTCGGACTCTGATTGCACTTTTAATGAGCGAGTGATTTTTTTGATTAAAAGACGCACACACAAGCATACAGGTGAAGCAGCCGAGGCATTTTTTCATTTCCTTTGAACGCAGAATTTTTGGCATCTGTTTTTGCTCTCCTACTTATTATCCATGCGTCATCGCGAGCGTAGCGTGGCGATCCAGACACTGCACTAACATAATCCGGATTGCCGCGTCGCGTAAGTCTCGCAAGCGAGACTTGTGCTCCTCGCAATGACGGCAACGTTAGTATAACTATATCATAAATATTAAGTTATGTCTAACTCAAGGTGTCCCTCAGTTTGGTGAGTTCGTCCATGGCGGCTTTGTAGTTAATGTCTTCTATTTGCCGCACAAGCTCCTGTGCTCCTTCAATCATCAACACCTCATCAAGCATCTCCATACATTCGGTGCTGTGGCTGGCGAGGAGCGGCTCAAGCTTGTCTAATATCTCAAGTGCCTTATCCGTATCAATGCTTCCGGGTTTTGCTTTTGTTTCAACTGCGCTCAGCATGGGAGTGAGCTTGTCTAAAACCTTTGTCAGCTCTTCCTCAAGCAGCTCAAGCTGCTCGTCTGTGACAGCAATCGCACCGCCGCTGAGCATATCCTCGACACCTGCAGCAGTTGTCTGCAAGGTCTTTTCACCTATTTGTCCGGCGTTACTTTTGAGCGTATGAACCAATCTGTGAGCGAGCTTGGCATCATCGTCGGCAATCGCTTTTTTAACGTCGGCAAAGGTTGTCTGATTGTTCTTTACGAAATATACCTGCAGTACTTTCAAGGTGTTTTCGTCAATTATAATTTGCTGTTGCTTGTCTATTGCGGAATATCCCACAACCGGCAGGTATTTCGCCAAACATCTCCACAGCTCCTGTGAGCTAAAGGGTTTTCCGAGACAATCAGGCATTCCGCTGTTTTCGTAACTTTCCAAATCATCTGACATAATGTTTGCCGTTAGGGCTATAATCGGTGTTTCCACACCTAATTTTTTGATTTCGGAAACCGCTTCAAGACCATCCATTACAGGCATATGAATATCCATAAATATGAGGTCAAACATTTTTTCTTTTCGCAGTAAACGTCCTTTAATAATTGAAACACTTTCGTACCCGTTATTTGCCACAACGTTTTTAATTCCCACGCGTTCCAAATGGTCGCATATAACCTGCTGGTTTAGTCTGTTGTCTTCACAAACTAAAATCTCACCTTTGAAGTTCGGTCTTTCAAAATCATTAACAAACATCTCCTGCTCGGACATAACAATATCGTCATCGGCAATCGTATCAAATATTATGTCAAAGCTGAACTTACTGCCTACACCAACGGTGCTCTCAACTATGAGTCTGCTGTTCATAAGCTCAATAATATTTTTTGTGATTGTAAGTCCAAGTCCCGTGCCGCCGAATTTGCGGGCAATGCTGTCATCGCCTTGTGTAAAGGAGTCGAAAATTCTTCTCACCTGTTCGGGGTTCATGCCGATGCCTGTGTCTTTTATTTCAAAGCCCACGGTTACAGTGTTTTCGGTATGTTCTTTAATCGATGCCCCCAAGCTGACTGTTCCGACATTTGTAAATTTGATTGCATTTGAGAGCAGGTTAATAAGAGCTTGCCTGAGGCGGTTCGGGTCGCCGAGCAGCTTTTTACCGACCGACGGCTCGGCATGGCAATAAAGCGCAATGCCTTTTTCTTCAATGAGCGGGGCAATTGTCGAGCGGCATGTTTCAAAAACATCGGACAAATCGAAGGCAATATGCTCAAGCTCAAGTTTATCTGCTTCGATTTTTGAAATGTCGAGTATGTCGTTTATGATGCTAAGAAGCCACTCTGCACTGCTTTGGATATTTCTCAGATAGTTTTGAGTTCTTTGAGGATTTTCAGCATCCTGTGCAAGCTCCGCAAACCCTATGATACTGTTCATGGGCGACCTGATTTCATGGCTCATGTTTGCAAGGAAACGGCTCTTTGCTTTAGACGCACTTCTCGCTTCCGCTGTTCGCTCGATAACTAATTTTTCAAGGCGTTTTTCTTCATTGCTGTTTCTGATAAATATTACAATAAGCAGAATTATTGCAAGTACGGTCAAAACACCCGAACTTATCAGCCACGGCTGTTGCGCCTCCGCCTCCGACTCGGCAAGTTTAGCGCGGTAGTCGTAGGTTTTTCTCATCCACGCGTCGGCAATTCCGCTTGTATCGCTCAAGGTCAGAGCTTTGTCAATGATTGAGCGTAAATGCTCATGCTCTACGTTATAGCCAAAACGGCTTTCAATCGGCTGAGAGAATATAAGATTTGCCTTATACCCGACAAGCTCCTGCAGGTGAGTAAGGTGCATAAGTCTTCTCTGGGTTGTCATAACCATGTCAACCTCGCCCTCACGCAAGGCTGCAAAAGCAAGGTCGATGCCCTCATACTCCACGGTATTTCTGTGGTTCGGAAACCAGCGCTCAAACATCGCCGTAAAAGTAGTGCCTCTGGCAACACCGACCGTCAGGTGCTGAATATCATTTACCGTAATATCGGGGTAATCCGCTCTTGATACAAGGGCAAAATAATCATCAAGTATTTTTGTCTCCGACCACAGGAAAAGACCTTCGCGCTCTTTTGTCCATGTGAGCTCCGGAACAATAAATATTTCCCCTTTGATAAGCATCTCCTGCATTGCGGGCCACTGGGTAAACTCATTATGAACTACATTAAACTGCAGACCCGTAAGTTTTGCCACCTCGTCGAGCAGGTCGAAATAAACACCCTGCCACTCGCTATGCCTCGGGTGGAAAAAGCTGAGCGGATAGTTGCTGTTAAATGCCGCAATCGGAATGACCGGATTGTCATTGATGTAAGCTTCTTCTTCGTCTGTGAGCCATACTGACATTTTGTGCAGACGGAAATCCTGATAGCCTTTGTCGTATAAATAGCTCAGATGCGGCATTAGAGCGCCGCTTTGCTGTGCTTTTTTAATAACGGATATAATAGGCTCAAGCTGCTCATTTGCAGTTGCAATGGATACGGGATTAAAAATAAGCGGTGTAAAGTCCTCTATAATCAAATCATCATAGTCCATAAAGAGTGCTTCTGTTGTGTGAACAGTGACATAAGCATCGGCATATCCGTTTATGAGCAACTCATGCACTTCTAAGGAGTCATTTATCCACACAGGCTCATAGGAGCTCGGGTCAATAACCTTTGAAACAGCCGCTTCATGCGGTGTGCCCGCGACAAATGCATACCTGACGGGACGCTCCTGTGCAATTTGGCTCAGTGCCGGGCTGCCTGCAAGCCGTATCATGCTGTATTGACGCTCGGCAATAGTATCGGTCATAAAAAAGTATTTTTCTCTTTCCGGCGTCGGCATTATTGTGCCCGAAAAATCGATTGCTCCTGAAAGTAAGCCTTCCATAAGTTCCTCGAACAAAACCAGCTCAAGCTTGAACGGGATGCCGAAAAAGTCCGTCAAAAAACGGCAGAGCAAATCGGCATATCCGCCCATTTCGCCGTTTTCTTTAATAAATGACTCCGTCATTAAGGTCATACCATATATAAAAGGTGTATTTGCCCGCTCCCTTTGCAGTGCTTCAATGCTTGCGATTTCGTCTGCCGTTATATCTTGCACATCGCGAAACGAAGAAGGAGTGCCACCTACCTGATTTGCGTCAGAGCCGTCATGCTCATTTGCACAACCCGATATAAGCGTAAGCATCATCAGCAACACAAACACTAAACAAAAACTTCTTTTTACTTTTATACCTATTGTCATAATTATTTTCCTATGCTAATAAATTTTAAGTTTTTTTATTGTGTAATAATAACATAACTTCACATATATGTTCAAGAGTGGTTGCTGATATGTTGCAAATATGTAAGGTATCGGATTGAAATTTTATGCGGCATATGGTATAATATGTATGATAGGAATGAATAATTAACCATGAATAAATACATTTTTAAGCATTTTAAGCGCTCTGTTGTGTCCAATATTCTTTTTTGCCTGCTGCTCACAATGGCAGGTGCTTTGCTTTGCATATCCTCGGGGCTGTGGTTTTCGGCTCATGACGCCCTGCAAAATCTTGATGATACGATTACAACGATTGCAATGCCGGACTACTTTCATATAACACGCTATGCGGCAAGTAAAATGCAAAACCCACGTGACATGCGTGATACAATCAGAGAAACTGTATATAAATCCGATTTGCTGCAAATGGACCAAAGACGTATTTTCGGTGCTTATGCAGACGGTATACGACCCGTTCCGCTTAGGGCATCAGGCTATGGTTTAGACCCGCTCATTTTGCAACATTCCTCACACTCGCTTGCCGCGTTTGTCGTCACCTTTGAAAAAGAAGACACAATGCACGCCATTCACTCTTCCTATTCAGAAGACCTCGGAGAATACGACCCTTACATTTTTACATATCATGCGGGAGCTTTTACTGTCGAAGAAGCTTTGTTTCTTCATCAGGACTATCAGCAGCCCCGATATATTCACATCAGCTATCATAATAACCCCGACGGCTCGGCTCCTTTTGAACTCGGTAAAAAATATGTTGTAATCGGCACTTATACTCCGTCGGGCGGCTTTGGCGGAGGCTTTAGTCATTTGAGTATTGAAGCTCCGAATGTGCCATTGGTTCCGCTCGTTGTTGATGTTGTCACCACACATGAGGAGTATAGGAAATATTTCAATAACTTGCATTGGAGTTATACCCCGCCGGAGTACAATTTCCCCGAATTTCCCGAAAAACCCATTGAAGTAAGAGATTATGTTTATGAGCGTGATTTTGTGCCCGAGATAGACGGGGATTACGGATTTTTTGAGTTTGACGGCAATGTAGAGGAGCTTATGGCTTCCGAAAAAATGGCATGGATGAATGACGCTCTTAAAACCGCAGATGTCACGGCGCGCAGCTTTCAGGTGCTGACAACAAATGAAGCACTTAGTCTTTTTCGCTTAAATCAGCGCGGAAGCCTCTTTGACGAGGGCAGAACCTTCACCGCCCGTGAGCAAAAAAACGGCGCAAGGGTTTGCCTTGTAAGCCGCAGCTTTGCCGACCATAACGGGCTGTCTGTCGGAGATACTGTGCCGCTTAGGTTATATGAAATCACTCTTACCGAGCATGTTGTTTCGTACTACCCGTCCGAGGAAGCAGGTGCGGTCACGCAATCCATTTTTGTACCAAGTCCGTTTAATCTTGAAAAAGAGGTCACAGACCCTATCCCATATACCATAGTCGGCATAATGAATATCATGCCGACAGATGTCACCGACTATGCAATATCGCGTAGTATGGTTATAATCCCCGACAGGTCATTTGACGGAGTTTTTGGCGGAGCTGACGCATCGGAGTCGGAAGCTATGTTTATACCGCTGCTCCATGATGCAGTTATCGTTCCAAACGGGCAAATTGACGAAACCCGCGAGCTGATAAACAGTATCGCAGACGGGTACGGGTATTTTTTCCGCTTTTATGACCAAGGGTACAACTCAATAAAAATTGCACTTTCAAATCTGCGCTTTGGTTTGTCATGGATTTTGGGTCTTGCCGCAGCGGTCTGGTTTGCGGTAGTCTTCCTGTATTCATTTTTCTACACGGCACGCAAGCGTAAGGAAGCGAGCATACTCAACGCAATCGGGGTCAATCAAAAGAGCAGGTTTAGGTGGGTTTTTGTGCAGGGCACGCTGCCGATTTTGATTTCTCTGTGTTTTTCGCTTGCTATTTCTTTACCTTTATATGAATACATCATTGACGCCGCCGCAAATGCCACAAAAGCATTTACGGACGCATTTCGCAATCTGACACTGAGCAATGCCGCCGACCTCGGTATCCGCCGCAGTGTTCCGCTGAGCACCTCCCCCATTGCAATGGTGATTACCGCACTTTTTGGCACGCTGCTGCTTCTTGCCGTGACATGGTTTATGTCGGTACGTGCGGCACGGTTTAGTTCCCTCAGTGCAGGAAAGGGGGAAGATTGATGCTGTTTGTTATCTCATATTTTATGAAAAGAGCGGTACGTGAGAGGATAAAAAGCCTTGCAGTTCCGATACTTGCTTTTACTCTTATTGTTCTGATTAACACACTCGGAGGAATTAAAGAGTGGCTTGATGCCGAGTTTGAAAACACCATGGATAATCATGTTATCATTGCCGAAGTCAGCGACCTGACAGGTGATAAAACGGACAATCTGAATATCAGCCAAAATGCCTTGGAGCTATTTACAAACCCAACCGCGGCTTTATCTCTTTATGATTTTACAAGTGATTTGATACTGAAACGAAGCTTTGATGTTATACTTTCTGACAGTCAAAAAGAAACAGTTGTAACAGCAATTACCGGCATCGTTGCCGATGACAGACTTGCCCCCGAAACCGGAGCGACTGTCAGTTTTTCGGGCGGATATGATGATAGTATTTTCCAAACCGACAAACCTGTAGCTGTGGTCAGCGAGGATGTACTCGCTGCCGCCACGGACGGCACGCTCCGCATTACTATTACGGAGAAGCTGCCCGATGTGAGTGAATTCTATTTCGACCCGGATATTGAGCAGGATTATCTTGAAATGTATAATATTGAAATAAGGCAAGACAGCGACGGTGAGTGGCTTCTTGTTGTTGAGGGCGATAACAACACCTCTACAATCGCTTATTTAACACCAATTGTGCAAAGTAATGTGGTCCCGTGGTATGATTATCATGACGACGGCTTTGTCACCGTTGCGTGGTATTTGCCCATTCATATGGGTTGGGAAGCTTATTGGGTTCGTCTTGCCGGTCAAGTGACAGATGGCGGATATGTGACAATTGAAAAAGAACTTGAGATAGTCGGCACAGTGACAGGCTTGGGCGATGGAGTAATTTTCAGTCCTTTTTGGGCGATAAACTCGTTTGTGGAAGAATTTGAAGACATTCCTTTTTATACCGACAGGCTGTCTATGACAGTGGCGGATAACCGCGAGCTTTCAGCCTTTAAGATACAAGCCGCACGAAGCTTTGCAAGGGTACGACCCATTCACACCACTATACCGCTTGCAATGACGGTTTATGACTCGTCTTTTTACGAAGCCGTCGAGCCGCTTTTGCAAAATATTATCCTCGTTGACATTGCAATTCCCGTTGTTTATGTTATCTCTGTATGCATAGGGTTTTTAGCGAGCACGCTGCTCACACGGGCTCGACGGTCCGAGTTTGCAGTCATGCGCAGCGTCGGTATCCACAGGCGGGATATTTTCACGGGTATTCTCAGCGAGCAGTTTATATTGAGCCTGATTGGCGCGGCAGTCGGCTCCGGTTTAACAATAATTGTTTTCGGGTCAATATCAATTATACGCCCTGCGATACTGCTCGGCTGCTATGTGCTTGGAACGGTTTTTGCGGGCATTAAAGTGTCGGGGACAAATGTGCTTGAAGTAATGAAAGAAAAGGAGTGATTTCGTGGATAAATTAACCTTAAACGATGTCAGCTACACATACAAAAGTAAGTATCAGACGGTGAGCGCCTTAGCGGGCATCAGCTACTCGTTTGAACCGGGCAAGTTTTACGCCGTGGTAGGAAAAAGCGGCAGCGGTAAAACAACCTTACTCTCTCTTATCGCAGGGCTTGACCTGCCGATGTCGGGGACGGTGGCTTTCGGCGAAATGGAAACGGATAAGATTGACCGTGATAAGCTCCGCTTGGAGCATGTTTCCGTCATATATCAAAGCTTAAATCTCTTTCCGCTTCTGACGGCAATAGAAAATGTGATGTTTCCTATGGAATACCGCGGCATTTCTAAAAAAGAAGCAGAGGAAACCGCCATAAAAAGGCTTGAGAGTGTCGGAATAGACAGCGAAAAACACCACCGCCTGCCGTCAATGCTATCGGGCGGCGAGCAGCAGCGCGTGGCTATCGCAAGAGCGCTTGCGGCAAAAACAGAGATAATTCTTGCAGACGAACCAACGGGTAATCTTGACAGTGAAAACAGTGCCAACATTGTGGAGCTTTTGAAAAACCTTGCACATTCGGAAAATGTATGTGTTATTGTCGTGACGCATGACCCCGATGTTGCGCAGTCTGCCGATTTGGTGATTGAGCTGCTCGACGGAAAGATTAAAAGTTAGCCTGTAACTTAAAAGTTTGTGGTATAATTGTTATATGAGTTTAGATTGCTTAGTTGAAATGTCAAACAGATACGGAGCAGACGAGCAGTATGTGCTGCTCGGCGGCGGGAACACTTCGTACAAGGACGGAAATGTCATGTATGTTAAGGGTTCGGGTACGCCGCTTGCGACCATTGCCGCCGACGAATTTGTGGCAATGGATTTGCAGCTGTTGCGCGATACTCTATCGTTTGAGTACCCTGCCGAGATGAGCGCGGCTGAGATTGAAGCTAAGTCCTTTGATTTAATTATGGATGCAAGGCTTTCGGGGCAGGAAGCCAAGCGTCCGAGCGTGGAGTCTATTTTGCACGCTTTGTTTCCGTATAAGTACGTCTTGCATGTGCATCCCACTTTGGTAAACGGACTGACATGCAGCGTCAATGGCGAGCAGGAAATGCAGCGTTTGTTTGGCGAGGCATCGCACTACCCTGCCGTATGGGTGTTGTCAAAGCCACCGGGGCCGGGTTTGGCACGGGAGTTGGCAGAGGTGCTGACTGTGACAGGGGGACGCAATCCCTGCGAGGGGGAGGGGTTTGTCACAGATTTTCCGAAGCTTGCTTTCCTCCAAAATCATGGTATCTTCATTGCTGCCGACAGCGTCGGTGAAATTGACGACATCATGGCATATGTCATGGACAAGCTGACGGCTTGTGTGACGGAGTTTCCCGATTTTACAGATGTTCCTCCTGATGTGGATACTCTTGAGCTGATGAATAACCCTCTGACGCCCGAGCAGGCTTTGTATTTTCTCGGCAGCTTTAGAAGCCGTGAAAAAGATGTACAGACGCTAATCTTAAACGCCTGCAAAATAGCTGTTTATGCAAAGTCTTTTGGCGGAGCAAATCCCCTCGGTGAAGATGTAGTAAAAACTATGTTGGAGTTCAATCCGTATAAGTAGGAAACTACACAACTTGGAGCATGATTGCGTTTTCGATGCGGCGTTTGAAAAGCTCGCAGCCTATCTCATAAATACCGTTTATGCTGCCTGATGCATAATATGCATTTGCCGCACAGCCTCCGCTGCAGTAAAATCTTGCCCAACACTCCCTGCACTCGCTGCGTGAATAAATACTCACGGCAGCAAATTCGTCGCGTTGTTTATTATTTACAGCACCGCTGTGAACATTTCCCAGTAAAAACCGCTTGTCGCCGACAAATTGGTGGCATGGGTACAAATCACCCGCAGGGGTCACTGCCATGTAATCTACACCGACACCGCAGCCTGCTATCCGCTTATGTATGCACGGGCCGTCCGTGATGTCTAAAGTGTAATGGTAAAAATTAAAGCCCCTGCCAAGCAGCTTGCGTCTTTGCATTTCTATCGCAAGCATATCATACTGCCGATACAGCTCGGGCAGGTCGTTTTTTGTAAAGCCGAGCGGGTCATCTTTTTTTGTGACTGCAGGCTCTAACGATAGCTCTGTAAAGCCAAGGTCTGCAAGGTGCAGGATATCATTTGTAAAGTCCATGTTTTCGCGTGTGAAAGTGCCTCTGATGTAATAGCCCTTGTAACGCCTCGCTTCAACGAGTTTTTTTATCTTAGGCAGCACCTCATCGTAGCTGCTTGCTTTGCCTGTTATTTTTCGCATGGCATCGTGAGTTTCCGGACGTCCGTCAAGGCTGAGCACCACATTGTGAAACTCTTTGTTTGCAAAGCTGATGACTTCATCATCTATGAGCAGTCCGTTTGTTGTGAGGGTGAAGCGGATTTTTTTATCGAGCTTTTTTTCAACCTCACGGGCATATGCGACAATTTCTTTAACAACCTGCAGGTTGAGCAGCGGCTCACCGCCAAAAAAGTCAATATCAAGATTTCTCTTAGTTCCGGAGCTTCTTATCAGAAAATCAACCGCTTTTTTTCCTGTTTCAAAACTCATGAGTTTTGTATCGTTTGAATTTTCACCGTCATTGTATTCGCCTTGCCCTGCAAAGCAATAGGCACATGTCATGTTGCACACATGCGATACGTTAAGGCAAACGGCGGTGAGTGGTGCCTGCTCCTTGTGCGGGCGAACACAGTTCGCCCCTACAGAGATATTATAATCATCTGCAGTAAAGAGTTTGCCGCGGTTTCGGAGCATTTCTATGTCAATGATAATTGCCCGAATATCACTTTCCGTGACATTCGGGTGCAGCTCTAATATACGCTTTATCAGCACCTGAGGCTCTTTGCCGTCGAGAACAAGCTCATACAAGCGTACGACGTCATAGGTGACAGCATCGACACTATGTATCGAACCACTCGCAACGTCAAGTATAATATTGTGCCCGCAGTGCTTGTAGCAGTGTATCATTTATTCGTGCGTGTCGGGGTTTTCACATTTTTGATTGGCAACGCCGCATGAGGTTTTACATGCCGACTGACATGAGGTTTGGCACTCGCCGCAGCCTCCGTCTTTTAAGCTTTGCCTTAAATCGCGTGTCTCAAGTGTTTTAATTGTATGCATGGTTTTCTCTCCTATGATGTATTATTTATATCTGGATTGCCACGCCACTGTGTGGCTCGCAATGACGATAAAGTCAACTTAACTTGAATAAGTCCGTGCTCAAATATTTTTCGCCGCGGTCGGCAAAAAGCGTTACGATAAAGCCGCTGTCTATGGACTTTGCTACCTCAGCGGCAGCTATCATTGCTGCTCCCGAGCTCATTCCTACAAAAATACCCTCGCGGACAACTATCTGCCGCACCATTTCGTAAGCCGCCTGCGTATCAATCATAATGCTGCCGTCGATTTGCGAAACGTCGTACAGCTCGGGGACAATGGCTTCGTCCATGTTTTTTAAGCCTTGTATGTAATGTCCTTTTTCGGGATGTGCTTCGATGATTTTTACGGCAGGGTTTAATTCCTTAAGCTTTAAGCCGATGCCCATGATTGTTCCCGATGTGCCGAGTGCGGAAACTATATGTGTGAGCTTGCCGTCTGTTTGCTCCCAGATTTCCTGTGCGGTGGTGCTATAGTGGGCGATTTTGTTATATTCGTTAGAAAACTGGTTCGGGTTAAAGTACTTGCCCGGATTTTCCGCTATCAGCTCACGGCATTTAATAATCGCTCCGTCAGTGCCAAGCTCGGCATCAGTGAGTATTATCTCTGCGCCAAACGCACGTATCATCTTTTGCCGTTCAATACTGACTGCAGAGCTCATTACAACTTGCACTGCGTAGCCTTTGACCGCTCCTATCATAGCAAGGGCTATGCCTGTGTTGCCCGATGTCGGCTCAATGATAACCATGTCTTTTGTAAGTGCTCCGGTGCTTTCCGCCTGCTCAATCATTTTTACGGCAATGCGGTCTTTTATGCTGCCTGTCGGGTTGAAGCCCTCAAGCTTTGCATATATCTGCACGTTGGGGTTCGGGTTTAAGTGATTTATTTTAACAAGCGGCGTATTGCCGATTGCGTCTAATATGCTGCTGTACATTTTTGTTTACCTTTCTTTCTGGATTGCCACGTCACTACGTTCCTCGCAATGACGGCGTGGTATATTGCTCTTTATTGACGAGGGTACTACAGGGAAGAGCCGTGAGGGGAAACGATGACCGGTTTTCGCTTTTTCGCGAAAACCGCTGGCACGTTTCACCGATGTAAGTGCTCTTTACGTAAATAATATTTCAATAAAGAGCTATTTCGTGACGGTGGTTTCAAATATCAATCTCGCCGTCGAAGCATTTGGTGGCGGAGCCTGTCATAAATACACGCTCGCCCGAATAGCGGATAATGAGGTCGCCGCCGGGAAGCTTGACCGTGATGTCGGTGTCTTTTTTGCAGTAGCCGTTTTCGACTGCGGCAATCGCCGCCGCACACGCTCCCGTTCCACATGCTTTGGTTTCACCGTTGCCGCGCTCCCAAACACGTACGAGCAGTGTGTTCTCGTCAAGCACAAGCACAAACATTGTGTTGACTCGCTCGGGGAATATCGGGTCGTTTTCAAACTTCGGTCCGATTTCTTCCAAGTTTAAGTTGTGCACATCGTCACAAAATACAACACTGTACGGGTTGCCGAGCGAAAGGCAGGTTATTGCGTAGTCGGCGCCTGCGATTGTCACGGGTCTGCCGATTATTTTTTTACCGTCAAGCTTTACGGGGATTTTTGCGGCATCAAACTCTACCCTGCCCATGTCGGTGGTGACTGTGGATACTTTGGTTCCTGTGGTCGACACCTGCATTTTTATGATAACACCGCACATTTCGACATTCATTTCCTGCTTGCGTACAATTCCCTCGTCATAGAGATACTTGCAGACACAGCGAAGTGCATTTCCGCAAACGCCGCCCATGGTGCCGTCGGGGTTGTAAATACTCACTTTGGCGTCGGCTTTGTCCGACGGCTCAATGAGAACAACTCCGTCGCCGCCTATTCCGTAGTGACGGTCGCTGAGTCTGATACTCAGACTTTCGGGGTCTGTGATTTTATTGTAGTCCAAGCAGTTAAAGTATATGTAGTCGTTTCCGCAGGTTTGGATTTTTGTAAACTTTAATGCTCTTTTGTTTGAGCGCATTTTATTGATATCGACAAGCTCAATGGTGGTGTCCCAATATTTGCTCATAAGGCAGTCGGCAACAACGTCTGCCGTGTCTATTGATGTCAGGCACGGAACATTACGCTCGACTGCTTTTCTGCGGATTTTAACGCTATCCCTGTCGGGGTCGCGTCCTTTGGTTGAGGTGGAAATGACGTAGCTTACTTTTCCGCTTTCAATGAGCGGCAGAATATTGTTTTCGCTCTCATATACCTTTCCGACGGAAATGGCGTCAAGCCCTACGCTTTTGAGCTTGGCTGTCGTGCCGCCGGTTGAATATATCTTAAAGCCGAGCTTGGCGAATTTGTGTGCCACATGCAAAACCTGCGCTTTGTCTTGGTCACGCACGGAAATGAATATGCCGCCGTCTTTTTTCATCTTGTAGCCCGCCGCGCGCATACCTTTATATAGAGCCTCCTCACGGGTTGAGGCTATGCCGAGCACTTCGCCCGTTGATTTCATTTCGGGTCCGAGCTGTGTGTCAACATTGCCGAGCTTTTCAAACGAAAATACGGGCACTTTGACCGCAACGTAGGGCGGCTGCTTAAATATTCCCGTGCCGTAGCCTAAATCGCTGAGTCTTTCATCATTCATGCAGCGGGTGGCAAGATCAATCATCGGCACACCTGTCACCTTACTTATATAAGGAACAGTTCGCGAGGAGCGCGGGTTTACTTCTATGACATAAAGCTGACCCTCACTGAGCAGGTACTGGATATTTACAATGCCGATAACACCGAGAGCCGATGCAAGTCTTTTTGTGTAATCCAAGATTTTGCTGCTCATGTAGTCATCAACATTCCATGCGGGGTAAACGGCGATAGAGTCGCCCGAGTGGACGCCCGCAACCTCAACATGCTCCATAATCCCGGGGATCAGTATGTCCGAGCCGTCGCAAATAGCGTCAACCTCAAGCTCCGTGCCTTGCAGATATTTGTCGATAAGCACGGGGTTTTCGATGTTTTGCCTTAAAATGATTTCCATATATTCTCTGATATCCGCCTGTGTAAATGCGATTATCATGTTTTGACCGCCAAGCACATATGACGGACGCATGAGTACGGGATATCCGAGTTTTTCTGCCACGACAATTGCCTCATCGGCGGTTTTTACCGTGTCGCCCTTTGGTCTTGGAATTTGAAGCTCCTCAAGCAGCGCGTCAAAACGCTCGCGGTCTTCCGCCGCGTCGATGTCGGTCGGCTGTGTGCCGAGTATTTTAACACCGATTTTACTAAGATATGATGTGAGCTTAATCGCCGTCTGACCGCCGAATGCCACAACTGCGGCATAGGGCTTTTCCGTTTCAACAATGCTGTGCACATCTTCGTTTGTCAGCGGCTCAAAATAGAGTCTGTCGGCTGTGTCGAAGTCGGTTGAAACGGTTTCGGGATTGTTGTTTACCATAACAACGTCAAAGCCCGCGTTTTTAAGTGCCCAGACGCAATGAACCGAAGCATAGTCAAACTCTATCCCCTGCCCTATGCGTATCGGTCCCGAACCGAAGACAATAACCGTTCTTTTCGGCTCGCCCGTTTGGGCTTTTTCGGCTTTTGCCTTAAACAAAAGAGCTTCGTTTTCATCGTCAAAGGTTGAGTAAAAATATGATGTGTCTGCCGCGTATCTTGCCGCACATGTGTCAACCATTTTATATACCGCACGGCGCGGTGTTTTGACCTTTTTCTTTGAAAGCCGCTCTATAACAGCGTCTAAAAAGCCGAGCCGTTTGGCTTTGAGGTATAGCTCTTCATCTATATATTCAGCTTCAACTTTTGCAAGAGTTCTCTCCATCATCGCTATGTTGTTTAGTTTGTTTAAGAACCACTTGTCGATTTTGGTGATATCGTGAATTTCGTCAATATCTATGCCGCGGCGAAGTGCTTCGTATACGACAAAAATCCGCTCGTCCGTGATGTTATGAAGCCTCTCACGGATAATATCCGTGCTCTGGCTCTCGCATATTTTGTCCACAAAGCTGTCTTTTCCGACCTCTGCT
Organism: Oscillospiraceae bacterium; assembly: GCA_009781515.1. Taxonomy (GTDB): domain Bacteria; phylum Bacillota; class Clostridia; order Oscillospirales; family Oscillospiraceae; genus WRMH01. The sequence continues at coordinate 29,210 of WQXY01000014.1, forward strand.
CCCCTGACGGCTTTCATCATGGCTTCTTCAAAGGTTTTGCCGATTGCCATAACCTCGCCCGTGGCTTTCATTTGAGTGCCGAGGGTGCGCTTTGCATAAACGAACTTGTCAAAGGGCCATTTCGGGAATTTTATAACAACATAGTCGAGCACGGGCTCCTGCATAGCCGTGGTTTTGCCGCCCGTGATAGTGTTTGCGATTTCATCGAGTGTGTAGCCGATTGCAACCTTTGTTGCAACCTTTGCAATCGGGTAGCCCGTTGCTTTGGACGCAAGCGCCGACGAGCGTGAAACACGCGGATTGACCTCGATAACCATGTAGTCAAAGCTGTGGGGGTCAAGTGCAAGCTGCACATTACAGCCGCCCTCAACTCCGAGCGAGCATACAATATCAAGGCTTGCTTTTTTCAGCATTTGATATTCCTTGTCCGAGAGTGTCACTGCGGGGGCAACGACGATGCTGTCGCCGGTGTGAACACCGACAGGGTCAACGTTTTCCATGGAGCAGACGGCTATTGCGTTGTTTTTCGAGTCGCGCATGATTTCAAACTCGACTTCTTTCCAGCCCGCAATGGACTGCTCGACAAGTATCTGACCGATTGGCGACATGCGAATACCGTTTGCCGCTGTTTCCTTGAGCTCTTCCATATTGTCGACAATGCCGCCGCCTGTCCCGCCGAGTGTAAATGCAGGGCGGATTATAAGCGGGAAGCCAAGCTCATTTGCAAAATCCACGGCGTCTTCGAGTGTTGTGACAACCTTTGAGGGGATAACGGGCTGACCGATTTCAATCATTGTGTCCTTAAAAATCTGCCTGTCTTCCGCTTTGTCGATTGTTTCGGGGTTTGCTCCGAGAAGCCTGACGCCCTGCTGTTTCAAAAAGCCCGATTTTGCAAGCTGCATTGAAAGTGTGAGCCCTGTTTGCCCGCCGAGTGTTGAAAGCAGACTGTCGGGTTTTTCTTTTTTGATAATACGCTCAAGCACGGGGATTGTCAGCGGTTCGATATAAATCTTGTCCGCCATTTGATTGTCTGTCATGATTGTTGCGGGATTGGAGTTGACGAGCACTACCTCGATGCCCTCCTCGCGAAGTGCACGGCAGGCTTGCGTCCCTGCGTAGTCGAACTCTGCCGCCTGACCTATTACAATCGGACCTGAGCCGATGACCATAACTTTTTTAATTTCCATGCCTTGTCACCTTTGCTTTCATGGTGCCGTTTTCGCGCAAAATATGCGTCAGGGCACGGGTGTCTATGTCGTAAAGTCCGGGGATTTCGTTTTCGCGTAAAAAAATGTCGAGATTGCCCTCACATCTGAAATTTGAAGGCTTCTCGCACCAGCTGCTCACTATATATGCCTTTAGATGAACCTTGTCCGATATTTTTTCTTCCGATATTACTCCGTAATTTCCAATCAGCGGAAAGGTTTCTACAACAAGCTGCCCTGAATGTGCGGGGTCTGTCAGTGTTTCCATATAGCCTGTCATACGGGTTGAAATCACGATTTCCCCCTCGGCTTCCCCGTCAAAACCGAAGCTTTTCCCCTTGAAAACCACTCCGTTTTCAAGCACTAAATATACGTCTTTCATCTGCCACCCTCATATAAATTCATTCGATAAATATTACCATAATCCCAATGTCGTAGCAATAGTAAATATGTATAATCGAAAAAACGTTGACATATGAGTGATTTCATTATATTATTCTACAGATGAAAACGAAAATTGACATGTTTTCACTATTAAAAGCGTATAAAAACAGAAAAATAATAAGGAGGAAAAACAAAAAAATGAAAAAAATCTTAGCAATCTTATTGGCGACAGTAATGCTTCTCGTGCTCGTAGCGGGCTGCGGCGGAGCAACTCAAAAAGTCGGCGGTACCCTCACAGTCGGGTACGGACGCGCAGCAACCGGTGACTTCATCCACGGTTTCGGCAACAGTGCATATGACCTGAGTATCAAAACTCTACTCCACGGTGGTGCAAGCATGTTTGTCGTAACACTCGAAGGACATCTCGAAACAAACAAAACCACACTGCGTTCATTGGACGAAGAAGTTGATGATGAAGGCAACAAAACCTACACAATCACAATCCAACGTGACCTTAAATGGTCTGACGGTGAGAGAATAACTGCAAAAGACTATGTCGCAGCATATCTGTGGAATGCTTCTCCGCAATGGATTGAAGCAGGCGCAGACTCTTACGAAGGTGTCGAGCTTATCGGCTGGGAAGCGTATAACGAAGGCGAAACAGAGTACTTTGCAGGCATTCAACTGATTGACGATTGGAAATATTCACTTACAGTCGCTGCAGAAGAGCTCCCCAACTACAGTGAGTATATGTATATATCGGCAAGCCCGATACCGCTTCATTCATATGCTCCGGAAATTAACATTGTTTCCGACGAAAACGGCTCAAAATTTGACGGCGACATTGCTGACGATGCCATGCGCGTTGCCACAGAAGAGCGCTTTGCTCCCACAGTCGTTTGCGGTCCCTACACATTTGTAAGCTTTGAAAACAACGTTGTTACACTCAAAGTCAACCTTAACTATAAGGGCGACAGCAACGGCAAAAAACCCACCATTGAATACATTCAGCAAATTGAAGTCAGTGATGCAACAGACGTTGACATGCTCTTTGCAGGCGACGTTGACTACCTACCCGAAGAAATCGTCGGCGAAAAAATCGAGCGCGTTAAAGCAGAACCCGGATTTGAAGCACACAGCTTCCTGCGTAACGGTTACGGTGTTATGAACATGGCATGTGACTGGGGTCCGACAGCAGACGTCAATGTCCGCTGGGCGATTGCCTGCCTCGTTGACCGTAATGCACTGCTCGAGCAGGTTCTCGAAGGTTACGGCGGTCTTGTAGACACCGAAGCCGGTGAAGCACAATGGATGTATCAAATGAAAAAGGGCGAGCTCCAAGAGCAGCTTATCCCGATTGCACTTTCTGTCAGCAGAGCAAACGAATATCTTGACAAAACCGAGTGGAAATTTGAAGCAGACGGAACAACTCCGTTTGACCCGAGCAAAGCAACAGGCGGCGGTTATTTCCGTCACAATGCAGCCGGCGAAATGCTCACAATCGTCCACGGTGCTGCAAATGCTCAAGTTGGTGCAGTTCTTGAAATTGAATTCTTAAAGAACACACCTCTTGCAGGCATTAACTACAACTTTGAATATCCCGACTGGGATACAATCCTTGACCAGCTTTACTTCGCATTCCGTCTACCCGACGAGGAGCGTTATTTCAGCACATTCTCAATGGGTACAGGCTTTGGCGTTCCGTTTGATCCGTACTACTCATGGCACTCAGACTTCCTCGGCACATACATCAATGCAGCTCAGTTTGAAGACGCAGAGCTTGACAGCCACATTATCTCAATGCGCCGCAGAGAGCCTACCGACCACGAAGGATATCTCGATGCATGGTTTAAGTATGCAATCCGTTGGAACCAAATGCTTCCCTCAATTCCGCTTTATTCCAACGAATACTTTGACCTTCATAGTTCAAGAGTGCAAAATGTAAATACCAACCCGTTTGCATCTTGGTATGCAATCATCAGCGAAATCACCCTTGCAGACTAACCTTGCGCTATTTGCAAACATAGGTTAACCGTTAGATCGGGGGGAATACTTCTTCCCCCCGGTTTATACAATATTATGTAACAAGGGTGGGTGAATACTTTGATTAAGTATATTATCAAGCGTGTAGTTATTCTTATTCCCGTACTTATCGGAATATCTATAATTCTTTTTATCGTTAGCAAGATGATGCCGGGCGACCCGGTAAGAATGATGCTTCCGCTGACAATAAAACCGGAAAATTACGACGCAGCCTACGAAACAATGCGCGCAAGACTTGGTTTGGATAAGAGCGTTGTCGAGCAGTATTTTCGTTGGATGTATAACATTATAATCGAGGGAGATCTCGGTTTTTCGGCTTTATTCAGGAGACCTGTTGTTGAATGTATCGGAGAACCTCTTAAAAACACTATTATATTAAATGCATGTATAAACGTGCTGTATTTAATTATCGCCCTGCCTGTCGGAATAAGAATGGCTGTTAAGCGCGGCTCTCTTTTTGATAACGGATGGCAGGTTTTTTCACTGGCAACATACTCTGTTCCATCGTTTTTCCTTGCATTGTCGCTAATATTTATTTTCTCGATAACATTGGGGTGGCTGCCGCTGAGCGGTATGCCCAATGCCTCACTATTAGGCGGCTTTGATTTGTTTATATCATGGGTACGGCATTTGATCCTACCTGTTGTAACACTGACCATAATAAGTCTTGCAGGTGCGATACGCTACATACGAAACGCAATGATAGACGCACTTTCGCAAGACTACATTCGCACAGCCCGCAGCAAGGGACTGAGCGAAAAGGTCGTTATTTATTCACATGCTTTCCGCAATGCACTCATACCGATTTCAACAATCATTGTTGGTGTTATATTCTCGCTGTTTGCGGGCTCTGCCATTACAGAGGCGGTATTTTCATACCACGGAATAGGCAGGCTTTTGGTAACAGCTGTTCAAGGAAGAGACACTATGCTTGTTATTTCGATGAACCTCATCTTCTCGGTAATTAATGTCACGGCAGTGCTTGCTGCCGATATAGTATACGGGCTTATTGACCCGCGTATTAAACTTAAGTAAGGGGGTAAGAGGAATGTCAAACAATGATATAAAAAAGACCGGAAAGTCCTTCTTATCCATGTTCAAAAGACTCTTTGTCCGCGATAAGACAGAAATTAACGTGCTTGAAGAGGAAGCACTTCGTACTCCTTTCAAAATGGTAATGTCAAAGCTTGTCCGCAGCAAAATGGCTCTTATCGGATTTTTCGGTTTTATTGCCATTTTGCTCTTTTCATTTGTCGGTTCCATGATATGGCCGCTCGACCGCACATATACCGAGCTGACGAACATGAACCTGCGTCCGTCACGCAACTTTTTGAGAATGCCGAGGAGTCTTAACAATAAAAATGTTGTTAAGGTTGTTTCGGGAGTTTCTTTCAGCGTAGCTCTAACCGACGACGGAAACCTGACCATGTGGGGCACTGAATGTAATATTGCACGCGAGAGTATTGCAGACCTGATTTTCGACATTCCCGATGCGGTCAAAGATGCTTTTATCGTTGATGTTGAAGCGGGTATGAGGTTTATTATCTGCAAGGATAAAGACGGCAAGTTCTACGGCTGGGGTCATTCGGGTCACGACCAAGCAAAGCTGCCGACGGATGTGAAGCGGATTATGGATGTCCGCGGCTCAAATATTGTCAAAATGGAGGCGGGGACATTATGGTCTGCCGCACTCGGACATGACGGTTATCTCTATGTATGGGGCAGCAGGCAGGCTGTTAATAGCTTTATTGTGCCGGGGAGTCTCGAGGGCAGAATTGTTGATTTTGCCGCAGGTGAAAGCAACATGGCTCTCATTCTTGACGACGGAACACTTCGTGTCATCGGAGCGAGAGGGACTGAATATTTTGACAATGTGCCTGCAGAACTCACGGACGGCTCCGTGCAGGTGGCAGAGGTTGTATCGACCTCCCGTAATGTGCTTGCAAGAGATACAAACGGGCATCTGTATCTTTGGGGCAGCTCAATAGACGGTTTGTTAAACATGCCCGAGGATTTGGTTCCCGATAAGATAATTGACATTGACGCGGGGTATAAAAACTTTGTTGTTGTCAAAGATGACGGTTCGGTTTATATATGGGGAGCAGATGACCTCAAGCAACTGAATGTGCCGCAAAATCTCAAGGGTGTAACAAGAGTATTTGCCGACGCTTTCCAGTTTTACGCTGCTAATGACAACGGCGAAATAGTCGGAGCATGGGGCAACAAGGGATATATTTGGGGCAGCGACCAGTTTGGACGCGACATCTTTACAAGAATTATACATGGCGGGCGTATATCGCTGACTGTCGGCGCTGTTGCCGTGGTTATTTCGGTTACAATTTCCATTTTTATAGGACTGACAAGTGGATTTTTCGGCGGCTGGGTAGACCACGGGCTTATGAGGCTTGCCGATATTTTTGACTCCATTCCGTTTTTGCCGCTGGCAATCACATTATCTTATGTTATAGGCTTTGATATGAGCGAGAGTGCCAAGCTCTACTTTATCATGCTCATACTCGGTGTGCTCAGCTGGACAGGGCTTGCACGGCTTATCCGCGCTCAGCTTCTGCTTGAGCGTGAAAAGGACTTTGTGCTTGCTGCACGTGCACTCGGAATAAAACAACAAGGGATTATGGTACGCCATATACTTCCGAATGTGTTCAGTTATGTTATCGTCAGTGTAACTCTCAGCTATGCGGGAATGATACTGACAGAGGCGGGGCTGAGTTTTCTCGGCTTTGGCGTTAAGGAGCCTACTCCCTCTTGGGGTAATATGCTCACGAGCGCAGAGCACTCGGCAGTTATCGCACATTACTGGTGGCGCTGGATTATCCCCGCTCTCTTTGTTGTAGCGGCGGCACTTTCAATCAATATGCTCGGGGACGCACTTCGCGAAGCAATGGACCCGAAGTCGGAGGAACGCTGATATGACAGATAAACGTATGCTTGAAATAATCAATCTGCACAGCTACTTTGACACGAAAAAGGGTCTTATACGAGCTGTTGACGGGGTCAGCCTCGGCATTGAGGAGGGCAAAACGCTCGGTGTTGTCGGGGAGTCCGGCAGCGGAAAAAGCCAAACCGCACTTTCGATTTTGAAACTCTTTGAAAAAAATCAAAGGATATATGAGGGCGAGGTTTATTTTGAGGGCGAGAAAATAAGCACATGGAACGCTCAGGAAATGTATAAGCTTCGCGGAAACAAAATATCAATGATTTTCCAAGAGCCAATGACATCACTAAACCCTGTTTTTACAATCGGCAAGCAAATAAGCGAAGTGCTGCTTTTGCACCAAGGCATGACGGGTAAGCAGGCACATGAGCGTGCGATACAAATGCTTGAAGCGGTTAAAATACCGAATGCCGAAAGGTTTGTTAAGCAGTATCCTCATCAGCTCTCGGGCGGTATGCGCCAGCGTGTTATGATAGCCATGGCACTTGCGTGTAATCCCAAGCTGCTTATTGCAGACGAGCCGACCACCGCTCTCGACGTGACGATACAGGCACAGATACTGCGCCTGATGAATGATTTGAAAAAAGAATTTAACACGGCAATCATGTTTATTACACATGATTTGGGTGTTATAAACCAAATGGCGGACGAGGTTGCCGTCATGTATTGCGGACAGGTTGTTGAAATCGCACCCGTAGACCATATTTTTAAGCCTGTTACGGAATATTCGCACCCGTATACGGAAGCTCTGCTTATTTCGATACCGCTTTTGTCCGGAAACCAAGGCGACAGACTTGACGCCATTCCCGGTGCGGTTCCCCACCCGTTAGATTTACCCAAGGGCTGCCGTTTTGCACCGCGTTGCAAGTACAAAACGCAAAAGTGTGAGGATATCATGCCCGATTTGGTAAAAGTAAGCGAGCATCAAAGCGTGCGTTGCTTCTATCCTAAGAAGGAGGTACGCAGCAATGGCTAAGAATTTGACAAACGAAAAAAATGCCCTGCTCAGGCTTGAAAATGTCAAGATGCATTTTCCGTTGAAAAAGACAAGTGCTTTTCAAAAGGAACGCCCTGTTGTTAAGGCGGTCGACGGTGTTACCATTGATGTGTATGAGGGCGAAACGCTCGGGCTTGTCGGCGAGAGCGGCTGCGGTAAGACGACACTCGGCAGAGTAATGCTGCAGCTCTACAACCAGACGGATGGCTCGGTGCATTACACGGGTATCACCCTCAACGACTACGCACCAAAGTATGTTGAAAAGGATATCGCAAAAATCCCCGATGTCAAGGGAGCGTCCCCCGAGGATATACTCAGGGATTTCCCAAATCAGGCAAGGCTTGCAGGCGGTCTGCTGCTTATGGACGATTTGCACAAGCTCGCAAAGGCACAGCAGGAAAATCAGGACGCCGTCAAGATTGTAAACAGGCTTGAAACCGAGCTTGGGCTCTTGGAAATCAGGCGTGTAGCTTTCTTGGAAAGCGAAGATCCTGCACCACGTATAAAGATTGAAGAAAAGATAGAAAAGCTGAGCGCCGAGCTTAAGGAAGCCGAAGCCGAGCGTGACAGATGTGATGCGGTTATTGCCGCGATGCGTGATGAGTGCAAAGGAAAACCGGGCTTTGACATTCTTGAGCAGGCGTATGATGTCTCTATCGACTTAAAGCGGCTCACAAAAGAGGAAATGCGGCGTCAGCGCCGTCATTTGCAGATTATTTTCCAAGACCCCTACTCCTCGCTCAATCAGCGTTTTTCTGTCGGGCAAATTATCAGCGAAGCACTCGTTGCTCATAAAATGTACGGACGCGGCACCAAACATCTTGAAGAATATGTTTTGAGTGTAATGGAGAGGTGCGGCTTGCAGCACTACTTTTTGCACCGCTACCCGCACCAGTTCTCGGGCGGTCAGCGGCAGCGTATCGGCATTGCACGCGCACTTGCTCCAAAGCCGAAGTTTATAGTGTGCGACGAGGCTGTCAGCGCTCTTGACGTGTCAATTCAGTCGCAGATTATTAATCTTCTTATGGACTTAAAAGAAAGTGCAAACCTTACATATCTCTTTATTTCACATGACCTGAGCACTGTCAAGTTTATCAGCGACCGTGTCGGTGTTATGTATCTCGGCAATATCATTGAGCTTGGAAACTCCGACGAGATTTTTGAGTATCCGCTGCACCCGTACACAAATGTTCTGCTCAAGGCTATTCCGACAACAGATGAAGCGTCCAAAAAGGAATTACAAGTAATCGAGGGTGATATTCCAAGCCCGATTAACCCGCCCCCGGGCTGCAAGTTCCACACCCGCTGCGAGTTTGCACAGGATATATGCAAATGTGATGAGCCCGAGTGGCGTGAGCTGCGACCCGAGCACTTCGTGGCATGTCACTTCCCTGTAGGTCACTGACATGTTATCTGAACGTTTTAAGCAGGCTTTTAAGCGGAAAACCAAAGAAGAACTTGACGAGCATTACGATAAGATAGAACTTGAAAAAGGTGATTTTCTCGCCATGGTCATTGCGGCGTTAATCACCTTTTTACCTGTTTTATTAATTGCTCTTTTTGTGATTTTCGGCTTGATGTGGCTGCTGTTCGGCCGCGGGTAGTTGGTTTCTCTTAATACCTCATTGGTATCAGGTCGAGGTAGTCTTGCAGGCTGCCGTCGTTTTTGCATACCTTTATGATTTCCCTGCCGAGCTCGCTCAGCTCCGGTACATCATATTTATCAAGCTCTCTTTTTACAAATTCCATAAGCTGCTTTGCACCCGCATCATAACCGCTTGTGCCGACTTCTGCCTGCGTTTCCGGACGCAGAAAAGCTGTTCTGATAAACTGACCGTCAATCTTCATGTTTTCGAGGCAATAACCGAGCATCGGCAAACGTGCAGGCACGAGGTTTTCCTGTCTGAATTTTGCACTCCCGCGTCTTGCAAGGTACTCACGCATCAACCATTGCGGCTTAAAGCCAACCTTGTAGCAGCCGATGTGCTGATTTGGCACGAGTACAAAGCGCGTGCTCAGTGAGTTTGTGATTTGCTCAAGCAGCAGGTTTGCATGGTTTACCCATTTGCCCGTAAGGAACGGTCCGTATGAGCCGATGCCTTCGCTTGTGATACCTTCTGTTTCAATGATACTGGGGTTGTTGTGACCGCGCGGTGCAACAAGCCTCCACAGCCAGCCGAGTGCGGGTGGGAGTATGTGCAAAAGGCCGAGTATTCCGTAGCTCGGACGCTCGCTTGTGCATGGCGGGGTACGAATACCAAAGCTGCGTACGTCAACCTCAACGGCGTCGTTAATGATACCGGGCACCATTCTGCGCGGGAGTATGACGCGCGGGTTCGGGCAGGGCTTGCCGTCGGAGTCTATAGTATGTTCCCATACAAGGCAGGTTGAGTTTGGCACACCTTGAATGTTAATAAATACCAACGGTTCTGACGGGTGAACGTAGATTTTTTCGTGATACGGCTCGGTGCCGTATTCTTTGATATGGTCGAGCCTGATGAACCAGCCGTCCTCGGCGTCGCGGATAACAAGCTTTCTACCGTTTTGCAGCTTCGGGTGGCAAAGTGCCATATCGTCCGAAATCGGCTTTAGTTCGCATGGTTCTTCCAAGTTAAGGTAGAAATTTTCCTGTGTTGTCAGGTTTTGACCGATAAGAATTTTGCCGTCGGGCTCACGGTGAATATTTTCACCCATTTCGCTCTTTCCGCCGCCCGATGCACCCTCGTGCATTATGACGATTTCATTTTCATACGGTGTGATAACCTTAACAGCCGACGAGTGCGTCGTGACCCATCCCTCTCGCTCGCCGATGTCGAGCAAAAATCCGTACACGCCTTTTTTTGCACTCGGTCCGGGATAAAGGTTGTACGAGAACATTTCGTACATATTTGGTGTGCGGTTATGCACAACAATTTGTTTGCCCTCAAAATGTGTGTGCCGAAACGGCGGTGCGAGGTAGATCATTACTATCGGCTCAAATGTGCCCTCAAACTCGTCAATGTTGACAAAAAGCTGCAAGCCCGCAAGGCCTGCGGCAAAAAATGCCGCGTTTTTGGGGGCGACCAATGCTCCGTGATATCCGCCGTACTCGCCGCCTGCCATAAACGGCACAACAATAAGGTCCTGCTTTTCGAGCCAAGCGAATGTATCTGTACGCAGCTTGGAAAACTCGTAACCATACTGGTCTTTGAACCTCGGTTTGTCTGTCGGCTCATCGTCTGCGATAATCAGGCAATCGGGGTCTCTGCGTCGCATATAGTCCTCTGTGTAATTAACGGCTACCCCGTTTTTGCAGCGGACTATACTTATCTCATGATAGTTTTTGCCCTCTACGTCATAGCAGACGTCAAAGCTGTTTGCATCGGGTCCGCCGAGTGTCATGTCGACGATTTCACCTCGGCTTTTCGGTACTGTCACGCTTGCACTCTTACTGAGCACACTGATAACTTCATCGCTAAACTTAATTTTTTCCAATCCTTTAATTCCCAAAATATTATCCTCCTGTTTATTCCTCAGTCGCAATGCAAATCTGTTTCTTTATATACTGTTTGCATCGCTCCTTATTTTTACAGTTTATAAAATAACATATCATTTTCACTTTTGCAAGAATTATTTTCATTTCTTGCATATTTTTATCATTTTATATAAATATATGCACAATTTTGCAAGTTTACGTTGTGCATCTTGCAAAATTGATTTTATCCCGTTTCAGTGATAAACTGCAATATAAAATACTTGAAAGTGAGAGGTTATTATGGGATTAATTAAAGCTGCGGTGGGTGCTGTAAGCGGAACACTTGCCGACCAATGGAAGGAATACTTTTATTGCGATGCATTGCCTGCTAACGTGCTCGCAACAAAAGCACAAAAGCGTACTACGGGCCGTTCGTCAAATAAAAAGGGCGAAGAAAACATCATAACCACAGGCTCTGTCATTGCAGTGGCTGACGGTCAGTGCATGATTGTTGTCGAGCAGGGCAAGGTGCTTGATGTTTGCATGGAGCCCGGCGAGTTTGTTTTTGACTCCGGCGGCGAGCCGTCACTCTTTTCGGGCGGCGACTTGGGTGCCAATGCCATTGCTTCGCTGAAAACCGTCTGGGACAGGTTTAAGTTTGGCGGTCAGCCCGGCAAGGACACCCGTATATTCTACTTTAATATTAAAGAACTCATAGGCAATAAATACGGCACGCCAAATCCTGTGCCGTTTCGTGTGGTTGACACAAATATCGGTTTGGACATTGATATTGCTATACGTTGCTTTGGTGAGTACAGCTTTAAGATGATAAATCCGATTTTATTCTATACGAACGTTTGTGCAAATATTTCTACAAACTATTTGCGTGATACGCTTGAGGGGCAGCTCAAAACCGAGCTGATGACGGCACTTCAACCCGCTTTTGCAAAAATCTCTGCAATGGGTATCCGCTACAGTGCTCTGCCCGGTCATACAATGGAGCTTGCAGACGCGCTTAATGATGTGCTTTCCGAGAAATGGCGTGATTTACGCGGACTTGAAATCGTTTCGTTCGGCGTTTCTTCCGTCAATGCAAGCAAAGAAGACGAAGACATGATAAAAACACTGCAAAAAAGTGCAGTTATGCGTGACCCGGGCATGGCGGCGGCTACTCTCGTAGGAGCACAGGCTGATGCGATGAGAGCAGCGGCAAGCAACGAAGCGACAGGTCCTATGATGGCTTTTGCAGGTATGAACATGGCTGCGGGTGCAGGCGGCATGAACGCACAAGGTTTGTTTGAGATGCAAGCTACACAAAATGCAGCAACAGGTGCACAGCAAGCTGCGCCAAGCGCGGCGGCAGGCTGGACATGCGAGTGCGGTGCTGCAGGCAACACAGGAAACTTCTGTGCAAATTGCGGCAAACCGAAACCAACACCCGGCACTTGGACTTGCGGATGCGGCGCTGCAGACAACACAGGTAACTTCTGCGCCAACTGCGGAAAGCCGAAAGCATAAACGGAGGTTAAAGTGGCACTTAAAGAGTATAAATGTCCAAATTGCAGCGGACCTATCTCCTTTAATCCGGGAACACAGGAGCTGACCTGTCCGTATTGCAACAGTATCATTAATATTGAAGCTCTCAATTACATGGATGAGCAGACCGAGCAAACGCCCGAGGAGCAGGCCGCGATATGGGATTATGACGGCAACAGCTGGCATGAGGGCGAGGAGCATGGTTTGGTTGTTTACACCTGCAACTCCTGCAGCGGCGAAATTGTCGGTGATGAAACTCTCGGAGCTGCCACCTGCCCGTTTTGCGGAAGTCCCGTTGTAATGACCGCCAAGTTTGCAGGTTCACTTCGTCCTGATTTGGTGATACCGTTTAAGCTTGACAAAGATTATGCACTCTCGTCACTTGACAAACATTATGCGAAAAAAAGGCTGCTTCCCGATGTTTTCAAGGAAAACAACCATTTGGAAGATGTCAAGGGTGTCTATGTTCCCTTTTGGCTCTATGACGCCGACACAGACTCTCATATGGAGTATAGGGGTACAAAGGTTCGCACATGGAGCGACAGAAACTATATTTATACCGAAACCTCGCATTTTCAAATTATCCGCGGCGGTGCACTCGGCTTTGACGCCGTGCCCGCTGACGGTTCGGAAAAAGTGGACGACGCACTTATGGAGTCCATAGAGCCTTACAACATGGGCGATTGGGCGGGTTTTAACACTGCATATCTTGCGGGTTTTTATGCCAATAAATATGACAAGGACGCAAAAGAGTGCTCCCCTCGCGCAAACGAACGCATCAAGAATACCACCACCGCGGAGTTTAGAAAAACCGTTGTCGGCTATAACTCTGTCCGTCAGGTGAGCTCGAATGTCCGCATTAACTGCGGCGGTGTCCGTTATGCGCTGTTTCCTGTTTGGCTGCTCGGCTCGACATGGGAAGACAAGAGCTTCATTTTTGCCATGAACGGACAAACGGGAAAATTTGTAGGCGACCTGCCGCTCGACAAGGCAAAAAGACGCCGCTTGTACTGGACAATGTTTGGTATTATCGCCGCGTCACTACTCGCAATTTCCCAAGCCTACATAGCGTTCATAATGTGAGCAGTGAGGTAAGATTGAATATGAAAAAGTTTTTATTTCTCTCAATATTGCTCTTGCTGTCTTGCTTGATTATGCCATTCGCTCTCGCAAGTGATGACGACTACAGAGTTGACCGTTTTACCGATAAGGTTGGTCTTCTTTCTTCACGGCAGGAGGCAGAGCTGATAGAGCTGTTTAACGGCATCAGTTTGCGTCAGCAGTTTGATGTTGTTGCTGCTGTCGTATATTCGCTCGACGGAAAAAATCCGCGCCTTTATGCCGCTGATTATTTCGAGCAGCAGGGTTTCGGCACGCTCGATAATACGGGTGGAATTATCTTACTGATTGCTATGGAAGAGCGTGATTTTGCCTTTGTTACAACCGGGCATGGGCTGTCTGTCTTCACTGATACGGTTCAAGAGTATCTTGAAAATCTCTTTCTTCCTTATTTGAGAGTTGATGATTATTTTGCGGCATTTACAGCATTTGCAGAGGGCAGCGAATACTTCTTGGAAGAATATTCCTCCGGTGGCAGCTTACCCGCAGACAACCTGCCGATACCTCCCGGAATGGACGCCCCGCCATTTTACCCGACAAATCCTGACAGTTCGCTGACTGCCGAGGAGCGCCGAAATCTTCATATTGGCGCTGCAGTTGTCAGCTTGGTGCTTGCGTTTGCGATACCGGGCATTGTTGTTGCCGTTTGGACAAGGCAGCTCAAATCTGTCCGTCCGAAAGACACGGCATGTGACTATATTCGCCGCGGCAGTATGTCTCTTAACGTGCAGCGTGATATCTTCTTATACCGCAATGTCCGCAGAACGGCAAAATCGCAAAACAGCAGCAGTGGCGGCGGTAGCAGCGGCGGCTTCAAAAGCTCCTCAGGCGGAAGTTTCTCAGGACGAAGCGGAAAATTTTAAGGATTACAAATGAAAGACAAAAAGGCAAATATGATAACGGCTATCGGCGTGCTCCAAATCATCGGGGGCGTGCTGCTGATTTTACTATTTGGCGCTATTCATTTGTTTAGCAGAATTCTTGCTCTTATAGCGAGCAACCCTGAACCCGGGTCGCCTATACTACTGATAATCAGCACAATTGCCGGTTTGCTTGTTATTTGGAGAGGTTATTTGAACTACAAGCTCGCAAGCCGTTTTCGCAGAATAAAACGTGCAATGGGTGAGAGTATCTCGATAAAGCTGAGCGACCTTGAGGGAAAGCTTTTCTGGAAACGGCGCAAGCTCTTAAAGGCATTACAAAAGCAACTTTCAAGCGGCTTATGGGAGGACGCTTATATTGACAAAGCGAACGATGTTTTTGTGCTTGGCTACAATCCATCTGTCGTAGCGTCCGACACAGGCGATGCAACGCTTGACGAACTGCTCGGCACGGCAAACGGTTTTATCCGCGATATGACGATTGCGGGTCATTCCATTGAAGACAAAGAATTAAAAGCACAGGTGGAAACCCTGACCGAAATTGCGGGGCAAATTTACTCATATATAAAGTTGAACCCCGAAAAGGCGGGGCATGTCCGCAGATTGTCGAATTATTTTCTGCCAACCACCGCCGCGCTTTTGATAAAGTATACTCAAATGCAAAGCCAGAGCGTAAAAACAGACAGCATGAACGAAGCCATGCAAAAAATCGCAGAGGTCATTCCTACTCTTGTTGATGTTTTTAAGAAGCAGCTTGATGCGATTTACAGCGAAAAAGCAATGGACGTTGATGTCGAAATCGAAGTGTTGCAAAATATGGTTGGCATGTAGATATTGATGTATATTATACTAACAATAAATAATATCCTGCTAATCAGGGCTAAAGTTTATAAATGTCTGTAAACTCATTTCATTAGAGCAACCAAACTCACTTCGTTCAGACAAGGTTGCTCTTTTTCATTACATTTCGTTAACAGACATTGGATAAACCTTAGCAAAGAGATTATCAGGATACCATTTATTGTTATATTATGATAATATTATGTGGAACTATTTTTGTTTTCTTCCGTCTAATACTTAAAGGTGGGTGATTATAATGAAAAAAATTCTTGTATGTGCTCTTTTAGTAGTGGCATTAATCTCTGTAAATGCACAACCTGCACAGGCGTGCTGGATGGCTCCCTTGGAGTTCGAACTTTTCTCCAAGGACGGCAGCCGTGTTTTTGTGTTTGAACCTCGCAGCGACGACCCAAATACTGCAACTGCAGGCGTTTACGATTACATTGACGGAAAGCTGCAGTTGATTTATGAGGTCAAAGGTTTAGCATCTTTTACGTACGCAAGCTGCTTTTTCTTCACTGACGACATGATGCACTTTATTAATGTATTCCCCCAAGAAGGAGCCGATGCTTTTGAAGCTTTCTCAAGCGGTATCAGAACACGCGTGGTTGAAAGAAGCGAGTTTATTGATAATCATGCAAGCATTGAGGGCGAGTCGAGTATCGGTCCGAATTACACTGTAAATTGGAAAATCGAGGGCTATTCTTCCGCGGAACATGCCTTTGTAATTAGCACAACGGAAGACAAAACCCTGTTGTTTGACCCTGTGACAGCAGAGTTTGTGCCGATAGGCTATGTTCCCGCTTCACTTTCCAATGCAAAACCCGCTCCGGTTCAATACACCGGAACGCAACTTGTTGATGTATCACAGCCAAGCTTTCCGCTTGTTCCTGTTTTACTGATTGGCGGGTCGTTGGCTGTTTTGGTAGGTATTGGACTGGTGGTATATTTTAAGAGAAGAGGGTGAACGCTGCGCTTAAAAGACCCTAATATGAATGTTTCTGCATGTTTGTTTGCTTACCTATCTTGCTCCCCGTTGTTAAGGTGCAGATCATCCATAAAAATGCCCCCTTACAAAATAATTTACTCCAAATAGTACAATCAACATTATAGCTATTAGTATTTATGCAACAATACTAATAGCTATAATTCAATTACTTCTTACTAAAGCTTTCGTACTGCTACAAAAAATACTAAACCGGAAATAATACTATAAATAATTAATGTAATAAATAAAATGTAGTGAGTTGATTGATGTGCCAGTATGTCTATAGTGCTCATAACAGATAGCGGAGAGTACAAAAATAACCA
Source organism: Oscillospiraceae bacterium (assembly GCA_009781515.1). GTDB lineage: Bacteria > Bacillota > Clostridia > Oscillospirales > Oscillospiraceae > WRMH01. The sequence continues at coordinate 45,933 of WQXY01000014.1, forward strand.
AGGCGCAAAGTTTTGAGATGCAAAAGGCAAAAGAAATACAGATAACACTGCCCCTACCGCTGCAATCAGGTTTTTTATCAACAGGGATAACGAATAAATTAATACGCACAAAACTAAAGAAAAAACCAATCTCATCATTGAGAGAACAATATAATATCCGATAATAGATAAACTTAATGCTTGATATTGAAAAATCTCAATTGATTGTATTGAAAAACCATGTCCCGGCAAAATATACATCTTTTCAAAAAACACAAACATTGTAAATGAAAATAAAAGCTGTACAGTAACGCAAAACACCAAGACTGCCGATATCCGTATTAATACCAATTTTGTCATCCCTTTTTGTGCCACCTTGATGATCCTCCACATATCAGATGTGTAATCACCTGTTACATATGGCACAATTACAAAACCAAACAGAGTTAAAAGTAATACCGATGGGTATTGAGTAAAAAGCTCATTCCAATATGAATCATATATAAGCATAGGTTGTGTTGAATCACAGTCTTCCGAATGATTCAACACTCTTAAGTATTGTTCATAAAAGCGATTAAACCCTGCAACGTTTCTGTCAGCATAAAAATATGCTCGTAAGTAATCTTCATATTCCTCAAGGCTCAGCTTTCCTTGTTCGAAAAACAGTTCATTTTCTTGTCTGGCTGCAAGTGTTGTGTCAATAATAAACCTTTCGTATTCAATTTCATGTTTCTTGGCATCTGTTAATGCACCTTGCCATTTTTCGCAGTAATTTTTGTACTCGGTTTCACCATACTTTTGACGGATATTATTATCAACTTGAAACCAACTTAAAAGCAGGGATAGTGTTAGAAGAATGAATATGGCAGCCAACATTTTTTTATTTAGTAAAACACGCTTTAGCTCTGCAAAAAAAAGCATTTATGACCTCATCTCTGCTATCTAAGCATACGTAACGTGAAGTTTTTCGTATATAAACCGAATGTTAACGATCCAAAAAATAAGCAGGTAATAACCGTTGTGACAATAATAATCCAATATGTGAATATCGGATAATTAGCAAAATTTATAACAGCGAATTGGTTGAAGTACACATTGGGGTGAACTAAGAATGAAAACACCCACTTTTGCATAGCTTCACCCGTATTACGTAACTCAAGTGGTATCTCACCAACAATGTACAGTGGTGCTGTAAAATAATATGATATTCCATATGAACTTCCTAAAACTACTGCTCCACTAATCAGTGTCGGTACAGATTTGGAAAAAAACTTCGAAAGAAAACAAATCAATAAACCACATGCAACCGAGTATAAAGTAAAAAATGCATATTTAATAAGCACAAACTGACCAATACTAAAATTAAATGGAGATGTAGAGAACGCTTCTATATTTCTAACAGGTAAACTAAAATTGACCATATAGTAACTTATACTGAAGCATAAATAATTAACTGTTTCAAAGTAACTTGCTGTTATTATTGAAATAATACACGCGGAAAATAACTTTGCCAAAGCTGTTTTGTCTCGTCCGCTTTTAGAAGAAAAAACGATACTAAAAGCTCCTGATTCATATTCCCCTGCAAATACAGGTGTTAATAAAACTAAAAGGAAGATTAACAAAAGTATTGTATGGTTATTTTCGTTGAAATAAAATTTCCACCCGTTATCAGCCTGAGTTAACACTAACTCTTCTGCATTTTGATACATTTCAACAATTTTCTCATTCTCTCTTATGTTAAACAAACTACCATTTTCTCTATGCAACCTTTCTATATTTCTTTGTGCTTGCTCAATAATAATCTTTCGGTTTTTCGATTCATTGACTATATATTCTGCATGTGCTTTAACACTGCTCATAAGAATCCAATCGGCAAATGGATTGATTGTAAAGTGCCCTGTATCACCAAGCGGAATTTCAGTTACATCAATAGTATACAGAGAACCTTCTTGTATTAGCTGGTAGTCAAACAAAATGTTTTCGAATTTTTCCTGTGTAAGCGGTCCACTAATGTCTGCTAAATACTTTTTCGTATCTTGACGTATCGGGCATGTTCTAATTGCTTTCCATTGCGTATATCCGATAAAATAGCACCAAAATACTGTTAATGCTAATAATATTATCCATAAGTGTTTTTTACACAATAGCTTCCATAGCTCTACCCTAATCAATCTAATCATGTAAGTCTACCTTATTTGAAATGTTTAGCTCGTCAAAATAAAATAAATATGCATCTTCCAAGCAAGGCTTTACAGACACCATTTTTTCTGCATTTGGAGCGCTATCGCTAACAATACGAAGCTCTGCCATGTTTCCGTCTCCAATGACATTTACCACCTTATACTTTATTGAATACTCGTCTACTTCATTTTTTGGCACGGTAATCTTAAACACCTTGTCGTTAATGCTACTTAGTATTTCATCCAAAGTGCCAAACTCTATTAAATTGCCCTTTTTTAGCAGCATTACTTTTCCTGCAATGTACTCAATATCTGATACAATATGTGTCGCTATCAGCGTTATTCTATCGAATGACATTTTTGACAGGATGTTACGCAGACGAATTCGTTCTTTCGGGTCAAGCCCCGCGGTTGGTTCATCAAGAATTAAAATTTTAGGGTCGTTCAATATAGCTTGTGCAATCCCGACACGCTGTTTCATACCCCCTGATAGCTTACCTATTTTTTTCTTTTCTACATCTGTTAGATTAAGGATATCCACTACCTCATCAACACGTTTCTTAATATCCGCTTTTGAGCCTATTTCCTTCAACATTCCCATATACTCTAAAAAATAACGTGTTGAAAAATCCTTATAATACGAACTGACCTGTGGAGCAAAACCAAGCAAATTGCGATATTCTTTTCCCATCTTTTTTGTGGATACACCATTATATAGAATATCACCGGAAGTTGGCTTCAATGTATCGCAAACAATATTTGCAAGTGTTGATTTTCCTGCACCATTTGGTCCTAACAAACCATATATTCCCGATTCTAAAGTTGCAGAAAACACAGATAACGCTGTGAAGCTTCCATATTTTTTTGTAACTTTATTTATTTCGAGGTGCATATTGTCCCCCCTAACGCACTTCAATATATGCCATAGTATATGCCATAACAGGCATATACGCACTTCCTGTATCTGTAAACATGCTACTTATAGCGCTATCGTTAAAACATACAGCATACAGCGTATTTCCTCCACTTACTAACACCTGTTTGTCAATTTCAAAACTATAAGCGTTTCTTTTTTCTTGATTAAATTTTACAAATGCTTTGCCGTTAAAGACTCTCACGGGGATGTTATTCGCAAAGACTAATGCATGATTCAAGCCAGAGTCCGGTTGACCTTGTGCTCTAAGATATAAATCGCTATTATACTTTAACTGCGGACTAATCGAAAATGGTATTGTTTCATTAATTCTATTCCCAAACGATAACCCCCATGATGGCAAGAGCTGACCTTCCTCTATATTCTTGCCGTCCTCTATATAATCAGCTCTTATTCCTCCTGTGTACACATTATCGTTGTAAATATTTTTTTGCACGACTTCCTCTGATGCAATCATTCGGAAAGGAACACCAACAACACTGCTGACGTCCCACATAGGACTGTTTACATTTTTCATCACTTCCAAATGGTTGGTATCAATAAATGCACAAGTTAATAACACAACGGATGGTATGTCATATGACAGGATTTGAGGATTAATTCTAAATGGTAGAATAATAACTTCATTTCCTTTTAGTGTAGTGGTGTAAAACTCTACAAAATCATGATTTTCTACTGCTATGGGCACAAAATCACCATTATTGTAAATAAAAAATGTGCACTCCACTTCGACATCATTTGTGTTCCTAATGCGGATATTATATGTAACAGGTTCTACATTATGCACAAGGGTAGTGTCGTAGTTGATTGGTATGTTCAAATTATCCAGCAGCATTAAGTCACCTTGAGATATACCTCCAAACATAACTGCATCTTGATTTCCTTTCGACTCGGATACCCAATCATAATCCGGAGTCTCCTGCGGGTTTCTATTAAAACACCCGCAGAGAAAAAGAGTTAGAAGCAAAATCAATAATAAAGCAAACAATTTTTTAGTCACTCAAACTCTCCCTTATTGCAGCATATTAGGTAAAGGCAGTAATTGCAAATCGTTTCCGTCAAAGTTGCATGAATAAAATGCAATTTCATCTTCATTTGGAGACAAGAAAACAAGTTTATTGCTTAACGGAAGGATATGAATATATTCTACTTCCATATCCAGTATTTCGCGAGGATTTTCCCCTAATAAGGACATTGCGTGTAGTGTACGGGGAAAACTTGTAGGTGTGTAATAAATAGTATCATTGAATATATTAAACGAAGATACATTATTATTCACTAAAGCAATTCCACTACCATCCATGTTCATTCTAAACAATCCTCTATTCATATCATTGTCATCTACAGCACGCATAAAAAATATACTACCAGCAGACTGCTGTGGTTTGATAATATTACTTGCAATAAGCGAAACATTTCCGGTTTCTATATCTATTTGTATTAACTCATTTAGCAAGTTAGAATGATAAATAGTATTGTTTGTAAAAAACATATTTAATGCAGTTTGAATTTTTTCTTCTTCATGTAAATCTATAAGAAAACGCTCAACAATCTCTTTTGTGGTTACATCAACAATCGCGTATTCACTTACTCCATTTTTTTGCGAAAACACATATAACTTCCCGTTAATTATCTTTGGTACGTGGATGTGTTCTGTCGCTTGGTATAGAATTTCATAATCACTTTCTTTTACTTCCACAATGAAATTGATTTCCCTATTTGATTCAATGTTGAGACGACCAAAAATTCTTTCTCCATCAGCCTGAAGCTGCATAATCCTATCTGATGATATGCAACTGCCGTTATGTATACAAGTTGGAACAGTACACAAGAGTTCTGCATTACCAGTTTCTTTGTTAATTCTATATGGTCTGGGATAACATAAATAAATATGACTTGGTGTTTCAACAACGAACCCACCGTTATTTAAGTTCCCTTGAATAAATTCATCGTATGCCGTAACAAAAAAGTCACCATCTGTATTATAACTGGCATGTTTGCAAGCCATAAGCAGACATATTGACACTGGTAAGATAAATATCAATAAAAGCTTTCTCATTCATTTCTCCCTATTGTGATGTGATATTACTATGCAGTAATGTATAAATGCAAAAACTGTTTCTTGAACTGCCGGCATGTTTTCTTAAACAACCAAATAATAATTATGGAAATACTAATATGTCTGAATCACGTGTGTAGGATAGATTTATACCATATTGGGCTCTAAACGCTCTAACTGTTGAAGAATTTTGCCAAGCACCCCATGATGTATCAACGTTTGCAACATCTCTAACCATGCGAGTTCCTGAAGGTCCTGTCACGCTCGCATCAAAGTGATGTGCTAAGCTTCTTACATTTTGTGTTCCAATAAATGTATGTCCGTCAAATGTTCTTATACCATAATAGCCTATTCTAGATCCTGAATTTGTTTCTGCACGTGCATAAAGATTAAACCCTCGGTTATTTAGCGCTATGTTTCTCACGGACCATGAGCTTGCTATTGCAGATAATCCAATAGTGAGTATTACAGCAATAGTGAGTGCTATAGATACAATTATTTTTACTTTCTTCATGTAATATCCTTTCTTAATTAGCCGACAGTTCAACTTTTCAAGAGCTATAATAACTCTTTAATATATAGTATAATAAAATAAATTCTTTGTACTTTCTTTGACGCAATTGGTGGCAACTATGACACGAGTGGCACGTCTTTGCCGCTCACGTCATATTTTAACCCTTTTGCGTCAATTTTCACCTTTTCTTATTTCTATTTACTATATTAAATGTACAAAACGAAAGGAGGAACATGCAATGAGAAAACCAAAAAATAGAATACAAAAGGTTCTCGCAAAAATAATATATAAAACTGCGGAAAACGGTGCAGGACTCCCTAGTTCTTTTGGTTGGCATCAGCCAAAAGTTCCAAAAAAACTTTCAAAATGAATAGTCACAAACAGCCTGTGGATATTTGCATTGATATTCCACAGGCTGCATTGTATTATTGAGTATAAAATAAAATCGAGGTATATATGAATATAGCAATATGTGAAGATGACGAGAAAATGCAAAACCACTTGGACGTTATTATTTCCGACTGGGCATCTTCAAAAAACATCAACGTAGTGACATCTGTATATCCAAGTGCTGAGGCTTTCCTCATGATATGGCAGGACTCCTCATTTGACTTGGCTTTTTTAGATATCCAACTGAAAACTGTAACAGGTATTGAACTTGCAAAGTATATCAGAAAAACTGATGAAAGGTTACCGATTGTGTTCATCACAAGCTTTGCACAATACGCACTGATCGGTTATGATGTTAATGCCATGCATTATCTTATAAAACCTGTATCACCAACAAGGCTAATTCCAATATTAGACAAAGCATATATGCTCTGCAGGTCAAATCAGGATGCTGTTTTACTTGTAAGCGACGACTTAGGAAAAGTAAAGCTCCCATTTGGTGATATTTTATATTTTTCAATACAATCACACATCGTTGATATCCATACAACCTCAAAAATATTTAGCAAACGCATGACCTTGAATGAGCTGATCGATATTTTACCAAGTTACTTTATACGTATACATCGTTCGTATATAATAAACATGCTAAAAGTAGACTGCGTTTATAAAAAATCGCTTTTATTGAATGGTAGCAATCTACCAATTAGCAGGAATAATTCGAAGCAAGTAAACGAAGCTTTTATTAGGTTAAATATAGGACGGTGATTAGCATGACGACCCAGTGGTTTGTTATTGGAATTTTTACTATTATGGTTGAAAATTTTTCGTATACATTTTTCTTCCATCGTCGTTTTAACTCTAAATATAATGTAACATTTATGCCGATATTATTATGGTTATCAGCTTCTGCGTGGGGAGTTTTTGTTTATTTTTTATCATTAAACTCTCTTTATGATGTAGGCATTCTTGTTATTTACTCTGCTTACATCTTCATCTTTAAGCTTGGCAGTATTATTCAAAAATTATTAAATTTCCTACTTGCTATCGCGCTAACTTTAGGTAGTTCATTGGTTGGCGCAGGAGTAGCATCTTTATTAACAGATGTAACTATTTCACACACATTACAATATCAAGACACCTCACGTTTGCTTGCACTTATATTTATCAAGTCATTGCAAGTTATATTGTTCTATGTGTTTTCATCAAAAAGATTCAATATTAAAAGTATAAAAAAAACATCCACGCTCTTATCATCTTTGCTTGTTGTTCTGATATTATCATGCTTATTTCTCATTTTTACAGGCATAAACGAATTCGATACCGAGCTAAATAATACATTGGTTTGGTTATCCACAGGATTATTACTTCTACTTATTTCAGTTTTCATTTTATATGAAATGTTTATGCGCGAGGAATCAAGCAATATAGAGCTTTCTACCAAATTGCAGCGTTTAGAATTGGAGTCCGCACACTATAAAGAACTTGATACTATTCATGCCGATATCCGCAAGTGGCGGCACGAATATAATAATAATATAATTGCTCTTAAATCTCTTGTAGAAAGTGGAGATAGCAAGAAAACGCTTGAATATATCAGCACAATCAGCAACATAGCTATGCAGGATACTATAACTCTTCAAACCGGAAACCTCGTATTGGATGCTGTTGTAAGTTCCAAATTGTGGTATGCCGATTCATTGGGGATTGATGTTAGTATCCATGCCATATACCCCAAAGATAATCATATTGATGATAACGATATGTGCGCCATTGCCGGGAATTTGCTCGATAATGCAACAGAAGCATGTATCCGCATAAATGATGATAAAAGAAAGAAGTTTATATCGTTTAGTTTACTTGCAAAAGGTAAAAATCTTGTGATTTCTGTTGTAAACAGTTATGAAGGTCAGATAAAAAAGAAAGGAACCCGATTTATTACTGACAAAGATGAACGTTTTCATGGTTTTGGCATTCAATACTTAGATTCTATAGTAGATAAGTATGAGGGTCAAGTTTTGCGCGAATATGCTGATGGTGTATTTGAAACTCATATATTGATCCCCTTAATACCTAAAAGCGAGGTTAAATAATTATGTCCGCTTTAATAAATCGAATTGCCAACAACTGGAGCAATTTGGGTGTTATTGATAAATCTGACGTTGATATTTATGTTTATGGCTTGGAATTGCTGCTTTACTCCATACTAAATCTTATTGCCATTTTAACAACAGCAGTTTTATATGGATATATGTTTGAAAGCATCATCTTAATAATAATATTAGTTCCATTCCAAGCTTTTGGTGGAGGATACCATGCAAAAACACATCTTAGATGTTTTCTTATTATGTATATCGGCTGGTGGATTGTTGTTCATATAATACCTATGATTAGTATATTCGTGGCTACCATTATTTGTGTTTCATCTGTAATTGTTGTATTTTTGCTCGCACCCATTCCAAATGAAAATGTTCCAATGAGCGAAAATCAACGCCATAAAATGCGTCGTATAGTACGGATTATTGCATTGTGCGCTTTGTGTGCAAGTGTGTTTTTCATATGGGTTGTGGAAAGCTTAGCAATCATTGGTATCACTTCGGCTGCAGGTTTAGGTATTGCTGCACTATCAATGCTTGTTGCTCATTTAACGAATACTCACAAATGCAAAAAAAGTAGATAGTCTACAACTCAATCGCTTTTATTGGGCAAAACTCGTGACAGCAGTAACATCTTATACAATCTCGCTCTTTAATGACTGCGAGATTGTTTTCCATTTTAATACATTTCATCGGGCAAATGCGGGCACAATCACCGCAGCCGATGCAGTTATCCATTATCTGCGGAACAGCGTCACCCTTGTGCTTAACCGCAGGCTTAAAGCTTTTGCGAAGCGGCTCGGGGTCGTCACCGAGCCATGTAAGCGTCGAGGGGTCGGTGGTTGCAAAGCCCCGTGCCTGTGCTTCTGTGAGGGTATATACGCTGTCGGTACGAAGACCCATTAAATGGCACTGTGCCAAATCGACGGCATACGGGGATATCCCGCCGAAAATCGCACCCAAAAGCTTAGGGTCGCCGCCTGCCGGTCCCGGACCTTCCATGCCGTACACACCGTCAAGTATACAAAAACCGGGGTTTACACGTGCACAGATATCAACTAACATCCCCGCAAAGTCTTCACGCTTCGGAAACTTTCTGTGGAAATTCGGTTTGCCCATTCCCGGTATGCAGCCAAACAGGTTTTTTACTGCTCCTGTCATCGACATAAAGCTATGAGTTTTCACTTTTGCAAGAGAAATGACCAAATCCGCGTCAAGCACGGGTGCTAAAATATCAAACTTTTGTACAATCCGCCCCTCGGGATATGTCACTTTTTTGCTCTTTGTGTTAAAACTCAGCTTTGCACCCGAATTTTCTGCCGCTTCCCTCATTCCTGTTTTCCCGTATAACAGTTTTAATACAAACTTTGTGTGAGGTCCGCCCGTTGAGTCTATTATTGATACATCGGCACCGACTTTGACAAATGCAGCGCACACCGCTTCGACAACCGCAGGGTGCGTAGTTGTTGCATCCTCCGGTTTTTTCGGCATAAGCAGATTTGGCTTTACGAGCACCGTTTTGCCGTTGCCGAGCAGAGCTTTAGCTCCGCCAAATGCGTCAAGCACCCTGTCTACAGCTTCGGCACACTTTTCATAATCGTCACATTTTGCTACAAAAACTTTGTTTTCCATAAATATTTTCCTGTCATATTTTTGATTTCGATATTGAGTATTCGGGAGCTATCGCGAGCATATGCGAGATATCGCGAGATTGCACGGCGTAGTATAAGTTTTCTTAAAAAGATGTGTTGACACATGGTTTTTGCTATGGTATAACAGTCAGGCACTCTATTGTTGCACTAATTATAACCTATTTAGTGGTTTTGTCAAAAAGGAAGGAATACAGTAATGTCAACAACTCTTGCAAAAAAGGAAACAGTTACCAGAAAATGGTACATCCTTGATGCTGCCGGCACACCCCTCGGACGTACGGCAACACAAGCAGCAGATTTACTTCGCGGAAAGCATAAGGTCGACTACACACCAAACGTCGATTGCGGCGATTTCGTCATAGTCATCAACTGTGCCGACGCTGTTCTCACAGGCAACAAGCTTGAGCAGAAATTCTACCGCCGTCACAGCGGTTGGGTTGGCGGTCTCAAGGAAACAAGCTATAAACGTATTATGGAAACACGCCCGGAATTTGCGATGTCGCAGGCCGTTAAAGGCATGATGTCCAAAAACACACGTGACCGCGGTGCTCTTAAGCGTTTGCGTGTTTTCCCGAATGCCGAGCACAGGCATGAAGCACAAAAACCCGAAGTTTGGGCAGCAGGTAATGGAGGTGGCAAATAATGTATACAAGTAAGAAGCCGTATCTCTACGGCACAGGTAGAAGAAAGTCCTCTGTTGCACGCGTTCATTTGTTCCCCGGCGGAACAGGCGCTATCACAATAAACGGTCGTGATATCGACGAATATTTCGGTCTTGAAACACTCAAGTACATTGTACGTCAGCCGCTCAGTGCAACCGATATGGTCAGCAAGGTTGACATCAATGCAACCGTCAAAGGCGGCGGTGTCACAGGACAAGCCGGTGCAATCCGCCACGGCATTGCACGTGCACTCATTTTAGTTGACGAAAACTACAGACCCGCGCTCAAAGCCGCAGGCTTCTTGACACGTGACTCACGTATGAAAGAACGTAAAAAGTACGGTCTCAAGGCTGCACGCCGCGCCCCGCAATTCAGCAAGCGATAATATATTAAACTATATAACCACACAAAAAGAGGTTGAGTCCCAAAATGAGACTCAACCTCAAACTATTGCAAATACTGTGTTTAATCTATTAGCCGGGGCCCGTGTTGCCTGTATTGAGCGCAGGCGGCGGTCCTTCAACCAAGTTGATTTCTTTTGTAACTATTCCGCTTTTCAGAGTGCCTGTATGGAAAACGCGTACTTTACAATGCTCCGTAATGCCCGGGTCGATTATGGCATTCGGGTCGATTTTTAATGTGTATGTATTCCCGTCTTGAAAATAAACAGATATTGAAGTTGAAGAAAACTCTGTGACAATTCCTGCAAAAAATGTCATTTTCTCGCCGCTTGCAGGGGGATGAGCGGGTTGCGGTGCACCCTGCTGGTCTGTTGTGCCTTTGGCGGGTGTGCCGTCATCATGAACTGCAGTTGTTTCTGCCTGCGATATTGTTTTTATCGAAGCTGCGGTTATGCCTGATGTAAAATCGCCGAGAAAGCTCACTTCCAAAGTGTCACCGAGGTTTTCCGAGCCTTGAATGACAGTCTTATCATCAACTCCAAATGTGTATGTGGTGCCGTCCGGGGCTTGAATGTTAATCGAGAAATTTGATGCTTCAAGCAGAACACCTGCTTTTGTTGAAAGCGACTCACTCTGACCGCAAGCGGCAAGTGCAAAAATCAGCACCAATGCAATAACGATAATAGTATATCTCTTTTTCATATGTTGTTTCTCCTTTAATATGTTGTATATTTCGCAATTTTCATATTAACAGCAATATGTGTCATCTCCGTGTCAATGAGGGGTGGCGCGCAGCGCCGGGGTGGTAGTTTGCTTATACTATGCCGTCTACTCTTTCTGCTACATTGCCTATTTCAAAAGACAAGTACTCGATTACGCCTCCCTTATCTCCTAATATATCTGCCTGGGTTATTAAATCTGCTTTTACCCCATATAATCTATTTGCGATTTCTTTGATATTTGATGTATCTGTAGAATTATTCAAACGATTCATAACACTGTCCAAGCTGTTACAAATTTCGTTAAATGATATTTTTTGCGTTTCGTCAATAACGGAACCAAGCTTATGTCCATCAAGCTCACCTCTTAAAAAGAATGATAGTATATTACACATAAATGCATAATCTTCCAACTGCTTGTCCGCTGTGTGTTCCATGTTCTGTCCGCTCTCCGGCTTTACTAATGTATCAAAAAAAGAAATTGCATCCGACAGGCTGTCTTTGAGAACTGTTAAATTCTTAAATCCCGGTATTTCACCGCCTTGTCGCATTTCATCAACTTCGGCAGCGAATATGATGATGTTTAACTTAAACAAACAATCATCAAGAAATAGTGCCGAAACTTCATCAATAGGTTTATCTTCAATCCCTTTAACCAAGGCTGTTATTTCGTTTTTTATATAGTCGTAACCATCGATACTGTCGATTATGTTTTGCCCATTATTTTTTATTTCATTGATTTTTTCTATTGATGACTTTCGCATATCTTCAATTATAAGAGTTGTGAGTTCATTGAGAAATTGTAAGGTCCTGCCAGCATTTTCATTTAATACGCCTGCCAACTTGATATACTCCAAACGAATCGGTTCCTGAATCGCTTTATGCTCGGGATTTGATCGTGCGACTGTCATACTGACACCACAAGCTAATATATTTGATTCAAAAGCGGCATCTTCAATAATTCCTAATATTGAAAAGCGGTTTGTTATTTCGTCAGGATTATCTGCAATGCTTGTTATATTAGATAGTACAGAGCCTACCATATCAGCAAGTTTATCGGTTTTCAATGCAATTGCATCCCAGAAAGGAGTTCCTGCCTTTCTAACATGGCTTGCTGTCTCTTTTGCTTGTGCGACAAAACTATTTAGACCTTTTACAATTTCATCTGTTGTTTTTGAATAACTCATTATTGTTTTCTCCTTAATTTTATTTTGGGAGATTGATGTGAGGTTGTATTTACGATACTCCTTTGGTGAAATTCCCATATATGCTTTAAAACTGCGGGTAAATCCTTCGTGAGAGTCATAACCGT
>WQXY01000015.1 GCA_009781515.1 Oscillospiraceae bacterium
CGGCGTACTGTTTTTTGCTCGTTTGCTCTGCGGTATTCATAAAAATCAATATCAACCATTGAAACAAACTCATCGGCATTGCATGTAATATCTTTCATTGATGACGGTCTTGGTATCTTTTTGCCATCGTCTTCCATATCAATACCCACTATGCCAATGGCATCACGTGCCATTTCAATAGCTTCCGTTAAATCATCCCCCCCGGTATCAATTTCAAAGTCCGGAACATGAACAGTATACCCTTTGTCGGCTTTAGTGAATTTTACCGGAAATGCAGTTTTCATTATATATCCTCCGTACTTGCAAAGTTTTCTTGCACTTTACTTCAGTCCTCGTCTTTTTATTATGTTTTGTGCTACAGGTTCTTTTATCTCTTTTTGGCGCGATATAGGCTCACAGTCCTTGCCGTTTGTAAAAATATCATGATTACCTCCTGCTCGTTTATACCACCAACCATTTTGCTCAAGTAGCTTTACAAGGTCTTTTCGTTTCATGAGCCGCGCCTCCGTACTTAATGTAATTATACACACTCAATACACACTTGTCAACTTTTTTCATTCCATGTCACCATAAGCATAGACCTTCGAGTAACTCGAAGGTCAAGTGTTTTTTGAACTTTTTTCTCAAAATTTTGATATAATTTAAGTGTCAGGGTGACATCCGTGTATCATACTCGCCGCCAAGGGTTTTGAAGTCTTCAAAAAATCCCGGGTATGACTTATTCACTGCGTCTGCGCCTTTTATTATAACAGGTTCGGTGCAAACGGTTGATATAACTGCTGCTGTCATGGCTATGCGGTGGTCGCCGAATGAGTTGACCTCGCCTCCCGTGAGGGTTGCAACGCCTTGTATGATAAAGCCGTCATCGGTTTGCGTGATATCCGCTCCCAAGCCTTTGAGCAGTGCCTCTACTGTTTGCAGCCTGTCGCTTTCTTTCATCCGCAGGCGACCTGCGTTTCTTATGATTGTTTGCCCTTTGGCAACCGATGCTACCGCCGCGAGCACGGGTACTAAATCGGGTATATTTTCCGCGTTTATCAGAGTGCCATGCAGTGCGTTCGGTGTTACGGTTACACTATCAGCCTTGCAAATCACGCCCGCTCCGAAGCATTTGAGCAGTTCAATGACTTCTTTGTCACCTTGTTTTGAGTTTAGGTCAAGCCCTGTGCATGTTATTGCTTTCTTTCCGATAGCACCTGCCGAAAGCCAAAACGCTGCATTTGACCAGTCGCCGCCGACCTGCAACTCACCCGACGGGTGAGTATTTTGTCCACCCGGTATGCGGAAAACATTTGCCTCATCTTCATATATTTTCGTGCCAAACAGGCTCTGTGCTTCAAGTGTCATATCAACATACGGACGCGACTCCAAAGTGCCTTGTATGCGTATTGTACTGTCGCCTTTGAGCAGCGGCAGCGCAAGCAATAGTCCGCTGATATACTGCGACGAAATGTTGCCCGAAAGTGTATACTCAGCAGCTTCGAGCTGACCCTTGCATGTAAGCGGTGATGTTCCCTGCTTTGTAAGCATACAGCCGTTTGAAGACATTATTTCATAAAGCGGGGACAGCGGGCGTTCGGGCAAACGTCCTCCCATTACAAAGTCTGCTTTTATACCGAGCGCTCCGCAGACAGGGAGCAGAAAACGCAGCGTTGCTCCGCTCTCACCGACGTCGAGTGTGTACGTTTTTTCTTCACTCTCGGCGCTTTTAAGAGTTGCTCGCTCTATCGGAGTGACAGAAAATCCGTCGTTTTCAGCGGTTATCACAGCACCGAGTGCGGTCAGGCAGCGTATCGTTGCTTCTATATCTTCCGAGCTTTCACTGCAGCCGATAAATGACTCATTCTCTGCAAGTGCCGCACAAATAAGAAGCCTGTGTGCTTCGGATTTTGAGGCGATTGCTTTTATTTTTCCGCCTTGTATAGGTTTTGTGATTTTAATGTTCATTAATTAATTTCTTAACCTCTAACCTCGCAATGTAAATTCATTTCTCTCGCATGAGAACGTCATCCATGCGTTCCACATGCGGTCGCTCCGCATCCATGCTCCGCTCAGAAATGAAATTTACATCGCTCGGATGCTACAATTCTAAAGCAATAATATCTTCCAGCTCTCCAACCGGAATTTCTTTCAATATACAACTGCCGGGTTTTTCGGGAAATACCATAGTTATACTGTCGCCATCACGTTTTTTGTCAGACAGGCAAACTTCGGCGAGGTTTTTTGCGTTGTACTTCGTTTTGTCCGGTAAGTCGGCTAAACTTGTTGGTAGTTTATGCTTTTGTAGAGTTTCTATAAGTTCGTCCAAGCAACTCTCGTCACAAAGCCCCATACTCACTGCCGCACGGGTTTCAACTGCCATTCCTATTGCAACAGCCGCGCCGTGCGAAATCTCGTAATTGCTGAGTTTTTCAATCGCATGTCCGACCGTGTGCCCGAAGTTTAGCAGCTTTCGGGTGCTTTGTTCAAACTCATCTTCTGCTACGATGTCGCGCTTTATTTCAATACAGCGGGATATGATGTCAGATAACGCAACAAGGGAGCAGTCCCCTAACACTTCAAGTAGTGTTTTATCTCTAATCATGCCGTACTTTATTACTTCTGCCATGCCGTCTGCAAAGACCTCCTGCGGCAGCGTTGACAGCAGGGAAACATCACACAGCACCAAGTCGGGCTGATAGAACGCACCGAGCAGGTTTTTACCCGCGGTGAGGTTCACTCCTGTTTTGCCTCCGACAGACGAGTCCACCATTGCCAGCAGACTTGTCGGTATTTGAACAAAATGAACTCCACGCATATAGCTTGCCGCTGCAAAGCCTGCTATGTCGCCGGGCACACCACCGCCGAGTGCAATCACCACATCGCTGCGGGTCAGTTTTTCAGCTGCAAGAAACTCTACAATCGAAAGATATGTTTCGGTGTTTTTTGAGACTTCACCCTTTGTAAACACGTGCTTTACAACCCTGTATCCGCTATTTTCAAGGCTGTTTATTAAGCGTTTACCATACAGCTCAAAAACCGTATCGTCAGAAATAATTGCTGCCACCTGTCCGCCGACTGTTTTTCGTATCATAGACCCGGCATCGTCAAAAAAGCCCGTGCCGATAATTACATCATAGGTTTTTGAAGCTTTGACAGTAACTTTTTCCATTCACTTTTCACTCCGCGTCCACTTCACCTTTTAGGCGGCTGCCTTCCTCGAGCAGTCTTACTAATTCCTCTTTGTCTTTGTTTGCCAGTGCATTTCGGTATTCGGATACCGACTTTATAAAACCGTCAAGCTCATCTATGAGATAATCGCTGTTATCCATAAACAACTCGCCCCACATGTCCGCGTTAAG
The DNA here is from genome assembly GCA_009781515.1 of Oscillospiraceae bacterium. GTDB lineage: Bacteria > Bacillota > Clostridia > Oscillospirales > Oscillospiraceae > WRMH01. The sequence continues at coordinate 3,342 of WQXY01000015.1, forward strand.
CCGTGCCACACGGGTCAAGTCCCTGTAGCTCCCTGCCGAGTAGCCCTTGTGTCCGAGTGCCGTCGGGCTTTTTATGTAAGCGTTTGAAACGACATGCGCCATTTGCGAACTAAACGCAATCATTTCATCGTGTTTTTCCGCTGTTGTCACGGTCAAGTGTCCGAAACCGAGTGGTTTCAGCGTTTCTTCAAGTCTGCCGAACAAAACAGGGTCGTCGTAAACAGGCGGCACGAGTATCATGTATGCTCCTGCAAACAAATCCGCTCTGCTGTTTTTGAAGCCTGCCTTGTGGCTGCCTGCCATGGGGTGACCGCCGACAAAGACAAAGCCGTATTTTTCGGCAAGCGGAAAACACTGCGCGCAAACGGATTGCTTGACACCGCAGCAGTCGATAACAAGTGTGTCCTTGGCGATTTTCGACGCGTTTTCGCGAAGCCAATCAACCGCATTGCCGGGATTGATGGCAATAAAGACAGCTTCGCAATTTGCGAGAGTGTCCTCGCTGAGTTTACCGTTTATTGCACCTGTAAGCTCTGCAAAACTGAGCATGGCTTCGTCCGTGTCAAAGCCGTAGATTGTATGCTTTGCAGTTTCGTCACCTGCAAAAGCCTTTGCGAGCGACCCACCGATTAAACCTAACCCGACGATACCTATGGTCATGATGATTTTACCTCTTTATCTTCTAACACCAAGAAACTCAATCAAGCCCTCTTGAAGTATTCGCGAAAACGGAGCATTCGCATTTTCCGCCTGACTGTTTAACCATGAGGGTATTGTAAGAGTCTTTTTAACTGATTTTTTTTCGTGCTTTTTAAGGTATTCCATTTCGTCAAACTCAATTAATGCAATAAACTCATTATCATCTGCTTCGATCTGTTTTGGGTTGCTGCCAATCGGAAAACTGAACTTGCCGTCCTGCTGCTGTAAATATAGCCCAATGGCATCAACAGCCATTTTATACGCCTCATCAAGTGTTTCACCCTCTGTAAAACACCCGTCAAGGTCCGGAAACCGTATAGAGTAACCGAATTCTTCTTCTGTAAAAATAGCCGGATAATAATACTTTGCCACGTTAATACTCCCTTTCACCGAAGCTTCTCTAACCCGGCTTGTTTTAATATCGCTTTTTCCGTGCCGGGTTTAAGCTGCTTATTATGGTATGGTATTACAGTTGTCTTTCCGGTAGTCGGATTAAAGAACTTTCTGTGCGAACCGTTTGATTTAACAAAAATAAACCCGTTAGTTTCGAGATGTTTAATCATTTCTTTCGGTAGCATTGGCATTTTGGAACTCCTTAGAGCATTTGTATTATATACGTATTTGCACGTATTGTCAAGAGGTATTCAGTGAGTACCAACTACAAATAGCGTAGCACAATAAAATGAGGCTGTCTATAATCGTTTGAAAGGTAGAAAATAACCTGCAATATGTTGATTTTTTCTACATTTCACTTGCGGTGTAAACAGCACAAGTAGAGCACCTCATACTTGTAGATGAGATGCTCGTTTTTTGTTAATATTGCAAGTTCTAACACTTTTCGTTATATTTTGCAATATAAATATTATCCGATTAAACCTAACCCGACGATACCAATGGTCATGCTTCTACCGCCTTGCGTATCTTGTTCACTTTTGTCACCGTTTCGGCAAACTGCTCGGGCGTCAGCGATTGCGCGCCGTCGCAACGTGCGTTTGGCGGGTCATTGTGCACCTCTATCATGAGTCCGTGTGCACCTGCAGCGACAGCCGCCAGTGACATCGGCTCGACAAGACGCGCCATACCCGAGGCGTGGCTCGGGTCAACGATGACGGGTAAATGCGTCAGTTCTGCAAGCACGGGGATTGCCGAAAGGTCGAGAGTGTTTCGTGTATATGTTTCAAACGTGCGAATACCACGCTCACAAAGTATCACGTTGTGATTACCGCCCGCCATGATGTATTCGGCGCTCATGAGCAGCTCTTGTAACGTGTTTGCAAGACCGCGCTTGAGAAGCACGGGAGTTTTTATCGTTCCGAGTTCTTTTAGAAGCTCGAAGTTTTGCATGTTACGCGCACCGACCTGAATGATGTCCACGTTTTCAAAGAGCGGCAGATGCGTCACATTCATGATTTCGGTTATGATAGGCATACCTGTCTGCTTTTTTGCCTCGAGCAGCAGTTCCAAGCCGTCGGAACGCATCCCTTGAAAATCGTATGGTGATGTGCGCGGCTTAAACGCTCCGCCGCGAAGTATTGTTGCACCTGCGGCTTTTACGCTTTTTGCAATATCGAGTATTTGCTCGGGGGACTCCACCGAGCATGGTCCTGCTATGATGTGAAAATTTGAACCGCCGATTTTTATCCCTGCAGTCGGAGTGCCGACTTCAATCACAGTGTCGTCGGGGTGAAACTTGCGGTTTGCAGCCTTAAACGGCTCGCTGATACGTTTGACCGAGTCGACCATATCGAGACCTTCGAGCAAATCGGTGTCAACCTTGCTCACGTCGCCGATAAGCCCGAGTATTGTATAAAACTCACCTTGCGACAGGTTTACCTTAAGCCCGCGGTCTTCGAGCCATTTGGTGAGTTTTTCGATTTGCTCCTTGGTAGCGTTTGGTTTAAGTACAGCAATCATTGCTTCGCTCCTTAGTTGGATAGTTCTGTTATACGCGCATTTATGTCTTCTAAAATGTAACTTTCACCATGAACATGAAGTAACTCAAAAAAATCGGTTACAAACTTAAATAAATCATACTTGTTAAAGATTTCATATACCCCTGCACCGGACAATCCCCGTGCACGCTTTACAATTTCCATGCAATAGACCAAAAACTCCGACTCTTTGCTCATATCACTGCTCCTCCGGATATGTTATGACGCCTGTTGATAATTCCTCGTCCAGCATCGCATAGAGGGTCTGTGCACTCAAGTGCCACAGCTTTGCCTCCTCCTGCTCTAAAGTTGCATATAATTGAGAATTATATAGAACCTGTATAGCTTCATGTTCCGTAATGTTTTTGTTTTCAATAAGCTGCGACAATATTCGAGGCACAAGAACAGCAAGAAATGCCGGCAGTTGATTTTGGTTCATTTTGAAGCCTCCCTCGGGTCAAAGGCTTCTCTAAAAATCAGCAGATTTAATGCAGCCTGTGTTTTAAGAACAATTTGGTCGAACAAGGGATTTATCTTAAAGGACTTAATTGCCTGCTCCTTTGATAGAATACCGCTTTCGTACAGTCCGATTGTTGCATACACTTTATCGTTAGCTACAGCTCCAACCGCCACATCATATGCCTTACCTGTATATGTATCTTTTCGGTTTTGACAGACAAAATCAAACCAATCTTCATTTGGTTCGTTGAAATGCAATATTTCCAGTTCCGCCATTGCTTTATCCATATCAAAATCATAGGCACTGACATATTGCATATTTTGCTTGCGCCGTTTCATAACAACATCAGCGAACTCAACAGCTTGTGCGTAGTTCTCTGTGGTGTAAAATCCAATTCCAAAATCAAGAGTGCGGTTCGGCATTATTAATCGGGGTTTATCAACAGCCATAGTGCTTCCGTGATACAAAATCATAGCAAACACTCCAAAAATAATAGTAGTTTGATGATACAATACCTCTTGACTATTGTCAATGCAACAAATTAGGGACAGGAGTATGACAAACCCCCGTCCCCTTGTCATCTTGTCATTATTTTACTTATACTTCGCGCGTTGGCGGCGGATTACGAGCGCTACGGTGGCGGTGGCGGCGAGCGAGGTTATCAGCCCGATTACGAGTGTCTCGATTATCGACACAAGTCCGGTTTTCGGCAATGTGCCGCCTTTGTCATCTGTACCCTTTGAGCCGTCGGGGTCTTTCGGACCATCGGGGTCATCGGGGTCGTCCGGGTCTGTCGAGCCGCCCGGGTCATCCGGGTCGTCGGGGTCTTTTGTGTCGCCCGAGTCGCCCGAGTCGCCCGAGTCTCCCGGGTCGCCCGGGTCGTCCGAGTCATCGGGAATAAAGCGCAGGTCTATTTGCAACGAAACAGGAAGTTCTTCAATTTCCACCCAAATACTTCCCTCAGTGACCCAACCCTTCTTCACCACAACTTCATCTTTACCCGCAATCTTGGTATTGAGAGTTGTCTCAAAGTAGCCGTCTTCACCGACTTCTACCATTGCATACCCATACTCGCCGTCCAAGTCATTTAAGTTACGGATAACGATATAGCTCCAGTCAACCTTCCAACCCTCATCAGGCTTCCCGTAAACCTTTTTCGCTTTTTTGTACGGTTTTCCGCCCAAATCCGGCACGCCGTCTGCATTGTTGTTCATGTTTCCGCCCGTGCTATCGCAGCTTACAACAACCTGTCCACCCTGATTGCCTTCGGTCACGTTATTAACGGCAATCGTCGGAAGAAACTGCACATATATGTTGACAGCACGCGGCATATCCTCAACTTCTTCGCTGAGCACAAGCCTTACCGACCCGTCTGTTGTAAACTCCAGCTTTGCTCCGGCATCAAGAAATCTTTGCAGAAGATCAGGATAATCAGCATCGCAGTCTTCAAGAGCCTTTAGCTCTCCGTCATCGTCAAGATAGTTATTAACAACAACAGTGTTCCAATCAGTGCTGCCAAAGTCCAAATACTCAATGATAAAGAAGTCGCCAAGCACCCAGAAGAACTCCTCGTCGGGCTCCCACACAACAGACAGAGCATCGCGCTTTTCAACATCATCATCCCATTGCATTTGCCCGAAACCAAGCTCGACCCTTACCAAACCTCCGGCATTAGTGAGGTTGCCGGGATTTGTCGGACTTTGACCTTCGTTGTCCGTGATGTTGATTATTGAAACCTCTCTGAGCAGTACGTTATAAATCTCGGTCAAAGAAGGCTCGTCTGTGGGGTTTGTTCTCCCGCTTGTTCCAAAGGTTTTTTGCTTGTCGATTTCAAAGTCGTTAAACTCGTCAACCTCTACAACATTGAAGTATACACCTTGCGGCAGCACGAGCATAAAGCTCTGTTTGCGCCCGATTTCGATAAGTCCGTCATCTGTCATTTTTTCCGTAAATGCGTCTTTCTTATCCTCGTCCGTCAGCTTGTCATAGTCTTCAAACTTTCCGCCAAACACGTGGTAAACATGCCCTTTATAGAGCGTGCCGGGATTGTCTTCGTCAATCGGCTTGTCTGACAGGTATACCTCAAAAATGAACTTACTGTCCGCTTTGGGCAGCCAGTCTGAGTCCTTATATACCCAAAGTGAAGTTATCTCATACGGCAGCCAGTTTTCGAAGTCCGCATCATAGATGTGATGGTCGGGAGCAGAGCGTCTTTCACCTATAGAGCTGTTTGCGGGTGCATCTCCCGAGGGTTTGGGACTGTCGACCACAACTCCGTAAAACGGCGGCGCAATCTCCTGTATACAATATTGACGCAGTGTTAGCGGCAGTTTGTTCGGCACAAACTTTGTAAGTCCCGGTCCCGTAATTTCGTATGTCCAGAAGTCATTACCCTGAGCATCTTTGCCGTTCTTGTTTGTCCATTCTAAAGTGTACAAGCTTTCATCTACAGGTGCCCAATCGTCGGTTTCCGCATCGCGATAGTAGACCTTGAACTCCACATCATCCGGTCTTAAGCCGTATGCGTTGTTGTGGTCTATCCAATATTTTGTACCGGAAATTGAAATCGTTTCAACAACAAGCTCGTTTGTTATCGTTGTTTCATATCCGAGGACTTCAGTAGAATATTCATAATGCGTTCTTTGCTTGTCACCGATAAAGCCTGCTGTGCCACCGTTTGATGAGGTAAAATCTCTTTCTGTGGTACCGTCCAAGGCGGCAATCTCAAGCACTCTGTACTGCCACTCGTCACCATTTGTGTCAAACTTCGGCAGGTTTGTAAATATGTAACCTTGAGACTCTGCTGATGTCACTGTCATTTCATGTATTATATCACCGTTAATATCTGTCGCTTGTGCCCATGTGCCGCCGTCAATTCTTTTTTGAAGGGCAAATATCAGGGTTTCCGGTCTGACTGCATAAGAATTGTGGTAGTCTTCCCAGACTTTGTTCACCGTGACATCGACGGTATCTAAATTGTTTGTGACATCCACTTTCTGCGGCAAATCGGGAGTTGCTATATTACCGCTCAGGCTTGTTAAAGTCGGAGGCGAAACGCCGTTGTATTTGTAATCTGCCGTGTAGCCGTGAATGGAGGTTTCTTCGACTGTGTAACGCAGCAGTGTGCTTACCCCGTCCACAACTTTTCTGATTGGCAAATCATTCCATGTGGCTTCCCAGTCGGTCGAAGCATCGACAGTTTCGGGAGTTCCCACCGCTTCTTTGTCTGTTACACCATCGGAGTTTGTCGTCACATAAAGCTGCAGTTGTGCCGAGAGCGGCTGCATCTCAAAGCGGTCATTTTGGTCTTCCCAGTGTTTTTCGGCTGTGATGCTCATTGTCTTTGGCGTGTAGGAGTTAATTACCGTTACAGAGTTTGCGGGTGCGGCAATAATATCGCTGACATACAGGTCTTCGAGTGTGCTGTATTTACCCTCGTACTCCTCACCGTCATCTTCATCGCCACCGTTTATTTTATACTGCAACGAATAATCGCTTGGAATACCGGCGGGAAGCTCAACCACGCGATACTCACTCGGCGTGCCGTCGGGTCGATACTTCGGTAGATTATTCCATGTATACGTCCATGGCAAGGTGCTTGTTGCATAAAGGGTTACAGGCTCTGAAATAATCTCAAAATCCTCGCCCATGTCTTTAATGAGCACAACCTGCACACCGTTCGGACGCACGCCGTCCTGATTGTTAAAGTCTTCCCATTTTTTGCTTATCGTAATGCTGCGTCTTTCAAGAGTGTTTGTTATTGCAACTTTCAGGTTATCTCCGTCAGCTGTAGCTTCTACATACTCGTCGCCTCTTGAATAGCTGTATGGGAAGAATGTATCAGTGACTTCCAAGCCGCCGATTTTTACTTCCTTCACAGCGTACAGATACTTGCTTCCGTCACTGTTTTCAATCGGCAGGCTGCTCCATGTGCCTGTCCGGCCGTTATTATTATCGAGAGTAATCGGTGAAGCAATAGTACTTGGAACTAACGTCCATACCGGGTCTGTCGTTGTTCCTTCAAGGCGGAAGTACAGGTGCAGCTCTACCGCAGGTTTATCCGCTAAATCTGCCGTAAACGGATTATCAGTTACAATATCATCCCATACTTTTGTAACGGTCAGGATTGTAGTATTAAGTGTATTTTTGACAGTGACCGTATGAGTTCTCGGCATACTGTCTTCAATACTGCCACGCAGACTCTTGCGGAGGTCTGCCGTACCTGCACTGGTGCCGCCGGTATTATCAAGTGTATAAGTATACTCCTGTCCAAATCCGCTGAGCGCTGTATTGTCTGCGTTAAACTCCTTGACAAAGTAATAATACTGAGAGCCTTCTTTCATTATCGGCAGGTTTTCCCACAGGGCTGTCCATGCTTCAGGAATTGTTGACGCAGATACATTTTTACCTGCACCGTCAACAAACTCAACATCTGCGGCGCTTACATCACCCACACTGTCCGGATTGGTTGTTCTGTAAAGCCTAAACTGAACCGACGACGGACGTGTGTTAAATGGCGTACCAAGCGGATCATCGTCTAATCCCCAATCCTTGGTAACTGCTATATTCATAGTTTTTGGTGTGTAGGAGTTGCGTACGGTTACTGCGCCTGCAGCTTCGTCTATCTTAATGATACCGCTGACATACAGGTCTTCCAAAGTATCTTCGTTACCGGCGTATACACCTCCGAGAATATTTGTAAATGTTAAACCACTGCCGCTGCCATATGAAATTGTATAGCCGTCAACGCCAACCGGCATCTCAACAACACGGTATTCGCAGGGCGAGCCGTCGGGTCGATACTTCGGCAGGTTATCCCATGTAAACGACCATGGCGTAGAGGTTGTGTTAGGCAGCGTGACGGGGTCGGAAACTATCTCGTATGCCGTACCCATGTCTTTTATGAGGCGCACTGTGACAGTACTTGGTCTGACACCATCTTGGTTGTCATTGTCAAACCAATCCTTGCTGATTGTAATACTGCTTGTTTGAAGTGTGTTTGTGAGTGTTGCTTTTAATGTATCATCATTGGTGTCCAAGGTTGCAAGCACAAACTCTGACTGTCTTGCATAACTGTAGGGATAGTTTGAACCGGTTAAATCGGTAGTGCCGATTTTAGTTTCTTTCACGGCATAATGATATGGCACTCCATAACTGTTTTTGACCGGCAGACCAAGCCATCCATCTGTCAGCTTCGTCGCCGTCAACAAGGCTTCTGTTGCGCCCGGCATCGGAGCCCACTGCGTTGTTGATGTCGGCGGGTTTTCTCCGAGGAAGAAATACAACTCTACTGTTACATCAGGTTTTTGTGCAGCTGTCAAAACAAACTTCCCTGCAGTATCCACCCAATTTTTTGTAACATTTAAGTCTATAGTTTCAAGTGTGTTTGCAAGAGTTACCGTGTGCGTTCTTTGCGGGTTATCTGCAATACTTCCGCGTATACTGTTGCGGATGTCTGCAGTGCCGCCGCTTGTGCCGCCTGTGTTGTCAAGTGCATAGGTATATAACTGAGTATGTCCTTTGACGAGAGTTCCGTCGGTGTTAACTTCCTTAACAAAGTAGTAAAACTGAGAACTCGTTCCCGGTACTGTAGCACTTCCACCCACGTTTTTCATAATCGGAAGGTTATTCCACATAGATGCTGCTGTAGTCCACGGAATAGTTGACGAGGCAGATACATCTTCAAAACCGAGATATTCAACTGCTCCCGAGGTTATATTTGTTTCATCTGTATTGCCGACTAAACCCGAGTTGGTTGTCCTGTATAATCTAAACTGTATCGCGGTCGGGCGTGTGTTATCCGGAGCAGCAAGCGGGTCTGCTGTCGGCGACCACTGCTTTGTGACCCTCAGGTTCATCAGTCGCGGCGTGTAGTTATTTGTGATATCCACCTTGGCATTTGCTACGTCAGCTACACCTTTTAATTCCTCAATAGCACGGTCGGGCTCGTAAAGCCACAGATTAGTAGATACTCCGCCTATTACCCGGGTTATAAGTGTTCCTTTTTTTGTTATTTCGTTTTCTTTAAAGTCCGGCAGTTCGTAGTGCTGTACGGCTTCTTCAACCACATGATATGTGCTTGGTGTTGTTCCGTCTTGTCTGTACTTCGGCAGGTTTTCGAATGTGTGTGTCCACGGCACAGTATTTGTTGCACTGAGCGGCACCCTCGCGGATATCATTTCTTCCGGTGTATCCATGTCTCTGATGAGCCGCACATATACTGTCGCAGGTCTTCTGTCGTCTTGGTTGTTGCTGTCATTCCACGGCATTTTTGTGACTGTTATGTCGTTACGGGGCACAAGGGTGTTGGTGACAGTTGTAGGCGCTCCGACTGCGGTGAATACCCCATCTGTTTTATTATAACTGTAAGGATAAGCAGAACCGGTAAAATTCTCACCGCCGATAGCTACTTCTCTGACGGTATATTCATATGGTGTACCTGCATTATTTTCCGTAGGTAGTCCTGCGAATGTATAAGTCCAGCCGGGACCTCCGAACGTCTGTCTGCTGTTTGTGCCTGTTGCATCAATAAACGCACCGCCACCTTGCACCCTGTACATTAACTGCACTGTTACATTGGCAGTTTTGGCAAATTCATTATCCTCATAACCAACCCAGCTTTTATCAACTTTAAGTGATGTTGTTTTCAGTGTGTTTGTCAGTGCGGCAGGATTAATTGTTTGCTTTGGTTGATTACTCGTATACGTTATTGTGCTTGAGTTTGTGATGTTATAACCATGCATGGTTGTAATTACATCCCCGGCTGCATTTATTTCGACAACACGGTATTGTTGAGATCCTCCATTATGCCTTGCAACTAAATCTTCCCATGCGGGACTAAGGCTCCAACTGTTTGCCTGATTTAGCGTTTGAATTGCCGTTTGTGACTTGCTGAGCCTGCCTTCGTCACCATCACCACCGGTTCCGTTGAGCATTGGCGTCCAAATAGGAGTTGATGTAGTGCCTGTATTGCGTTCCAATCTCACGCGCACCGACGCAGGGCGAATAGCGTTAAGATTTGCATCGGCAGTACCAAGACCTATTGAAGCACCAATAATAGTACTGTCTAAGTTAACTCCTGTTCCCCAGCTTTTGCTTACACGCAGGTCAAATCTAATTTTTTGATGCATGTTGATAAACTCATATAATTGTTTGTCTTTATCAATAGACTCACCCAATGTAAATGATTTATCACCAAGTTCTTCCGGCGGTATTATCGGGTTATTATTGCTATCTAATTCATAAAAACCTCTCGGTGTATCTTGTCCAACTAACTCCTCAACCGTATATGTACTTGCTGTTCCTGTTGCAAGCCATGCCGGAACATTCCAACTGTACTCATATATATCGGGTTCATCCGCCTCCGGATCTGTATCGACTTTAGTATCAGTGTTATGCGCCAACCTAACATTCATCTCTCTGTCGCTAACATCGTCTCTTACAATCTTAAAGTCTACAAAAGGCGGTCTGAAACCATCTCTGTTATAATCATCATCCCATATTTTTCTGATTGTCAGCGGAATGAGTTCAACAGTATTTGTGACAGAAATACCGTCAGTATTGCCTGTTACTATAAACCCTGCAGCAGCTCCTGAGGTAATTGCCGCTCCGTTTATATGTGTCTCTATCAGGCGGTACTGTCTCTCTATGAGCACAGTGGCACCATACTTAGGTAATTGGTCGATAAACTCTACCAACATATCACTACTGCCGTCTAAGAGCTCAATTATTTCACTTTTATTAATTGTCAGTGTTACCAATGTAGGAGTTTTATCTCTAAAGTCTAACCACGTCGGATTAATAGCAGCTATACCTTCTTCGTGGTATTCAACCTTAAATGTGATACTATCAGGCAGCATGAGTGCGTATTCTTCAGGGGTAATTTCTGTTGGTGTTGGTGTTGTGTTCTTCCTCCACACTTTTTTCACATCAGTATCTTCTGTTTGCAGCGTGTTTTTGAAGTCAGCCAACATATCGCTGCCGCTTGCATTTGCTTTTACTCTTAAGCTGCCTTCAGGTATAGCTATAAGACCACCTGAAGTTATTTTTGTGCCGTTAGCTCCTATGTCCATTTCGTAATGGTGCCTCAATGCATCTGCTGCACTTTCTTCGACATAATAAACATACGGCTCGCCGTTTAGAGCATAACGGTATAATGACCTGCCGCCGATAACTCCCGATGTTATTCCGGCATCGGTGCTGCTTGCCGTAAATGTGTATGTCCATTCATCTGATGCATCTGTGGCATTTGTCCATGCAGATGCAGATGTATTAAGCCAGCTTGTTATCTCTCTTAATGTTTCCGGTTTTCCTTCAATTGCACGATACACTCTAAAAGTAAGCGCGGGTCTTGTGTTAAATCTGTTTTCGCTGTCATTTACCCATGTTTTTGTGCCTTGTAAGCGGACAAATGTACTCAGGCTCTCATCACTGCTTGAACCGTCGTATTTGTTGGTGGCTTCGTAGTAAAACTCTGCTGTGTCCTCAGGGGTTTCTCCATCATCTCTTGACGTACCTAAGTTATCACCAAATCCACCACCGGTGAACGCATAACCGTCTAAGTGCTCTTCAAGGTAGTATACATAAGGGAGTCCGTTGTAGCCTATTTGAAGAAGTTTTTTTACAGGTGTTTCTAAATCACCACATTCAATCCTCGGAATACCTGCTCCGGGTGTAACTCCGACGTCACCTGCACGCCATAAGTCAGCAGGAAGGAACACCTGCCGCCCGTCATAACCTGTCGCACCATAAATGATTTCCTTTTCACCGACTTTAAGTTTTGAAGCTTCAATAAGCTCACCGGGTTTTTCCGGGTCTTCCATTGCACGCCAAAGCTCTATTGTTGCGGTTGGTCTCAGTCCTTCATCAGGCGGAGCGAAAGGAGTAAATATCCAGTCCTTCTTAAATGCCACAGTGACCGCAGGTCCGTTGACATTATATATATTATTAACCGTCATTGTGTAGTCATCATAAGTCGGAGCTGCATAACCGGGGATTGGGTCTCCAATCTCAAAGGCACGGTATCTGATAAAGATGCCGTACTCATCGTATTTTGGCATAGGTTCAGGTTTTTTGTCGGCATCTAATTTGATAAACGTAAAGTTGGGAGTTCCTTTTGTCAGTTCGACTTCGTCGACACCGTCAACCTCAGTTCCGATGGGATATGTTCCACTATAGGTAAATTCTTTTCGGAGTTCCAGTTCAATCGTCGGAAAACCGCCCGGCAAATCTTCTCTGATGTTATGCCAGATTTTTCGTCCCGACAGATTACGCTCGGCTTCGCGCCGATTGATGATAACACCGCCGTCATATACTCTGGCATCTATATCTTTTTCATTATCTGCATTGCTTTTGACAGAAGCAATAGGCTTAAAATGATCTGTTGAAACTGTGCGTATCGGTATTGTTGTAACGTTAGTGATGCCGGGCGGGGTTACTATACCGGGTGTTGCGAGAGGTGTAGTTGCATCCCAATAATCCGTAACATATTCACTGCTGTCCATGTTTGGCATCATTTCTTTAACGGAATAGATAATTTCTGTTCCGGCAGGGACTGTCAATTTGCCATCTTCATATATGTCTTCAGATGTATAACGGGGAAGCGGATCAAATTCACACCTCCAGTAGTACGCATTATACGACGCTTCGGTAGTTGTCCACCTGCGGTTGACATAAGGGGCTTCTACCGGGGCCGTCAATTCATCCTCTTCTTCGCATTTATATTGCTCGTAAAGAACAAGGTAAATATCAGGGCGCATATGGTGCAACGGGTCTTCTATAGCCGGATTTGTCGGTGCTCCGGGAACAGTAACATTTCTTGCAACGTCGTGCCAGAGCTTATACACTTCAAAGCGGACTGTGTCTTCACGCTGATTTGTTACAAAATATGTGTACTGATCGGGAACAGGCTGAGGTTCTTTTGGGTCAAGATGGTCGCCGTATACATAATGTTGATCATAACCTACGGAATATACATGCCCGTCATCAAGCTTGTAACCACCTGATGTTATTTGATGTCTGTCCCACTCGCCGGAAACTGTCGGACTTGGTTCATATACTGCGATTTCTTCTACTTTGTAGAGGTATAAAACACCGTTTGCATCATACTTTGGCAACACTAATGATTTTCCCGGCGCTGTCTCAACTTTGGTGCTTTTCCAAGTTAAACCACCCTGTCTCCAAGTCTCGCCGCCGACACCGCCTAATTGCAGTTCTACTACACCTTTGTATGTATCTACACGAGCAGGGTCATCGTATTCAACATCATAGGTATGAAGCTGCGGCAAATCAAGCGGTGCCCAGTTGTATTTATAATTTTCAGCTCTTGATATCTGAACATGAACCCTTTGAGGTACATTATGCTCGTGGTGATAGTCATCCTTCCAATCTTTTTCTATTGTTATTTCAACTTCACCTGTGCGAAGGTTTTTAAATGTATAAGAAGTGCGGTACTCTGTCCCGGCATCCCATGTATAATCAGGTGGTGGTTCAGCGTTATCAGTTCTTAAGTCAATCGGATCACCTGTAACCCAGTTTATTTTGCTGCCATCTGTTGTGCCGGCTTTTCCAAAAACACTGTAGCCATGTGCATGTGTTCTCATGTATCCTATGGGTGCTGTGCTGTAGGTTGTAGCCCATGAGCTTGCCAGTGTCGGGTCATATCCATCGGCATAGGTTACGTTGTACGGTATTTTTGTTGTGGTTGGAGGAGTTCCGGGAGTTACGACTGTCTGCTCGGCTCCTCTTTCTTTGACATAGTAGTTGTTGTAATTGCGGTCTTCACCCGTGCCAACACCACCGGGTTCATGACTAAGGCGCAGGAAACCTAACCAGTCATTTCCTCTGCTTAAAGTTACTTCGTCAACTAATATATCGCCATCTATGTAATAAAGCTCCATAACAACAGGGATGCGGCAGCCAAGGTCTCCGTCGTCAGCCCATTCCTTTGTTACACTTACATGTCTTCCGCTTCCTGTAGACGGCGTGTTGGTAAAAGATGCCTCAATCAAGCCAATTTGTTCACCGTCTTCGTCGACTTTTTCGCCGTAATGAAATCCGAATGTATTATAATAACCTGTCGGTCGCGGATTTTCTCTTACTTCATACTCAATTTCGCGACCCTGCTCGTCATAGCGCGGCAAGCCTGTTATGACAAGCCAAGTGTCACCAATCGGAGCACCAACATTCGGAGTTACTCTATGCCACGAGTTTCCGGGTGTAATACGAAAATCAGCGGGAGCGGTTCCGCCCGGGACAAAGGTTTTCTCGCCACCTGCATGTACTTCTTTCATAAGGGCAATATTAATACCGTCATCACCCGGATTAACCAATGAACCGCCTGCAGGTCTTATAGTAAAGAATGCATCTAAATCCGGCGAAGAATTGCCATTCCATATTTTTCTAATCCAAACTTCTGTTTCTCCAACCAGCTTATTTTCGAGTTTTACTTTTCCACCCGATGGAATACCTGACCCGGGAGAGCTTCTGAATTCATATCTGTAACCACCTATTAGTTCTTCTTCTAAATCCAAAACATCAACAGGAACACCGTCAACGGTTACTCTGCTCTCGCGTATTCTGTACTGATATTCGCGTCCATCTTCATCAAACTGAGGTAATGAAGAAAGCGCAAGGCTCAGTGTCATTGCTTCCGCACGAAAGCCTTCGATTTTTTCTTCGGCATCTTCTCTCTTATCGCTATTTACATTTGGTTTTGACAGGTCTACATAATGAAATTTGCTCTTCTCACAATCATCATGTGTGCAACCTTGTATATTACACCCATCCCAGTAGTTCCAATTTAATAACCTGCGCTCAACGAGTATGGTTACATCCGATCTCATATTTTGCTGTGCTGCGGCAATCCAGCTTTTTGTTACTTCGATGCCTGCCGAAGCAACACGTCGGTTTTGAAGTGTTCCACCGTTAAATATTAATCCCGGTGTAGGATTTCCCCCTTTTTCATTTTCGGGGACAAAACTGAGCACACCGGAATAGTCCGGTATACCTCTATAGTCACCGGCACCGGGGTCACTGTAATATTCTTTCAGGAAATATACATATTCCTGACCTTCTATATCAAAACGCGGTAGTTTCGGGTCTGCAGGATCATCCGGCTTAGTGAAGAAATCCTCGGTTCGTATTTTAAAATTTTCGTCTCTGTTGAGGTCAATGCTAAGACCAACAGGTGTTGATGTCCTGTGGCTCATTGTACCGACCCTCGGATAACGGTATAGCGAGAGTATTCCGCCCGGACGCAGGTCTTTTGCAGCTTTTATAGCGGCATTTCTTTTTGCTATTTCATCTTCATTACCGGCAGGCATTGCATTGGCTATTTCAAGCATCATGTCTACTTCGTCCTGCCACTCTTTATCGACACTAAAGTCTACATCACCGGCAAGCCTGTTGATAACCCTTCCGCCGTGATAGCTTCTATCGGTAACTAAAGCGAAATTGCCGACATTGCTGTATGATGCGTCATATCTGATATTATCATGTGGCAGCGACAACCCTGCACCAAGAATAGCGGCGAACTTATCCTCCATGGTACTTTTCCGCTCGCCTTCAACGACAAAATAATCATAGGGGTCGCCAAGAATGTCAAAAGCAGGCATACCTGTTACTCTGATAGTCCAAATGTTAGCTGTTTCATCAGATAACATTTCGACCTTTACTTCCTGTGCTCCGTCAACCTTAGGTGATGAATTGGATAACTTGTCAATCAGTTTTTCTTCTTCAAGGAGAATACTGTACAGATAAAGTTCTTTGCTGAGCTCTGTCCATAATGCGTTTCTTGTACCGTAAGCATTATTGTTGTCTTTCCATTCTTTTTGAATGACAAAATCGGCAATTAAGGTGTTTATATAGCCGCCGGAGGCATCTCTTTCTACAATATAACCTGCCCATGTCTTTTCTTCTGTGTCTGTAAAACCGTTTCTGACCTTGGTTTCATCTTCATCTTTCATTTTAAATGAATACTTAATTTCATATAAAATCTCGCCAAATACCGGAATTTCCGTAGTTTCACAATCAACACAATCGCAGTCGTCGGGTTCACACCCATCTTTGCAATCGTCACAGTCTATGTCACAATCGCATATATCGATATAACCGATAATATCGCGTATGCCGGAGGGAAGATTTGCAAATGTATACGCCCATTGATTACTTGTGGAGCCTGTGACCACGGGGTTATGCGCCGAAGTGGCACCGGGGTTTTTTGGTGTGGCTAAGAGTGTCGGTGATGCTCCCCAACTTTCAAGAATAGCCTCAGTCAGCGGGATGGGGTCTGTCATACCACTCCCTGCTATAAAAAAGTACAAATCAAGGTCAAAGGCATCGGGCTTCGGCCATCTGCCGGATGTATTATCATTCCAGTTTATTCCGGCTTGGTAGTTTAGAATGTCTTTAGCACCATCATAACCATATTTTGTGTCACCCATCCAAGCGGGAAAGTTAAAATCATCATACAACTCAAACAACGCTTCAAACGCCTCGACCTCTGCCACCACCTGCAGCAGCTCCACCGTTACAAACTCACCTATGTACTCGCCGCCGATAAGTTTGGTGTTCCATATTTCAACAAGCCATGGGGTTTCTTCATCGGGCATGGGTGGTATTTTTTCTGCGTTGAAGGTTACGGGGATTTCAAGCTTGATTGTGTATTGTGTATCGTCGGTTTGCGTCTCTGACAAATCACCCGGCTCTGCGGAGCCACCCTCTTGCGGGACGATGTGGACATCGTCCCCTACGGGGGCAAAACTATCAACGTCAGGGTCGGTTGAGCCTGTGTCGCTGTCGCATAACTCGTTACATTCATGTGGTTCGGGGTCGGCGGGGTCGGACAAATCACCCGGCTCTGCGGAGCCTTGAGATTGCGGCTCGGACAAATCACCCGCCGCTGCGGCGGCACCCTCTTTACTAAAGAGGGCAGAGTTTACTGTGATATTGCCATAATAATCAACATTCACGACTGCATCGGGCAGGTCGGGCACAGGGTACTGCCCCGGTACTGCTTTGAGCACATCGGGGAGCCTCAGTTCTACGGGGAATACCCCCCCGCTTGCGGTAAACTCATATTTGGCATATAACTTCGTATCGGTAAATAGCAGCATACCGTCATATATGCTGCTGTCGAAAAGCATTATTTCAGGATATAACCACAGGTTATCTTCCACGGGTGCAGCCTCTGCGGACGCCCCCGGTGTCATAGGTATCATCTGAAAGACAATTAAGGCAGCCAAAATAAATGCTGCCGCTCTGTTTGATAATCGGGTCTTTCGACCGAGCGAGGGTGATGTCCTTATAAGTTTTTTGAAGCGAAGATAACGTCCAATATCAAACATAATCATGTTGCCTTTCATTCACAAAACAATGTGTTTTTCCGACACTACTGCAACATAATACTATACATATTCACTGTGTCATTTGCGTGTCATTTTCTCGAGATACGCATTTGTAAACTCAGCCCATGAATATTGCGCCATAAACTCACCTGTGTAGTTATTGACCGCATCGGCGTCGGCTTCGAGAAAATCGTATAAATCGCATGTTATTTTATCGGCTGCAATAGCAAGCGCACTGCGTTGCCTGATGATTATATCCTCGGCGTTGGCTTTTTTGAGCACCTTGGTTAAATCCAAGACCAAGTGCCTGTATTGGTTTTGCAGCGCTTCGCAATACGGTCTGTCTTCCCAAATAACTGCGATGACTTCACTGTTGGTGCAAAGCGCACCTTTTCGCATAGTTAAATACGCCAAAAGCTCCTTTGTTTTTGAGCGTAAGAATTTAAGAGGAACTTCGTCTGCAAAAACCTCAAAGTTGCCAAAGGTTTGCACACGTATTCTATGCTTTGCCACAGGTTTAACCGGATATCGCAGGTGGTCGATTGCTTCAACAACAGCCTCCGGCGATATCGGCTTCATCAAATATCCACTGGCGTGCAGAGCATACGCATCAACGGCGTACTTTGAATATCCTGTTGTAAAGACGATGTTTATCTTGCCATAAATATCCTTGAGCCTTTTTGCAAGTTGCAAGCCGTTCATACCACCCATTTCGATATCAAGAAATGCCATGTCAATATGGCTTTTAGGGGTCGAACTTACATGCGCCAAGGCTTCACTCGGCTTCATAAAGCCTGTAATTTTTGCGTCGGCTACCACGCCTCCCACAGTTCTTTTCAGGTACTCCAAGGGATTTTTTTCATCATCTACTATAAGAATGTTCATTGCCTTTTTTTACTCCTTTGGTATTGTAATTATTACATTTGTTCCGCTGTCCGGTTTGCTTTCTATTATTAGCATACCGCCGCACATAACGGCGAGCCTGTTTCTTGCATTTTTTATCCCGACATGAAGCTCTTCGTCTGCGAGTTTTTGAACATCAAAACCTACGCCGTCGTCTGTTACCGTGATTATATAATCGTCTTTTTTCTCTTCCGACTTTATAGTAACAGTTCCACCGTCCTCACGCTTGGTGATACCGTGACGCACTGCGTTTTCAACAATCAGCTGCAGTGTCATGGCGGGGATTAGAAAGTCTTTTGCTTCCAAATCGTAAACTATATTCAACCTGTCTTCAAAACGCCGTTTTTCAAGCGAAAGGTATGTTTTAACATGCTTTAGCTCTCTTTCAAATGAAATTGGTGTTCTGATAGATAAGGAGTCTAAGTTTCCACGCAGATAATTTGAAAACTCGTCTACTGCTTTGCTTGCCGTTTCAGGGCTTACGAGGCACATCTCACGTATTGCAATAAGAGAATTGTAAATGAAATGAGGTTGAATTTGCGACATCATGACAGATATTCGACTATCATCAAGTTCTTTTTCCAACTCATGCGTCTGTTTGGACAGCTCATTTTGGATAATAGCAAAATAGAACACAATAGCAACGGTGATTGAAATTATATTTACCGGAGTTCCTTCGACAAATGAATGGATTATTACTCCAAGTGCAGGAATTATAATGTAAGCCATTAAGGTCAACAGTTCAATTTTTTTCAAGAATTTTCTTTTTATGAATAAGATACTTGAATTTATTGCCATGCACAAAAATGTCAGAATATAGCCGAAAATAAACCATTCACCACGGATTAATTGATTATTTTCATCTACTATTGAAGTAAAGGACATAAATGGCTCAGCAAGAATGATTAAAACATCTGCAATACATAAGGCGATTGCTATAAGTGCTGCGGTTTCGATGCGCTTTGAAACAAAAGTCTTCTCTTTTAATACTACCAAAATCATTCGTGTATAAAGTATCAGCATAGCCGGTCCGCATGAAGCTTTTATACACTCTGTAATTAAAAGCGGAACAGGAGAGTTGGTCGCGAGTGTTCCGTTTAATAAAAAGAACATAATGCTTGATATCTGCAAAATAATATTTACAATTACCATGCCGATGAAAACCCGGGTTTTTCTTTCCTTGCTATGTCCGGTAAGCACCAGCGACAATAAAATTATCAAACTAATAACAAGGCAAAATACAGCAATAGTAATATTATACCCAATCATTTTAACCTCTTTCGGGGACGAGCACCCCAACAACTACCAGTCTTGCGTCGTCGAAGTCGTATGCACATGTGCAAAGGCTGACAATTTGGTCTGCTGCAGTGATTACAACATCGCTTTTTATGAGTGAAATGCTTTTTATCTGCTCAATGTAGCTTAAAAATTCGTTATCGTCCGTAAAATGAAGCGGCGGGTGGTCTCTTTGCGAGTGGGCGAGGTGCGCCGCAAATATTACTATTTCATAGTCTGCTTCGGGGGTGTAGAGGTATATTACGGGGTTTTCGTTGAAAAACTCCTGATTTCTGTAGTTTTTCAGCGAGCCGAAAAGCTCCCCTTCTTTTGACTCATGCCCGTAGATTAGAATACTTTTATCCGAGAAGTCACTGCTGTTACGGTAGTCAAGGAAGATTGAGCCGCTCCTGTGGCGTGTGCCGTCGGGCAAATGCGAGAGAAAAAAACTGTTGTCTGTGTATTGCATAACCGGATAGTCAAGCGAACTTCCGAAGAGTTTAATCCACCCTCTAATTCCGGGGAATGTGGCGTCAAGCGCTGCAAAATCAACGTATGGAACCCAGTTCGGGTCGCTGATTGGCGGGGGATTTTCCTGTGTTCCGTTTGTGCCCGGCTGCGACGATCCCGCTTCGCCGTGCTGCCCCGACGGCTCTCTCGGGTTTGTTTCAATTCCTGCCAAAAGGTTGCTGTAAAACAGACGGCTCTGATTATCAATCATCAGCTCGCGGATTAAGAGCCCTGCAAATATAATAACAGATAAAATACCAATTATGAGTGCTATTTGTAGAATTAGCTGCCTTATTTTAACATATTTATCCATATTTTGAAGTATACCATGTTGTTATGAATATGGCAATTCTTAAGAAAACTGTAAGAATTTGCCGCAGTATTTCTTAAAATCTCCTTGATAAATTATGCACACCAAAAACACATAAACTAAGGAGATTTTATAATGAACAAAACCCTAAAGCGCACATTTTACATCGTTCTCATAGCATTTTTTGCACTTGTAACGGCAATTACATCAATCGGTTGCGGAGGCAAATCAGACGACCCACAGCTGCCCGATTATGTTTACCTGCCGAATATACTGCCGTTTCCCCTGCCCGAGGGTATTGAGTGGATAAATAATGTCACCACTACGGAAGATGCAATTTATTTCACCGCACATGCCGACGTTACTGATGAAGCAACCCCGTTTCATGCAGAGAGTATCTACAAAATGGATTTTAACTCTTCGAGTGTCACCGTATTGCCGAATTATAACGTAGATGCGGAGTTTCCTGCCGAAGCCGATGACGGCTCTGTGCAGATGTTTTCACTTTTTGTAGACAGAGACGGGAATGTCTGGGTCGCTGAACGTGGCGAGTTTTTCACAATGCCCGAAAGCGATGACGACGAGGAAGATCCTTGGGAGCTTTGGAACAGACGCAGAATAGTTAAGGAATTTTTGCGCGTGCGTAAACTCGACAGCACGGGTGCAGAAATATCATCTTTTGATATAAAACACATATCTACAGGTGACGAGTGGTTTTATATCTACGCTTTTTCTGTTGACAGCGAAGATAATATCTATATCGGAACAGACTCGAAAATCCATGTGCTCGCCAGCGACGGCAAGCCGCTCTTTAACATAGATGTTCCATGGGTTGAGGGACTTATAAATATGCATGACGGCTCTGTCGCATATACAAGCTGGGCCGATAAAGGCAGAGTTATCACGAAAATTGACGCAGCTGCGAAAAAACCGGGCGAAACAATACAGCTGCCGAATAATGCCAATAATGTATATCGCGGCAACGATGAGTATTCTTTTATTTTTACGGACAACATCGGTTTATATGGGATTGAAGCAGAAAGCGGCAATATAGTTTCTCTGCTCAAATGGATTGACAGTGATATTATCCTTGACGGACTTGGCAGCGTTACGGTTTTGTCTGACGGACGAATTCTTCTGACAAGTCAGATTTGGAATAACGAAGGTTCAAATCATGAACTGATTTTTCTCACAAAAACTCCTTACACTGATATTCCCGAACGTGAGGTTCTTACACTCGCTACATTCTATCTTGATTGGAATATCCGCGGTGCTGTCGTGCAGTTTAACAGAACAAGTACAACTCATCGTATTCATGTCACCGATTATGCAGAGTTCGGCACCGATGATGACTGGGGCGCAGGTCTCACGCGCTTATCTGCAGAGATAACTGCAGGAAATGTCCCCGATATACTTGATGTTTCAAATCTGCCGTTTAGTCAATACGCGGCAAAGGGTTTGCTCCTCGATTTATATCCCCTCATTGACGCCGACCCGGATTACAGTCGCAGCGATTTTATGGAGGCCGCACTTAGGGCGACCGAAATAGACGGCAGTCTTTACAAAATATTCCCGTACTTTTCAATCGCTACGTTTATCGGCAATCCCGCTGTTGTCGGCAGCTATCCCGGATGGAATATGGAGGAATTCGTTGCAGTGCTTAATGCAAATCCGGACGCCGACTTTCCTCTCGGGCAGGGTCTGACAAGGATGGCTGTATTACAGGCTTTGTTTATGTTTAATATGAACGAATATGTTGACTGGAATGAGGGCAAGGTTTACTTTGACAGTGATGAGTTTATAGGATTACTCGAGTATGCAAAGACACTGCCCGATGATTTTGATTGGAATGATGACTATATTTCCGAGCCTGCGCTCATTTCGAGCGGGCGGCAGATTATTTCGGCAATAGCTCTCAATGATTTCCATGATTATCAAATGTACCGCGCTTTGTACGGCGGTGAAATTGTCTTCAAAGGTATTCCGGCAGAGAGCAAAAACGGCTTCTCGCTTACATCTCATACAAATTTTGCGATAACAGCCAAATGTAAAGATGCAAACGCAGCATGGAGTTTCATCCGGACATTTCTCAGCGAAAATTGGTATAATGATAGCTCACGCTACGGCACTCCGATAAACAGACATGCCTTTGAAAAGCAATTAAACGAAGCTATGAAAGAAAGCGAACACGGGCACGGCTCTGTGGGCTGGGACGGCATAACAATCGAGCTTGAGGCACTGACCCAAGCTGATGCAGACAAGATTATGGCTATGATTAACTCTATTACCGGTTCA
Organism: Oscillospiraceae bacterium; assembly: GCA_009781515.1. Lineage (GTDB taxonomy): Bacteria > Bacillota > Clostridia > Oscillospirales > Oscillospiraceae > WRMH01. The sequence continues at coordinate 26,070 of WQXY01000015.1, forward strand.
ATCGGCGAAGATGAAGTGTTATGGGAGATAATCAGCGAGAGTGTTTCCGCCTTTTTCAATGGTCAGTCAACTGCGCAGGACGTTGCAAGGATAATACAAAACCGTGCCTCAACGTACGTGTCTGAGAGGAGTTAGATTACTTGCTGAATGCGTGGGCGCCTATCCATATTACATCGTTTTGTGTTCGGGCGGTTGCCGCAAAAAACATATAACTTTTGTCGAGGACGTTCGGTCCGGCAAGTGCTCTGTCCACTGCTGCAAAGTCAGCGGTGGACGGTTTGCCTCTGTCTGTCCAAATAAGGTCTTTGACTGTAAACTGGACGCCCCATTTTGTGTCAAATATAACTTCTTCAACAGTGGTTACATGACTCCAACGCGATGACACCATTCTGTTTAAGACCACTTCTGCAACTGCCTGCTTTCCGTCTGCACTTTCATTAGGCGCTTCAAGCCTGACGAGGCGTGCAAGTATGTCGCGGCAGTTGGAGCTTATTGACGGATAATTATTGTTATTGTTTTTTGATGCAGTGCTGCTGCTTGTATTGCCGGTATTCGATGAAGCGGAGCTGCTGCTTGTGTTGTTGCTTGCGGTACTGCTTGCGGCAGGTTTGCTGTTTGAAGCAGCTGTCGTCGTCGCAGGAGTGCTTGGTTTTTTCGCAGGCGCAGCTTTGGGTGTCGCGGCGCTTGCCGCAGCTTTGTTTCTTTGGTCAATACGCTCTTTTATCTGCTCAAGCTCGCTTTCATACTCCTCAATCAGCTGTTCGATATGTTCGCTTTTTGATAAAATGAACTCGGCACTCACAATAATATCATCTTCGATAAGCTGACTTAACATTTCTAATTCTTCGATTTGGTTAATTACCGTCTCCTCGTCATATTCATCTTCTCTTTCCGTATTTTCTATGTCAGAAATAAGTTGAATATAGTGCTCCTCGAACCAAACTCTTTGCACTAAAAGCTGCGTACCTATCATAATGAGAATGTTGTTTTCTTCAAGGGCTGCTGCCTGTGCCGCGTCTTCATATGTTTTAATGAGTGAATTTATCATGTCGGACAAAATAGCAAGGCTTTCTGCATCAATGATATTTTCACTTTCTATGAGGCTTATTATTTCGGTCAGCTCAGAAATAATCATTTCGATTTCGGCTGTTTTGAGCGAAATAAAATCGTCACCCATAAATATTTCACGCACATCACTGAGCTGTGCAAAAATCTCTGCCTTATATGCTCTGATATCAACCGTTTCGTCAGCGTCGGGGGCAACTTCAGTGTCGACGTCGGGGTCATCATCATCGTCAAGGGCGGCAAACGAAGCGTCAAAAGCTTCGCTCAGCTCAGCTATATCTGCTTTTATAATTGAAAAGTACAGCTCCATTTCGCCGATATTTTCATCAGCCGCTTTTTTGGTTTCTTCTATCATGCTTTCGTAATTATTAATAAACCGGTCGACAATAAAACGAAACGCCGTATCAAACTCCAAGTCTATATTTTCGTTTTGGATAATATGATTTTCAAGCTGCGTTTGATAATTTGACAACGTGTGAAAAATGTTGATTTTAAGGTTTCGGTCGCTCTCGTCAGCGGCGTCAAACTCACTGAGCCATTCGTTTATTACATGAAAAACCTCACCCGTATGCTGCTCCTCAATCTTTTTTTGCGAGCCGGCTGTAAATGAAACGGACAAAGAAGCTACACAAATAAGTATAGTTAATATAATTATTCTTCGCAGGTGCAAATACAGCTTTTCTGACTTCATAATTATTAATCCTCGACGAATTTGTAACAAATTGTAGTATATTGTAACATAATGCAATAAAAAACGCAAGCCTTACTGTCACAGCGACCGCAAGGCTTGTTTTGTTTATACTTCTAACTCCTTATTTTTTGTCCTCGATGAACGATAAGAGCGGATAATAGTCATTATATTGCTTTTGAATGAATATTGCACTGCCTTGTTTATACAGCCGCTCCGCGAGCCGGTCTGCAATCGGCAAAACAATACGCTCATGAGCGCAAAGCATCGGCGATATTTCATCAATACTGCCTGTCGCCTGCTTGTTTAAGCAGGCGCAGTAGTGGTTGCAACGTGTGCGGATAGCGCAGCGGTCACAGCCCGCTTTTTCTTCTTCGTTTTTCTCATAAAGTGCCTGACGGGCTTTTTCATTGATACCGCTAAAGACATCGCCCAAACAATATTTCTCATCACCCACAAACTGCACGCATGGGAAAATTTTGCCGTCGGGACCAACCGACAATTGACGCAGTCCAAGCTCGCACCGCTCGCGGCAATATGTACGGCTGTTTATATGGCTGCTTATTTTCACTTCAAAAGGACTGAAATAAAACTTATCCTCGGCAAGTGTTTTCTTTTCGTACAGCTCTGCCAAGAGGTTGTATTGCTTTTCAAGCTCGGGCAGTTGGCTTTCATTCCACTGCGCCGAATAATCAAGCGAAGCGATTACATAAGAAAAGCCGACGGAAAAAAGCGACGCCACCCCCTCGGCGTAAAGATGCAACGTGTCGGGGCTTACCGTCATCAGCACAGGGCTGTAAGGCTTTAGTTTCAATAGCTTTTGAGCGGCAATTACAACACGGTCATATGAACCCACGCCTTTTTTGTCTATCCTGTGCTTATCATGCGCTTCTTTTACACCGTCGATAGACAAGGCAATAAACATGTTTTCCCGTTTCGCGAAATCAAGAAAATCATCATCGAGCAAAAGACCGTTTGTGGTCATCTTAAAGAAAAAACGGCAGCCGCTTTTCTTTTCGACCGAATGTGCGTAATCTATTGTTTCAGTTATCAGCTCCCGAAGAAGCAGCGGCTCACCGCCAAAAAAGATAAGACCTGCCCTTTTTGAGTCACGGGCGGCAAGGTCAACAATCGCACGGGCTGTTTCGGGTGTCATGATTTCACTGCCATGGTCAACATAGCAGTAACTGCACTTTAAGTTGCATTTATTTGTCATATGAATGGTGTAGTGCATCAGCTGATACCCTCGCTTAACCATTCAATAAATGCCGCAACCTGTTCGCGCAGATATTGCTCCGATTTTGCGAGCGCTTCCTCATACAACTCCTGCCGTTTCGCTTCTTTGCGGGTATTATATTCATCTTCACTCTCATTGCTGTTTTTCTTAATTTCCGACACTTTTCCACGGTTAAACGTACCCGCAACAGGGTCGTAAAAAACCAAAAGACCCGGATTATTTTCCGCGAGTCTTTGTGCCGCATTTACAATGTTATAGTCACTAAACGAAACATACGGCCCGCCGCCTATATCACGGTGCCACTTACGCACATCATCACTTGTTACAAACTTTACAGGTATATTAAAAGAACTGAGAAAGCCCGTGGCAATCATATTCCCGCCTACCATCGTTTCGGGCTCTTTTGCATTGACACCTCTTGAGACATTGATATTTGTAACGGGGATACTTAAATCGATTATAAGTTCACCGAAGTAATTAAAAGGTATTCCTGCTTCTGAAAAGGCAGCGGATATAATTACAAATGCTTCTTCCTCTGACATAAACACAGGTGCTGTTAGTGCCACACAGCCAATGCTTCCCGTTCCTTTGCCATATTCAAAAAACGGGATAGACACACTATCGTGCGGAATTTGAAAAGTCGCCGGGTCGCCCATTGTTATGTAGTCGGGCGGCAGCGGTATTGGCATATCACCTAATATGACATGCTCCGGCGGTATTACATAAGGTGTGACGGCAGGGGTTTTATTGGTCTGCTGCGGGTCTTCGGGCACTTGGTTTTCTAAGTCACCCTTGCAGCCGCTAAGACCAAGCGCAATAGTAGCAGACAGTGCCCCGATGAGTGATGTGCCAAGCCAGCGGTTTGGTTTGGCGCTTGACAGTACGTTTCGCATTTGGTTGCTGTATTTATCGGGATATTTTGGTGCCTCTATTTTTTCAACAGGTGCAATTTTCATAAAAACCCTCCGCTAAATCATATGTCATATGACGGAATTTTCCGGATTATGTTCCATTGGTTTTTTAGTTTATCCCCCCGTAAAAAATACACAAAGCCTCGACTGGACAAACAACCGCAAACTTCGGATTTTCTTTGTCCGAGCAGTCGGGGAGTAAAAAGCGCTTCATTTTTGCGAATATGTTCCGATATACTGTATATAGTGTATTTTAATAAATTTGACAACAAATGCACATTATGTTAAATTCTTTACATGAATACAAAAAAGCTATAAATTGGAATGAAGTAATTGGGAGAATATGAAAATGGAATTAAAGGAGCAGATACAGGCAGACATGGAAATGTTTCGTCAACTTTTCGATGAAATGGACGCTGAGGGTTGTTTCAATAGCCGACAACCAAATGACGGCAAAGTTTTTGACGAAGAAGCGGAGTATGCAGATTTAATTCGATATAAAAAAGGATTGGAAAATCCCGATAGTCTTTCTTTTTGGAGGACTACCAGTGCCGTTCAATAATGAAAGCCTTTATAAAGACCTATGCAAAAAATTTGGAGATACGAAATTACCTCAAAGAACTGCTTATCTTTACCACAAAATGAACGCATTTATCGAAGCGGCGAAAGTAGATGATATTGCATTTGTCGATTTGAGAATACTTGCACACGTTGTTTTTGATTATTTTTGTGACATTTCAAGATTGAAGGATTTTCATATCATTGAAAAAATAAATAAGTCAAAAATAACTTCGTATACTGCATTTTGGGTTGCTCGAAGAAAGCCAATTCAAATTGTTAAAGGTAAACACGATGATTCTGTTTCTTTTATTAACGAAGCATTTGTAACAACATATATTGTTGACGAGTTATCAAATTCAATTACAACAAACAAAACAGATGAACATCTTAAGGAGCAAATCTTATATCACTTGAAATACAGACAGTTTGACGCTCAAACACTCGAACTAATGATAAATTCACATCTGCTTGGAAAAACTCCAAATAAGTCAATTACTGACGAAGCATAAATTTCCATTCATTTATTTTCGCAGCAATAACCAACAGCACCCATTTTCGGGTGCTATTTTTTGCATTCAATAGTGATATTTCTTGTGAATCACTAAAAAAATACAGGAGATTCATCTTGTTTTAAATCATAATGCCGCTCGGTTCTATCAAGTTTTTCGGCAAATTCAATTATTTTCTCAAGCTCTTTTTTAGTTATCCTGTAAAGCGTGTGCAGACCTTGAATGTTACTGTTTTCCTTATCTTGGATGTAAAAAGTCATATATCCAAAATCCTCGGTTTTATATATGAAAATCCAGAAAAAGCTCCCGCTGTCATGTATATCGTACAGGGAGTTTTCACCGGAAAATCTCTTAAACGGAAAAAGTGTACTCCTGTCACAAATTGCTGCATCTATCAGTTTCGGACTTAAACTGTTCATCATGTCTATAAAATCTGCCGCATTTTCCTGAAAATTCGCCGATATGGAATCCTTGCCGCTCCACCCATGTCTCACACCTTCTTCATTAAAGCGGAGAGTTGTTTCACGGGGCTTATCATAGTATGAAAGCGATAAGAAGAACTTGCCGTTGTCAAAAGGTATCTGTGTTTTCAGCAACTCAGAGGTCTCTTCACCGATTGCATCAATGATATTTATTTCTCGTCCTCTTTGATTTAGGCAACCGCTAAACATAAACAGGGTTGCGCACAGCAGGAGCATTGCACTTTTATTTAGTATGTTGATTATATTAGAATATTTTAGTGTCTCTATTTTTTCAACAGGTGCAATTTTCATAAAAACCCTCCGCTAAAATCATATGTCATATGACATATGACGGAATTTTCCGGATTATGTTCCATAGTTTTTTAGTTTTTTAATTTATTCACGCGAAAGATACACAAAGCCTCGCAAACGTTGTATTTGCAAGGCTTTGGCGGTGGCGGAGAATAGCGGGATCGAACCGCTGACCTTCTGGCTGCCAGCCAGACGCTCCCGGCTGAGCTAATCCTCTATTTAATAAATAATTCTTTCCCTTATAAATTCAACTATTTGCTCACTCTTTTGTATAGAACTTGTTGCATCGCTATCTTCTAACTCAAAGCTAAAAGGGTATCTTGGCTGCACACCGAATGGGCTGAGATATTCACATTCAGTAATTATATCACTAAATCCCGATGATACTTCAATACATAAATCGACAAGAGCTTTCAAATCGTGTGTTTTTGGCGGTTCTTTGCCCTTATATAAAAGGTATGCTTTGAGTGCCTTTTCTGCTGCTTGCTGTGAGTGGTAACAGATTATTTCCAGTTGCATTGGGTGATGATTTGATAAAATATGGACAACCGCTAAATCATTTTCAGCGAACTTTAACCACTCATCTACAATCATTTTATCCATACAATTTCACTCCTGTATTATGAACTTCTTTCTCTATGGAATATCTATCCTTAAACAAATTAAACTTGCTTTCGCTGCCAACAAGTATGTCTATCGGTCTTTTTCTCACCGACCGTAAAGCCATACTTATTTTTCGTGTTGCATCCAAAGGACGAATTGAGTCATCAGGGATTACCACATAAAAATCATAATCACTGTCTGCTTGCTGAGTGCCATTAGCATGAGAACCTAACAGATATATTTGAAGAGCAGGAACAGCACCAATAATAAGAGATTGGATTTCCTTTATTTCATCATTGATTTGCATGATAATATCAGTCCTCCCATACCACATCATAATCAAAAAACCTTGCAACCTTAGTGGCTGCAAGGCCTTTTCGCGCCTTGGTGGAGAATAGCGGGATCGAACCGCTGACCTTCTGGCTGCCAGCCAGACGCTCTCCCAGCTGAGCTAATCCCCCACGAGCAGCATCACACTGCCGATTTTATCAAAACAAGCATAACTTGTCAAATGGTGTTACCTTGCTGCTGCACCAAGTACCTTACCGAGGCGCTTGACTATTGCGGCGGCACAGGACTCTATTTCGTCTGATGTCAGAGTCTTTTTAAGTGAGCCTATCAGCAGCCTGATTGTGACCGACTTTTTGCCGTCGGGCACTTGCTTTCCTTTGTACTGCTCAACAAAAGAAACCTCACGCAGCAGATTGTCGGGACCTTCCTTGCCTGCGGCACATTGCCTGATATCTTCCCATTTTACCCCTTCGTCAAAGAGCAAGGAAACATCGTATTCACTTATCGGATATTCGGGAATGTGTGTAAACTTATTTGTTCTTGACTGCAGCGGTTCAAGTGCGTCAATGTCAAGCTCAAAGAGCATTGTAGACGCATTTTTTATGCCGCAGCCTTGCGCTGCTTTTTGCGAAAGAAGCCCCATGCAACCAATCGTTTTGTCGCCGATTTTGATAGCAAGCCACACAACATCGTCTGCCCACACGGGTTTGTCGCAGGCTTCACCCCGAACAAGCGTAATTTCTTCCATATGAACGCTTCGTGCCATTGCTTCGAGCACACCTTTTGCATGTCGAAACACCTTACTGTACTGGTCGGCAGTTGCCACGAATGCCCCCGCAACGTGCCTGCGCTGGAGCGGCAGCGACTCTCGCGGGTCGTATTCTTCCTTGTAATCCTTGCCTTGCATTACCTGTGCAGACTCAAAAATCGAAAATTCGTTAAAATACCGCAGATTATCGGAAACTGCTTTGCATAGGTTCGGTAAAAGTGACGACCTGAGGTAACGCTCGCTTGGTGACGGCGGAGATGTCATCTCGAGCATTTCACCACTTCCGGGTAGTATTGCGTTTATATATTCCTCGCCAACCCACGGGTATGTGTAAACCTCATTCATGCCGCACTTAAATGCAAGATATTCTCTTATTTTCCTGTCAATGAGTACCTTCGGCTGATTTACTGCGCCCTCAAATGCTGTAGTAATCGGGGTCGGCTCAAAATTTTCAAGCCCGTGTATACGTGCAACTTCTTCCATGATGTCATCGGGAATTGACACATCACCCGTGCTCCGCCATGACGGAACAACAACACTCATAATTTCGTCGGAGCCTTTATTTGCAAAGCTTACGTCAAATCCGAGGCGACCGAGAATACTTTCAAGACGTTGATTTGGCAGCTTTATACCGAGGCGGGCTTCGAGCCATTTTAGCGAAACTTCGATAGTCTTGATTTCGGATTTTTTCGGATAATTGTCAAAAAATCCCGTTATTTTTATATCCTGCCCCGGATAACACTGCTCAAAGAGCTGCATTGCAGTTGCAAGAGTTATGTCACAACGCTCGGGGTCAATGCCTTTTTCAAATCTGGTTGAGGACTCTGTGCGTACTTCATGACGTATCGTTGTCCGCCTTACACCCAGTGCGTCAAAGTTTGCAATTTCGAGAATAATCTTGTCGGTTGTCGGCAAAATCGAGTCTTTTGCACCACCCATAACGCCCGCAAGCGCAATAGCTTCCGTTTCGTCTGCAATGACCAAGTCTTCATCTGTCAGCGATAACTCACTGCCGCTGAGCAGGAGCAGCTTTTCACCTTTTTTCGCACGGCGGACTATGATGTTTCCTTGCACAACATCACTGTCAAAGGCATGGGTCGGTTGCCCCGTCGCAAGCATTACATAGTTTGTAATGTCAACAATCGCATTTATCGGCCTCATTCCAACACGCCAAATACGGCTTTGAATTTCAAACGGTGCAGGCTTTACCGAAAGCCCTTCAATGTTTACGCCTATATATCTCGGGCAACGTATCGTATCATCAATGATGATTTCAAAATCGTCTTTGGGCGTCTTTGCCGTAACCGCTCCGTTCATTGCCTCAGGCGGTGCAAAGGGCAGGTCGTAGATTGCTGCGATTTCGCGGGCAATGCCGTAATGACCCCAAAGGTCCGGGCGGTTTGTCAGCGATTTGTTGTCGACTTCAAGAATTATGTCATCAAGTCCGAGTGCTTCGGCAAGTGGCGTTCCCGCTTTGCTGTCGACAAATGATATGTCCATGATTGTTGCTTCATCTTCAAACGGGAAAAGGTCAAAGAGCCCAATCTCCGAGGACGAGCAAATCATACCGTAGCTCTCGACTCCGCGGACTTTAGCTTTTTTAAGTTCGACGAGCTCCCCCTCACCATGCCAGCGAACCATTGCACCGGGACGTGCAACGGCTACTTTCATGCCTTGTTTCACATTGATGCCGCCGCAAACGATTTCACGGGGTTCATCGTCACCAACGTCACCGAGGTCTCCTATGGAGACCTTACAGATAACGAGCTTGTCAGCGTCGGGGTGCGGGTTTACTTCTTCTACAACACCCACAACCATGTTTTCAAAGCTTTTGCTCAAATCGACCATGCCCTCTACTTCGACAGTAGACATTGTAAGGTCGTAAGCAAGCTTGGAAAGCTCGATATTTTCGGGGATTTTTATATAATCTTTTATCCAATTAAGTGATATTTTCATTTTGAGTTTCCTTTATTTGAACTGATTTAGAAACCGCAGGTCGGCACTGCGCAAGAGCCGTATATCGTCTATTCCGTAACGCATCATTACGAGGCGGTCAAGCCCAATGTTTACATAAAAGCCTGTATACTCGTCGGGGTCAAGCCCTGCCGCGCGCAAGACATTCGGGTGCGGTGTGCCGCCGGGCATAATCTCAATCCAGCCCACCTGCTTGCAAACACTGCAGCCGGAGCCTCCGCATACCAAGCAGCCCATGTCTATCTCAAAGCCCGGCTCCACAAACGGGAAAAACCCGACTCTCATTCTGACGGGAACATCACAGCCGAAAACTTTCGATAAAATGCTCTTTATCATCACCTTGCCTGCAGAAAATGTAAACTCGCGGTCTACAATTAATGCTTCATACTGAAAAAACGCTCGCTCATGCTTGGCGTCGGTTGCTTCGTTGCGGTATGCACGGCCGGGGTAGACAAAACGAAACGGAGGTTTATTCGTTTGCATGTAACGCACGCTCGCTCCTGTTAAATGAGGACGAAGACAAAGCCTGCTTTTGCTCTCGTTTGACCCTGCAATCCAGTAGGTGTCCATACTCTCGCGGGCAGGGTGGTCGGGCGGGAAATTCAGATTATCAAACGCGTATAACTCGCTTGTTATGTCAGACTCTTCAAAAACCTCAAACCCCATAGACAAGAATGTATCATTGAGGTCATAGCACATTTGGGTTATCGGGTGTAACGTACCGCCATTTGGCTTAATCCCCGGTACCGTAAGGTCAAAATCCGGTGATATTTCGGAAGCTTTGAGAGCTATTTCGTCACGGCGTGTGTTTATAAGGTCGGTAAAGGTATTTTTCAAATCGTTAGCCGCACGCCCAATTTCCGCACGCACTGAAACATCAAGCTTTGGAATTTCCTTTAAGACCTCGGTAATTGCCCCCTGCTTTCCGAGCAAAAATGCCTTGACATCTTGAAGCGCTGCAATAGTTAGAGCAGAGCTTATCTTCGCTTTTCCGTCATTTAATATACATTCGAGTTTCTCTTTCATTTAGTAATCTCCTGTTACTTATCGCCGTCATTGCGAACCACGTTTACGTGGTGTGGCAATCTCGAATTTTATATATACCATATATCCCTTGATTTCGCAACTACAACAATGTAGAATATAACAAAGAAAACGAAGCAGGATGTAAGTGTAGCTATGAAACTTGTGACAGCACAGCAAATGCGTGATATAGACCGTACGGCAACCGAAAAATTCGGCATTTCCGGTGTTACCCTTATGTCAAACGCCGCCGAACACCTTGCTAAAACTGCAATGGAGCATATCACCGTTGACGGTTGTGCCGCTGTGTTTTGCGGAACCGGCAATAACGGTGGGGACGGTATCGGCGCTGCAGCATATTTGCTCGAAAGAGGAGTGTCCGTCCGTACTATCTTAATCGGTGACGAGAGAAAGCTCACACCGGACGCTGCCCAAATGCACAAACGTCTTGTCGAACACGGCGGTTCTCTTGAGCGTTACTCATTGTCTGCTGACCTTGTGGATTATGTGAGCGATTGCAGCGTAATAATAGACGCGATTTTCGGTATCGGGCTGAGCTCCGATTTGCAAAATGAAGTACTCAGTGCAGTCACTATGATAAACAGCTCCCCCGCCTTAATAATAGCCGCCGATATTCCGAGCGGAGTACATGCCGATACAGGCAGGGTTTTCAAAGACGCGGTCAAAGCAGACATAACTGTGACGTTTTCACTGGCAAAACCGGGGCATTTTGTAGAGCCCGGCTGTATATATTGCGGCGAGCTTCTTGTAAAGGACATAGGAATTCCCCGCTCGGTGCTCGACAGCACGGTCTCTCACACATACGCAACTATTTCAACCGATGTAAACCTGCCGCGCAGACGGCGAAATACTCACAAGGGTGACTACGGGCGCGCCCTTATCATCGCAGGAAGTGTAGGCTACACGGGAGCACCCGCACTGTCTGCCCGCGCTGCGTCAAAAATGGGTACGGGACTTGTCAGCGTTGGTGTCCCAAAGACAATTTATGATATTTTGGCAATAAAACTTGACGAAGAAATGCCTTTCCCCCTGCCGAGCGACAATAAAGGCAGGCTCGCTTCCAACGCCGCAAGCGATATCCTAAAGCGTGCAAAAAAAAGCGACGTGTGCCTGATTGGTCCGGGGCTTGGAACATCAGACGATATAACGGAGCTTGTGCAATCACTGACGCATATATCCGAAACTCCCGTTATTCTTGACGCCGACGGTCTTAACGCGGTTTCAAGTAACATTGATACACTCAATCAAATAACATGTCCGTTGATTTTAACTCCTCACCCGGGTGAGTTTGAACGCCTCGGCGGAAAAATAGACGGCGACAGGCTTCGCTCGGCTCGCGATTTCGCCTCAAAATACGGCTGCATTTTAGTCCTCAAGGGTCACAGAACGATAATCGCACTGCCAAACGGCATCACCTACATCAACACAACGGGCGGTCCCGCCATGGCAAAAGGCGGAACGGGCGATGTTTTGGCGGGAATGATAACCGCACTTATCGCGCAAAGACTTCCGATTGTACATGCTGTAATCAAAGCGGTTTACATACACGGGCTCGCAGGCGATATGTGCGCTGACGAGTTTGGCGAATATTCCGTAACTGCAAGTGATATAATAGCTATGCTCCCGGCAGCTATCAAGGAAATAGAGGCAATATAGGCGGTTTTTACCGAAAGGAGTGATATTTATGGCACTGATGATTTGTCGTGAATGTAATGGTAAGGTTTCGTCCGACGCTGATTGCTGCCCGCACTGCGGTCATAAATCTCAGCTTGAAGAAGACCGTCAAAAGCAAAGACATCTTGAAAATCTTGAAATACAGATTGAAAACCTTGAGATAAATCTCAAAAATGCACTGAGCGGTATTGAAGAAAAGAAAATAAAAGTCAGAGATTATCAGTTTGAACTGACTGTGGTAAAAAAAGAGGACAGAGAAGCTATCAAAAAGCGTATTGACTGGTGGAATGGTCTTTTAATGGTTGATATGGCGGAAGAAAAGGCACTTCATGTGGAGCTAAAGGAGCTAAAGGACGCACTAAAACGCTCAAAGATGTAAGCGGAAAAAGGAGTAATTAAAATATGCTGTATAATGTACTGTTGCCCGACGGTTCTAAAACCAAAGTAGATATTCCGCATGATAATGTTGAAGACGCAACTGAATATGTTTCATCTGTGGAATGGATAAGAAACGAGTTCGGTCATTACGTTCAAACAAGAAACATAGTTTATATTCAAAAACCATAGTAAAATTAAACACATCGTAAAAGTAACAAAATCCCGCTAATTTGTAATTATTTGTAAAAATACGTTGCATTTTGGCGGGTTTTGTGGTAAAATCACAGCCATACCAACAATCAAGGAATGGTAATTTACTATGAAAATAAAGTTTTATACAGGCTTAGCTGTCCTTGCTGCGATTGTTCTCATATCGGGAGCAACTGTTCTGGCGACGGCGTCCCCTGCCACAAGCTCCGACCCGCTCATTACACTTTCATACTTAAACGGTCCGTTTCGGACACTTATCAATAATGAAATAACTGCAGCTCGCAATGCCTTGGAGGGCACATTTAATGCGAGAGCATCGGCGATTGAAGCACGGATAAATTCCGACATATCAAATGCACTCTCAAATTCTGCAAATGTATTTCGCAGTGTGACCGTCACTTCCGGCTCACCGCTTGTTTTGGCAACCGGCAGTGAAGTAATTCTTCGCACCGGCAGTGCAAGCTTTTCTACAAGCGGCGGCAATCTCATTAAATACTCCGGCACTCCCACCGAGGAGGCTTCCGGCAGTTTAATTACAAACAATATGTACCTTGCAACGGGCACCGTCACAATCAGCACATCAGGAACCGCCACTTTGTTTGTCCGTTCTGTAGGTGCTTTGCCGATGTCGGCAGGGCTTGACGGTTTCGACTTTGATTTATGCCCCGACTGCGAGTTTATCTTCTGCATGTGCCCTGATGCCGACGCACAGGGACTTTGCGATGTTTGCGAAGACGACCCTTGTGTCTGCGAGTAATAAATCACCCGCCGTCCGCAGGACGGGTTGACACCCTACGTGCTACTCCCTGCTGAAAATGTTTGTAATTATCATGCCGCCGATGATAATCATACCGCCAATCAGTGCATAAACGGATAGTGTTTCTTTTAGCCATATATACGCAAGTACTGTTGATATCAGCGGTATCAAATATGAAAACCCTATGACATGGGTGGTTTTTTTTGCTTCACGCAGCGCATAACTCCAAGTGAGGTATGCGACAGCGGCGGGAAATATTCCCATTAGAACAACAACCAAGTTTACGGTTGCTGTAGAATTCGGTATTTCGTTTATTGCAGTGGGTAAAAATATTAGCGTACCAAGCGTTCCTGCCATTATGGTATATGTTGTAGCTTCAAGTGCCGTATAATTTTTAGTAATTGCACGCATGATTGCGCTGTACACTCCGGAAGATACGGACGCCCCTATTATCAGCAGTAATCCTAAGTTAAACGAAAGCTCCGCTCCCTGTGTCAGCGTGACAGCCGCCAGTCCGATGCAGCTTATCAGAATACCGACCCAGCACATTGGTTTTACGGCTTCTTTCAAGAAAATCCCTGTTAATACTATTGTAAACACCGGCGATGACGCTATTATGAAACTACTCACTCCCGCTGAAACACTTACCGAGCCTGTGTTAAACAAAAACGAATACAGGAAAACCCCCGATATTCCGCTTGCTGCAAAAAGCGGCAGGTCTTTTAGCTTCGGTGGTCTGATTTTCTTCAAAATTCCGATAACCCCAAGTGTTATGGATGCTGCGGAAAAACGCATTACCATTAGTGATACAGGACTGTAATATTGCAATGCGTATCTTGTCGCCGGAAATGCCGACGCCCAGAGAAACACCGCAACAAATGCCGCTCCGTATGTATATAACTGCTTTCTTGTTTCCCCGTCTTTTATTTTCATAACGCAAATATACCACAACAGCACGCAGGTTAAAACAATGACATCTGCTGCTCTTTCTTTTCAAATGTTCTTGAGTATTTGAACACATCATCGTGCTTGTACATAATTTCATGCTTTTTGCATATATCCTTGAAAATGCCTGTTAAGCGGTGGTCGTTTGGACTGGCACAAACATAGCTGTTGCCAAAGGTTCTGATATATTGCTGCTTTACCCACGGGAAATGCTCATCAAGCTTCGCGTAAAAATACTCCCTGCTTCCCTCGCGCAAGGTCATTGCAAATCCGAAAAATACAATGCCTTTTACCTTTGCCCGAATACAATAATCCATTATTCCGTGCAGATTTTCTTCCGTATCGTTAATAAACGGTAAAATAGGGTCAAACCATACAACTGTTGGAATACCCTCATCACGCATTGCTTCAAGCACCTCAAAGCGCTCCGCTGTGGTCGATACATTCGGTTCAATTATTTTGCACAAGTCCTCATCAAGGGTGGTGAGGGTCATTTGCACTATGCACTTGGTTTTTTCGTTAATCGACTTTAATATGTCCATGTCGCGCATGATACGGGCGGATTTTGTCAAAATTGAAAGCCCGAAACCGTATCGGTCAATGAGCTGCAGGCACTGCCTTGTAAGCTTTATATCATCTTCAAGATGAATGTACGGGTCGCACATTGACCCTGTGCCAATCATGCAGGGCTTACGTTTACGGACAAGCTGTGCTTCAAAAATCTTCACAGCGTCGCGCTTAATTTCAATGTCCTCGAAGTCATGGTTAATCTGATAACAGGCACTGCGGCTGTCACAATAGATGCACCCATGCGAGCAGCCGCGGTACAGGTTCATACCATTACCCGGGGATAAAATTGTTTTATAATCACCGTAATGCATAACTACACCCCTTACGGCTATTATAGCATAGTTATGCTCTGTTTAGTTACTGACGTTTCCGTCGGGGTCTACAATCGAAAATTCGTTATTTGCAAGCAGTATTATCGTTGAACCGACAGGGATACCGTCAGGCAACATATATTCGTGAACAGGGAACCCTCCGTCCATTTCCAATGCTCCGAGCATATAGTTTCTTTCCCATTTTTCATCAAACAAATCAAACGTTACGGTAACACCGTCTTCAATAATATCGTAGCTTTCTGATGTATTGTATTGGCCAAAAGTCAGTTGGATTGTAAGTAGATGAAAAGTGCTTCCTGCATTGTTTTTAACTGTGATTTTAGGGTCACTTGCTGCAGGTGGTAGCTCGGGTGTGTTTGTATCGCCACCGTCACCGGGGTTGTCACCGCCGGTCGAACCACCCGGGTCATTGTTATTTGGTGTTGTCACAGGGTCGTTGTTTTGCGGCGGGTCGTTTGATGCTCCGCCACCACCACAGGCGACGATTGCCAGCACCATGAGTACTGCAAGGATAAGTGTTAGTAGTTTTTTCATTTTAGTGTCCTTTCATTGTGCCAACTACCTTTTCGGGTTACTTCGTGCATTAAATTGTAGCATATTTGAAGACGAGTGGCAATAATTGAAACAGCGGTAACGTACTACGAACTTATTCTTCCGCCAATCTCTTACTAATATCTGATGCACTGTATATAACCCTTGCAATATGAACAGTATTCTCTTTTATAACAAAGAAAACAGCATAGTTATCAACATATAATGCCCTCAACCCCTTTGAACGTTCAGGTTCTGTATGCATGAGTTTTATCCGCTCCGGCATTATGTCCAACGACAGAATTGCATCAGCAATTCTATCATATTGATTAGCAGCTACAGCAGGCTCAAGAAGCGTATCGGCTATGTATACATAAATACTGTCCATATCCTCATAAGCCTTATCTGATATTACAATGTCATATTGCTTCAAGTCAGCGACCTTTCTTATGCTCTGCGAAAGCTTCTTTTGCAGAACGCACCCTGCCGTTTTCAATATCAGCCAATCCGTCATCAATCATTTGCCGAATTTGAGCTGCGTCCACAATATCTGCATTAACTCTATCGGGCATTTTCGGCAAGGTCACCGCAAATGGAATTCCGCCTGTCAGCGATACTTGTTTTAAGAACATGTCTACAGCGGTCGCCATTGGTACGCCTAACTGAGTTAATACTCTCTCTGCTGAGCTTTTTACATCAGGGTTAATTCTTAAGTTTAATGTTGCAGTCTTTTCCATATTTTCACCTCCCCCGCATCATTGTAACGCATTTGTCGTTACAATGCAAGGGAGTTTTCTCAAGTCAATTATACGCCCAAAATTGCGGTTATGTCCACAATTTATTTGCTATGATTTATGTCTAAAATGCATTGACATTTCTACATTTGCGACGTATTTGCTGCATAGGAAAGCAAACAAGCATATAACCCTTTGCCCTCTTTAGCAAAGAGG
Organism: Oscillospiraceae bacterium; assembly: GCA_009781515.1. Classification (GTDB taxonomy): domain Bacteria; phylum Bacillota; class Clostridia; order Oscillospirales; family Oscillospiraceae; genus WRMH01. The sequence continues at coordinate 42,842 of WQXY01000015.1, forward strand.
GTGGCGCCCGCCTATTTTATTTATGGCTCTATTGATAAATATACATATTGCGGTAGATTTTCGGGGAAACTGATCCACCAATTTAATAGTGCTGTTTTTGTCATTCCATGAAAATCTGTTCCGGATGCAGACGGTTCAACGTTATATCGTACATTATCAATCAATCTGGCTGTTGTGATATTATCGATGAAATGGCCGTTTAATGCTGTTTGAATATCGTTTATTACACCCTTGCTACATATGCTCACTATTTTCCCGTCTACAATGTTGTAGAGCATATAAGATTGATCTGTTCCAAATTCATTCATGGTGACAATATAATCATCGGATACTACATAAAAATAACCTTCATCACCACGATGATTTTCCATTGGCGGAGCAACAGTCGGCGGATTTCCATTTTTTGGTATTGTTGTACTGTGAGGCAACGTAATACTTACAAGGGGCGTATTGTTAAATACATCTCTGCCGCTCTCTGTTACACTATCGGGAACTACAACACTTGTAAGATTAGAATTGGCAAATGCACTACTACCTATGTATGTTATACCATTAGGAAGAATAATATTCGTAATAGCAGTATTGTTAAACGCTCCGCTTTCAATTCTTCTTATGCTTTTACCGAGTGTTACGCTTGTTATTGCTGTGCAATCATAAAACGCTCCTTCACCTATGTATATCACGCTATCCGGGATTATTACCGTTTCTAACACCCTGTTCCCAAAAAATGCCTTACTGCCTATACTTACAACAGGCTGACCTTCTATTTCTTCGGGAAAGTGTACAATTGGATTAGTACTTAGATATCCTGTAATTTCAATACCACCATGTTCGGAACTGTACTCATATTGAAAATTACCTGCAGGGTTTGGCTCATTGCTTAGCAGACTATCAGTTTTTAGTAAATTCGCTCGTGGTAACTGTGTTTCGTAATCATCGAGAAACTCACTTGTTCTGTCATCATTTATAACAAGTGTATTGCTTCGGATTATTACACCGTTAACAATCATCTCAAACCAATATCGCCCGCTTTTTTCTATTTTCTGCGTGTCTATAAAATAATAATACATCGTGTCACGACCATTTTCACCTTCGGAAAATGGAAAATCATACTCAGAAAAAGCATCGGTTATATGATACTGTGCGGCATCAATATGATAGCTTTGTGATACCCCGTCAATATAGAAAACAAACTCGTCAATTATAGGGAGCGGGTAATTTTGTGTGTCACCCATAAATAAAAGCTGAATTCCTGACATATAACCAAAAGGTTCGTTAGGGTCTACATTAGGTTCTCTTAAATCTGCGTATAGTAATCCTGTAAAAATTGTTGCGTATAGTAAATCACCGTCAACAGGTCCGGTATCAACGTAAGGTGTGGGCATTGTGCTGATATTATTATCAGGCAGGCTTGTTTGGTCTTGTTGTGAGGGAGTATTATTTTCAAGCGGACTAAAACCACCACATGAGGCGAGAATAAATACCATGAGTATTGAAGTAATAACTGTGAGCAATTTTTTCATTTTATAACTCCTCTTATTGGTTTAATTAAGGTTTGTTCCCAAGGATATCCCAAATAAAAGGTCGGTGTATATTTCTTCCCAAGTTCCAAGACAGTCACTACTGAAAGAGCAATGCACTATTCCCTCTGCAACACAACCCATTTCAACATCGAACTCATACCTGCATGCTTGCGCTTCCCCTAAGGCAGGCGTTCTTTCATAATATACTACCGTACCATTAAATAGGCCGTTTACGAGCGTTCCTGACCATGTAGATACAACATCAACTTGCTGCATGTTCCCGTTTATTAAAGCACCTGTAGAATAATGGTCAATACTTGTTATAGTCGCTTGCCCGTTAGGTAGCCCATTGCTCCAGTTGCCTTCAAACATTAAGGTCACAGGATAATTGCCATTACTCTCGATAATATATGTATGAAAACCATCCGGATAACTGTCTGCAACTTCTCTCCAATTAAATCGGTAACGGCTGCTATGATCAGAGGGTGTGCCTGATGTATCGCCATTGCCGCCGGATGTGCCGGGGTCGTTGTTATCACCCTGTGTCGTGCCGCTGTCACCGGCGTTGCCATTACCTCCCGGTCGGGTGGGGTCTGTTTGGTTTTGCGACGGGTTGCCGCTTGGCGGGTCGGTTGGTGCTCCCGCTGAGCCAGCGCAGTTGACGAGCGATAGTGTTGTAAACAGTATGAGGTTAAGCAATAGTATTTTTATCATCTTTTATACTCCTTTTCTTGGTTTATAAATGCACAAAAACGTCCGCTTTGCTAATGCAAAACAGACGTTTTATTAACGTGATAAAAGCGTAGTTTTAGCTATGTATGTATGTATGTATGTATGTATGTATGTATGTATGTATGTATGTAATTTTCAGCGGTATTTTTCATAATGTCAAGCACCTTTTTGTGGGGTTTGTGTGTAGTGCATTGTAGCATATTTAGGGTCGGTTGGCAATACTATCCGCTCTTGAAACAGAGCGACGGTTTCTGCACTATTTCAGCACAATAACCAAAGCAGTTTGGCTAAACTGCTGAAAATAAAAATCATGAATTTTCTTTGTTTGTTTCCTTAAGTGTAGAAAATTATGTAGAAAATTGGGGTCATAACTTTTAATTTTCTACAAAAGGTATCACCAAATGTAGATTTTTACACATTTCACCCTGTTTGCAATGCCTTACAGGGTATGCTATGGTGATTAAAAGGCTATTGACAAATACGTATTACACGTATAATATAATATGGAAGCAGGTGCTTAGCTTTGACAGGGGTTGAAATGATTAAAGTCTTACGCAAGCAGGGCATTAGACACTTTAAGATTAAAGGCAGTCATTATCACTATAATGTAAATGGCAATATATTTCAGATACCACATCATCACACAGAGATGGGCAAAGGTTTAGAGAATAAAATCCTAAGTGATGCAGGCTTAAGGGAGTGATTACTAATGAGCTCAAAAAAATATGTTTATCCTGCAAAATTCATTATTGAAGAAAATGGGTCGATTTCCGTATATTTTCCTGATTTAAGCGGGTGTCAAACTTATGCCGGTAATATGGAAGATGCGGCTTTAATGGCAAAAGAGGCATTGGAAGGATATATCGAGGTACTGTTAGAGCTTAATAAAGAAATTCCAAAACCGTCAAGTATCTCTGATATTTGTTCTGATAGTTATTTTGCTATGATGGTTGTCGCTGATGTAAAAAATATGAGCAAAGAGAATAAACCGGTCAAAAAAACTCTTAGTATTCCGAAATGGTTGGACAGAGAAGCAACAAATGCTCATATAAATTTTTCCGGTGTGTTAAAGGAGGCATTACTGGAACGGTTAAACTTATTGTAGGGGCGGCAACCTGCCGCCCGTTATTTAATTACGGTTTGGAAATGTACACTATTTCGTAGTCACTGAGAAGCTCAAGGATATTGCCTCTATTGACATCAACAATCCCATGTTGGGTTTCGTTGAAATGGTCATAATTATGAAGATATACAACATTATCAACCCTATAAACATACACAGCCCAAATATTTAATCCGTCTGCATAAGCTTGTGCATCTGCATTGTTGCCGAACACAACCTTTGCAAGCTCGCTATAAATTCTTTCACCGTCAATACTAAATCCACCGTGTTGAGTTCCGCTTTCTGTAAAAGCAACTATACTAAAAGATACACCTTTACTGTCATGCTTGTTATGTTTCCATATAACATAATCGTCAGACACTGCGAAGAAATGCTCCGCATCACTTGGATGACTTTCAAAAGGAGCAGGAGCATTTACCGGGATTTTATATTTACCCGCCGAACCACTATCGGGACCGCCTACTACACTATCAGGACCGCCAATGACAATTGGTGGCGGCTCCGGCGTGCTTGTATCGCCGCTTGTTCCGTTATCTGCGCTGCCACCGTTACCATTGTCACCACCGTTGTTAGGTGGTGCAGGGTCGTTGTTGTTTGGTGTGGTCGCAGGCGGGGTTTTTGCGGGTGGCCCGTTGTTTGGTGCTGTGCCGCCGCCGCAGGCGACGAGAGTGAATACCATGATTGTGGTGAGTGTTAGAATTAGTAGTTTTTTCATTATATTTTTCCTCTCTTTTTCTGTTAATTATTTATGCTATTCGGTGGTGCTAAATCTTTATGGTAATGAACTATATCTGTAAAGGGTGGTACGCCTGCCCATACGGTTCCCCCCATACTATGCGGGTCACCTGCTCCACATTTGCAATATAAATCTATAACATCACGTTTTCCCATTTCCATTTCTACCTCATAAAAATGAACACCGGCAGGAATTTCATAATAGTCTGTTTTAATAATCAACCCATGAGCATATCCATTAACGAAAGTGCCTTTGTAAGTTGTTGTTGGTACATAAGCATGTGTTTCGGGGTTAAACGGCTGTGGCTTTTCGTTTGACGTATATAGTATTCCCTCGCCATTTGGAAGTCCGTCTACAAAATAACCTTCATAACGGGTACTATAAAAAATCCAAACTCCCCAACCTGTGAACTTGCCGTTAACGTCTAACTCACCGTCAAAAATTCCTTCTTCCAATAATGCTTCATCGAAAGGATATGGGGTTGGGATGGGGTCGGTTTGGTTTTGCGACGGGTTGCCGCTTGGCGGGTCGGTTGGTGCTCCCGCTGAGCCAGCGCAGTTGACGAGCGAAAGGGTCGTAAATAGTATGAGGTTAAGCAATAGTATTTTTATCATTGTATTTAACTCCTGTTCTTGGTTTATAAATGCACAAAAACGTCCGCTTTGCTAATGCAAAACAGACGTTTTATTAACTGTGGATATGCGGACGAACACAGTTCGTCCCTACAGCGAGGTCAGCTATGTATGTATGTATGTATGTATGTATGTATGTATGTATGTATGTATGTATGTATGCGATTTTCAGTGAGTTTTTTCATAATGTCAAGTACCTTTTCTGTAGGGTTTGTGTGTAGTGCATTGTAGCATATTTAAGTGCGGTAAGGTACATTTTTCTCTGCGACTGCACTACTTGTTTCTATTGCACTTTTTTCTATAAAACCTCTTATCCTATTGCAGTTATTACGGCATACCGTCATTGCGTCATTTTCGCTTACTCCCACCGGTTCTAAGATATTTGATATACCAAATCTTGTTTCATAACATAGGCATGGGTCAATATCTTTTTTTAGCACAGGGCAGTATACGGGATTAAACTCAGAGTTGTTATTTTTCATATCTCTTCACCACCTTGAGTATTTCTATAACATGAGGCTTAAAATTATCTTTTGAATATGCAGTTATTAGCTTCCCTGACGCATTTATTAAAACACAACCCCCATCAAAGGACAAGTATAAATGCAAAATATCATCTTGATCACCTTCTTGCTCAAACATTATTACTGCATTATCGACATAATGTTGAACGTCAATAAAGTTAATTCCTCTCTCTTTTAGCATTTGAAAGCCATGCAACGTCGGTTTAACAATTTTACATTCTATAGGGTTCATCGCAATACCAATATCTTCCGGCACATAGCCGTCCTCGATAAGTGTTCTAATTTCGCGATTAATTGCATCTAAAAATTTTTGATTGTACTTAATTTGACTGCTCATATAGCAAAATATTCTCTTTCAGTTATTTTTTCCTCTGCTAACATCACCATAACATAAAACTTTTCTACATTTCAATACACATTTGAATGTAGAAAACAGTATAAACCGCTCTTGTATTACTACCACCGTTACTATATAATCTTCACCATGAACAGCAAGGTTTTTGACACATCTATCAGGTACTTAAAAGGCGTTGGCGAGGCACGCGAAAAGCTCTTTAACAAGCTCGGCATACGGACACTGCGTGACCTTGTCGAGTATTTCCCGCGCGCTTATGAGGACAGGACTGTTTTCAAGAGAATAAACAGCCTTGTCATCGGCGAATATGTCTGCGTCCGTGCGATTGCGGCTGCTACGCCAAAGCTTTCGCACATTCGCAAGGGTCTTGACCTTGTTAAGCTTCGTGTTGTCGATGACGTCGGCTCGCTCGAGATAACTTTTTTTAACTCACCCTTTGTCAAAGATGCAATAAAGCAAGGTGAGTCTTATGCTTTTTACGGAAAGGTTTCCGGCACTCTGCTTCGTCCGGAAATGACAAACCCTCTCTTTGAGAGGGTTCAAAAAAAGGGCGCGATTACAGGCTGTATTGTGCCGATATACCCTTTGACGGCAAAGCTTTCGCAAAAAATCGTAAGCACTGCTGTCCGCAGCGCTCTTGAAAAATGTGCTGATGAGTTTCCCGATGTTATACCTAATGATATTTCCAAAAAATATAACCTGTGCAGAGCTTCTTACGCATATGAAAATATACACTCACCCGAGGGCTTCAAGGAACTTGATATCGCAAGGCGACGGCTCATTTTTGAGGAGCTGTTTGTGCTCGTTACAGCTATGCGGCTCATGCGTGACAGGCGTACTACTCAAACAGGAAAATATCTGCAAGCGCGTGATTTCAAAGAGTTTTACGCTTCGCTTTCATTCACTCCGACAAACGCTCAAAAACGGGCTATTGACGATGCCGCCGCAGATATGATAGCGGGCAAGCTTATGAACAGGCTTATCCAAGGTGATGTCGGCTCGGGCAAAACGCTCGTTGCCGCTGCCTGCTGCTGGCTGACATGGCGCAGCGGCCTGCAATCGGCGTTTATGGCACCGACCGAAATACTCGCAAAGCAGCATTACAAATCACTGACCGATATGCTCACGCCGTTTGGAATGAGCGTGGGGCTTCTCACAGGCAGCACAACGGCAAAAGGAAAACACGAAATATACGAGCAGCTTCGTTATGGCGAGATTGACCTTATCATTGGTACGCACGCTCTTTTGTCCGAGGGTGTTGAATTTAGAAATTTAGGTCTTGTCATCACCGATGAGCAACACCGCTTTGGTGTGGAGCAACGCTCCATGCTCACCGAAAAAGGCGACAGTCCGCATGTGCTTGTTATGTCGGCAACTCCGATACCACGGACGCTCGCACTCATAATTTACGGCGACCTTGATGTTTCCATAATCGACGAAATGCCGCCCGGACGCAGGGAAATTGAAACGCACGTGGTTGACGAGCGTTACAGGGAGCGGCTGTATAAATTCGTCAGAAAGCTTGTCTCTGAGGGGCGGCAGGTTTATGTCATATGCCCCATGGTCGAAGAAAATGACGAGGATTTGGAGCAGGAGAGTGCGTCCGACGCAAATAAACCCAAGTCCGTCACCACGCATCACGAAACACTTAGCAAGAAAGTTTTCCCCGACTTAAACGTGGAGCTTCTTCACGGAAAAATGCCCGCAAAGAAAAAAGACGCAGCAATGGCGGCGTTTACTTCGGGCGATGCCGATATCCTTGTTGCAACAACGGTTATTGAGGTTGGCGTTGACGTTCCGAATGCCGCTCTTATAATCGTCGAAAACGCTGACCGCTTCGGTTTATCGCAGCTGCACCAGCTTCGCGGGCGTATCGGCAGAGGTGAGTTCCAATCGTTTTGCGTTCTCATCGGCGAAGCACATGAGCGCCTGCAAATCATGAAATCCACAAACGACGGCTTCAAAATTGCCGAGGAAGATTTGAAGCTTCGTGGTCCGGGTGACTTTTTCGGCTCACGTCAACATGGCTTGCCTGTAATGCAAATTGCAAACCTTATGACAGACATGCTTGTACTCCACGAGGCTCAAGGTGCCGCAGAAAAGCTCCTTGAAACCGACCCCTCTCTTTCTTTGCCTGCAAACAGGAAACTAAAAGAGAAGATAATTCAATTATTTGATACTAACATAGACAAAATGAATTGATTGTGTTTTTCACTGTCAATTATGGCACAAACTCCACTATCATTTCATAATTTCTTCTACTTGAACCAATTGCATAATTACCTACCGGACGTGTTAAGAAATTTACCTCAAAATACCCGTTTCGAGTTTCTACAACTTCATAATTTGCTTGAATAGCAACCCAATCACTAACAGGTAGTAAATAAAACCTTTTATCTGCGACATAGGTTCTCTCCACCCACTCTGTTCCATACATCCAACTAAACGTAAACTCTTCATTTTTCGAAGCAGAGAGTACGCCATGTGTTGAAGCCAAATTATATTCATAGCCTGTATATATCATGCGATTTACATAATTCGATGGAGCTCTCCCGTTTATTTCTTCAAACTTTTGGTTTACCCAATTAACGATATTCCCACGATTATAATCTAATAGTTCACTTCGAGCAGAAGATTTTAGCCAACCACCTGTGTAACCTCTCGTTTCGTCCCAAAAATCAAATCCAACAGGTATAGTCCACCCCTCATCAAAAACCTCATATATAGCTATATTTCTAATACCTATTAAAACGAATTGAACGTTATTAGGAATTTGGGGGATTTCAAAGTCAGCATCGTACAGAACCGGCAACAAAACTGATGAAGATGTGCTTTCTGCATGTATTCCTCTAATAGTATTTCCAAATTGAGGTTCGACAAAAAGAAAATTATCGCCTTCTTTTACATATAATCCCGGTCTTTTTTGCGCTTCTTCAAGTGTAACCGGTTCTCCTAAAGCCGAAATAATGTCAGGCTGCGGAGGCTGAAATGAGTCGTCGATAATTGGAGCACTATCATCGTGGGGACAATTATTATGCCAATTACCATTTGAAATGTACCGGAAATTTGTTATTTCGTCAGAAACCAAACTTTCATTGAACCGTAAAGTTCTAATCCACCCAAGCGCTCCCCAGTCAAGCGAACTTATTCGTCTGACATGAAACAATCCTACAATAAAACAGTTGCTATCCGGGCAACCTTTTTGCATTTCACTATCGGTTCTTGCGCCCATTCCAAAATCACCTTGTATGCCATAAATTGGTATAAGGAAAATACTTGCTTTCGCTTGCACATTAATAGTTAATTCCACTCTTGCATTATAATGGTAATTAAAAGTGTGCCTTACATTCACCTGTGCAGAAGCCTTATTATTTCTGATGCCGAATTGTGCATTGACTCTGCAATCAAACTCAAGATAACCTTGACCATTGGCTTTTATGCGCAGTCCAACCGGAATCTCTACCCTTACACCATAAAATGAAACAGGAATGGTAAAAAGGTTAATAACCCTGTCAACACTTAATTGAGAAGATGTATTCACATTTATCTCTGCCGCCATAGTTACAACAAGGTGATTTACTCCGCTGAGACTAAGTGATACGTTTAATCTTGGTGTGAGCATTGTTAATTTGCCATTGAGAACTACTCCGCCAACATTAGCGTTTGAAAAACGCGCTTCAAAAAGCCTTGTTGGATTTCTCGCAAATTCGATACCAGCAACATTTTCTAATTCTTCATCAATATCTATTGCAATAGCATCAGCCAACAAATTTATATCTCCGATAAATTCAAATTCATCGAAAATTTCTTCCAAAGATTTCGGTATACTCGCATTAATAACAATATTCTCGGCATCATTTACAATGCTTATGATATGCCCTGCCAAACCATCAGAGTTTTGGATAGTTGCATCAAAAGCAAAAGTTTCTCCAACGGAAAGATTTTTTATTTCGTCAGTTGGATTATATATCGTTACTATAAATACATTATCTTTTTCGATAACACTATATTCGGGAACTCTATTTATAACTACCACATCATCACGATATTCATAATTGAGTATTTCTATGTTTGTGGACTCCTCGGATAAGTTGAACATTCCCTCAACATTTACATCAATTTTCCTTGCATCAAGATAGCACAATAAAATAAATGCCAATAATATTACTAACAGAACTCCATTGCTTATAAGCCCTGCTATGTGCCATACTTTCGCTTTATTTCCTATACGGAAAGAAATTGTTTTATTTTTTATTATAGCTCTTATTATAAAAAACGCTGCTAATGGAATCATTCCTACTGTAACAAGTATTAAGCCGGGAATTAGCAGTTGAATTGTCAGTCCGGGAAATATTCTTATGTAGCGTGCTGCATCACCAAAAATACCCGAAAACGGACCGACAAACAATGAGGCGATAATGTAAGCCAATCCCGCTAATAAAAGCGAAATTGCTATTGATAGAAATGCAGTTCTAATTCTTTTTCTTTGGAGCAAGAATATATTTAATAAGAAGAAAACAGATAGTATACCTGCAATTATTAAAGGGTGAACCGAAAACAACATAAACGCCATAATCATACTTATATCTGCTTGTTGTAATATCGCACCGATGCTATAATCTTGCAGATTGACTTGTTCGTTTAACGCGCTTGCAATGGATTCGAAGTCCTCATCTGTAAGCCAATATTCAAATTCTTGATGTATATCTGACCTTATGCTCCTTAGAAATCCTGTAATATCGGTTGTTGAAAGATAAAAGTCACCGTCACCGTTTGATATAGCTACAGCAAATTTTTCAATCTCTGAGCCTAAATAATATATGACATTTTCGCAGTTCAAGAGGGATTCAATGTGGTTTGCGGTAATTTCTATATCAATAATGAGTGAAGAATTTATTTCATCGATAACTTCATCATTTATATCCACTATCGACATCATTTTTGACGTATTTGCAGATTTTATAATTGTCGAAATGTTTTCGGGGTTTATCCTCGAAAGAGCTGCAAGTACAATAAACGCGACAAAACCAAATATACAAAGCAATACGGTTAGAGATGTCTTTGCAACAACACGAATAATAGGTGACTTTTGTGGTGGTATTGTAGTTTCAAGTTCTTCGGAAAACATTGCATCAGAAACAATATGAATGTCCGTCTGCACTTCACCTATTGACTTAGCAGGAGTGTATTTTTCGTGCGTCAAACTATTGCCGCATTTTACACAAAATAAGCTCCTGATTGAATTCTCGTGACCGCATGATGCACATGTCATTATTATCTCTGCTCCTCACTTTTTCTTACAAATACAGTTTTTTCGCATATTGCTTCTCGGAAACGATAAGTATGCCCATGAACCAAATGACCACGAACTGAGACCAAACTGCGCTGAACATCATCAAAATCAATTTCTCCATTTGAATACTTATGTTGTAATAACCTAAATTTACCTTTAATCCGTTTTTTGCTTGAATTTTTAAGTTTCCGTATCACTTTTCCTGTTTCTGTTAAATAGAAATGCCAACCGAGATAATTCACTCCATTTCTGAGCGGAAATATCTGTGTTTTCTCATTTAACTCCAAGCCCAAAAAGTTCTCACAGTGAATTTTTATCTCTTTGAGGCAGTACCGCAGATAGTCTTTATCGTGGTAAATTAGTATAAAATCGTCCATGTAACGAGTATAATACTTAATCCTCAATCGCTCCTTGATAAGCCTATCCACAGAGTCAAGATAATAAAGTGCAAACCACTGGCTTGCTTGATTGCCGAGAGGAAGCCCTATCCCGTCCGAAACTTCGTAACTGTCAATTATTCTGCAAATTAAGTTGAGAATATCGGGTTCTATAAACACCTTGGCTAATTTCGCCTTTAATACTGACTTGTTTATACTATAAAAATATTTCCGTATATCGCATTTTAAGAAATAACCATCACATTTATGCTCTTTATAGAAGCGACCTAAGAACTCAGAGAGCCTGTATATCGAAAAATGCGTACCTTTCCCAATACGGCAAGCTGAGTTATCATAAATCAGTCGACGCTCTAACACAGGTTGCAGAATGTTATCGCAAAGACAGTGCTGCACTACCCTGTCAGAATAGTCCGGAGCGAAAATGACCCGCTCTTTTGGTTCGTATACTTTGAATTCGGTATAACCTTTCGGCAAATAGCTTCTTTCTTCAAATTGCCGTTGCAAGTCGCATAAATTCTGCGATAGGTTCAATTCAAAGTTTATAACTTCCCGCTTACCGCGTTTACCCTTTCTTGCCGCCCTGTGCGCCTTATATAAATTCTGAAAGTCACACATTGCATCATACATACTCATATTAGACCTCATTGGTCGGGAGAAACGGCGGTATGCCGGCTATACGCCGTTTCTCAAAATTGGAAAAGCCATTGAGCGTTTCCAATTCCGCCAATATTTGTTTTTCAGCCGTCACCGGACAGAAAGGAATTCGATTCCTTTGCCCCGTGGCACAGACCCGCTCAACGCAGAGCAAGGTATCGGGCTTATGGGGGTGGGACAAAGCGGGACGAACGCCATTGTTGTTGTTGACATTATTACCATTGTTGTTGATATCGCCGTCGGTATTGACGTTCGCGGCATTATTACTATTGTTGCCGGGCGACCGAAGCCACCACCAGTTATAACCAAATCCCTCGAATTAACACCCTCTTTTTCAGGGTGATAATCGCTTTTTATCGCTGTTAATCCAAGCACCAACCAAACGCATACATTCAGTCGTTTGCTTTGCGATTTGTTCATATTGTTTCGGAAGAATACATGATTGTGTCATTGATATTTCTGTAATATACGCTAATAGTTTAAGGTTTGTTAAAGCCTTATGCTGAAAGCCAAGACGTTGTGGTGCGTTTTTTTCACTACCCTTACCTATAAAAATATCATTGGCACGAAACAGACACTCTATAACATCAAGCGAGAGGTTTTGCAGTCTGCTAACAAAGGTAAAGCGGAATTGCTTTGGGGATTTTTGTGTAATCGTTATAACGTAATTACATAAATCTTTTGCTTTGGTTATTACAAGCAAGTCACTTTTACCATTCATGCACCCCTCCGAAAATAAAAAATCTCATGAGCCGCTGCGCGGCATAGATTAGTTTCGCCTGCGGGCGGATTTCAGATTAGAAGATTGAAGATTAAAGATTTAGCCACAAAGCGGGACGAACGCCACTGCCGTAGCCGACAAGACTACCATTGCCGACGATACCGCCGTCGGTACCGACGTACGCGGCAAAATAACTATTGCCGCCGGGCGACCGAAGCCACCACCAGCTTGCTTCGCCGTTTGTATTTACGGCTATTCTTGCAGAATTGTCTGCGAAATATGTTTGCGCTTCATCTATACTCAACAAGAAAATATTATCTGTTGTGTTGTTACCACCTGCTGTACCATAATTTGGGTTATCGTTGTTGATTACATTTGTTTCTTTTATCCGGCTTTGGTCTGCTGTACTAAAACTGTTGTAAAAATCACCATTAAGATATTGACGTATAGTGCTGTGTTCCCACGTTATTTCGCCGCCGGGAGAATGATATGCCTTATGTTCTATTATATCTTCGGTGATAATTAACGCTCTGCCATCCTGTATTTCAAGCACTCGCCAAAATATACCGCCGAAGTGAATTAGGCTGCCTGTGCTTATTTTATCATTCCCCATGGTTATGCTTGTCAACGCTTCATTTCCGCTAAATGCCGAGCGCCCAATTTTGCTCACTCCATTGGGGATAATAACCTCCATAATTCCTGTTTGGAAAAATGCCAAATCGCCTATTGATGTAACAGTAACACCCTCAATCTTTTCAGGAATGCGCACTCTGATTGATGTGCCTATGTACTTTGTGATTTCCACACCGCCTGCAATGGCTTTGTATTCAAAATCACTCACAGGATTTTCGTCGATAGAGGGAAGATTGGGAAGCACGGGAGCGACTGTAGCTTCGCCACCTGTGCCATTGCCGCCACCTTGATTGTTGCCGCTTCCGCTGTTATTGTTGCCGCCTTGGTTACTGTTGCCTCCCGTATTTCCACTGCCGCCGATGTCACAAGCAGCAAGAGTCAATGCGAGGGTCAGTGTCAGGATAATTGCGATTAACTTTTTCATTTTTTGTTTTCCTTTCAACTCACAAAAATTTCTCGGAGTACTTTCCTGCCGGAGCCACTATATATCAGGCTCCGACAGGTTTCCCCCGAGAAACGAAAAATGCCGTGTACAGAGCGAATTTAATCGCTTTACATACACAGCATGTATTGTGCTACACATATAACTACTTACATTGTGCTTGCGATAAATAACAAACAGTTGTAAAATAGCGTTGGTGTTGCTTATGCAATTGAGCAAGTGTTGTCAAGGGGTATTTTCAAATAATTTCAAGTATTTCACTTCATTTTTCAATGGAGTGATTTTTCATAATCCTTGCTCTAAAAGCCTTGTGCCAGTTCGGTAGGGTAGAATTACATCCGTTTATAAAATCGTTGCTTATACGAAGCAAAACCCCTAAAAAACGCACCTAAAAGATGTACTTTTCCGGCACCTATACCTTCAAATAAGCTACTTATTGTCTGTGAAAACCTTTTCGCGTCAAGAGCGAGCTTTAGCTCGTGAACAACGAACCGAAGGTTCGGGGTTCACTTGCTCTTGTACGCCGCTCCTATTTTATGCTATTTTAAGGCTTTTCAGCACATCGGTGGTGAAAAG
>WQXY01000016.1 GCA_009781515.1 Oscillospiraceae bacterium
AAATAGGAAAATCCCGTAGATCTGTTCAGGATGCTTTCAAAAGTTTAAAAGAGAGTGGAAAGCTTGAACGCAAGGGAGCAAAAAAGAACGGAAAATGGGTTGTTCATTAAATGAATAAAAGTTATATATACGAAAGGAAACGGTGTACTCAAAGCAAAAGTGCAAACACTGTCTGCACTTTTGAAAGAAAAATCACAACCTCACCCTCACCGCAAATCCATACGGCAGCACGATAACAGAGTTCGCTTTTGGGTACATCACCCGCTCCATTTTCCGTCAAACCGTTGCAATCGCAGCGATTTTTGATTTACAATATCGCCCGTACGCGAATTTTACTCGAACGGAAAATTTCTTTTATTACATTTTCGACATGTTCTATACAAAAAGATTATATATGATATTATTTACACGTAAGTAAGCAGATAACCGACAATCAGTGGAGACGTATTTATGACAAAAGCAGGTTTACGCAGACCACTGTCAGTATTTATTGCAATTGCAATGACTGTCAGCATGGTCTTTTTACCTGTTTTTGAAGGTTCGTCAATAACTTTTGCTGCATCAAATCAAGGATTTGCCTTAACCGAAGATGAAAAAGCTTATTTGGAAGCACTGCGAGAGCGTCCGATTATTGTGTCCTACTCATACGAGTTGGTTCAAGCAAGGTTCGACGGAGCAAATTACGGACTTCTTGAACCTGTTCTTGATATTTTAAGAAATGAATTCGGACTTACCGTAGAAATGGTTAAGCTTGATTGGCATGACATGTTTATACAAGTTGCAAACGGTGATGTGGATTTCTACGGACCGATAGCCATATCGGAAGCACGCCGTAACAGATACACGATTGTTGAACCTTTTTATCGCAGCTACTCAAAGATTGTCACCCGTGTAAACGACCCTATCCGCTCTATGCTCGGGCTTCACAACCGCTCGGTCGGTTTGCTTGAAGGCTCTGTCATTTCAAGAACAATGCAGGCGTATTTGGGGCCGTATGGCGATATAGTTTATTTCCCGACATTTGATGATATGATAACCGGGCTTGAAACAGGGGTGGTTGACGCATTTGCTACTGTCGACCATGCAGAATTTGAAATCTTCAGAAGTCCAAATATTCAATTTGAGTTTTCAATAGATAATTCTTTTGTAGACCAAGGGCTGATAAGCGGCAAGCCCGAAATGGAAATGTTAGCATCGCTCTTAAACCGCTATATGAGCTTAAACCCGCAAATTGAAGAAGAAGTTTCAAAAAAACGCGAAGAAGCGCTAATGCGGCATGTTAATGAAATTCTTTCCGCTGAAATTGCATATATACAAAATAAATATAACGAAATATATATTTATTCCGATGTTTCTCTTTATCCCCTCAGCTTTTTGGAATACGGACAGAGAAAAGGAATGCAAACGGAGATAAACGAAATTTTCACTCAGCTTACGGGTATTGATGTGCTTTTCGTAAATGAAAGCGAATATCCCGATGGTATTTTAACAGCACTCGAAAAGCTTAGGTCCGGCGAGTGCTCTGCACTTATCGGCGGTTATTTCGATATTGATTTGTGGGATGACCCCGGCATTGAGTATTCACAGCCTTTGTGGCTCGAAACAATAAGGACATATTCATATAACGAAACGGGCGAAAGCCTGCTCGGGAAAAGTTTAGGGACGAAGCCGTTCGCTATAGATTATCTCGGCTGGAACAATACAACAGGAAACGCACCGACTGTCTTTAATGATTATCACAGTATGATGAATTCACTTAGAGCCGGTGATATCGACGTTGTTTTTATGGGTGAAATGAGTTTTATTTACGGTTATACAATTCTTCGCGACTATAACCTTCGGGAAATATCCGGAATATCTGCCGAAACTACAGTCCACGCACTGTACGGTGCACAAAACAAGGAACTTAATGCCGTTTTAAATAAATCTATAGTCCTCTATGAGATTATTAATCCGAGAGCTGTCAGCGAATGGCGGTCTCAGGGAGACAAGCTTAAAACAGAAGCTCTGCGTTTGAGACATTCACAGCAAATATGGATGACCTTTGCAATTATAACATTCTCCGCAATGCTCGTTGCCCTTTTGTACCTGCTTATCCGATTGCGTTATTCCGTGGTAAATATGAAACGTGCACGTGATTTTGCGGAAGAAGCAAATCGGAGTAAAACGATGTTCCTCGCAAATATGAGCCATGAAATAAGAACGCCCATGAACAGCATAATAGGGTTTTCCGAGCTTGCACTTGATGGGAATGTACCAAGCAAAATCAAAAAATACATTACAAGTATTTCAGATAATGCAAAGTGGTTGTTAAACATTATAAATGATATTTTAGACAGCTCTAAAATTGAGTCCGGAAAAGTCAGCCTTGAACAGATACCATTTGATTTGCAGCATGTAATAGACCAATGCAAGCAGTCTTTTTCGCTTAAAGCAGCAGAAAAGGGAATTTCATTATTCTGTTATGCAGAAGAAATAAAAGACAAGAAGATTTTAGGCGACCCTGTCAGGTTATGGCAGGTATTAAATAACCTTTTGTCAAACGCAATAAAATTCACAAATAAAGGAACAATAAAACTCCTTGTGTCGGTAAAAAATATTGAAGACAACACTGCTCTAATCAGCTTTGAAGTAAAAGACAACGGCATAGGTATGACCGCCCAGCAGGTTTCACGTATCTTTGATGCATATACACAAGCTGATGACAGTGTATCGCGAAGATTTGGCGGCACAGGACTCGGGCTTACAATAGCAAAAAATATTATTGACCTCATGGGAGGCAATCTCAGTGTAGAGAGTTCTCCCGGAGTCGGCAGCTGCTTTAGCTTTGAAATTCCCGTCGAACTGATTGACGCAGCCGAAGCCCTGCCGTCACAAATGATTAAACATGGCAACATAGAAAAACCACATTTCGACAGTGAAGTTCTGATTTGCGAAGACAATTCCTTTAATCGGCAGGTTATATGTGAGCATTTAACACGGGTCGGGATTAAAACCACCATAGCAGAAAACGGCGAAGAAGGTTTAAGGCTTGTAACGGAGCGTAAAAAAAGCGGTGAGAAACTATTTGATATGATTTTTATGGATATTCATATGCCCGTTATGGACGGGCTCGAAGCCTCCGAAAAAATAACACAAATAGACAAGAGTGTTCCGATTGTAGCTTTAACGGCGAATGTAATGTCAGATGATTTAAGTCACTATAAAAGCAGCGGAATGATTGATTATCTCGGCAAACCGTTTACATCACAGGATTTATGGGGTTGCTTGATTAAATACCTCCCTGTTGTTAGCTACAGCGCTATTGATACAAATAAAGAGTCTGACGACTATGATAAGGCACAAAAAAAGCTGAAAAAGTATTTTGTGAAGTACAACCGGACAACGTTGTGTGCAATTATGCAAGCTGTTGATGACAACGACAGAAAACTCGCACACAGACTTGTGCATACTTTAAGGAGTAATGCCGGACAAATCGGTCAAAGTGAATTGCAGGAAATAGCCGCAGGGGTTGAAGCATCGCTAAAAGATGAAAGTATTCCTATTTCGAGTATTCAATTAAAGCAGTTGGATGCCGAGCTTAACTTCGTTCTTAAGGAACTCAGTCCTCTCGCAGCCAAACGTGAAAAAGAAAATATCATTAAAATTTCCGACAAGAAAGAAGCTGTTTCCATAATAGAACAGCTTGAACCTATGGTTTTGAGCTATGACCCGCATTGCCTGAGTTTGGTCGATGATGTACGCAGAATACCCGGTGCCGAAAACCTTGCCGATTATGTAGAAAGCTTTAATTTTAAATCCGCTCTGAAAGAACTGCAGGAAAACTTCGGTAAAAATTGGAAAGAGACGTAAACGCCCCTACTCCACGACGCTCCGGTCATGGAGCGTTTTTCCGTCCTTGTCCTTTAGACTGAGCCATGTATTATCCCCGCCAAATCGCAAAAATATCCCAAGCTCATTTGGCGACGGGAAAATAATATCCTGCGTTGTAACACCGTCTTTTATCTTGTCCTCATGGTCGGCTCTAAGTGTCTTTCCGAACTTTGCCGAAAAGTTAAGCGAACCGTCCTTGTTGAGCTGCGGGTCGGGCGTCAGCTTAGCCCCTGCCTTGAGCAGTAGCTCTTTTCTGCGTTGCCAAAACACCTTGCCCTCACTGCCTCTGTCGGTAAAGGTAAATTCAATCTCACTGAGCTCTTTATTCCACTTGTGTACATCTTTAATCATATCAGTCTTACCCCCCGCAAAAACTATTACTCTCCGTTTTCGTTTACTATCTCTCTCGCTACGGAATTCTTTTTCTTACTTCTCATGTAAATGAAATAATGCTTCGCGGCAAAAAGTCCGCCGATTGCGACGACACCGATTAGCATGTCGAGCATACTCGTATGATAAATAACCGTCTGCCTTGCAATAGCAAAAAGCAGCACATCGATAATCGTCTCGGGAGTGTGCTTATAAAGCATTTTTGTAAACTCCACACCGATGACAAGAGCAAACGCGGCAGACAGTACGCGGTCAAACTCCGCGTTAATAATGACAAGCTCATATCCCGATATGCCTGATATCAGTTCAATCCCTTTGATTGTCACTACAACCAAAATAAAAAACGTAAACCCGACCTCAAAATAATATGTTATTTTATCAAGCAACATATTTAACTTATTATGCTTTTTGTATTCTTTATCTTTTTGCATCAAACATCTCCATTCATTTTTTATTATATAATAACACATTATTATCACAAAAAACAAACAGAATTAACCATATAATGTGTAATTAGCTGTGCTTTTTAACATAATCCTAACATATTTGTAGTAGTGGTTGACTTTCTCATTAAAATAGCATAGACTGTCAAACAATGTTGAGACAGTGCCGGTAAACAGGCACAGTGACATAAAGGAGAAATATGGATAAGATTTATGTAGTTATCGCAAACGGCGAAGCCTACTCTGCGCACAAAGATGTTCACAAAGCCAGCGGTCAGGTTGCCGAGCTTTGCAAGTTCGAGTTTGACAATGTAATGTATGATGCACGCGGATTTGCCCAGTCAGAGTCCGGCAAAGTCAATATGTGTGAGGTTTTTCTGCAGGAATAAAATTTCCACAATATTTTGTGCTTTTTAATTGACAACCACAACTATATATTGTACTATAATGCAAGTGTAAATATGCTTGCATTTTTGTTTGTCCAAAACATGCACAGCACATGGCACACAATGATGATTAACTTTAAGGAGGGCGCATTTTTATGAAATTTTGGGACAAAAACGATCTTCGCGATCCAAACGTAGGAGCAGGCAAAACAGTAGTATTAGGGTTGCAACACACATTTACAATGTTTGGAGCAACCATTTTAGTACCTATTCTCGTAGGGTTCGATATCTCTGTTGCTCTGCTCATGGCAGGCTTAGGAACATTATTATTTCACATTATTACAAGAGGCGGTGTACCTCTATTTCTCGGTTCATCGTTTTCATTTATCGTTCCTGTTGGGGTGGCAATTGCTGCTTTTGGAGGCGATATCTCTTACGCCCTTGGCGGAATTGTCGTATCAGGTCTGCTATATATAGTTCTTGCAGTCTTGGTGTATCTTTTAGGGGCAAAGAGGGTAATTGGTTGGTTCCCTCCAATAGTCACAGGGTCTGTCATTATAATCATCGGTCTGGTACTTGCTCCGGTGGCGATAAATATGGCTGCAACCGGTGGTGCAGTAGTACCTGTTGAGATTACTGTTGTTGACACAGGAGAGGTTATTGAAGATGTTATTCCCGGAGCAATTACTGCTACCAACTGGCTCTTAGCACTTATGAGCTTTTTAATCGTTGTCATTGTCGCTGTTTTCCTCAAGGGATTTGCGAAAGCACTTCCTGTACTTATAGGTCTTTTTGTCAGTTATATTATCGCTGTTATCCTAACGCTCACAGGTGTAACCCCCGGTCTTGTGGATTTTGAGTCTGTAAAAGATGCTGCATGGTTCGGAATTCCAACCTTTACACTTGCAAAATTTGATATTAGAGCAATAATGATTGTTGCTCCCGTCGCCATTTGTACTATGGTTGAGCATATTGGTGACATCATGGCAATCGGTGCAATCACAAATAAAGACTATCTAAAAAAACCGGGACTTCATCGCACACTGCTTGGAGACGGACTTGCATCATGCCTTTCGGCTATGTTCGGCGGTCCTGCAAACACCACATACTCAGAAAACACAGGTGTGCTTGCACTGACAAAACAGTTTAATCCGACTATCATGCGTATAGCCGCCTGCTTTGCAATAATCCTTGGTTTTATACCCAAGCTTGCAGCTGTAATCGGCACTATTCCCGTACCGATTATCGGCGGTATTTCCATAGTGCTCTTCGGCATGATAGCTTCTGTCGGTGCCCGCCTGCTTGTTGATAACAAAGTTGACTTCCACAAATCACGTAACTTGATAATCGCTGCAGTTATAATGGTGCTCGGTATAGGCGGTGCATTAATTCCGTTCCAGTTTGGAACAGTCGCTGTTGAAATTCAAGGTATAGCTCTTGCCGCTATCGTAGGTCTTATTCTCAACAAACTCCTCCCGGGAGCCGATGACTACATAGTGAATACCCAAACTGAAGAAAACACGGAAGAAAAAAGTGAACCTGCTAAGGAGGACGCGTAATGTCTGTAACCGTACTTACGCACCCGCTCATTCAGCATAAACTGACGATACTTCGTGACATCGACACAGGAGTTAAAGTGTTTCGTGAGGTTGTAAGCGAAATCGCAATGCTCATGTGTTATGAGGCAATGCGTGAGCTGCCGCTCGAGGAAATCAAAGTCATGACTCCCGTTGCGGAAGCAACCGTCAAAGCCCTCGCAGGCAAAAAGCTTGCACTCGTACCAATTCTTCGTGCAGGACTCGGCATGGTAGACGGCATACTCAGTCTCGTACCGTCGGCAAAGGTAGCACATATCGGGCTATACCGCGACCCGGAAACACTCGAGCCCGTTGAGTACTATTGCAAAATGCCGCCCGACATAATGAGCCGCGACTGCTTCATACTCGACCCGATGCTTGCCACAGGCGGCACAGCAGCCGCTGCGGCAAAGTTTCTCAAAGACGCGGGAGCACAATCCATTAAGCTTCTGAGTATCCTCTCTGCTCCCCCGGGAGTTGAGAAAATGGAGAAAATGCATCCCGATGTTGAAGTTATCACCTGTGCCATTGACGGACATCTTAACGACCATGGCTATATTGTCCCCGGACTCGGTGATGCCGGCGACAGAATTTTCGGAACGAAATAACCTCCGTCATTGCGAGGAGCATGAAATGCGACGTGGCAATCCAGTAAATGACTAAACCCACATTATTTATCCATTACTTATGTGTATAGTCTGGATCGCCACGCTTCGCTCGCGATGACGCTAAACACTCTTCATTTCAACGCCACTTGCAGCACTCTGTTGGCAACGGGTGCTGCATTTGCTGTTCCGCCGCCGCCGTGCTCAATTATAACCACAAACGCATACGGGTGTCCCGGATTTGTGATATACCCGACATACCACGCATGCGGAGCCTTGTCACCGCCCACCTGCGCAGTGCCCGACTTGGCATGTATCTGCAGCCCCGGGAAGTTTTGCCTGTTTTGAATTTCAAGAATATTACTCAGTTCAACTGCCGTACTTCGCGGCATAAGTCTTGTAGAAGAAGACGGTAAAATTGACGTTAAGCCCGAGCGTTTAAGCAAAGACAACTCCATGGCAGTTCCTTCATTTGCAATCGCACCTATAAAGCGCAGCATAGACGCAGGATTGACCATGTTGGTATACTGACCGATGCCCGACCATGCCAAATCGGCAGTCCCGGGCGGTGCCTTCTCAAAGTTACCGCTCGCTGTCGTTATGCCGCCAACCGTTGTTCTGCCTGAAAGTCCGAATTTATCAGCATAATCGGCTAAAACATCCGCACCAAGTTCAAGAGCAAGATTACTGTATACAATATTGCACGAAACACGCATACCCCGCTCAAAATCTATACTGCCGTGCACACTGGGGCATGTCACAATATCATCACCAAGCACAAGCTCACCCGTGCAGTTAAAAGTACGGCTGTGAATGTCTGTGATGTTCTCAATGGCTGCGGCAGCCGTCACTACTTTATAAATAGAGCCCGGAGCATATGCCGCTTGAAGTGCGCGGTTCAGATATACCCCCACTTCATCGTCGACAATAACCGGCGGCGTATTCGGGTCAAATGTCGGGCTTGACACCATACATAAGAGCTCACCTGTTTCGTAATTGCTCACCATAACAACACCACGCCTGCCGTCAAGGGCTTTGAGTGCTTCGACATGCAAACGCGAGTCTATTGTCAGATTTATCGTGTTGCCCACGCTGCCCGTAACGGAAAATGCTCCCGTCAGCGGATTGTACCCTATCAACTCCGACGCATATACTCTCAGTGCGCCCGTACCGATATTCCCCTCCCTGTCACCGACAGCATGAAGAACTGCGCGGCGCACATCGGAGCTTTCGGCAAATGTCCGCTTGCCGTCTGTTACATCGGCGAGAACAACATTGTTTCTGTCCGTTACCCTGCCCGATATTAAAACTCCCTCATGAAATACGGTTGCATTAAACGGCGCTGTTGCCCATGATGTACCGTAAACAAAATACCGCACAACATAAAACCCCATGCCAAAAACAGCAACGGCTATGAGAAAAAACATTGACAGCGTTCTTCTGCTTACTCTATACATCAGTCCTTATCACTTTCCCAATATTTCGGGTCTAACTTAATTGTATCTTGCGGCACATCATCAGGTATATACTCCTGACCCTTATATATAATTGCTCCTCCGCCCGCTCTCGTGGGGCGTTTCGGCATTTTTACCGCAAAGCTTGCATTTTGCCTTGTATCAACCGCCTTAAAGAAGGCTAACATTCCCCAACTTGCCACAAGGCTTGTGCCGCCCATTGATACAAACGGGAATGTAACACCTGTAAACGGCAATATATCCATAGAGCCGAGCACATTGAGCATCATTTGAAAAACCATTACCGCCGCGGTTGCACACGCGGCAATTGTATAAAACGAGCTGCGCGCACTGCTTGAGGCGTGAATGGAATAAAGTGCAAGAATAACAATCGCAGACACCATTATAAGTGCAAGCAATAACCCAAGCTCTTCACTGACCACGCCAAACACCAAGTCCGAGTCCGCTGCAAAAATCCGATTAAACCACCCGTTACCTGCACCAATACCAAATAACCCGCCGCTCGCCGCCGCCGACATGGCACGGGTCTGCTGCCAGCCGCGTGTGTCTGCAAACTCCCATGCTCTTCCCCATGTTGCAAAGCGTCCTGCTATATGCGGCATTGAAGATAGAGCCACGAGACCCGCAAATCCTGCTCCCGCTATACTTAAAAATATCGTAGCAAAATCACCCGAGCGTAAAAATGCAATCACAAGGAACACTACAAAGAAAATAAGTGCAGAACCAAAATCGGTCATTAGCGCGAGAAGACCCATACATGCTCCCATAAGTCCGATAAAAGCAAACAGGTTTCTTCGTGCAAAAAGCCGCTCAAGAGTTGCCGCACCTGCAAATATTACCGCTATTTTAACAAACTCCGACGGCTGAAATGTTATACCTATTCCCGGTATATTTATCCAGCGTATCGCTCCGTGAACACGTTCACCAAAAAGACGTGTAAATACAAGCATTAGAGGTCCGATAATTGCTATCGGTCTGCGAAACTTCTTTATTCTGTCAAGGTCACGCAAAAACCACCCCATCGAATAATAAAAGCAAATTCCTAATATTATAAAAATCAAATACTTTACAAGTTCCGACGGTACACTTGTTGACGCCACCGACATTCCGATTGTCGTAAGAAAAAATCCGATTGTCTCAATCTCAAACGCCACACGCCCAAGCACCCTGTTTGCAAAAAAGCAAGCCCACATGAGCATAGACAGGGCAATAAAATAAAACGGTATCAGAAGGGATGCACTGCTCCCTTGAGATACATAAAACTGAGCGGCAAGAAGCATCTGGAACATTGTCAAATATGCCAAGGTTATATGCTGCTTAAAAAGCTTACCGGGTTTTGTTCTGCTCACTGCCTGCTCATATTCATCTGTTCTGTCGGCGGCAATGAATACAAACGTTATCCCTCCAAGGTCAATTATATCGCCTGTTTTTATCTCAAGCCCTGCTTCGTCCTTGACCCTGACACCGTTGACGAGAACACCTTTTTTAGACTGAATGTCATAAATCTGCCAGTTTCCCTTGTCGTCACGTATAACGGCGGCATGTTTTCGTGACACCGTCGGAAAATCGACATAAATATCAGATGCTCTTGACCTGCCTATTGCATTTTCCCAATAGTTCAGGTCAATAAATGTACCGTTTTCCATTTGAAGCTGCGCCCATATCTCACCCTCGCTTTTTTCCCGAAGCAGGGATTTAATACACCGCATGACAATAATAACGGCAAGAACAGGCAGGATATAACGGATAATCATTGTTGCGAATATAAGATAATTACCGTCAAATCCTGCAAATGTTTCTTGTATTGAATTAATAAAGCTTCTAAACCATTCCAAGGTGCTTCACCCGCGGAAATTACTCAGCTTCCGCTAAATATTTTGCTTCCTCTATGATTTTCTCTTGAACGGGTCCCGGGGCTTCCTGATAACGCTCAAAGCGGATTGTAAACGAACCTCTGCCTTGAGTCATCGAACGTAGGTCTATCGCATAGCTCGACATTTCACCCATTGGAACTTCTGCTTCAACAACCTGCATACCCTCGGAGTTCAGGTTCATTCCCATCGGGCTGCCGCGTCTTTTTGAAAGGTCACTCATAATGTCACCCATGTAGGTGTCGGGAATAGTAACCGTTAAATAACCAATCGGCTCAAGGAGTACGGGGTTTGCCTGAGGTATACCTTCCTTAAACGCAAGCTGTGCGGCAAGCTTAAATGAAAGCTCATTTGAGTCTACCGAGTGATATGAGCCGTCAACAAGTGTTGCTTTGAGGAAAACAAGCGGATATCCTGCAAGCACGCCGCGCTGAATACTCTCACGCAGACCCTTTTCAACTGCCGGGAAGAAGTTTTTCGGAACACTGCCGCCGAAGATTTTTTCTTCAAAGGTTAAATCTTCCGTGTCGCCTGCTTCAAATTCCATAACAACATCGCCGAACTGACCCGCACCGCCGGATTGCTTTTTGTGACGTCCGCGAACCTGTACCTTTTTGCGTATCTTTTCACGATACGGCACACGTGCGGGGGAAAGCTCCACTTCAACACCAAACTTTTCCTTAAGCTTGGCACATAAAACATCAAGCTGAATGTCGCCTGCACCCGAGAGCACAAGCTGTCTTGTTTCGGCATTGTTGACAAATGTAAATGTAACGTCTTCCTCACCGAGTCTTGAAAGACCTGTAGCGATTTTTTCTTCCTGACCTTTGGTTTTCGGGGCAATAGCCATGGCATAGCAAGGCGGTGTAAATGCAATTTTCTTTGCTGTTATTTTGTTTTTTGCATCGCAAAGAGTATCATTTGTTTTTGTCTCCGAAAGCTTTGAAGCCGCACCGATGTCACCGCATGTGATTTCCTTTGCTTCGATATTTTTCTTGCCCTGCATCGAAAACAGATGTCCGATTTTTTCGGTATTGCCCGTGCGGGTGTTTACAAGCTGCATGTCTGATGTCACCTTGCCGGATAATACCTTGAAAATGCTGAACTTTCCGTATTGGTCGGACAGTGTCTTAAATACTATGGCGCAGGTAGCTCCGCTTGGGTCAGCTACGATTTCCGCTCCGTCATCTGTTTCGTCTTTTCTGTCGAGCGGTGACGGGAAAAAGTCGGCTATTGCATCGAGCATTGGAATTGTACCAAGCCCTGTGGTTGCACAGCCGCAAAATACGGGGAATAAAGTCAAGTCTTTAAGACCGATTTTTACACCTTTAATAATTTCTTCTGTTGTATATTCTTCACCGAATTTTTCCATGAGTTCTTCGCAGGTTTCGGCGATGCTTTCGTTAAATGTTTCATAAACCGCTTCAAGCTCGTCTTTCATGCTGTCGGGCACGGGAATTTCTTTTTGCTTGCCGCCGTCAATGGCATATGCCTTGCGGTCGACGAGGTTATATACACCCTCTACTTTGCCCGAGGCGTTTTTGACAGGGATCGTAAGCGGACAAACCGATGTGCCGTATTTATCACGAAGTGAAGAAAGAACAGCGTTATAGTCGCCGTTTTCTTCGTCGATTTTTGAGATGTAAACCGCACGCGGCACCTTGTTTGCAGAGAGCACGGACCAACCCTTTTCAAAGCCGACGCTTATGCCGTCTTTTGCAGAGCAGGCGACAATGCCCGCGTCAGCCACACGCAGAGCTTCAAGCACTTCACCTGCGAAGTCAAAAAAGCCCGGTGTGTCGAGTATGTTTATTTTGCATCCCTTATGCTCGGTAAACATTGCGGCAAGGTATATTGTTATCTGACGCTTGATTTCCTCGGTGTCGGCGTCTCCGACTGTATTTCCGTCATTGACCTTACCAAGTCTATCGGTTTTACCCGTCAAAAACAGCATACTCTCGGCGAGGCTTGTTTTACCGCTGCTTCCGTGTCCGAGTATTGCAATGTTACGGATTTTTTCTGTTGAATATGGCATAATGGTGCTCCTTTTTTATGTGTTGCTTTACAGCTTTAGAATTATACACTAATGAAATATGAATTACAATATTATTTCTTCAACCTTACATACCCGCAGACAATTAAAACAGTCGTGAGCATGCAAAGCATAAAGATAATCAGATTACCCGGCTTTGCTGAAAGAAATGACCCGCTCCAGCACATCAGAAACATTAGTATTACACCCAAAGCCGCTGACGCGATAGAGAGAATTGTCGCGAAAAATGACGCTGACCTGAGCAGTCTTCCGCCTGTGATTGCCTCCGCGTATGGACCAAGACCCTCGCGTACAAGCACGGCAGCCATGCGCCCCTGCTTGCCCGAGTAGGGGTCGGAAATGCTGTAGGAGTCCTTAACAGGCACAAACACAAAGCTCTCAAACGGAACCTTAAATTTCTGCCCGACCATTGACGGTGTAATATTAAAATCACGCATTGCAAAGAACAAATCAATCCGCCATTTGAGCATTGCAATGAGCGCACTTTGCACGGACGGCAAAGGCTTGTACTCCACTGCAAACATGGCGATTAGTCTGTTGTTGACTGCTGTAAATACAGCATTTTTTAAGTTCGCATCATCGGGCACACGAACACCGATAAGGTTCATAAACGCCGCCGAACCCGTGGCAACCTGATGCCCCTGAATAATTGCGCTGATACCACTTTCATGGCACTCAAAGTCCGAGACACGCAGCGCGCTTATACCCTGTTGCTTGATAACCTCTGCAAAAAGGCTTGTCATACCCGAACCCGATGCGATTATAAGGCTTGCCGTATAACACATTGCGTTGTTCGGAGCTGCTCCGTCATATACCTTTACGCCGCTGAGTCTGAGAGTTCCCGGCGGGAATAAATCGTCGTCCGTGACACATACACCATCGGTAAAGCTGATATCGTCAGCGCCGCCCCAACCGGCAAGTGCAACACCCGACTTGCGGACAGCCTTTGCAACAAAACTAAACGGTATTGAGTATGACATAAGTGCGGAAAACGGTGCGGCAGCGGCAAGCAGTGCCGATAAGATGTGAAGTGCGTTTTCTACCGTATCGTTTATGATAACGCTCAATACAGTCAGTGCAAGAGCCACAATCAAAAGTATCGGAGCTGCCTGCTGATAGAGCACCTCAGTAATATCGGGCTGCATGAGATTGTTATAAAAGCCGTCTGTTCTGCTGTACGATTTTTTCAAGACAGATTTATCAATATCTTCGTTATACTCAGCTTGAACACCGTATGGCTCCGACGAGCCGACCGCTGTTTTTAGTGTGTCTGTCATTGCCCGCAGGCTAAACTTCTCGCCATATGCGGCAAACGTAAGAGACAACGCCGACACTGCACAAAACGGCAGCATAAGGGCTGTGCCGCTGAGCATTGTGAATGTTGCCGAAACTATTGAAAAAGCACATGAAAAGACAATGAGTGTCTCTGCGTTTGCGGTGCCTCGTATCAGAAAATCCACGCCCCTGACAACAACCTCAACGCAAAGCATCATAACAATAAGCAAACATACTACGAGAGTTCCCGCAGCATAGTCTAAATTATGTCCTATTCCGAACGGAACTACCAAGCCGGAGTCATAAACAAATGTAATGAGAACCATCAAAAGGCTGATAAGTGCGGCAGGCAAAAGCCGCATAGACAGTGAGTTGCATGATTTCGCAAACCTGACAGCCGCGTCTTTCAAACGAGGCTCTTCATAC
This sequence comes from Oscillospiraceae bacterium, assembly GCA_009781515.1. Classification (GTDB taxonomy): domain Bacteria; phylum Bacillota; class Clostridia; order Oscillospirales; family Oscillospiraceae; genus WRMH01. Next base: position 14,375 of record WQXY01000016.1, read on the forward strand.
TGCTCCTCTTCTTCGGGTTCTCTTCCCATTTCCTCATCTTCGGAAACTGTAGCCTGATCAAACAATGTTCTGTTGTCGTACTTCATGACAGGAAGCTCGCCTTGTGTGTCTGCGGGCGTGGCATAACTATCATCGCTATCGGCATTATCAAACGACATTTCATTTATCGGCTGCATGTCTGTCGCAGTCAGATTGCTGCGGTCATAAGAGATTTCACCTGTATCATCAAGCGATATGTCAAAAACCTGTGTATCGTCTGAAACCGGGGACATGGGCTCATCATCTTCGTCGTCAAATTCTTCATCATCAGTCAGAATAATATCGGGAGCCTTCATCTCATCTGCTTGTATCGGAGCCTGCTGCATGACTTGCGCAGGTTCAGGTTCCGGTTCAGGAGCAGGTGCAGCCTGTGCCGACGCTTCCCTGAGAATTCTTTCAGCTTCCGCTTCCAAAATATCAGAGGGGGTTTTTTTGTCGCCGTTAATAAACGCCGAACCTTTAATTTCCGCTAAAATAGACTCTAAGGAATAATCTTCTGCCACTTTTTCACCTTCTTTGCCTGAGCGCTTCATATAGGAATATTGATGCACACACCGATGCGTTAAGTGATGAGAGCTTGCCCTTCATCGGAATGTTTACCTTAAAATCACAGTTCTCTGCGACTAATCTGCTGATACCGTCCCCTTCGGAGCCTATTACAAATGCCACTGCATCTGTAAAATCCGTTTCCCACAAGCCGTTTTCGCCGCTCATGTCCGCCGCGTAAATCCATACTCCGGCCTCCTTGAGTTCTTTGATTGCGGCTGTGATATTTGCAACACGGGCGACTGCCATGTTAAACACCGCTCCGCTTGAAGCTTTTGCAACAGTGGCTGTCAGTCCCGCACTTCTGCGTTTGGGAATGATAACACCATGCGCTCCGACAGCTTCGCAGGTTCTGATAATTGCTCCGAGATTGTGCGGGTCGGATATTTCATCACATATCACTATAAGCGGCTTCTCGTTTTTTTGCCTCGCAATATCTATGATTTCTTCGATTGTTACATAATTTGCATATGATGCTACCGCTACAACACCCTGATGCGAACCCGAGCTCAGCGAGTCTAATTTTCGTTTGTCGGCATCACTGACAACAATTCCCGCAGCTTTTGCCGCAGATGCTATATGACGCAGTGATGAGTCCGTTTCACCCTTTGCGATAAAAATCTTGTCAATATTGACACCTGTCCGCAAAGCTTCAATAACAGCATTTCGCCCGATTATTATGTCTTGATCATCCACAAAAAACTATGTCCTTACTTTACAAATAACTTTTCAGCTTTTCGACCATGTCGAGTTTTTCCCATGTAAAGCCCTCACCCTCACGGCCAAAGTGACCGTAAGCTGCTGTAGCACGGTATATCGGCTTTTGCAAATCAAGCTTTTCAATGATTTTTGACGGGCGGAAATCGAAGACTTCAGTAACGATATCGGCAATCTTCTGGTCAGCCATAGCACCTGTTCCCCTTGTGTCGATATGTACAGACACCGGATGTGCCACGCCGATTGCATAAGCGAGCTCGATTTGACATGCATCTGCAAGCCCTGCAGCTACTACGTTTTTCGTGACATAACGTGCCATATATGCCGCACTGCGGTCAACCTTTGACGGGTCCTTACCCGAGAAAGCACCACCGCCGTGGCTTGCATATCCGCCGTATGTATCAACAATAATCTTGCGTCCCGTAAGACCGGAGTCACCTGCAGGTCCGCCGACAACAAAGCGTCCCGTCGGGTTGACGTAGAACTTTGTGTCTTTTGTTATAAGATGAGCAGGGATTACCGGCTTAATAACATGCTCGATAATCGCTTCGCGTAAATCTTCGATTTCTATGTCCGCATCATGCTGTGTAGATACGACAATCGCAGGAACGCCGATTACTTTTTTGTTTTCGTCATATTCAACCGTGACCTGACTTTTTCCGTCCGGTCTTATGAATGTAAGCTCACCGTTTTTCCTGACAGCCGCAAGCTTTTTTGTTAAAGCATGTGCATATGAGAGCGGCGCGGGCATATATTCGGGGGTTTCATTACAGGCAAAACCGAACATCATTCCTTGGTCGCCTGCACCCTTTTCATCAGCGTCGTCATGAGCACTGTCAACACCCATTGCAATATCAGGGCTTTGCTCGTCTATTGTGGTCATAACTGCAGAGCCTTTATAATCAAATCCAAGCTCAGGCTTTACATATCCGATGTCCTTAATTGTTTCTCTGACAACTGCGGGTATATCAACATAACAGTTTGTTGTAATCTCACCCATAACAAGCACAAGGCCTGTTGTGCAAATGGTTTCACACGCAACGCGTGAGCTTTTGTCCCCCGCAAGAATTGCGTCGAGCACTGCGTCCGACACTTGGTCGCATACCTTGTCGGGATGTCCCTCTGTTACTGACTCTGATGTAAAAATTCTGTTTGACATTATAGTTTCCTCCTATGTTATATCTGGTTTGTTTATCTTTTATTCAACGGTACGTAATCTTCATCTAACGCGATCGCTTTGTATGCGGGTCTTATAATCCTGCCGCCGCCCCATGCTTCCTCGAGCCTGTGAGCACACCAACCCGACATTCTCGCTACGGCAAACAGCGGCGTATAAAGCTCCTGCGGAATACCGAGCATTCTGTATACAAATCCCGAATACATATCCACATTTGCACATATCTCGGCTTTTCTGCCTTTTGCACGTCCGAGTGCGTATGGTGCAAGCTTTTCAACTATTTCTATAAGCTCAAGCTCGTCAGACATGCCCTTTTTGTCGGCAAGTGAGCGTGCAAGGTCTTTTAGCATAACGGCTCTCGGGTCGGACACTGTATAAACAGCGTGTCCCATACCGTATATCAGCTTATCTCCCGAAGCGGCCTGCCCTTTGAGTATCTTATCAAGATAGTCTGATACTTCGTCTTCGTCTTTCCAGTTTTTTACATCTTTTTTGATGTAGTCAAACATTTCAATGACTTTTTCATTTGCTCCGCCGTGTCGCGGGCCTTTAAGCGAACCAATCGCAGCTGAAATCGCAGAGTATATATCAGTTCCCGATGATGTCAGCACACGGCATGCAAAAGCCGAGTTGTTACCTCCGCCGTGCTCTGCGTGAAGCACCATACATAAATCGAGAAGTGTGGCTTCCTCTTTTGTAAAGGAATTGTCGCGACGGACAGAGTGCAGGAAGTTTTCCGCCATGGAGTAGCCCGGCTGCGACCTATGAAGATAAAGTCCTTCGCCGTCAAAGTAGTGACGCTTGGCTGCATATGCATGAGCGACAATTATCGGACTGCAGGCAAGCAGGTGAAGTGCCCTTGTCAGTTCCCTTTCCATGTCACGCTCGTCAATCTCAGGCACAGGGTCATATGAATAAAGTGCAAGCACACTGCGTGACATTTTATTCATTATATTAACGCTTGGTGCGGGGAGTATCATATTTTCGGTAAAGCCTTTCGGAAGCTCGCGAAATTCCTCAAGCATTTCCCTAAATGTAGCAAGCTCTGCGGCATTTGGCAGCTTGCCGAGCATAAGAAGATACGCTGTTTCTTCAAAACCCGGGCGGTCGTCTTTCAAAAAGCCGTCTACGATATCTGCAACATTTATTCCGCGGTAGTAAAGCTTGCCTTCCATTGCGGTTTTATCGCCGTCACGCATGAAATAACCTTGCGTACTGCCTATTCTCGAAACACCCGCCATAACGCCTGTTCCGTCGGCATTACGAAGACCGCGCTTAACATCATGCATCTCGTTTAATGATTTATCCGCTTTTATCTGCTCTAAGAGCCCATCGGCACGTTTGTCAATAAAGTCTTTATATCCGGTTTGCTCTGACGACATTGCAATTTTCTCCTTTGTCTACTAACGGAAAACGTAGAAATACCACAGTAGTATACACAAAAACCACCCAAATGTCAAAAAAATAAAAACCAAAAGAGCCGTTGCATCGCAACAGCTCCATGTTTTATTGACAAACCCCCGTCCCCTTGTCACTAATCGCCCAAGTATGCTTTGACCACCTTTTCGTCGCGGCGCAGGTCACTGCCTCTACCCTCAAGCACAATGCTGCCCGTATCCATAACATAGCCGTAATCGGCAAGACCGAGAGCCATTTTGGCATTTTGCTCAACAAGAAGTATTGTAGTGCCTTCCTTGTGAAGGTTCTTTATTATCTCTGTAATATCCCTGACAATAAGCGGTGCAATACCCATTGACGGCTCGTCCATGAGCAGAAGCTTCGGCGACGACATAAGCCCGCGACCGATAGCAAGCATTTGCTGCTCACCGCCTGAGAGTGTACCGCCGAGTTGTTTTCTGCGTGTTGCCAGTATCGGAAAACGCTCAAACACAGACTCCATACGGCGCTTACGCTCAGCTTCATCTTTGAGAGTATAAGAGCCAAGCTCAAGGTTTTCGAGTACCGTATGGTCTTTGAAAATATGCCTTCCCTCGGGAAGTTGCACGAGACCTCTTTTTACTATGTCATGTGCAGGTTTTCTTGTGATATCCTCACCGCAAAATGTTACAGTTCCCGCTGCCGACGGTATAAGCCCCGATATGGTTTTCAGCGTTGTGCTTTTTCCCGCACCGTTACTGCCGAGAAGCGTTACAATCTGCCCCTCGTGCACCTCAAAGCTGATACCGCGAAGTGCTGCCACCTTGCCGTAATATGTTTCGAGATTTTCAACTTTTAAGAGCAGCTTACTCATAACGCGGCGTCCTCATCTTCCTGACTCCCAAGATAAGCTTCAATAACCTTACTGTCAGACTGCACCTCTTGGGGAGTGCCCTGTGCTATTTTTGTGCCGAAGTTGACAACAATAACATGTTCGGAAACATGCATTACCAAATCCATGTCATGCTCAATGAGAAAAACCGTTATTCCCAAATCGTCACGGATATCGCGTATGAGCATTGAAAGCTGATTTTTTTCCTCACGGTTGAGCCCCGCCGCAGGTTCATCAAGCAGCAAAAGCCGTGGTTTTGCCGTCAGCGCTCTTGCCCACTCCGTCCGCCGCTGGTCGCCGTAAGACAGGTTCTTGGCAAGTTCATTCTTTTTGTCGGCAATACCGACATACTCGAGTGCATAGGTTGCATACTCCAAAATATCTTTTTCCTCACGCCTTGCTGCGGGGTGGCGAAGCAGTGCACCCATAACCGACTGCTTGCTCACGCTGTGAGCACCGCTCATTACATTTTCGAGCACTGTCATGTTTTTGAACAGACGCACATTTTGAAATGTACGGATAATTCCCTTATGCGTAATTTTATACGGCTTAAGACCGATAAGCGACTCGTCTCTGAAACGGATATCCCCGCTTGTTGGTTTATAAAAACCTGTCATGCAGTTAAACACAGATGTTTTACCGGCACCGTTTGGGCCGATAAGTGACGTTATAGAGCCTTCCTGCACATCAAAGCTTAAATTCTCAACAGCAACGATGCCGGAAAAGCGCATTGTCAAATCTGTAACCTGCATTAAAGACATTAAAGTCGCACCTTTCACTATATTTTATCAGGCAATTTATCGTTAGCCCTAAGTCTGTCGGGCCAAAGCCCCTGTGGTCTGTTTATCATAACAACAACAAGAAGCAGTCCGAAAAACAACATTCGCATGTCCCCGACAAACGGAATGTCGCGAAATATCTCCGGGAAAATCGCAAAGAACGCCGCTCCGATTATAACCCCGGGAATTTTACCCATACCGCCAAGTATTACTGCAAGCAGTACATTAACGGACTGCGTAAAATCAAATGAATTTGGTGATATTGATGTCATTTGCACGGCATAAAAGCTGCCGGTAATTCCACCGAGAACCGCTCCGAGTATATATGCATAGAGTTTGTATAATACCGTATTTACACCCATTGCCTGCGCGGCATCTTCATCTTCACGGATAAACGCAAGCGCACGGCCGAAGCGTGAGTGCCTTATTCGAAACGAAATAATTATGAAAATCACGATAAGCACAAGATACACATAAAACCAATGCGTAAACGATGTAAGACGGAAGCCAAACAGCTCAGGTCTTGTTATACCGTGAAGTCCGCTTGCCGCTCCCGTAATGCTCAAATTACGTGCAGTAATACGCACGATTTCCGCAAATCCGAGTGTGACAATCGCAAGATAGTCGCTGCGCAGCTTTAACGTCGGCGCTCCGATAATAACGGCAATAACTATTGATACGGCAATTGATACGGGCAGCGTCAGCCAGAAGCTCCACTCGAATACATTAACGAGTATTCCCGTTGTATACGCACCAATCGCAAACTTTGCGGCATATCCCAAATCGCAAAGCCCTGTATATCCGACGATGACATTAAGCCCGAGTGCAAGGAGCATATAAAACATAGCTATGAGCATAATGTTTATGTAATGGTTGTTAAAATAGAGAGGAAATGAGGCAACAATCAAAAAAATCGCAGCAAGAACACCCGCTCTTATGAGCTTGTTGTCCATTAATTCATATGCTTTAGATATTAGCTTCATATTTCCTCTACGTTACATTCTCTCTATTTCGGTTTTACCCATAAGTCCGTTTGGTCTGAAAATCAAAATTACTATGAGCAGCCCAAACGCAAATACATCTTTCCATTGTGAGCCGACAAACTGCGTGCCTATTGCTTCTAAAAGACCAAGCAGCAAGCCGCCGAGCATAGCCCCGGGAATGGAGCCGATGCCGCCGATAACCGCTGCCGTAAATGCCTTGATACCAAACATATATCCCATGCTGAATGATACATTTACATAAAGAATGTTGTACATTCCGCTTGCAATTGCAGCGAGCGCCGACCCTATGAAAAATGTTACTCCGATGATTTTATTAACATTTATACCCATGAGTCTGCAGGTATCTCTGTCAAGTGCAATGGCACGCATAGCCTTGCCTACCATTGTCTTTTTTATCATAAGAGTAAGCCCCGCCATAAGTGATGCTGATATGGTCAGCAAAATAACTTGAATATCCGTGAGTCTGAACATACCCGCCTGAAAGAGCGGCGCAGCTTCAATTCCGCTTTGGAAAAAATATGTACGGCTGCTTGTAATAACCATGACAGCATTGTAGATAATAAGCGAAACACCGATAGCCGTGATAAGAAGCGAAAGCCTTGGGGCTGCGGCTTTAATAAGCGGACGGTAAGCAAATCTTTGCGTTAAATAGCCTACAATACCCGCAATAATCATTGCTATAACAATGGATATCACAATCCCCGGCCAACCCGGTAATGCCGCAGATACTACACCAAACGACGCGAAGCAAACGAACGCGCCCACCATGAATATATCACCGTGGGCGAAGTTCAGCAGCTTGATAATTCCGTAAACCATTGAGTAACCTAATGCTACCAATGCGTAAAACGAACCCAAAATCAAACCGTTTACAGTTTGTTGAAGTATTAGCTCCCAAATTGTGAACACGCGATGCTCCTTATTATGGTGTTATTTTCTTAAATGCACCATTTTCTATTTGAAGTATAATAAAGTTGGACAACGCAGGTTCACGATCTGCTGTGAACTTAATAAGTCCTGATAGACCTTGGAATTCAATGGATTGCACTGCATTACGCACTGCTGCTGTTTCAAAGCTTCCTGCTTTTTCAATAGCGGCTTTGAGCAGATATATCGTGTCATACGCGAGCGTTGCATATGCACCCGGGAATGAGTCATCATCTGCAGCCATCTTGTGGTGCGCTCTGTAGGCCGAAACAAATGCTTCACCGCCAACTGCAAACTCAACAAACGGCGGGCTTGTTACAAACACACCCTCACCCTCGGGACCTGCAGCTGTGATAAGCTCCGGTGATGCCGAGCCGTCGCCGACTGCGATATGACCTTCAAATCCGCCGCGGCGAAGTTGTCTGATAACATTGGAGCCGTCTGCATGATAACCACACCAGTAGACAAAATCGGCACCTGAGTTTTGGATTGATGTAACAATTGCAGAAACGTCTGCAGCGCCTTTTTCCATAACTTCAACTGCTACGATATTAAAGCCTGCAGGCGGAAGTCCCGCTTGGCAAAGGTCGGAAAGATTTTCCGTATATTCATCGGCTTGATGTATTAGTGCTACATTCTGAGCACCGACATATTTAAGTAAATCAATGAGGGTAAGCACTGCGTGCGAACCGGGGCTGTTAATCATAAATGATTGCTGGAAGCCCTGCTCTGTAATTCTTGTGGAGTTTGCACCTGAGAGAAGAAAGAGAAGGTTTGCATCGTAAAATTGCTGCATTGCGGGAATTGTTGCACCTGAGCAATATCCGCCGACAACAAAGTCAACACCTTCGGCTACAATTCGTGATGCTGCTGTACTTGCCATATTCGGGTCACAACCGTCATCAGCTTGGAACAGCTTCAATTTTTTACCTAATACGCCACCGGCTTCGTTGATTTCACTTACCGCAAGGTCATATGACTGCATCATATCTGTTCCGTAGTAAGCTTCGGTTCCGGATGTCGGCACCAAAACACCAATGACGATGTCATCACTGCTGCCGCCGTCACATGCTGCAAGAATGCCTACAAGCAGAAACACTGATATAAGCACTGCAACCATTTTTCTTGATTTTTTGAACATTATACTATCCTCCTGTTTTTGTGCGCTCTGTTTTATTTTTGACATGAATAAAGAATGGATTTTTAATCACATCTTGATATATTACTACATTTTTCCGTGCTGTCAAGGTTTTTCCGCCTTTTTGTCCTCTGTTTTCTCAATCCAAACATTATATCCGACCACTGTCACAATGATTATTATACCACCGATAATTGCAAATCTGCCCGGTATTTCGGTTTCGGGCAAAAAACCGATAACCCCTGCAAGCGCTACCCAAGACGGGTTAAGTATCGGCTCAATCGTAGTGATAAGGCAGGCTAAAAGTGCCGATATTCTCTTGATTGCTTTCGAGAAGAATACATATGCAATGCCGACCTGTACCACGCCGAGCAAAACAATCGCACCCCATGCGGCTGCATCTGCCGTAACTTCAAAGAAAGCAAACGGCAGTCCTATGCAGGAGTTAATCAAAAAGCCCAAAAACAAAGCGTCCTGCGGATTTGTATCGGGTCTTTTATTGCACACGTAGACCCCCGCCATGGAAAGTCCCGATACGAGTGCCATAATATTTCCCCAAAAGCCGCCCGCGTCAAGATTATCCGCAAAAAACAGCAGCATACCGAGTATCGTGAATAAAACCGCAACAAGAGAACTGAGTGTCGGCTTTTTCCTGTAAAAAATGAGATATATCAAAATGATAAAAATCGGTGCTGTAAATTGTAATAAGATTGCCGCAGCTGCCGTCGTCAGTTTGTTTGCAAACACATACATGATTGTCGTAGATGAAAGGCACAGCGCCGCTAAAACATTACCGGGCGTAAAATTAAGCTTAAAGCTCCTGCGGTAAATAACAAACACCGCAGCAGCAAAGAGCGCTCGCAGACCGACAATACTCATTGCTCCCCACGGGATAAACTTAATAAACACGCCTCCGAAGCTCCAACACATGGAAGCCGCCGCAATATATACTATACCTTTTCGCTTTTCTGTTAGCATGATATTTGCTCCGTTTCTTTTATTCAAACCACTTTGAAACCATTTGCATGTCATATACATTCGTATATCCGCCTGCAACTAAGATTTCAACCGCTCTTGCACTGCGAACACCTCCTCTGCAATAGACAATAATTTTAACATCTTTATCCTCGGGCAGATCTTCGAGCCGCTCACTAAGCTCAGCCACAGGTATCAGTATTGAGTTTTCTATATGTATTTCTTCAAACTCATCGGGATTTCGAACATCAAGCAGTATTACCGTATCGTTTGTTTCTACAAGCTCTTTTGCTTCATCTCCGGTTATAATCACAGCTAAAGCTCCGTTTTTATCTGCCATATCACTACCCCCAAACATCCATTTATCTTCTTGCGGGTCTGCATAAAATACGTTGGTATATCCAAGCCCTGCAAGTATATTTCGCGCAGTAAGTGCCGGACCGCCCATACCTCCGCAAAAGCAATATGTAATAATCAGCGTATCCTTGGCATGTATATTTTCTTCGGCAAATGCACTCAGTTCGTCAATCGGAACATTTATAGCACCAAGCACATGCCTGTCTAAAAAACTTTCTTCACTTCGCACATCAATAATGAGTGCGCCCTCGGTACTGCTCCACTGCTCAAACGCCGTAGCGGACTCCAGCCACCACTCATGCCTGTCTGTATGGGAATACCCGGGCGTCGGCACGGGCACACCCCCCGACGGCATGTCCGGTGATGTAATGTCAGTACAGCCTGCAAGCATAAAAAAAGCTGCAACCAATAAAATAGGCAATAATAATGCGGGACATTTCTTACACATATTCAAATTATAACAAATATGTCAAGTTTTCAAAGTTTCACTTCATATTTTCATCATTTAATGATACAATACATTTTGGATATTTTAACTTGGAGGTGCTGTTATGGACGCCACTATCACGTTCCCTTTGTTCGGCGACTGGCTTGCTATAAATATACCACGGTATTTTACGGTTTTTGGGTTCAACATTTATTACTACGGTATTCTTGTCACACTCGGCTTTGCAATGGCAACTTTGTATCTTGTCAAACGCAGCGAACTTTTTGGTCTTACAACCGATAATATTCTCGACATACTTCTCATTTCCGTACCCTGCGGGCTTATCGGCGCGAGAATTTACTTTATGCTCTTTAATTTCAGCGACTTTTTCGGGGCGGGTAAATGGGAAAATATCTTAGCATTTCGTGACGGCGGTCTTGCTGTTTACGGCGGTATTATTGCATCCGGACTTGTTTTTATCATATACAGCCGTGTCAAAAAAATTCCGCTCGGAAGCTTGCTCGATGCCGCCGGATTTGGTCTGTTTATAGGTCAGGCTATCGGCCGTTGGGGCAACTTCATCAACCGTGAGGCATTTGGTGTAGAAACCGAACTACCATGGAAAATGGGACTTACCTCATGGGGTGTAACAAAATACTATCACCCTGCGTTTTTATATGAGTCGCTTTGGAATGTTGCGGGTTTACTCATAATGCATATCTTTTCCAAAAAGTCCAAAACAAAATATCCGGGGCAGTATTTCCTGTTTTACGTTGCATGGTACGGGCTCGGACGTTTTATGATAGAGGGATTGCGTGTCGACAGCCTGTTTATCCCCGGCACAGATTTTCGTGTGTCACAATGGCTTGCGGCAGCGTCATTCTTGGCGGCAGTCGGACTATTATTATTTAACCAATTTCGTACAAAAACCAAATTAGAAGAAAATCAGGAGGAAATCGACAATGGGTAACTACGACGGATTTAAGAAAAAAGCCAAGGAAACATTTGAAACCATAGCTGATGCGTCTGTTGACGCATACAAGGTGGCTGAGGAAAAAGCAAGAGTGCTTGCTAAAAAAACCAAGCTTCGTGCAGGTATTGTCAATGATAAGGCGACAATCCGCAGACTCAGTGTTGAGCTTGGCACCACCTACTACAAAATGTTCAAAGACTCCCCTGCTCCCGAGTTTGAGCAGCTGTGCATTGAAATTACAAGTGCACACGAACGCATCGCCGAAAAAGAACGCCTCATCGAAGAGCTGAAAAGCAACACGAAATAAGGTGCCGGGGGTTGATATGAAAAAAAAGAAATTTACTTTTATCGGGGCGGGTTCATTAGGATTTACACTTGCACTTGCAAGAGATATCCTCAGCTTTGAGGCATTTAGAGATTGCGAGCTTCATTTAATGGATATCCATGAAGGACGCCTTGAATATGCCGCAAAGGCAGTAGGCAGACTTATATCTGCAGGGGGCTACGCTGCCACCGTGCACCCCACAACCGACAGAAAAAAAGCCCTTGAAGGTGCCGACGGCGTGCTTATCACAATACTTCAAGGCGGCGTGGACGTTTGGCGTTATGATATCGAAATCCCGAAAAAGTATGGTGTTGACATTAATGTCGGTGACACACGCGGACCGGCAGGTGTCATGCGTTTTCTGCGAACTGCCCCCGTCATGCTTGATATTATCCGCGACGTTGAAAAGCTCTGCCCGAATGCAATAGTCTTAAACTACACCAACCCGATGGCAATGCTTTGCGGATATCTGCAACGCATGAGTAAGGTAAGCATTACAGGGCTGTGCCACAGCGTCCAAGGCACGGCATGGATGCTCTCACAATGGATTGGCGTCGACATGTCCGATGTTACCTACACATGTGCAGGTGTTAATCATACTGCGTTTTATCTTGACTACAAAGTAAAGGGCGAGGACGCTTATCCGCTTATATATGACAAGGTAAAAAACGACCCCGCCATATACAATGCAGAGCCCGTCCGAAATGAAATGTTCCTGCATTTCGGGTATTATCCGACAGAGTCTTCGGGTCACAACTCGGAATATTTGCCGTGGTTTCGTAAGCGTGAAGACTTAATAGAAAAGTACTGCACACACGGCACTAACTGGAACCCCGGTCATTATGCTTATATCTTGAATGAATACTTAAAAGCAGCCGATACATGGGAAGACAGTTTTAAGGAATTCCTTACCAAAGAAGACATAGACTTAAACAGAGGCGGCGAATATGCTGCCAACATATTTAATGCAGTGTTTGGAAACGGCGAGCATTTTGTCTTTAACGGCAATCAGCTCAACAACGGCATAATAGCAAATATGCAGCCCTCAGCTTGTGTTGAAACACCTGTACTCGCTTCCCCCACGGGTCTTCAGCCCATTCATGTGGGTAAAATGCCCGAAAACATCGCCACCCTCACAGACCTCACTGCCCGCATAGAGGAAATGGCAGTTAATGCCGTAATAGAGGGCGATGTCAATAAAGTCCTGCAGGCTAACCTGTTTGACCCGCTCAGTGCCGCTGTTTTGTCAATGGCAGAAATAAGGGAAATGACACAGGAAATGCTCCGTAAAAACGAAGCATTCTTGGGGTACTTTGGTTCAGTTGAGTTATAATCTCTTTAGTGTCTTGGGCCGTTCTTTACGATTATTGCGGCTTGACTCATAATCGTCATGTATTCAACCTTATATTGAGGGTCAAAATCATCAAGCTGTGCGTATAAGGCACCCTTGTCGGTAACGACGTACTTCGGCTTTAGGTTATTGAGCATTATTGCCTGTACGTCCATACGGCAAATATCACAATGACAGCAGTCGGCATCCTTAAACCACCTGTCAAGATACAGCTCCACAGCTTCCTCTGTGTAATTTCTAAGTTGCTTATCCATAGTAATATCCTCCTATGAAACTAGTTCTATAGCTTTTGTGGCGGCTGAGCCTGCATCGGGTGTGTAGGCATCAGCGCCTATTTCGTCTGCGTACTCTTGTGTCACAGGAGCACCGCCAATCATTACCTTAACCTTATCTTTATACCCTGCTGCATGTATTGCATCAACAGTGTTTTTTAGCGAAACCATTGTTGTTGTCAGAAGCGAAGACGCTCCGACAAGCTTGCAATCGGGGTGCTCGCCGAGTGCTTCAACGAACTTCTCGGGCGGTACGTCAACACCAAGGTCAATGACCTCAAAGCCTGCGGACTCAATCATAAGGGCAACAAGATTTTTGCCGATATCGTGCAAATCCCCTGCAACGGTGCCGATAATGAACTTACCCATTTTGCCGAGGCTACCGCTTTTTAAGTTCGGACGCAATACTTCAACGCCTTTTTTCATGGTTTTTGCCGAAACGAGCATCTCGGGTACAAAGACTTCGTTGACTTGGAACTTCTCGCCGATAATTGCCATTGCGGCAATCATACCGTTTTCCAATATATCGTTAGGGTCAACTCCTTCGTCGAGAGCCTCCTGAACAAGTTCCTCAATGAGTTTTACCTTACCGTTTTCAACGGCTGCTGCAATTTCTCCAATTTTCGACATCAAGCTACCCTCCGTAAGTTATTCTGATTTGATTATATCATAAATATGTAAGAATGCAACTGATAAACACGAGCCATTCTTCACAATTAAATTGCTGTTGCCTCGGATGCTGTGTTAATATAATTTATGTACTTTAAGGAGGTGTTATATGAGAGACTTGATTTTGTTGTTAAATGCGAAGTTTACAAAAGAAGATAAGGACAACTGTGTTCCAACCGTTCATAAAATCATTAATATGGCAAATATCGCCCGCACTCAGGGGCTCCTCGCCTTAGAGTTGGAATTGGAGCAAACGGAAAACGTATTTTTCAAAACAGCTCTTGAGCTGGTTATTGACGGCAATGCACTTGAAACTGTCGAGCAGATTTTATGCAATTTGATATTATCAGAAAATCACACAGGAGCTGAGCTCCTTAAAAGGCTGCTCTTTGCCGAGGGCATCTTGGCAATGCAAAGAGGCGAGAACCCTAATATTACTATGCTCAGATTGAGTGCATTATTAGGGGAGCAGTATATTTCAGACCTAAAAGATACCGTGTATGAAAATAAGATAATAAAATGCAATAGAATTCTCAGCAATCTAAACGACAAAAAAGCTTTCCCCGAAAGCTTAGAGTTTGAAAATACGCTGATGCGCTGCCATAATGCAACCTTACAGCGTATTATATTTTTTGTTAATTATCGGACAATGGTTCATGCACTCCACGGGTGCTCTGCCGAGCTTATACGCAAGATTGTGCTTGATAATGTTTCGCAAAACATGTGCGTCAGAATTTGTGAAGACTTGGAAAATTTGGAGCACCTGTCCAAAGATGACGTTATATCGGCTCAAAAGGAAATCTTCGAAAAAATGGACGAACTCGTCGCACTGGGCGAGATTATTTATTAAGCGAGATTAACTCCTGACATAAATAATTTAATATTGTTTTCGTGTCGGGCAAAATAAGTAAATGCATTTTTAGTAAATTTGTATTTACTTATTTTTGTTTTTAGGATATAATATACTCAAATCCGCAGTGAGGTGAGTATGATATGTTTATCGGACGGCAAAAAGAGCTTGAAACATTAGCGGGACAATATACGAAAAACGAGTTTTCCTTTATCCCCATTTATGGGCGTAGACGCGTAGGAAAAACACAGCTGATTGAGGAATTCATCCGCGATAAGTCTGCGATTTTCTTCACCGCTATCAATAAAGGAACATATAAACAAAACTTAGAATTGTTAAGCAAAGCCATCTTCGGGGGTGACGAAAATTATGCGGTTTTCAACGACTTTTACGATGCTTTGGAGCATATTCATAACCGTGCACAAAAAGAAAAACTCATCTTTGTTATTGATGAGTTTCCCTATCTTGCAGACGCGGATAAAAGCGTACTATCACTTTTGCAACAATTCATTGACTTAAAATTCCTTAAAACGAACATAATGCTTATACTTTCGGGTTCGTCATTATCGTTTATGGAAAATCAGGTGCTGGGTTACCAAAGCCCGCTGTATGGCAGACGGACAGGGCAAATCAAACTGCTCCCGCTCGATTTTCAAACCGCACGGCAGTTCGCACCATCCCTTAACAAGGTTGATCAAGCCGTAATGTACGGCGTGACGGGTGCAATTCCAAAATACTTGTCCTTGTTCAGTGACACTCTGACTCTTGACGAAAACATAAAAGAGCAATACTTCGATCGCAATGCATATTTATTCGAGGAAACCGACAACCTCTTAAAGCAGGAGTTTAACGAGCCGTCGCTTTACAAATCTATTATCACGGCTATCGCCACCGGCGGCTCACAAATGAAAGACCTTGTGGGCAAGACCGGCGAGGAAAGCAGCACGGTCGCAACCTATATGAAATCCCTGCTTGACACCGGTATCGTCAAAAAAGAAGTGCCTGCTATGGATAAGCCCGGTAGCCGAAAAACGCTTTATCGCCTCGAAGACGGAATGTTCCGCTTTTGGTATCGGTTTGTCTACCCCAATGTTTCTCTCGTCTCACTGGATAAGGGCAATATGGTGTATGAGCGTATCAAACCGCAAATTCCGGGCTTCATGGGAGAGGTGTTTGAAAAGCTCTGCATCGAGTATATGTGGAGCATCTACGATCAACTCCCCTTTGCGTTTCAAAATATTGCCCGTTGGTGGGGTAACAACCCTAACCAGAAATCGCAGTCGGAAATTGACTTTATTGCTTATATCGACAACGAAAATGAGCAGAAAGCCATCTTAGGCGAGTGTAAATGGCATAAGGATGCCCTCGAGTTTAACGAGGCGAACTTCTTCCTTGAAAAATGCGATATGTTCCGACAATTCAAGCAAAAATATTTCTATCTCTTCTCGAAAAGTGGTTTTACTGACAGTGTGAAAGAGCTTGCCGCCCGGAGGGACGATATCAATCTGATTGATTTCGCGGATATGTTTGAGCAAATGTAAGCAACCCCTCACCCGAATACGCCTTCGCGGTAGGCTGAGACATACTCGGCGCAAAAGTCGTCTTTGCCGAGCATGGCTTCCGCCGCGAGTATCACGCCCCGCAGGTCGCCGTTTAACGGGTCGAGCACGGCACTGTCCATTCCCGCATTTATCGCAAGCACAACAAAGGCTTGATTTACAAGGCGGCGAATTGGCAGATTATATGATATGTTTGACACACCACCCGATATATGAACCTTGGGGTATGTTTTTCTTATATGCTTTATAAGGTCAAGCATCATATGAATACCCTCCTCGTCGTCTGTTGTGCAGAGCATTTCAACGAGCGGGTCAATATGAATACGCTTTTCATTTATGCCAAACTCGGCGGCGCTTTTCATTATACGCTCGAGTACTTCAATGCGCTTTTCGGCTGTTTTGGGAATACCTGTATCGTCGCATAAAAGTGCCATGATCTGCCACTTTTCATTTTCGGGCTTTGCCAGTACAGGAAAGGCTTTTTCTATCTTGTCACCCTCGCACGATACCGAGTTAAACAGCCCCGGTTTGTTGCAATAAGCCATTGCTTCGATAATCACATCAACATCGGGCGAGTCTACCGATATCGGACAGTCGCTTACGCTTTGGATTAAATCAATCATCCACTTGACTGTTTCAAGCTCGTTTTCTTTGACTGATGCACAGCAGTCGATAAAATCAGCTCCACTGTCCGCCTGACGTTTTGCCAAGTCCTTAATATATGCCTCGTCACGTGCGGCGATTGCTTTGCCGCATGACGGTATTGAGCCGTTTAATTTTTCCGCAATTATTATCACTTTAATGACCTATCCTTTCGATGGCTTTAATTACATTTGAAAAAAGAACCGAAGTTGTCACCGCACCGACACCACCGGGCACGGGCGTAATGGCGGCTACAATCGGTTCGACTTCATCAAACTTAACATCGCCGCAGAGCTTTCCTTTTTCTTCGCTCCAGTTAATGCCGACATCAATAACAACCTGCCCGGGACTAACATAGTCTTTTGTAATGCTCTCCATTTGCCCTGCGGCGACTATTAGTATATCCGCTTCACGTGTGATTTTGGGAATATCAACCGTTTTTGTGTGGCACACCGTAACTGTTGCGTTTTTACCCATGAGCATGACAGCGACGGGCTTTCCGACAACAAGGCTTCGTCCTATAACAACCGCACGTTTTCCCGTGCAGTCGATTTTGTAATAATCGAGTATGTCGATACATGCCTGCGCGGTGCATGGTGCATATCCTGTGCCTGCTCCCGAAAATACTCCGCTCAGCGAGCCGTCGGTTATTCCGTCAACATCTTTATTCGTGCACAAGGCTGTGCGTACTGCATCGTCGCTTATATGCTTCGGCAGCGGACGAAGTATGAGCACACCATGAACCTTATCATCTTCATTTAAGCTTCTGATATTTTTTATGACATCAGCTTGTGTTGTTTCTTCGGGGAGCACTATACTTTTTGTAGTTATTCCGACAATGTCCGAGCGTTTGATAGCAGCTTTTTCATAGGAAATCTGGTCGGTTTTGTCACCGATACGCACAATAGCAAGTGTCGGGACAATCCCTTTGCTTTTTAGCTCTGCCACCTTCTCTGCTACATCCGAATTTATCGCCTGTGCAACATCCGTTCCTTTTAATATTTCAGCCATCATGACAAGATATCCTTTCTATGTAAGTTTGCTGCCTGGATTGCCACGCCCCCTACGGTGGCTCGCAATGACGATCAAGAATAACGAGCCTTTACCGAAGCGAACACTTCATCCGCTATCCGACAGTATTCCTCAAGCAGTTTGTTTGCCTCATCGGTAACAGCGGCGGCAACTTTCCTGTTTTTCATTGACTTGGCATTTATGTACACATTCATGCTTGCCCCTTGCATTGCCGCCTTGCAAAGCACAACACCTGCACCGACATCACTCATTGCCATAACACTGCCTTTTTCAGACAGCTCTTTATGTATTTTTATTGCATCGGCACATGCCCGCATGATTTCAAGCGGAACCTCAGATGCACCTACTAACGCCTTTTCCATTATTTCATCTCTTGTCGGGTCGTCTTTTGGAATACCGTATGCTTTTGAGAGCGGTAAAAATACTTCGGCATCCTCGTCAATGAGCCGCATGAGTTTTTCTTGAAGCTCTTTTGTTTCTTTCAGTATTTTTTGTATATCATCTTCAAAGACGGCATATTTTTCTTTGCCTGTTGTGAGGTTTGCCACCATAGAGCCGAGTGCCGTACCGACAGCTCCTGCAAGCGCAGACGCTCCGCCGCCGCCCGGCACTGCCGCTTTGGACGAGAGTTCTTCGATGAAATCGTTACAAGATTTTTTAGTATATGACATATATGTGATCCTCCTGATACTGTGCTCACTCTCGGACGAACGCAGTTCGTCCCTACAGTTAAAACAGCCCTGATACTGCTCCTGTTTCCGTGTCGATGTCAACACGGCGGTATGCGGGGTTTGAGCCTGTGCCCGGCATCATGCTGATTGCTCCTGCCATCGGGCATAAGAACTTTGCACCGCCGTAAACCAATATATCACGGATTGGCAGACGCCACCCTTTCGGCACTCCTTTGAGTGTTGGTTCGTGCGAGAGCGACAGATGTGTTTTGACCATCATCGTACAAAAATCGGCATATTTCGGGTCGCTTTCAAAACGCTCCGCTTTTTGGGTAGCAAGCGGCTCCCAGTCCACACCGTCAGCTCCGTAAACTTCGGTTGCGATTTTTTCAACACGCTGACGAAGCGGCATTGATAAATCATATAAATACTTAATTTCGGCAGGCTCGTTACATGCTTCAACAACAAGCTCGGCGAGCTCGACTGCTCCCTCACCGCCGTACTGCCAGTGCTCACTGAGTGCGCAACGGACACCACGCTCGGCACACAGTTTTCTGATAAGAGCAACTTCGTCATCGGTGTCGGTATGGAATTTGTTTATGCACACAACAGGGTTAATACCCGATTTTTTCACATTATCAACATGGTGGAATAAGTTGCAAACGCCTTTTTCAAGCAGCTCCAAGTTTTGCTCTGTATATTCAGGCGGAAGCGGACGTCCCGGTGACACGGCGGGTCCGCCACCGTGCATTTTCAGCGCACGAATTGTCGCTACAACCACCGACACATGCGGCTTTAATCCCGACAGGCGGCTTTTGACATTCCAGAATTTTTCAAACCCTATATCTGCGGCAAAGCCCGACTCCGTCACATGGTAGTCAAAGAGTTTAAGTGCAAGCCTGTCACCTATTATAGACGACTGACCGATTGCAATATTTGCAAAGGGTCCCGCATGTATCAGGCAGGGCTGATGCTCTACCGTGTAGCACAGTGTGGGGTTTATCGTGTTTCGCATCCACGCTGCCATTGCTCCGTCAACTTCGAGGTCGGCTGTTGTCACAGGCTCGCCTTTTTTGTTGTATGCGACTATTATTTTTCCGATACGCTCGCGCAAATCTTTTAGGTCAGTTGCAATAGACAGTATCGCCATAAGCTCGCTGCCGACTGCAATACCAAACTTCGAGTTCATTTCAAATCCGTTAGCGGTGCCGTCGCCCAAACCGATACGGATATTACGCAGACCCTGCGCACAAAAATCAATAACCCAACCAAGCTCAATCCGCTCCGGGTCAATATCAAGACGTTTTAGTCCGATTTCAGCGAGCTTGGCATCGTCATAATTTCTCTCATGCTGCATACGGGCATTAAGTGCAACCATTGCAAGGTTGTGCGCGTTCATTATATCGTTGATATCGCCTGTCAGTCCGAGCGAAAACTCAGTCATCGGAATGAGCAGAGCGTTGCCGCCGCCTGCTGCAGTTCCTTTAACATTCATTGTCGGACCACCCGAGGGCTGCCTCAAACAACCGCCGACGTTTTTCCCGATTTTGCCGAGCCCTTGTATAAGCCCAAGCGAGGTTGTGGACTTGCCCTCACCAAGAGGTGTCGGCGTAATGGCTGTAACCTCAATGAACTTGCCGTCAGGCTTATCTTTAAGTCGGTTCATTATCTTAATAAAATCAAGCTTCGGAGTTTTTCCGTACGGAATAATTTCTTCGGGCAAAAGCCCCAAGAGTTCTCTGAAATGCTCCACAGGCGGCAATGTTTCTTCTGCCTGTTGCGCAATTTGCCAGTCTTTGTATTTTGTCGGGTCAAGCATTATTTTATCCTCCTAAAAACTTTTCAAGTCTGTCCATTCCCTCTTTAATGTTTTCCATAGATGCCGCGTATGTGAGGCGCAGGTAGTTGTCTATACCAAAGCCCGTGCAGGACACGGTTGCCACAAGTCCGCTTTCCAAAAACACAAGAGCAAAATCATCACTGTTTTCGATAAGTTTTCCGCCGAGTGTTTTTCCAATCAGCTTTTCAATGCACAGCATTACATAAAACGCTCCGTCGGGATTTGCACAGCTGACGCCGTTCATGTCGTTGATGCGTTTTACTATGTAGTTGCGGCGTTCAAGGAAAGTATCACGCATTGTAAATACACTGTCCTGCGGGCCGTTTAGTGCTTCGACAGCCGCAATCTGCGATATTGTGCTCGGAGCACTTGTCGAGTGGCTCAAGTAATTACTCATAACTTCTGCAAGTCTTGTGCCTGAGGCTGTGTAGCCGATGCGCCAGCCTGTCATGGCATATGTTTTTGACACACCGTTTACAATGATTGTCCGCTCCTGTATGTCCCTGCCGAGTGCCGCAACACTTGTAAACTCTTTGCCGTCATATACGAACTGATAATATACCTCGTCGGACATTATGTATAAATCATGCCTCAAGCAAACATTTGCAAGTGCTCGTAGCTCATGGGCGTCATATAACATTCCTGTCGGGTTTGAGGGATTATTTAATATAAGCAGCTTTGTTTTTCCTGTCACAGCGTCGCTCAGCTGCTCTGCTGTTATCTTAAAATCAGCTTCTTTTGTTGCCGGAATAACAACAGGAACACCGCCTGCCATTTTAATGGCGTCAAAATATGTAACCCAATATGGCGCGGGCAGTATAACCTCGTCCCCGGGATTTAGAAGCACCTGCAATGCAATATAAATACTGTGCTTTGCACCGCTCGCAACTACTATCTGCTCGGGTGTGTATTCAATATTACAGTCCGTCAGCAGTCTTTTTGCAATCGCGCTTCTAAGTTCGGGAATACCTGCCGCCGGCGTGTATTTCGTGCGGTTTTCATTAATTGCCCTGAGCGCCGCTTCTTTTATATTATCGGGAGTATCAAAGTCCGGCTCGCCTGCCGTAAAGCCTATAACATCAATCCCTTTTGCTTTCATTCTCTTATAAAGAGCGTCAACCTGCAAAGTTGTTGATGCTTGCACCTTTGAAGCAATTTCAGATATATTTTTCAATACTCTCACCCCTAACTCGTCGTTTTGTTTATAACTGCACTTCGCCAGCGTCCGCTTATTACATAGCATAAAAGGAAAATGAGTGCGCCGCTCGTAGCTATCGGCACTGCAAGCCCTACTCCCCGAAGTCCCATATCAAGCGAGCGGCTGAGAAAAAGTGCCGTTGGAATTCGCAGGGCAATTGATGTAATAAACGTATTTATCATTGTGATATGAGTATGCCCTGCTCCCGTTGCGAGGCCAAAAAAGCTGAACACAAACGGTACTAATAGATAGTCCCATGAAAACGCGTACATGTAAATAACACCTGCTTCAATTGCAGCATCCGAGCTTGTCATAAGTCCCATTATCTGATGTGCAAAAAGTCTGACAACGATAAAAAACGGTACACCTATGCAAAGTGAATACATAATGCCGACTATCATCGTTTTAAGTGCACGGTCGGGGCGTTTTGCACCGAGGTTTTGTGCACATATCATTGATATTGAGCTTGATATCGCAATTACAGGCATTACTGCAAACCCGTTAAAGCGGCCTGCAAGCCCCGCCGCCGCAGCCACAGATACTCCATAGCCGTTGACGAGCATTGTCAGAAGCAGAAAAGAAAGGTTTACCGCAACCTGCGAAATCCCCGACGGTATTCCGAGTTTGAGTATCAATCTAAGCTTGTCTTTATATATTACAAAACTCTTGAACTTAAAGTCAAAGAAAAATCCGCTTTTTGACAAATAAATTCCTGCCGCAACCACACAGCCTGCCTGTGCAATAACTGTCGCTATTGCCGCACCTGCCGCCGCCATTTGAAAGTAACCGACAAACAAAAAGTTCAGCGCGGCACTGACAACACTGCTGATTGCAATGATTATGAGAGGTCTTTTGGCGTCGCCCATTCCGCGAAGTATTCCCGCAATCGCATTATACATAAATATAAACGGCAGCCCGCACATGCAGATGACAAGATATTTCCAAGCCTCGCTATGGCTCTCTTCGGGCACTTGAAGCAGCTTCAAAATTAAATCACCAAAAAGCAAAAAAGCGACAGCCATTACTACCGACACAGCAAGCATCATTGTAAGCACTGTTGCCGCCGTTTCTTTCAGGTCTTCTATTCTTTTCGCACCAAAATACTGCCCAATCAGTATTGTTCCGCCGATTGACAGCCCAATGGCTATTGCGATAACAAAAAACGCAAGCTGCCCGCCGTTATTAACACCCGCAACCGAAGCGTCACCCGCATAATAGCTGACAATCAGCAGGTCTGCCATGCTGTAGCTTTGTTGTATGAGCATTGAGAGCAAAAAGGGCATTGCAAAACGGATTAATTGTCCTGCAACCGACCCTTGTGTCAGGTCTTTTTGAAATTTCACCACATTTGACGTAACAAACACCCCTCTGTTTTTGCACTCCGGCGTCATCGCGAGCGCAATGTCTCGTACATGTCTCGCTTGCGAGACATTGGAGACATACGCGTGGCGATCCAGAAAATGCACTTGTCATTAATCATTATATCATATTTTTACGTTTTCTACATCAACCCCGAGGCGGCTATCATTATACTGTGTTTTCCTGCCTCAAAGGTTAAGCCGCCTTGCAAGAATACATTGTAAGGCTCTCTCATCGGAGCGTCTGCCGATAGTTCTATTGAAGCCCCCTGCACGAATGTACCTGCCGCCATTATCACGGGATGCTCATATCCCGGCATGTCTGACGGTATGGGCGTAACAAACGAGTCCACAGGAGCGGCGGCTTGAATACCGCTGCAAAAGCGTTGCAAGAGTTCGGGAGAGCCAAGCTCAAGCATTTGAATAATATCCGAGCGTTTGTCAGTATACTTCGGATTTGTCCTATAGCCTAAAAGCTCAAAGAGCCGTGCGGCAAATACGGCAGTTTTCAGCGCCTGTGAAACTGTGTGCGGTGCCATAAAAAGCCCTTGATACATCAGGCGATGCCCTTCGGGTGCAGCTCCGCATTCAATGCCTATGCCCGGGACTGTCAGCCTGTTTGCAGCCGCTTCGACCAAGTCCTCTCTCCCTGCCACATAGCCGCCCCGTGTCATAAGGCCGCCGCCGGGGTTTTTTATATGAGAGCCTGCGATAATGTCCACCCCCACCTCTCCCGGTTCGATTTCTTCAACAAACTCGCCGTAGCAGTTATCTACCACAACAACTACATCTTTATTTACCTTATGAACGGCGTCGCATATCTCGCCAATTTCGCAAACAGACAACGCGCGGCGGGTGGCATATCCCCGTGAGCGTTGAACAAAAACAGCGCCGACTTTTTGGGTACGTACGGCTTCTTCTATTGCTTTGATATCCGCACAGCCGTCGCCCCGCAGGTCGATTTCGGCATATGATATGCCGCTGTCTTCTAGTGAGCCTCGCTGCTTTTTTCGTATGCCGATTACATTATGGAGCGTATCATATGGCTTACCTGTCGCCGACAGTAATGTTTGCCCATGGCGCAGCGAGGCAAACAAAGCACAGGTTATCGCATGTGTGCCGCTGACAAAACCGCCTGACGAAACGGCGCAGGTTGTTCCCATAATATCAGAGAAGATAAGGTTCATTACTTCGCGTCCCTTATCATTATATCCGTATCCCGTTGTACCGTGAAAGCATGTTTCAGATACTCTGTGCCTTTGAAACGCCGAGAGCACCTTTTCGGTGTTTGTCTGCGAGATCTCGTCAATCTCCTTAAACAACTCTGCGGTATCACCGATTGCCTGCGCACTTAAATTTTTTATCTTTTCAGAAATCATTTACAACTCCATAACGAGGCTCTTAAATAAATTTCCCCGTTCTTCAAAGTTCTTGAACATATCAAATGACGTACATGCAGGTGATAAAAGCACAACATCGCCCGACACGGCGGATTTTGAAGCTGCAATAACAGCTTTTTTCAAATCATCACACATTACTATTTCGAGCTTTGCGTCATATTCTTTTGCACTTTTGACGGCAGTTTCAATCAGCTTTGCACTCGCGCCTATCAGTATCAGCTTTTTCACCGTTTTATTTATCAAAGCTCCAAGCTCGTCAAACGCGACACCTTTGTCCTTACCGCCCGCTATGAGAATAACTTTTTTGTCAAAAGATTTCAGCCCCGCAGCTGTCCTTGACGGACTTGAAGCAATAGAGTCATTGTAGAATTTAACGCCGCCGATTTCTCTGACAAGCTCAATGCGGTGCGCCACACCCCGAAACTCCCGTGCGGTCTTTTCCATTATCTCGCTGCCCACCATATCGCGGACTGCCGCAAATGCGGCAAGGTAGTTTTCTATATTATGAGCACCGGGAAGTTGTATATCCTCTGCTTTAATTAATTCGGTGCTATTACCTCTTTTTGCACTGAAAATAGCTCCGTCTTCAAAGTACACTCCGTTTTCGACCCTTTTTTTGCGGCTGAAAAACCGGACATCACCTGCCGTGGCTGTTTCGGAATATTTCTTTGTAACTTCATTATCGAGGTTAAAAACTGCAATATCGTCAGATTTTTGGTATTTATAGATATTTCGCTTTGCTTCGATATATTCCTCTAAATCCCCGTGAATGTCCAAATGGTTTGGGGACAGATTTGTCACCACCGCAATATCGGGACTCGACGTCATGGTTATAAGCTGAAATGAAGACAGCTCAACAACAGCAATATCATCAGGGGCAATACTGTCAACACCATACAGCAAAGGCGTGCCGATGTTTCCGCCCAAGTGCACTGTTTTTCCGCTGTTTTTGAGTAGCTCCGCAATTATTGATGTGGTTGTTGTTTTTCCGTCGCTTCCCGTCACTGCGATGATTTTGCACGGGCACAGCTCAAAAAATACTTCCATTTCACTTGTAAGCTTACTGCCGTTTTTTACTGCTGATTTAATCTTGGGATTTGACGGCATAAGCCCGGGTGTACGAAAAATGATATCCTCGCTTAAGTCTTCCAAATAATCCTCGCCAAGTTTAAGTGTCACACCACTAAGCTCGGTACTCTCGTTTTTATCTCTGACTGTGACATCAACATTTGCATCCCGCAGCAGCTCTATCAGCGGGGTGTTACTGACCCCCGCTCCGATAACTGCAATCCTTTTACCCTTTAAGCTGTTAATATAACCTTTTAAGTTACCCATGTTTCCTCGCCTGTTGTTTGCTCACTTCGTCTGCTTCTGCTCATCAGGTCACTTATCGCCTCCTGCGGATTTTTGTCTTCATAAAGCACCCTGTATGTTTCAAGACAAATAGGCATGTCCGTGTCCATTTTTTCGGCAAGAGCCTTTGCTGCTTTTGCCGCGTAATAGCCCTCAACCACGGCTCCGACCTTGTTCATTGCTTCTTTTGCAGTAAGTCCCTGCCCGATATATAAACCCGCCCGCCTGTTTCGCGAATGGTTTGACATACATGTAACAAGCAAATCCCCAAGCCCTGCAAGCCCTGCGAGCGTTTCCTTGCGTCCGCCCATTTTAACACAGAGCTCTGCAATCTCGGCAAGCCCCCTTGTTAAAAGCATTGCCATGGTATTATCCCCGCCGCCGAGACCCGCGCAAATCCCTGCACTCAGAGCAATTACATTTTTCAGTGCTGCGCCAAGCTCCACGCCGACAACATCGTTTGATGTATAAACGCGTAAATACTCGTTCATAAGCAAATTTTGCACACGAAGTGCAACGGTTATATCCTCGGACGCAGCCACGCAGGCTGTCGGTATGCGGCGTGATACTTCTTCGGCATGGGTCGGTCCCGACACCGCCGCAATGGGAGTGTCCTCACCGAGAATTTCCTTTAATATTGACGTGAACAAGCTTGCCGTATCTGTTTCAATTCCCTTTGACATGCATATAATAATGCACTCCTCATCGGGTTTTCCCGCGAGGTTTGTTACGGTTTCGCGAAGTGCAAATGACGGAACGGCAATAACAGCCGCTCTTGCCCCGCTGATTGCTTCATTCATGTCAGATGTGACGATGATTTCGCGGGGTATCTTCACACCGCCCAAAAGCGGAGTTTTCCGTGTTTTTTTGATGCGCTCGACTTCATCTTCAAACTTCGACCAAAGCGTCACATCATAACCGTTGCCGTTTAAGAGCATCGCAACAGCCGTACCCCAACCGCCGCTGCCAAAAACCGTTGTTTTCATTCTACCGGTTCCTTCTTTCGCTTAAAACTGAACCTTGCTTCCGTGCCTGTTGCAATTCTGATAATATTCGGAATGTGCCTTACAATAACAAGTACAACGCATAAAATTATTATACTGAGCTCTGCCGTGCCTCCAATGCCCATAAAAGCCATTGATACCGGAAACGCCGTGCTTCCAAGCATTGCCCCGAGCGATACATAACGTGTAATAAATATAATAAGAATAAAAGTACCCCATGCGATGAGTGCAAGCCGCCAATCGATGATTATTACTATTGCTCCGATTGCCATAACGCCCTTGCCGCCTTTGAAATTGTAAAACAGCGGGTAGCAGTGCCCTAACATAACCGCAAAGCCTGCAAGCGCCTGTCCGAAAAACGACTCCGAAATAAACCAGCCGAACGGGAATGACTGCGAGGGCATCATGTCCATAAAATTAGCGAAAAGCCAACCGCTAAAGAGCACCGGCACTATAGTTTTAAGCATGTCAACCAAAATTACGAGCAGTGCTCCCCCTGTGCCAAAAATACGATAGAAGTTAGTAAGCCCTGCATTACCACTGCCGTAATCTCTGATATCCTTACGGTAAAAAAGTTTTGATGCGATAATCGAACCGTTAAGACTGCCTAATATATATGCCGGCACCATTGCGGCAACCATAAGTAACACAAATTCCAAACTCAGCTCTCCCCTCTTTCTCTGACAATCATTCGTATTGGTGTGCCCTCTAAACCAAAAACTGAGCGGATTTGGTTTTCCAAGTATCTTAAATATGAAAAATGAAATAACTTTGAGTCATTGCAAAAACATACAAATGTCGGCGGGCGTATTCCCGTTTGCGTAATGTAGAAAACCTTAAGTCTGCGTCCTCTGTCGGTCGGCGGCTGCACACGCCCCGTTGCGTCGGCAAGTATTCCGTTGAGTGTTCCCGTCGATATTCTGATTGATGCCTGTTCATTTACGAAATTTATCATTTCAAAAAGCTTGCTGACACGCTGACCTGTGAGTGCCGATATAAAAAGTACAGGAGCGTATTTCATGTAGCTCAGACCTGCTTCGACCTCTTTTCGCATTTTTTCCATCGTGCCTGTTTCTTTTTCAATAAGGTCCCACTTATTTACGACTATTATGCTCGCTTTGCCTGCTTCATGTGCAAGCCCTGCCACCTTAGTATCCTGCTCTGTGACACCTTCTCTTGCATCTATCATTATAATACAAACATTTGCACGTTCAATAGCAATTTGTGCCCGCAGAACACTGTATTTTTCAATACTGTTATCAACCTTGGATTTTCGCCTGATACCTGCCGTGTCGATAAAAACGTACTTGCCGTTTTTGTTTTCAAAAGGCGTGTCGACCGCATCTCTTGTAGTTCCCGCTTTTTCGCTGACAATTACGCGCTTTTCGCCGAGAATTTTGTTGATAAGCGAAGACTTGCCCGCATTTGGCTTGCCTATTACGGCAACATGGATTGCATCGTCTTCGGGCTCTTCCTCTTCAAGCGGCGGAAAGAGCTTTAAACATTCATCGAGCAGGTCTCCCGTTCCGTGACCGTGCGTTGCAGACAGTGCAATCGGGTCCCCCAAGCCAAGCTTGTGAAATTCGTATATATCGGGGTTTATTTTCCCGACTCCGTCCATTTTATTAACAGCAAGCAGTACGGGTTTTCTTGATTTTAAGAGCATACGTGCGACTTCTTCGTCGGCAGCCGTGACCCCGCATGTTATATCCGTAATGAGCACTATTACATCAGCCATTTCGATTGCAAGCATTGCCTGCTCCCGCATAAAAAGAAGTATTTCCGTATCGGCTCTCGGCTCGATGCCGCCTGTGTCAATAATGTCAAACTCGCGTCCGTTCCAGTCGGTTTTTGCATAAAGTCTGTCACGGGTCACACCGGGCGTATCGTCAACAATAGACAGGCGTGCTCCGGCAAGTCTGTTAAATAACGTCGATTTCCCGACATTCGGTCTTCCAACTATAGCAACAAGAGGCTTGGGCATTAGTTTCCTCCTCAAGTGCAAGACATTGCACTTTGTAACGCGTTAAATAACTCCGCTCCGTTTTGCCCAAGAACCTTGACCTTTACATTCAAGGCTTCGGAAATATCGGAAATCGTTAT
The DNA here is from genome assembly GCA_009781515.1 of Oscillospiraceae bacterium. GTDB lineage: Bacteria > Bacillota > Clostridia > Oscillospirales > Oscillospiraceae > WRMH01. The sequence goes on from WQXY01000016.1 coordinate 43,330, forward strand.
ATCATCAAGAAACACATCATCGCCGTGGCGAAGCATATTTCGCGGAATAAATAAGAAACTCTCAGGTTTTATGCCACGCAAAGCAGCTATGATGTCCCCGCCCGTGACAAGCCCCGACACTGTGACCGTCTCGCCAAAAAAGTTGTTTACGATAGGTTTTACAACAAAGGACATTGTATCACATTTTTCAGAAAAATCATGTAAAAGTTTTCTCAAATAAGGCGCGGCGAGCGTACCCGTGACGAGTGTGATATTTTTGTCACGGAGCGGACTGCTTATGCTGCGCCCTGTTTTGACGGCAGCTTTTTTGGCATCTTCAAACTCCGTGATAAAAAGCCGCATCATGCCGACGCCGTTTTCAAGCTGCGGATAATCCTCATAAAACTTATCGGACGGCAACTTTAAGCTCGCGAGCATATAAAGCTCATCGGCACAGTAAAATACCGTTCTTCCGCGTTTTTTGCGACAAATTTCCCCGCACCGCTCAATTAATCTGACTGTTTTACGTGCAAGCAACTTATCAAATGCCCGAAGTTCCGCCAAGCCCTGCCTGTGCTTTGTGAGCCCCACAGGCACAACAGATACACTATGTATGCTCTCTCCAAGCTTATATAAACCTTTGAGTGTTTCAAATAATTTCTCTCCGTCATTCACCCCGGGACAGCACACTATTTGGCAGTTTAGTTTAATGCCCGCTTTTGCCAGTTTTTTTAAGTAGGCAAATGAATTTGTATCCCGCCTGCCTATCATGTATTCTCTGAGCTTCGGGTCGACAGTGTGAACCGATACATTTATCGGGCTCAGACGCAGCTTTATTATCTTTGCAATATCGCTTTTTGACAAATTTGTGAGCGTAACGTAATTGCCATGCAAAAATGACAGCCTGACATCATCATCTTTATAGTACAGGCTCTCACGCATACCCTTGGGAAGCTGATCAACAAAGCAAAAAATACACTTGTTTTTGCAGCTTCTTTCGGTGTTCGGTTTTATAGATGTTATAAATCTCATTACACTATTTATACCAAAAAAAAGCGAGGAGTTAAACCCCCGCTTTTATTTTTACGGCGCTTTATGAAACCTCACGACCGTTGTAGTTTCCGCATGCCTTGCAAGCTCTGTGCGGTAAGCGGAGCTCTCCGCATTTCGGACAAGTTGAAAGACCCGGTGATGCGAGCTTCCAGTGCGCCGAACGACGCTTGTCTCTTCTTGCTTTTGAAACCTTACTTTTTGGTACTGCCATTTATAACACCTCTATTCGTTTATCGGCTAAGTTTATTCTTCAAGCAGCTGACTTAAAATTTCGAGCCGCGGGTCTATATCACGTTTACAATCGCACTTTCCTTCATTTAGGTTAACTCCGCATTTTTGGCACAGTCCTGCACAATCCTCACTGCAAAGTAGCCTGTCATCTATACCTAAAATCGTTTCCGTAACGATTATCTCCGTTGCATCGATTTTATCCCCTTGGAGGAAGTACCCGTCCGGGTTTTCGCCAACCCCTCCCTCTGTGAGGTTTACCGATATCAGCTTATGTATGGGGTACTCGAACTCTTTGAGACATCTTGCACAGGCACATGTACATACTATATCCGCATCTGCTGTAAATGTCAGCACTCCTGCACTGTTTGTAACTTTTCCCGTGGCTCTCACCGGCTCTTCTACGCGGATAACCGAACCGCCGATGATATCTTTCATGTCAGGCTCATAGTCAAATGAAACCTTGCCGCCGGGAACATCAATTATCTCTCGAAGGTCGAGTAACATAGTAACCCCCTGCATGTTTTATAACACGCACAAAAGCTTTGACATTATACGATATTGCAATATTGTTGTCAAATACTTTTTATTTTGGTATTATGTAAAGCAAAAAAGGAGAGATTTTGTGACAGGGAAAGAGCGTATATCTAATATATTAAAAAGAAAGCCTGTTGACAGAATTGGGCTGTACGAACATTTCTGGCAAGACACAAGGGTTCTTTATACCAAGCAGGGACATATAAAACCCGATGAAAACCTCGACGAACATTTTGGCTTTGACCTGTCTTTGTGTTGGGCATTTAACAAGATGCTTGATTTGGACTTTACCCCTGTTGTTGTCAGCGAAGATGAAACAACGATTACCACGAAAGACGGAAACGGAGCCACACTTCGACGCTTCAAAGACCATGTAACCACTCCCGAAAATGTGGATTACGACATCAAAGAGCGCAGCGACTGGGAAAAAGCAAAGCACTTTTTATTAAACGACATAGAGCGAAGAATTAACTTTGAAATGTATCGCAATGCCAAAGCTGCAGCGGATAAAGCAGGTCGCTTTTTCGCATGGAGCGGGCCGCATCTTTTCGAAGACATTTTATTTATATGCGGACATGTAAACATGCTCTACGGCATGGCAGACGACCCCGACTGGTTTATCGACATGGCACAGACCTATGCAGAGCTTACAATAAAAATGCAGGAAATTCTCTTTGAGCGCGAGGGATATCCTGACGGACTATTTTATTACGAAGACTTGGGATACAAAGGCAAAACCTTTACCTCGCCGAAGATGTACCGCGAGCTGCTTTTCCCTGTTCATAAATACACATTCGATTGGGCACATGAAAGAGGACTGCCTATAATACTTCATTCCTGCGGATATGTTGAAACACTTATCCCCGACTTAATAGAGGCGGGTGTTGACTGCCTGCAAACGCTCGAAGTAAAAGCCGGAATGGATGTTGTCAAGCTCCATAAAGAGTTTGGCGACAGGCTGTCTTTTATGGGAGGAATTGATGTGCGGGCACTTTACACAAATGACGGCAAAACAATCGACGAAGAGCTGAACCGCGTAATACCCATTGTTAAGCAAGGCTACGGGTTCATAGCACACAGCGACCATTCCATACCGTACACAGTAGAATATGACTCGCTCAAGTATTACTTTGATAAGGTGCTTGAGCTCGGACGATATTAGACAGGAGTTTTACCGAAAATGGAAAAACGTTTGTTTTCCGCACCCGGACGTGTAGAAATCGGAGGCAACCACACCGACCACCAGCATGGCGTGGTGCTCGCTGCCGCTGTAGATTTGGAAGTTAAGTGCACGGCGTCAAAAAACAGCACCGGCATAATAAACATCGAAAATCAGCAATACGGTTCATTTTCTTTAAGCCTCGATAACCTCGATGTCCGCCCCGAAGAAAAAGAGACAGCGGCAGCGGTGGTACGCGGTGTGGCTGCATGGTTTAAAAAGCACGGCCACACAATCGGCGGCTTTGATGCGAGCGTGTCTTCAACCGTACCTGTCGGCTCCGGGCTGTCAAGCTCTGCGGCATTTGAAGTGCTCATAGGCAACGTGTTTAAGGGGCTGTACGGCTGTGATGTTTCACCTCTTGATATCGCGCTTGCGGGAAAATATGCCGAAAACGAATATTTCGGCAAGCCCTGCGGCTTAATGGACCAAGCCGCTTCATCCTTCGGCGGGCTGAACCTGATTGATTTTGCAGACCCTGACAGTACTGTTGTCACGCCGATAAATACGCAGCTCCCGGGATATTTAATGTGTATTGTAGAAACAGGCGGCTCTCATGCAGACCTGACCGCCGAATATGCTGCAATACCGCATGAGATGAAGCTCGTTGCGGGTCACTTCGGATATGAGTTTCTAAACGAGCTACCCACAGATGTGTTTTATGAGAATATAAATAAGCTTCGGGCGGCAAAAATAAGCGACCGTGCAATACTTCGCTCAATTCACTTTTTTGAAGAATGTTTACGCGCCAAGGAGCAGGCAAAAGCCTTGCAAACAGGCGACATTCCCGAATTTCTGAGCCTCATAAACAAGTCGGGACTATCATCTCTTGCATATTTACAAAATGTATTTACATCATCAAATCCAAGTGAGCAGGGGCTGACCCTTGCACTCGCACTGTCCGAAAAGCTTCTCGCAGGCAAAGGTGCATGGCGTGTACATGGCGGTGGTTTTGCCGGAACAATTCTCGCTTTTGTGCCGACTGATTTAAAAGATGAATACAACAGGCAAATGAGTAAAATATTTGGCAAAAACTTCTGCCATTTTCTAAATATCAGTAATAATGGTGGCAGAGAGATAGAATGAAAGAGTTTATAATAGACAAAAATGACAGTGCGCAGCGGGTGGACAGATTTGCGGCAAAGGTTGCATCTTCGTTGCCGTCTTCCCTTTTGCAAAAATATATCCGCCTTAAGCGGATAAAAATCAATGGCAAGGCAACAAAGCGTGACTACAGGTTAAACGTCGGCGATGTTGTTCAAATGTATATAAATGATGAATATTTCGAAGCGGCAAGCACAGACAAGGCTTATCTCAAAATAACGAACCACGGACTTGATATTATTTATGAGGATGATAATATTCTGCTGATTAACAAACCTGTCGGTGTGCTATGCCACAGTGACAGTGAATATGATTATACTGCTGTTATATCAAGAGTTCAGGCATATCTTCATAATAACGGCGCATGGCGGCCAAATGACGAAAACTCCTTTGCTCCCGCGCTATGCAACCGCATCGACCGCAACACCTCGGGAATTGTTATCGCCGCAAAAAACGCCGAAGCACTAAGGATAATTAATGAAAAACTCAGACTGCAAGAGATAGACAAATACTACCTCGCTGCCGTCCACGGCGAGCCGAAGCCTCCCAAAGCAAGGCTTGAGGGGTTCATTTTCAAAGATGCGGTCAAAAACCGTGTATATGTGACAAAAGACAGCAAGCCGGGCTCAAAAACCGCTGTTATGGAGTATCAAACAATAAAAACATCAAAGCACAAGGCAGGCGACCTGTCATTGCTTGAGTGCCGTCTTATAACAGGTCGCACACATCAGATACGTGCACAGCTTGCAAGTGCCGGACACCCGATACTCGGCGACGGCAAGTACGGCAGGGGCGACCTTGACAAGCCGTTTGGCGAAACAAAGCAGGCACTTTGTTCATACAGGCTTATTTTTTCGTTCAAAGCCGATGCGGGAGCGCTCTCTTATCTGAGCGGTCAGGAATTTAAGCTCACCGAAGTGCCGTTTACCGAAAGGTATTTTAGTTTATAACAGTAATTCTTGACAGTTTGTATTTATAACTATATTATTACTCTCTACGCTTTATACTTTCTATTACACTCAGTGAGGGGGAGGATAAGTGACCAAAGAGTTGATTCGTCTTTCCGATTGTAAGGTGGCGTTTGACGGTGACGTTGTTTTAGACAACATAAACCTGTATATCAATGATAAAGAATTTCTCACACTTCTTGGTCCGAGCGGCTGTGGTAAAACCACGACCCTTCGGATTATCGGCGGTTTCTTAAAACCCGACTCCGGTGATGTGTTTTTTGACGGTGCGAGAATAAATGATGTTCCGCCGCATAAACGGCTCGTCAACACCATTTTCCAAAAATATGCACTCTTTACGCATTTGAATGTATTTGAAAATGTCGCATTCGGACTTCGCGTGGCAAGACCCGACGACAAAAAAATAGATAAACATGAAATTTCACATCGTGTTATAGAAATGCTTGAGGTCGTAAGTCTCAAGGGTTTTGAAAAACGCGATGTTTCATCACTCTCGGGCGGGCAGCAGCAGCGTGTTGCCATAGCACGCGCTCTTGTCAACAAACCTAAGGTGCTCTTGCTTGACGAACCGCTCGGTGCACTTGATATGCGTCTTCGAAAGGACATGCAAAACGAGCTAAAGCAAATCCAGCAGTCCACGGGTATTACCTTTGTTTATGTAACGCATGATCAAGAGGAAGCGCTCGCCATGTCCGATACGGTTGTTGTTATGGAGGGCGGCGTTATCCAGCAAATCGGCACACCCGAGGATATTTATAACGAGCCGAAAAACGCCTTTGTGGCTGATTTTATCGGTGAGAGCAATATAGTTGACGGTATCATGCGCTCGGACGGGGTTGTCGAAATTTTCGGACGCAAGTTCAAATGTCTCGACAGCGGCTTTGAGCCCATGGAGCCTGTTGATGTTGTTATACGACCGGAGGATATCGACATAGTATCACCCGGAAAAGGCAAGCTCACGGGAACAATAACCGGCATAACTTTCCGTGGTGTTATGTACGATATAATCGTAGATTTTCATGGTTTTAAGTGGCTGATACAAACAACCGACCTGTGTCAGGTCGGCACGGAAATAGGAATTCAAATTGACCCCGACGGAATACATATTATGAAAAAGAGCCGTTTTTCGGGAATGTATGGCGACTACAGCTCATACAGCGCCGAGTATGATGATATCGGCGACGCGGAGCATGAGTACGAACCGGAGGACGAAGATGAAGCCTAAGTTTTTTGCTGTCCCCTATGTTGTATGGATGGCTATCTTTGTTATCGCTCCGGTTTTAATCGTTGTTTTTTACGCATTTACTACAGCCGACGGAGGGTTTACACTAACGCATTTTACAGAGATGAGCAGGTTTTTGCCTGTTTTTACCCGCTCTTTCAGGCTTGCATTTATTTCAACAATAATCAGCATAGCAATCGGATATCCTGTCGCTTACATTTTGTCCCGTGAGGGTCAACGAGTACAGCGGCTTATGATTATGCTCATTATGCTTCCGATGTGGATGAATTTTTTGCTTCGTACATACGCATGGATGTCGATACTTGAAAACACGGGACTTTTAAACCGCTTTTTGGCATTTCTCGGACTGCCGCAGCTGCAGATTATAAATACACCAACCGCGGTTGTGATAGGTATGGTTTATAACTTTCTTCCCTTTATGATTCTTCCGATTTATTCCGTCATTGTTAAAATTGATAAAAGCCTGTATGAGGCAGCTTCCGACCTCGGCGCAAATACTCTTGGTGTTTTCCGCAAGCTTGTCATACCTATGAGTCTGCCCGGGGTACTCTCGGGTATTATGATGGTTTTTGTTCCCGCCGTTTCAACCTTTGTCATATCGCAGCTGCTCGGCGGCGGTATGGTTATGATGCTCGGCGACCTCATTGAAATGCAGTTTCTCGGAAGCACGTACAACCCGCAGCTCGGCTCTGCCGTTGCACTTGTTATGATGGTTATTGTCATCCTGTTTATGTATGTAATGAACCGCTTTGGCGAGGGCGAAGAAAAGGCGGTGGGTTTATGACAGGTATGACAAGACGACCGGGATTTTTCGGCAGAGGATATAATTTTCTGATTTTATTCTTTCTTTACGCACCGATTTTTGTGTTGATTGCTTTTTCATTCAACAGCTCAAGAAGCCGCAGTGTGTGGACGGGTTTTACATTTGACTGGTATAAATCTCTCGTGCAGGACGAGTCCATAATGAACGCGTTTTATACCACGATAATAATCGCCATTTTATCGGCGGTGATTGCCACTATTGCCGGAACATTTGCGGCAGTCGGTTTTTTCAGTATGCGAAAAAAATGGCGGACACCGCTTTTACACATAAATAACATTCCGATGATGAATGCCGACATTGTGACAGGTGTTTCGCTTGCAATGCTCTTTGTTGCACTCGGAAGTCTGCTTCGGGTAAACTTTTTCGGCTTTGCAACAATACTCATTGCTCATATTACATTTAACATTCCCTACGTTATTTTATCAATCATGCCAAAGCTGCGTCAGATCGACTCCAATCTTGTTGATGCTGCCTGCGACCTCGGCTGCACATGGATGAAAGCATTTTGGAAAGTCATAGTTCCCGAAATCATGCCGGGTATAATAAACGGACTTATTATAGCTTTTACTTTATCTGTTGACGATTTTGTGATAAGCTACTTTACTGCGGGCGGAAATGTAATGACACTGCCGATGAAAATTTTCGCCATGACCCGCAGACGCATTTCACCGGAAATAAATGCGCTCTCGACAATATTGTTCTTAACGGTTCTTGCAATGCTGATTATTATCAATGTCCGCGAAGCAAGGCAGGAGGAGCGTTTGAAACAAAGTCAGCTTATGCTGAACAGATAGGAGAATTAGAAATAAGATGAAAAGAAAAATTTGTATCGTAATAGTTATTTGCTTACTGGCGGCGCTGACTGTTTCCGCTTGTGGTGAAGCAGCGGGATCAAACGGACAGGTCAATGTCTATAATTGGGGCGAGTATATAGATAAGGATATTTTCCGCATATTTGAAAGAGAAACAGGGATTAAGATTAATTATTTTGAGTTTCAAAGCAACGAGGAGCTGTACTCACTGCTCAAAACGGGCAGCACAACTGTTGATGTAATAATTCCCTCGGACTACATGATTGGGCGTCTTATCGAAGAGGGAATGCTTGAGGAGCTTGATTTTTCAAACATTCCAAACTTTTCTCTCATTGACCCGAAGTATAAAAATCTTGAGTTTGACCCGCAAAATAAATTCTCTGTCGCATATATGACAGGGACAGTCGGACTTATTTACAACTCCTCGATGATTTCCGATGAAATTACAAGCTGGAGCTCACTCTTTGACGAGCGGTATTCCGGGCAGATACTTATGTTTGATAATCCGCGTGATGCTTTTGGTATAGCGCTTAAATATCTCGGATACTCGCAAAACACCGTAAACGAAGACGAAATCCGCGAAGCTTATGACCTGCTTGCCCTGCAAAAGCCACTCTTGCAGGCATATGTCATGGACCAGATTTTCTTTAAGCTTGAGTCCGGCGAGGCTGCAATCGGTCCGTACTACGCAGGCGACTATCTGTTTATGTATGAAAACAATCAGGATTTAGTATTTGTACGCCCTGTTGAGGGGTCAAACTTCTTTGTTGACTCCATGTGTATTCCGATTGGTGCGGCAAATAAAGAAAATGCCGAAATATTCATAAACTTTATGTCCCGCACGGACATTGCCCTTAAGAACATGGCAGAAATCATGTATGCTTCGGCAAATTTTGAAGCAGCAGAGCAGTTTGCCAACGAGCTTGAGCCGTGGGAATACGAAATAATGTTTGCAAGTGCCGAAGTGCTCGCAAACTGTGATGTATTCATCCATCTGCCCGGACATATTCTTGCACTCTACGACCAGCTGTGGATTGAGTTAAAGCGGTAGTTTTCTATGGATATGCAGGTTATTCTTAGTCAAATGGCAGTGCTTTTTATCCTGCTTGCTGTGGGTCTCACAGTCGGCAAGCTGAAGCTGCTCACGCCCGAGGGTAACAAGGTACTCACCAAGGTAGTGCTGTTTATTGCCCTGCCATGTACTATTTTAACCTCTGTACTCGACAGTGACATTGACATTACGGTAGCTGATACAGCTTTTTACCTGTCAATGTCACTATTTTCATTTGTTATAGCCTTTGCCGTCGTGATCCCGATTATATTTCTGTCGCGCGCCGGTAAAGAAGACCGTGGTTTGCTCACTTATATGAGTGTTTACAGCAACAGCGGGTTTATGGGAATTCCCGTGGCAATCGCCATATTCGGCGCTGCGGGAGCATTTTACACGGCTCTTTTTAACATATGGTTTAATGTGCTTTCGTTTTCTGTCGGGATAATGCTAATCGCAGGCAAGGGAAGGAAATTTAACCCCAAGCTGCTTATTAATCCCCCGCTTATTGCCGCACTGCTTGCTATACCTGTTGCATTTGCGGGTTTCAAGCCGCCTGATATTTTGTCCGAAACGATAAGACTCACAGGGAATATCACAACCCCCGGCGCTATGATTGTAATCGGCTCATCTCTTTCATATATCCCTTTGAAAAATGTGTTTTCGGAGTGGCGGATCGCTCTTGTCTGTGCGTTAAAGCTGCTTTTTGTTCCGTTTGTCACATGGCTGATACTTCGCAACTTCATCACAGACGACATCATGCTTGGAGTGCTTGTTATTATCGCTGCAATGCCGACAGCCGCACAGTCGTCAATGTTTGCTATTGAATACGGCGGAAACGAACGTATCGCCTCCGCCGGTGTGTTTATAACAACGCTGCTGTGCGGCATCACCGTGCCACTGTTGGTATATTTATTGTTGTGATAATGTTAAAAGTCATCTTGCGTCAGTCATTATAATTGCAATTTCTCATCACATTTGAATAAACGTCGTGTTCTCAAATGTGACGCTCAGCGTCCTGCTTCGCTGTTTCGAAATTCAATTACAACGACTGACCGTGACTTTTATGTTATTACCCTTCGTAATCAAACTCCATGTTGTAGATGCTCACGGTGTCACCGTCTTTTATGCCAAGGTCCTCAAGCCGCTTGAAAACACCGTTACTGCGAAGTATTCTGTCAAAGAACATCCGCGACTCATAGTCAGAGAAGTTTACATTTTGCATCAGGCGCTCTACCCACTCGCCTTCGATTGTCCACACATCATCGAAGTTTTCTATCACAAGCTCCTCGGGGCTGCCCTTTAAGCGCTGCTTCGGCACGTAATCGGGCTCATAATAAACAACCGGCGGGAGTTTAGCAAGCTCCTGCGCTGTTTTTTCAATGAGTTCTTTCACACCTTTGTTTGTTGCGGCAGATATCTCAAATACGGTATGTCCGTGCTTTTTCATATAAGCCTTGAACTTTTTAATAAGTTCCTTGTCCTGCGCGATATCGGATTTATTTGCGGCAACTATTTGAGGACGCTCCGAGAGCTGCGGATTGTACTTTCGCAGTTCT
>WQXY01000017.1 GCA_009781515.1 Oscillospiraceae bacterium
ACCGTCTTAAAATGAAAACCTAAACCCTTAACTAAATCTTCGGCTTTTGCAACAAGCTCGTCAAATGCCGCAGGTGAGCCCTCGGGTGTTGTAAACTGGAACATTTCAACCTTGTTAAACTGATGCCCTCTCACCATTCCCCGCTCGTCCGAGCCGTAGGAGCCTGCCTCGCGACGAAAACATGGCGTGTATGAGAAGTATTTCTTCGGAAGCTCAGCCTCTGTCAAAATTTCATCGCGGTGCATTGACGCGAGAGCGGCTTCCGCTGTTGGAAGCATGTAGTGAATTCTATCGTCTGTGGGATTTTCAATCTTAAAGACCTCGTCGGCAAATTTCGGAAATTGCCCCGCCGTCAAGCCACATTCATACACCAACATATAAGGAACCATAACAAACTCATAACCGTCGTTTATGTGTGCGTCCACAAAATAATTGAGAAGCGCCCACTCCAAGCGTGAACCAAGCCCGCGATATGTCCAAAATCCACTGCCTGCAAGCTTAACACCACGCTCGTAGTCGATAAGACCAAGGCCGACGCACAAATCCATATGGTTTTTCGGCTCAAAGTCAAAGACATGCGGCTCTCCAAAACACCTTAATGTTTCGTTCTTTTCCTTGCCGCCCTCAGCAACATCGTCATCGGGAGGATTTGGCAATCTGAGCATTAAATCATCAAGCTCTGTTTCAACCTCGCGCAGCTTATCATCGGCGGCGCGGATTTTTTCCTTTAGCTTATTTAAGTCTTCAAAGACAGCGGTTGTGTCCGCACCGTCTTTTTTCATCTGAGGAATTTGCTTCGACACTTTATTTTGCTCGGCTTTGTCGGTCTCGCTCTCGGTTATAAGAGCGCGCCGCTCCAAGTCAAGTGCTATAATCTTGTCTATTTGAGCGCTGTAGTCTGCACCTTTCTTCAAAAGGCTCTTCTTAACAGCGTCCGAAGTTTCTCTTATAAGTTTAATATCAATCATTTCTTATTCCTCACCCACGCGATCAAGCAGCATATCAAACAAAACGTCAAAATCTTCGGGGTCGTAATACTCTATCTCGATTTTGCCTTTGCCCCTGCCTTGTTTGATTGTTACGCGCCGTCCCATATTTGCCGTCAGCTGATTTTGTGCCTCGAGCAGATAGTTTACCTCACGTCCGCGTTGCATTTTAGAGCTTACAGACTTTTCTTTTCCGAATTTTTTTACAAACGCCTCAACTTCGCGAACGCTCATATCGCTTGCAACCACAACCTTTGCGGCAGCACGCATATCATCTTCGCCCTTTAGTGCAAGCAGCGCTCTTGCGCTTCCTGCAGACAGCTCATTTCGTAAAATAAGCTCCTTTAGCTCGTCGGGCAAAGCGAGCAAACGCATAGAGTTTGCCACAGACGGGCGCGATTTGCTGACCCTTTTGGCAACTTCTTCCTGCGTCATATTAAATTCTTCCATAAGAGCCTTGTAGCCGCGGGCTTCTTCAAGGGGGCTTAAGTCCTCGCGCTGCAGGTTTTCAACCATTGCAAGCTCAAGAGCCCTCTGGTCGTCTGCAACAACAACACGTACGGGAGCATCTGCAAGTCCTGCTTCCCGCGCCGCACGCCACCTACGCTCGCCTGCAATTATTTGGTAATACCCGCCCTCAATGCTGCGCACCATAATAGGCGACAAAATGCCGTGCTCCCGAATTGAGTCCGCAAGCTCCGCAATTTTTTCCTGCTCAAAGACAGTTCGAGGCTGGTCGCTTTTTGGTTCTATGCGCTGCAGGGAGATATATTCAAAATCGCGAGCTGCCGTATCATTTGCAGCATCACCCAAGAGAGCACCAAGCCCTGTACCTAAACCCTTTTTACTCATTCGTTTTCATCCTTATTATTTATTTCTCTTAATAAATTCCTTGGCAAGCTCATGGTATGTAAGAGCGCCGCGCGAGGTTTTGTCATATACCGAAATTGGCTTGCCGTGGCTTGGCGCTTCCGCAATCCGAACACTTCGCGGTATTGCCACGTTATATGTTTTCTCTTTGAAGTATTTTTTGATTTCTACGGTTATCTGCGAGGAAAGATTTGTGCGCGTGTCAAACATGGTGAGCAAAACACCTTCGATTTCAAGAGCCGGATTTAAGTTTTTCTTAATCATTCGGATTGTCGCCATTAAATCCGAAAGCCCCTCAAGAGCAAAGTATTCACACTGCACGGGAATAAGCACCGTATCTGCGGCACAAAGCGAGTTGAGTGTAAGCATTTCAAGCGACGGCGGGCAATCAATAAAGATATAGTCGTAGTTGTCGCGAACCTGTGACAATACGGTTTTCAGCACATATTCGCGGTTTTCCATTCCAACAAGCTCCACGCCCGCCCCCGACATCACCTTGTTTGACGGCAGCAAATCGCCGTAGGGCGTGCTGCGTATTGCATCAATGGTTGCAATACCGTCAATGAGCACATTATAAATGCTGTGTACGCTTTTTTCCTTGTTTACGCCCATGCCGGATGTGGCATTACTTTGGGGGTCCATATCACACAAGAGCACCTTGACACCTAATTCGGTCAACGCTGCACACAAACTTATGCAGGTTGTTGTTTTACCAACCCCGCCCTTTTGGTTCGCAACTGCGACGAGTTTACCCATTTAATTTCTCCAGACTAATAAAAGACTACCTTTAATTTGATTGACATATTATCACACATTAAATGCCTTGTGACAATACTAACTCTCTTTTTTGATTGTATTGACATGTCCTTGCCGCGGAGAATAAACAGCGGCGAGAGCGTATAAAGCGTTCCCGCTGCGTTAAAACGAAGCTTTGCATTTCCTGCAGTCATGTTTGCAAGCTCGCACAGTGCATCGTCTATTTCGTCAGGCGATACTTCATCGTCCTTACCTCCTGTCATGGAAGCACAAAGCTTGCGGGAAACGGCTTCGTTTGCCGAAATAAATAACATGCCGTTATTGTCGCCGTAAAGACTTAAAAAGCTCACCAAATCGTCAAGCTCAATAGTGCTCTCTTCGGAAACAATTGAAAAGCCAAGCCCCGTGGCGGTGGTCAGCACATCAACCAGTGCATCGGAAAATAATGTTGCAATCTTATCCAATGTGTACTCTTTCATTAAAGGTCGCCTCCCCAGCCAATACATTCATTAATTTTTATTACCAAGTCCTCAACGGTAAAGGGTTTCGTCAGATAATTAGCAGCTCCTGCTTTTATTGCAGCAACGATACTGGTTTTTTGACCCTCTGTAGTAACCATCATAACCGGTAAATCGTGCATGTTTTCGTCTTCTTTAATTTCAAGGAGAACATCAAATCCGCTTTTATCGGGCATGTTCCAGTCAAGCAAGACAAGGTCAAACTCGCTATGCCTTTCAGCAAGAATTTCAAGGGCCTCAATCCCGTCGGCAGCCTCCTCCGCTTGCATATTTAGAGCATCGGCAACCGCTTTGATAATCTTCCTTGTTACAGACGAGTCATCAACTACAAGAAGTTTCATTTAAGCATCTCCCTTTTTTGATAATATGTAATATTCCCACAGGAATTTGAGTTATAAAGGTCTGTAAACATATCAAGCAGCGCGTAGGTTCCGGTAAAAACTATGCCGGGATTATTTAATGCTTCATGCATTTTCCGGATTACTTCCATTTTGAGTTCGTCAGAGAAGTATATTAGTATATACCTGCAAAAGATTATGTCAAACTTTTCAAAGCAAGTAAAGGGGTTTTGCAGATTAAATGCTCTAAACTCTACGGCAGTGCGGATTTTTTCGTCAATATCCCATGAAGTGCCTTTTTGCTTAAAATAACGCTCTATGTAGAAATCGCTCAAACCGCGGGACATACTGATTTTATCATATCTGCCTTTTTTTGCTATATCCAAAACATCGCTTGATATATCTGTTGCAAAAAACTCAAAGTCCGACAGCTTAACGCTATGAATATTATTTTTGCGAAGATAGTTATCAACGCACATAACGGTAGAGTATATTTCCTGCCCCGTAGAAGCAGCGGCGCTCCAAATTCTGACCTTATTTCTTTTTCCCAAGGAGATATCTTCAATTAAAGACGGCAGGATGTCATTTTCTAAAACTGTCCACGGTTCATTATCGCGAAACCATTTTGTTTCATTGGTTGTAATGGCGTTTACTATCTTTTGCATCATCTGCAGGCTGTTATCAGCAATTATATAATCGTAAAACTTGCCGAAAGTTTCAATGCCGACCTGTGCCATATGCTTGGAAAGGCGTGTTTCAAGCAGGTAGGTTTTTTCCCGCGAAATGACTATTCCGCTGTGCTCGGCAATATAATTTCGAAACAGACAAAATTCCGACTCATTTATCGAAACCTGTGAAGGTTGTTTGAAAATAGGCACTTATCTTACTCCCAAAGACTCAATGATGTTTGATATTTTGTCCAAGTCAACAATCCTGTCAGCCAAGCCTGCTTCTTCTACAACGCGAGGCATTCCGTAAACAACACAGGTTTGCTCGCTTTGAACAATGCAAAAACAGTCTTTCTTGCTCTTTAGTTTTGCGATACCCTCGCACCCGTCACTTCCCATACCTGTTAAAACAATAATTAAAACTTTTTTGACAGAGAGCGTATCTGCGGCAGACTCAAAGAGCACATCGGCTGCCGGACGTACACCGCCAATCGGCGGAGAATCGTCGAGCACAATTTTTCGTCTAACACCAAGCCTTGTGTGAACGCCTCCGGGTGCTATATATACTGTCCCCGAGGTGACAAGCTCCCCGTTTTGTGCGACCTTTACCTTGAGTTTGGACTTTCTGTCCATGTTCTGAGCCATAGTATCAATAAAATGCTCGGGCATATGCTGAATAATTACAATTGGTATGCTTAGTGTTGCAGGTAGTTCGGGGATTATGAGCTCAAGCGCTGACGGGCCTCCGGTTGAAGCAGCTATGAGAATTATATCCGGTCGAAAGTTCATATCCTCGGGAACTTCCGAAACAGGTTTTGCCGTAGTCTCGGTCAAGACCGCTGCTTGTTTTTTGCCTACACTGCCGCTTGCAACAGGCTTTGTGGTATACATGCCTAAGTGCTTTACAATCTCCCGAAGTTTTTGCCTTATAATAATAAGATTATCATTATAACTGTCATAGATAGGTTTTGTCATGCATTCGTTAGCGCCGACAGACATAATCTCTTCAAAGAATTTAAGGTTTGACTGTGAGGGGTTTGCCGCTATCAGAATGTATGCATCGGGCTGTACTCTTTTGATATCACGGACGAGCGGGACAATCCCCGTGCCGGTTAGTTCATCGTCTATAACGATGATATCATAACTGCAACGGCATACTAATGCAATAGTTTCATCGTTACAACCTACAAATGTAAGCGCCGCGGTCTTGTTTATACCCATAATACTGCGGGCAAACATTTTTCTGTAAACCGGCGATTCGTCGGCAATTAGAACACTAAACATGTCAATTAATTTCCGGTTACCATATTGCTGACAGAACCCTCAAGCTCGGCAGCAATTTCAAGCAGAGAAGCACTTGCGTCTTTTGTAATATCTGCACTTTCGTGTACAGCGCTTGCCTCACCGTGTATAAGCTGGAGGTTCTTTGAAATTTCTACAAGCCCGCCTGCCATTTCGGTTGCGGTGCGGTTTATTTCGCTGATGTTGTTGGAAGCGCGCTCTGAGTTCATAGCTATTTCCTGTGTGCCGATAACAAGCTCCGCAGTGGACTTGGCAATTTCATTAACACCTTTTGTAGACTCCACAACGCTCTTTGTAACAGAAGCGGCATTTTCGGAAATCCTGCTGATTTCGCCGGAAATTTCGCTCAGGCTGCGCGCAGCAGAGGCAGACTCTGATGCAATTCGGTCGCTTCGTTTTTCCTGCTCGTTTATTTCATGAGCAGAAGAGTTGACATATTCAGACATAGCGTTAATTATAGCGGTAATTTCAGATACTGCTTTAACAGCATCAGACATGCTTGCTTGCATTTTATTAATCTGGGTGCTTATTTCGTCTGTGGAGTCTGCAGTCTGTTTTGCAAGCTCCTTAACTTCGTTTGCAACAACCATAAAGCCTTTTCCTGCTTCGCCTGCTCCCGCAGCCTCAATTGCGGCGTTGAGTGCAAGCATGTTTGTCTGGTCGGCAATGTCGCTGATAACACTGACGATTTTGCCGATTTGCAAGCTCGCTTCTTCGAGACGCGAAATTATCTCGTTGGTATTTTTCGCTTTTTCGTCCGCGTCTGACATTTTATTTTTTGCTTCGGTACTATGTGAGCTGACAACAAGAATTGATTTGTTAATTTCGTCAACACTCTTGGCGACACTGTTAAAGGCTTCAGACACAAGAGAAACAGAACCTGATGCTTTATTAATGCTTGTTTGGATATTGTCAACGAGAGTATTGGACTGGACAACCCTTGTGCTGGTCTGCTCGGCGGCAGCAGCAACGGTACTGATAGTGGAGTTTATTTCTTCGATAGATGATGCAACCGCACTGATATGAGTGCTTGCCGTAGAGAGAGCATTTGAGGATTGTGTCATACCCGCAGAAAATTCTTCTGTAGCAGTGCTGACAGATGCGGTTCTTTCGTTAAGCCCCTTACTGTTGGTTGACATATGTGAAGATACTGTAAGAAGCTCGGTTGCTGATTTACGCATCTTTTCTGCGTTTTCACGAAGTCCGTTAATGGTCTTGCGGTTGAATTCCATAAGTTGATTACAAACTTTGAAAAATTCGCCAAACTCAGCACCATAATCATCGGGGAAGGTTATGGTGAAATCACCCTCTGATACTTTTTTAACAAGGTCCGTGCCGACAATCAAGGGTTTGCTGATTGAGATTGAAAAATAAATTCCGAAAATCATAACTACAAGAAAGCCCGAAATTGTGATAATTACCAATCGCGCTACAGCAAACTCGGAGCGGCTGATGTTCTCTTCCGTAACGGTTCTTCCGTACGAAAGCCTTAGGGAAGTAAGGCGCGCCAATATATCAACAATGTCGGAAGCAAGAGGGTCAAGGTCTTTTAATATGAACTCGCGTATATCTTCTTCATCTTGCAGCATTGCTTTTATTGTTTCGAGCTTGTCGGAATACGTGCTCAGCTTAACTGTCAGCTCGTTATAACGCTGCTGACCCTCCTCGAGGATTATTGTTGTCGAAAAAACATTCATTTTCTCTTTAACGATATCGAGATTTCCTTTCATTAACTCAAGGAGCTCAAGCTTGCGAGCCAAGGACGTCTCATATGCAAGGTCACGACCGGATGTAACCAAAGAGCCTGCAGAAATACGCGACTCTAAAACCATTTCCAACGGCACAATTATATTGTTTTCGTTGTAGTGGTTCTTTTCAACAGCCAAGTTCAGGTCGTCGATAGCAAAGAACAAAATGCTCAGCATAATGAGTATTGCAAAGATAAATGCAATAATAAGTTTTGTCCTTACACTTATGTTTCTGAAAAATTTAATCATTATTTAGTCCCCCGTTTCAATATTTTCGGTATTGTTTCCGTTCTTTTCCTTATCGGCATTTGCCTTATTTTTGCTATGTGCGTGCTCTTTTTTTGTTTTATATCCATCTGATATTTGATGAAGGTCAACTATTCTGTAGAGTGTCCCCTCTATTTCAACTATTGACGAAATACATGAATGTCCCTTCGACTGCGTCGGGTGCACATACGGTTTTGCATCGCTTTCATCTATATTTATTAAGTCTCCCGCCTCGTCTATGGCTAATCCCAACTGGTCCTCGTCGCCGGATATAGGCTTAAAGATGACAGTGCTGAAGCTCTCAAAGCCACGTCCGCGTTGCAGGGCGTCTGTGCGTTCAAGATAGGCCTGCAGACAAAGAACGGAAATAACCCTACCTTTGAAATTCGCAATGCCGACAATTTCGCCGGGTGCGGTAGGCACAGGGGTAATCGGTATTTTACGGACTACCGTCTGTACGAGAGACACATCAATGGCAAAAAACTCACCGTCTACAATAAAGCTTAAGGCTTGCACTTATAACCTCCTCAGCTGCTTTTGCGAACCACTTTTTTACGTTCTTTTTCCGCTTCAACCTCTGCGGTAATAGCCGTCGGATTTAAGAAAATCAAGATTTTTTCGCTGTAAACACTTGTTCCGAGAATAAAATCGTTCTTTAACTGGTCGCTATCCAAATAAAACACGCTGTCGACCGTATCAAGCACGCGGCTTACTAAAAATCCGAGAGGTGCAGCAGAGTTTTTTAAGGTAAGCAAGTATAACTTTTCTTGAGTATAGCTGCTTTTTTTAACAGGCGTGTAGTCTTCGGGTCTGACAATGCGGATAGACTCGCCCGCGACGTTGACAAAAAACCACTTGCCCATTTCTTGGATATCCGCACGGTTTATTACTTCAATTCGGGAAATATCCTTTGTTTCAACAGCAAAATATTCATTTCCGGAGCATTTGATAACGACAATCTGTTTTTTTGCATCAGCGTCTACATCAAGCCCGTCTGAAGTGCTCAGCTGCGGCAAAAGCTTCTTTTCTGCGGCTTTGAGCGTATCTTCAATATCCATAAAGCGGGCGATACCCTCGATATCGAGAATTGTTACAGCCTTTCCGTTACCTAAGACGGTTACGTTTGAATAACACGGGCAGTTTCTAAGATAAATAGGAAGCGGCTTAACAAGCACCTGCTCTGTAACAAGAGCATCATCAATGAGTAAAGCAAATCTCACTCCGCTTGTTTTGAGAATTATGCACTTTGCCGTATCTTTTTTATTTATCTTCTTTAGTATTTCGCTTCCCGAAAGCGGTCTTAAGCCTTTTACTTTTGCTGCAATCTCATCTATTGATATTAGCGGAATTATGCTGTTATCCAAGACCAATACAAGAGATTTTCTGACTTTTTCAATACGTTTGTTTGCACTGTCTTTGCCGATGCGGACAATTCTCTCGATACAAAGCTCTGATACAGCATACTCTATAGTATCAATTGTTACAAGCAAAGATTGCATAACCGATAAAGTAAGGGGCATACTCAGGCGGATTGTTGTTCCGACATTAAGCTTGGACTCCACTTCTATAAACCCGCCGAGCTTTTCTATATTTGTTTTGACGATATCCATTCCGACGCCGCGCCCGGACAGGTTTGTCACAGTGCTTGCCGTGGAAAACCCCGGCTCAAACATAAAGTTAAAAATCTCGTTGTCTGACATAGTTTCAAGGGCTTCCTCGGTAGCAAGACCTTTTTCCAACACTTTTTTCTTTATGCTTTCAGTATTTATACCTCGACCGTCGTCCGATACCATTATTATGGCAGAGCTGTCTTTCAAGTAAGCGTCGAGAGTTACTTTCCCTTTTGGCGGTTTTCCTGCCTCTATACGCTCGGCTTCTGTTTCCAAGCCGTGGTCTGCAGCGTTTTTTACAAGCTGTGTGATAGGGTCGGTGAGGGACTCTAACAAATATTTGTCTAATGTGACATCGTCTCTTAGAATTTCAACGGTAATGGGCTTTCCTAAAATTTTTGCCGTATCATGAATAATCCGCGGGAACTTGCTGAAAACAACGCCGACAGGCTGCATTCTTGTATACATAACCTTTTCTTGAATGTCGCTCGTCAACCTGTTCATGTCATGAAGAACCGGAGCCAGCCCGTGAATTGTTTTCTCGCTGCCCGACAAGGTGGAGCGAAGTCGGTTTCGCGTGAGTATCATTTCGTTTGCCAAATCCATCAAGCCGTTAATTGTCGACATATCAAGGCGGATAGAAAAGTTGCCTTTTCGCGCTGCGGGTTCTGCAGGAGTGCTTTCGGCTCGTGTTTCGGGAAGCACTACCTTTGGTTTGTCTGTAGGAGCATTGCCTTTTGCGCCCTCGACAAAGAGGTCTTTTCCCGATAAAAACAATATATGTCTTTTATCAACACCGATTGCTATAGAAAATAAATCCAAATCTAAAATGCTTGTAACCAAAAGCTCAAGAGTGGTAGTGTCTTTTTCCGAGAGCTTTTTTAGAATATCCTCTGCCAAAACTGCCGCAGCCGGATTTCTGATAACCTTTTCGCCCGCTCCGTCGAGTATTGCCTCAACAATATGTCCGACAGACTGAATAGTATCGAGCATTCCTTTCGGGTTTTTGTAGTATATACCAAGACTTCGGTTTACACCAATGTTAATATAGAAAATCTTATGACCATGGCGGGATGCGGCATCTAATGCCTTATAAGTATTTGGCTCTTTGCAATCAAACGGTATAAAAACACCGTCAGCTTCAAGAATACTTTCAACCACCTCGGTTATTGTATATTTTTTAAGAGAACTAATAAGGTCGGATACGTCAACCGCATCGTCGGTGTGCAGGTTGTCAACCAAATCCTTAAGGCAGTCAACACTTTGCAAAACAATTGAAGACATTTCGTCATTGTCTATAACCGCACCGTTTTTCACCTGAGTAAAGAGGCTTTCAAGTTCGTGAGCAACAGATACAATCTTATTAAATGCAAAAAAACCGGCAGTTCCTTTTAGGCTGTGTGCAGCACGAAAGGCGCTGTCAATGAGCTTGGGGTCGTCGGCAAGCTTTGACGGATCTAAAAAAGCACTTTCAATTCTTTCGATGTGAGCTTTTGCCTCAGCATCAAAATCATCTAAAAATACGCTTGTATCGATTTTAATGCTCTTCCCCTCCTTTGCTGCGGATATTACATGCAATGATTTGCAGCAACTGTAAGCAGCTCGTCATAAGCCATCGGCTTTTCTACATAACCGTTCATGCCGGCGTCCATACAAAGCCCTATTTCTTCGGGGCTGACACCGGCAGTCATTGCTATGATTGGGATTTCGCGGGAGTGAAAACAACCGAGGCTGCGGATTTTCCTCGTTGCCTCCAAGCCGTCCATAACAGGCATTTGCACATCCATTAAAATAAGAGTATATAGTCCGGGGTCTTTTGCAAATTCATCAACGGCTTCTTTACCGTTTGAAGCAAAATGCATAACAAGACCTGTAATGTTTGAAAGCATGGCTTCGACAATTTCTCTGTTTGTGTTTAAGTCGTCAACAATGAGAATTGTTTTGTTTTCCAAGATAGCTTCCGGCGGGTGGATAAGAGTTGGCGCGTTTTCGAGCCCGCTTTCAACCCAGCGTGCGTGCTCTCCCGCCAAAATACGATGATTAATTCTGGTGACAAGAGCTTGCGGTGTGCCATGGCGTCTGTTGGAATAGTCTACAGCCCCAAGCTCAAAGGCGGCTTTTTCATCAACATCACAGCCTTTTTCGGCAAGAAATATAATCGGAATACTTTTTTCTTTTATAGACTCAAGAGAGCCTGTAAATACGGAAAAAGCTTCCTCATGGCTGACACGAATACACACAACAACAGCAGACGTGTCGTACATTTCCAAAGCGGACAATGCCGACTCGACTGTTGCTGAAATGCTTACATCAAAATGGTGCACAAGCTCCATTTTAACTTCGGCAGAAGTGAGAGGGTCGCCGGATATTAATAATATATGTTTTTTTCTGGTTTCGTTAAAACTCAAACGAAGCTACCCCCACGGCACACAGTTTTTCTGCATATAAATCGTAACGTTCATTATACTACGAAAGATTGCCATGTGTAAAGGGTTTTATGCTGCATTTAATCTCTACGGAATGTTGTCAAACGGGTTAGGGGAGTCGGGCTCAGGGACATCGGGTTTTTGCGGTCTTCCGGCATGAGGGTCTTCGTCAAAGGTGATAGAAAGCTCAAGAGTATCGCCGTTTCTCCAAACCGTCAGCGGCACGGTATCCCCCGCTCTAAAAGCACGCAGAGCATATCTGAGTGTGACTAAGCTGTCAATATCATTATCTGCAATCGCAATTATGATGTCGCCGACCTGTACGCCTGCTTTATCCGCAGCCGAACCTTGAGTTACGCTCCTTACATAAGTGCCTACAACCCAGCCGAAATAATCGGCATGAGCAGGAGAAACATTTTGTACAGTGACACCAAGCAAGGGTCTTCCCGATATATAACCATGCTCAATAAGCTCCGTTGCGATAAAGACTGCATCATTAATAAGAATTGCAAAGCCGATACCTTCAACATTGCCGCGTATTACTTTTGCAGTGACAATGCCGATAACTTCGCCGTTTGTGTTATATATAGGACCACCCGAATTGCCGGAGTTGACAGCGGCACTAAACTGGAAGGTGCTGATAGGCTTGCCGTCTTCAACGGTAACGATGCGGTCAAGAGCGGAAATGATACCGTCGGTCATGGTATACACAAAATCACCAAACGGATTACCGACAGCATAAACAGTCTGCCCCACACGGATAGTATCGCTGTTGCCGAATTTTACAGGATTTAAGCCCTCTGCTTCGATTTTCAGCACAGCGACATCGCTGTAAGCGTCAAAGCCTACAACCGTTGCTTCATATTTTGAGTCGTCTCTTAGCACAACATTGATTGTACCATTACTTTCATGCGCGCTTTCAATGACATGGTAGTTGGTAAGAATGTAGCCGTCGGTTGAAATAATAAAGCCCGTGCCCGATATCGGCGTTGCCCCGCCGAAATTGCCAAAAATTCCCAAAGAACCCGAAGACACGGTGTTAATGCCGACAACTTGAGTAAGAGCCATATCGTATATATCTTGCGGGAGCATACCGTCAGGTTGTGTTACAAGCGGTGTGGTAAAATCGCCGGGCGCAGGGTCGGACGGCGAGGCGTCGCTGCCTAATACTACATTTCGGTTAATGGTGAAATCGCCCCGCTTAAAGCGATAATCCATAACAAGGTATGTTGCCGAAGCACTAAGAATAGTACAGATTAGCACCAAACACGCGGCGCGGATAAATCCGCCTATATTAAAACCGCGTTTGCCCGCAGGCTTGGCTGCTCCGTTTTCGGGGGTTCGCTTGCGGGGATACGGAGGTCTGCTTGCATATATACCGGGCGAGTACATATAGTTTTGTGAATAGTACGTTTCGTATGGCGGGGCACTTACCGCAGGTTCGCTTATTATCGGCTCATCAACAGTGTGCACATCTTTATTTTCTTCAGGGTTCATAATACCTCTCCTGTACTTTTTTTAGTAGCATAAAGCAACTATATGTCTAATACATGAACAAATTTAGAAGTTTTTAAGAACTCTTTGCGATAACTGTACATAATACTCCTTGACACTGCTGTGCACTGGGTTTAGAATACCATTTAATATAAACAGAGAAGATGAGTGAGAAGATGAGAGGAGAGCGAGAAAATGGCATATTTTTTTAACGACCCGTCGCACACATTCAGCGAATACCTGCTTGTACCCGGATTTTCATGTGAAGATTGTATCCCCGAAAATATCAGCTTAAAAACACCGCTCGTGAAGTACAAACGCGGCGAAGAGCCTGAAATGTCCGCAAATGTACCACTGACCTCTGCTATCATGCAAGCTGTATCCGACGACAAAATGGCTGTCGCGCTTGCAAAAGAAGGCGGAGTTTCATTTATCTACTGCTCGCAATCAATAGAAAGTCAAGCGGCAATGATAGCAAAAGCAAAGTCATATAAAGCAGGCTTTGTTACAAGTGACTCCAATATAAGCCCGGACTCCACACTCAAGGACATACTTGCACTAAAGGAAAAAACAGGGCACTCTACCGTTGCGGTAACATCAGACGGCAGCAGTAACGGCAGCTTGGTCGGAATTGTAACGAGCCGTGACTATCGTATCAGCCGTATGGTCGGTACGGAGCTTGTCCGTGATTTTATGACCCCTATTGAAAAGTTGATAACAGCTCCGTCAAAAACAACCTTAAAAGAAGCAAATGATATCATTTGGGACAATAAGCTCAATAGCCTACCTGTTGTTGACGAGCGGGGCAGACTAATCCATATGGTATTTCGCAAGGACTATGAGTCGCACAAGGCAAATCCGCTTGAGCTGCTTGATGCACATAAAAAATACATAGTCGGAGCGGGTGTAAACTCCCGTGACTATGAAGAACGTATACCTGCGCTTATTGATGCAGGAGCGGATATTTTATGCATAGACTCCTCAGAGGGGTACTCGCAGTGGCAAAGAAACACCATTTCGTGGGTGCGGAAAAAATACGGCGATACAGTAAAGATTGGTGCAGGCAATGTTGTAGACGGCGAGGGCTTTAAGTTTCTTGCAGACAGCGGAGCAGACTTTATAAAGGTAGGCATTGGCGGCGGTTCCATATGCATAACCCGTGAGCAAAAGGGTATCGGCCGCGGGCAGGCAACTGCAGTCATCGACGTATCAAAAGCAAGAAATGAATACCTTGAAAATACAGGTGTTTATATACCGATTTGTTCCGACGGCGGCATTGTCCATGACTACCACTTCACATTGGCTCTTGCCATGGGCGCAGACTTTTTGATGCTCGGACGATATTTTGCCCGCTTTGACGAGAGTCCGACCAGCCGCGTCAGTGTCGGCGGCAGCTACATGAAAGAATACTGGGGCGAAGGCTCTACACGTGCCCGCAACTGGCAGCGCTACGACTTGGGCGGTTCGCAGGGTCTCACCTTTGAAGAGGGCGTGGACTCTTACGTGCCGTACGCAGGTAATCTCAAAGATAATGTAGCACTTACGCTCGGAAAAATCCGCTCCACAATGTGCAATTGCGGAGCACACACAATATCAGAACTTCAGGAAAAAGCGAAGCTGACTCTCGTATCGGCAACATCAATTGTTGAGGGCGGTGCTCACGACGTTCTTCTCAAAGAAAATGTCACACCAAAAGGCTACTCACAAACATAACGGGCATACTTCGATACACTTACCGCAGATTGTGATATCCTCACCGCCAAAACCGATTTTTGCCCGTTCCCTTGCAGTCTTGCGGCATTTCACAGGGTCAAAAAACTCATCGCGATAAACGCTTATATCCCATAGCTTACCCGACACTGCCCCTGCGGGGCAGTGTTTTGTGCATAGCAAACAATCTCCGCAAAGTGACGCATTGACAGGCTGCGCCGTGTGCAAAGGTGCGTCTGTGAGTATTGACGAAATGCGGATAGCAGAGCCGTACTCTTTTGTTACGAGCAAGGCACATTTTCCAATCCAGCCGATACCTGCTCTTGTTGCAACGGTTTTGTGAGGGAGTGTCGTGTTGTCATTACCTTCGCCATAGCCAACGTTATCGCGTGTTTGAGCGACAGCGTTATAGCCCATATCACGAAGAAACTGTGCACCCTTTGTTACAAGCATGTCCAAGCTTTCGTTGAGTTTATTATACCAATCGAAATATTCCCGGGTCGGATACTCTTTAATGCCGAGGATAACGTCTTTCGGGTACTTAACGGCTACGGAAATGCCAACAGGAAGCCCCCCTCGCACATCGACAGGAAGCTCTTCGAGATTTCCGAAGCCTACCAAATCAGCACCGAGCAGCAGCAACTCTGATTTTACTTTTTCGCTTAATTCGTTCATATGCTCTTCATTATAAATAAAACCCTTGAAAATTGCAAAACATAGCAGAAATTAACAGTTTTAACGCCCCGTGTCACGGGAGTGTCGCAAATAACCCTTGAAAAAGAACACCCCTATATGATACTATTTACTCACAATTAACCCGAGTTTATGAGATTACCAAAAAATACGGTGAGGGAGTATTGCAAATGCTAAGATGTGCCGGTGTTTATACCTGCGAGCTTGATGATTTTGACTTGGCAATGAGCGAAATAAATTCACAAATAGAGGAAAAAATAAAGCTTCTTGACAATACTGTCGGAGTAATAATGTGCCATATCGAATTTATTGAAAGCGGTATGTTGGAGCATGTCTGCAAAAGTCTGCCGTTTGATGTGGCGGGGGTGACAACCTCATCACAAGCGGTAAACGACACAGCTCAGGACGTTATCTTAACGGTTTTTATCATGACATCGGACGATATTTATTTTCGCACGGGAATGACCGAAACCCTTGGTGATGATTTTTATGCTGCTGCAAAAAACGCATATGACAAAATAGACACAACTGAAAAACCCAACCTTGCGTTGATATTCCCGCCCCTGCCGGACAAACATGCAGGTGACGCATATGTTAATGCGTGGGAACGTGTTATCCCCGCAGTTCCGCTGTTTGGCACATTTTCGACGGCGGACACCGCCGATTTCTCGGGCGGCAAGGTCATTTTCAACGGCGAAGCAACAGATACCTGCATGTCGTATATCTTCTGTTACGGAAACATCAACCCGCGTTTTGTTATCGGTACTTTTTCGGAGAAAAACGCCATGCCGTACCAAGGCGAAATAACAAAATCGAGCGGAATATTCGTTGAAGAAATAAACGATATGAAAGCGTATAAATACTTTGAGGAACGGGGTCTTGCCAAAGACGGTGAGCCAAACAGCATTTTTACCTTTGTGCCGTTTTTAATCGACCAGAAAAACCGCACAGATTACGACGGAGTTCCTATTTTGCGTGAACTTGTCTCGTTTAACGAAGACGGCATAGCAATTTTCAGAGGCAATATTGATGAGCACTCAACATTCAAAATGCTTCACGGAACATTTGAAGATGTCGTTTTAATCGCAGAAGAAAAACTTGCAGAAGCTGTGACGCTTCCCGATATAAATGGTATTTTGACGTTCTCGTGCATAGCCCGACATATGATGGTTATGCAAAAGGACTCCTTGAAAGAATTAAATGTAGCAAGAGAAAAACTAAAAGATATACCGTTTATGATGGGATACGCAGGCGGCGAAATCTGCCCGACATCGCTAAAAGACACAGGAGCAACAAACAGATATCACGACTATACACTTATAGTAATGGTCTTATAACCCCTTTTTCGTGGTTATTTTGTGCTTAATGATAAGCAAAAAGGAATGGTCATTTATATGAACCAACTCGAAGCAACGTCAAACACAAAAGAGCAAAACATCGACATAGAGCAAAGGTTGGCAGCAGCGGAAGCGTTGAACAAAAAGCTTGCCAGAGAGCTTCGTATTGTCGAAAAAAGCAGAGATATTATTAAAGTAAATGCGGAAACGCAGTATAATCTTACGGAAAATATCGCAAGAGAAAAACAAAAGCAGGAGTTTTATGTGAAGCTCTTGCTTCGTTCGCATCCGGACATAATATTCGTTTTTGATGAGAATGCAAATTTTTTGCTTGGAACAGACTCCATTTGTAATATTTTAGATATAAATGACATATCTGTTCTGCGGGGACAAAAACTTTCTTCTATCTTGAAACGATACGATACCTCTGCGATTACTCAGGAGATGCTCGATATCCTCAATCATTTTTTGGATAGCGACAAGCTGCAAAACAATAGCTCAGTTGAAGAAAAATTTGAGCTTCAAATTGACAACGATAATTATGAGGTCAAAATTCTTTCGTTCAATAATGACTACGGCAAATATGCGGGTTTTCTTGTAGTAATGCACGATGTAACAGAGCTTGTGCGTGCAAAAGATAATGCAGAGCAGGCAAGCCGTTCAAAAAGTGAGTTTTTATCCCGCATGAGCCATGAAATGCGAACACCTATGAATGCTATTGTCGGCATGACGAACATTGCAAAAAGAGCTCAAACCGAAGAAAAAAGAGCTGATTGTCTCGAAAAGATAGAAGGCGCATCCAAACATTTAATAGATGTTATTAACAATGTCCTTGATATGTCAAAAATTGAAGCAAATAAGTTTGTTATCACACCTGTTGCTTTCGAGTTTAATAAAATGATAAATGATGCGGCTAATGTTTTAGGCTTTCGTTCTGATGAAAAGAAGCAAAAGCTGATAATAGACATTGACGAAAAAATACCGAAGTTTGTCATAAGTGACGAATTTCGGATTACACAGATAATAACAAATCTGCTTGCTAACGCAGTGAAGTTTACCCCCGAGGAGGGTACGATTACCCTCAGAGCGTCATGTTCGGACGAAGAAAATGACCGGTTTACCATAAGGTTTGAAGTTGAAGATACCGGAATTGGTATTTCGGACGACCTAAAGAACCGTGTGTTTGAAGCGTTTGAACAAGCAGACGGAGGCACGGCACGCAAGTATGGCGGCACGGGTCTCGGGCTTGCAATCTGCAAACAAATAACAGAAAAGATGAATGGCAGTATTTGGGTGGAGTCAAACGAGGGCGAAGGTGCAAAGTTTGTGTTCACAATGCCAATGCAAAAGTGCGAAAATTTCTCGGGGGGGGGGGGCACTAAACACGATAAAAACAAAAGAGCGGATTTTCGGAAAAGACATTTATGAAAATCTGTAGTATTTACTCAAGCAGGTCGCCGGCTCTAATGCTAACCTCTTTGCTGGAGCCTCTGAAGTCAATATCGTTTGGGAAATAGAAATCAAAATAAAAGGCATTGCCGTATGTGTGTATCAAACCATCGTCCCACATCGCGTAATGCTCAATTTGATCTCCAAATAATTGTTTAATTTCTCCGCCTGTTATCTCGCTTTTATCGGTAAATAAACGAGAAATCGGCATGGTTATTTGAAACAGCTCGTCGCGAGCAAATGCAAACGTTATTGAGCCATAATTTGGAAAATTATAAACATTATCCCAATCATTGACTTCCTCTGCCTTTCCAAGCTCTTGCTCCAACTCAGAAAAAGTTTTTGAAAAGAAACCAAAAAAGTCAACATTTATATTTGGAGAAAACTCAGTTAAAAAGCCTAATTTGTAGCCGTCAAGAACTCTTTTAACATCGGGAAGACCGCCCGGAGACGGTGTTAATTTCGAGTCATCAAGATCTGCTGCTAATGTAGGCCCAAGATTAGATGAAGTTTCAACAAAATCTAAAAAATCCGATGAAACAAAGCTGACATCAATTGTAAAAATGCCGTCAACACTATTTTTTTCGACGTAACCAGTTTCCCGTGTTATTAAATGACCGTGTAAAAATAATATTCCCGCATCATTTATACCGATGATTTCGCCCTTGAAGTTATCAAAAACGATAACTTCATCAAAATTATCGTTATATGCCCTTATGTAAGTGTCGGGAGAATAAAAGCATTCAATGTACCAATATACATCGTTAAATTCAAAAAATCTATTTTTTACCGGAACAGCTGTCATGCCACCGTCGGCACTCATTCTTAATGTGTCCATGCTCTGTGAAGCAGGGAAGCGATATAGTGACCCATGTGTATAAATAAAGGGAGAATTATAATGCGATATATTAGCATAGCTGAAAAAATTAAAATCGGGATGAACGAAAATTAAACCGTCTTCACTTAGCTTATATGTTCCGGAAAAGCCAAAGTTAGTGCTATTGATAAAAACATCACTGTTAAATGAACCAACACCATTAATGGATAATCGTTCATCAAAAATCTTGCTCTCACCATTAACG
The DNA here is from genome assembly GCA_009781515.1 of Oscillospiraceae bacterium. Lineage (GTDB taxonomy): Bacteria > Bacillota > Clostridia > Oscillospirales > Oscillospiraceae > WRMH01. The sequence goes on from WQXY01000017.1 coordinate 19,255, forward strand.
GTTATACGGTATTTGTCATCGTTATTAAAATAACGAAACACCTCAATTGCCTCATGCGTGATTAAATCATACTTGATTATTTCAGCACCCCAAATACCGGTATAGAAATATAAGGTATTTGAATTTAACGGGTCAATAAATAACGTTACTTCACGACTCGATGTATACAATGAAACTGTTTGCTCTGTCTCTAAATCATAACAGTGAACAGACCATGTTCTATTTTCTCTGTTATCATCTGGATTAAGGGTATCTTCGTGTGTTACATAGTAAAATAGGTTGTCCATAAAAGTTATCTTCCATTTATCCGCTCTCAATTCCACATATACAGAACCGACTTTAGCTTCAAAAATAGTAGAGAGATTATCAGTAATAATATTGTATTTGTAAAGATATACGCTTGATACATTTCCGGACTCTTCAAATCCCCAAAAAATAAACCACTCATCAGTAATCCAAAAGGCGGAACGGTCACAAAAATAAGGTCCAATCTTAATTAATTCATTTTTCACTAAGTCATAACTGTATACAGGGGATATATAAGAACCGTTGGGAGAGATTGTATCATCATCATCAAGGGAAACAAAAATTTTGCTTCCTGACATACCGTGTACAGCCTCAAGGTTCTCCCACTTCGCAAACAAATGTATTTCAAGCTCTTCTTGCTGCTGTTCGACATAATCACCCCCGTTTCCGTTGTCAGCCGGAAACTCATTTCCCGAGTCGCCATTTGAAATAACAAGAGGCTCATTCGGAGGATTATTTTCTCCGACGTGGAATATCACGATAAGAGCAGTTGTTAGCAGAGCAATCAAGAAGACACAGGAGCAAGCTATAATAATAAGCTTATTTCTTTTTGATTTATTACAGAACATATTATCAACCTCACAAAAATTATTTTGTTCTCAACAAAGACACTTTATATTTTTTCAAACACAAAAAACCACCATAAGCATATCACTCATGGTGGTTTTTTGTCCTATGCACAGTGCTTAGTGGTCTTACCCTTGTATTGTCCGTGCGACAAGCCATAGCAGGCGGGTCAGTTCTGTTGTTTCCCTACCTTGAAGATGTATAACAAGCTCACCCTCAGAGAGAGTTTCAATTACAGCAGTTGGCACGAGGTCTGCTGTGCCGACTCTGTAAAATATACATTCGGCAAAATTAACGAGTCCCGCCGCATCATGCTCGGCACTGCGGCTGTACTCATAGCCGCCGACAACTTCGCAAATATAGTAATACCCGTAAGGGTCGACAACCCATATTAAATGAGTATAAATGCTATCAACATTTGTTATGTTTTCAAAATCGTCAAGCGTGTTGCTGAGAAGTGTGTCACCCTCATAAGCGCCCTCTTGTTTTCTGAGTGCCCGGTACTCCGCAACTGTTGCAGGATTGCCGTTTAAGCTCCACCCGAACCCGACGATACCGTTTTCGCGGGCAAAATTAAATGTATCAATACCACCGTGCGGACGCATTTTCATAGTCCATGCGGAAATAATTGTGTCTGACTTATCTACGGGATAACTTTGCTCTTTAATAAAAACAGAAAAAATGACAAGCAAAGCAACAGCAGCAACTGCAACAACGAAAAGCCCTGCAAGCAGCACGTTTCTTTTGCTTTTTCTGACAGGTGTATTTTGAAGAGGCACTTCTTCAACTAATTTTCCCATACAAGAAAGACAGAATTTTGCTTCTTTCGGAAGCTCTTTGTTGCAATGAGGGCAGTTTTTCATATCCATAATCAGAGCTCCTTTGCAAGAGATAGTGCATTAAAATAACGCTTGTTGGGGTCAATCTGTGTGCATTTTTCTATAATGCCGGATAGCTTGCCTTTATAGAGATTTTTAGACGGATGCTCACCTGTCGTCATAACATTCATTAAAATACCAATAGAGAAAATATCGGCGCGCTCGTCCGTTTGAGATATACCAAACTGTTCGGGAGCAGCAAAACCGGTAGTACCGATAACGCTCGTGTCGCCCGATTTATATGCCTTAAACAATCGGGCTGTGTCGAAGTCAATTAACTTAACAATGCCTTCGCTGTTAATCATCACATTTTCGGGCTTTATATCCCTGTGGATAACTCCGAGCGAATGCAACGCTGCCAATGCGCTGCATAACTCGCGCGCAATAGTTCTTGTGGCGTTCTCGGTATATACATTATCTTGCAACTCATCAGATATGGTTATCCCGTTTATATATTCCTCGAGGACTATGGTTGTTGCACCGTCGGTGATTACCTCATATATATGTGGAATGTTCGGGTGTGAAATTCCTTGCAAAATGCGATATACCTCGCCGTCGCCCTCATAAACACGCTTAATTATGTCCCTGTCAAGGGTCTTGTGCCGCAGCACTTGAATATCCGATTTGCCGGAGCTTCGCAAAACTCTGACTAATTTATATTGTTCTGATATAGTTTTATTCAGCCACTCAACCATTCGGCACGTTCCTCCGCGGGCATGTCACTTGCAAACTGTAGTATACCATGCTAAACTTCATTTTGGGAGGGGATATAATTGAAAGAAAAAAGAACAGAAAATCTTATGCAATCACTTTCCAAAACTAACGATATTCAGTCATATGTAAAAGAAAATAAAGAGGCATTTATAAATATTACTGTGGCGGAAGCGTTAAATAAGTACGCAAAAGAAAAAGGTCTGTCAAAGCCAAATATAATAAGGCGCTCAGAGATAAACGATATTTATGGATACCAAATATTTGCAGGAACACGTAACCCCTCGAGAGATATTTTACTGTGTTTGTGTTTTGGATTGACTTTAAGTGTTGATGAAACACAGAGCTTGCTAAAAGCTTCCGGTCTTGCTCCGCTTTACCCAAAGATAAAACGTGACAGCATTATTTTGTATGGCTTACATAATTCTAATAGCATATGCGAAATCAACGAACAGCTGTATAATCACGAAGAACCAACACTGTAGAGTATAGCATAAATATATCAAACATTACTAAGCAGCCAGCTTAGTAAAAACCACCATGAGTCTAACATTCACGGTGGCTGGTTGTCCTATGCAGTGTGCTTAGTGTTCTGTTAAGAAGAACGTGTTCGCTTTAATCTCTTTTATAGTCAGGAGGGACTTCTTCAACCATACTGTCGTCAATATGAAGCTGAACATCTCCTATAGTTTTTGCCAGTTGGTTTAAAGTATAGTCTGAACTACGTCTTTTTGGGAGTTTAAGACTATGTGGTTGCATTTCCAAAAATGCTGTAGTTAATTCTTTATTTGTAGCGTTATTATTAAAATTAACATTGAGATTGTATTTATTGAGGATGTCTGTGCCGATTAAAAATCTATCAGTCGAAACAAATCTATACTTTGTTTTGTCAACAAAAGTAAAAGGAACATAAATTTCTGATATAGGAATTGTTTCGTTACCTAAAGGTAATGAAGAACACGGCACCTTGAAAGCATATCCTTTAAGTTCTTCTACAACTCCTACATATTTTATACATCGTTGTTTCTTGATAAACTCAGAGGTTAACCCCAGTTCAACAGCAATATCTATGCCAACTAAAGTGATAAATGCTCCAGAATCAATTTTCGCATTAAAGAGTTGATTATTAATATTGGTGGGAATTATCCATTCTACCCAAGGAAACTTTAGTTCGAATAACATGGAAAATCCTCCACAATTGGGCAGTATTCGCGAAAATTATCTCCGCGAAGCATATAAAAATACAAGCCGTCCGGAGGAGTGTGATTTTTAACAAAAACTCTTCGGTCATCAATAGAGCCAACAAAAATTACATCGCCGGTTGTATCGTTTTTAATATCGCCAACAATTAGCATAACAATATAATCATTTAAATACATCTCACACGCGCGCTGTGGAGTTATTCCGGCATTAATAATATTAAACATAATTAGACCTCCCTGCGAAAATATGTACATTAATATTATAAACCAAAAATAGGCGGATTGCAAAAAGAAAATCCCCTATGGCTTTCACCGCAGAGGACTTTTGGTTGCGGGGGGCGGATTTGAACCACCGACCTTTGGGTTATGAGCCCAACGAGCTACCGGACTGCTCCACCCCGCGATATTCATAAAATTAGCGACGGGGTACATAATAACACAATAACCAAATAACCGTCAAGAAGTATTTATTTACAAAAAGTTTTTCTATTAACTATGGCAATCTTTACAAAATTGTGATATAATATGTTACTTTTTGTAAAGATTTTATGTAAACAACATTATTATTAGTTTTTGTGGGTATATTGCGGTGCTTGAATTAGTTTCTCCGGCAGGTTCGCCCGAAGGTGTTATAGCGGCTGTACAAAACGGAGCAGATGCCGTTTACCTCGGGTTTCGTGAATTTAATGCGTGCATGGATGCCGAAAACTTCATGTTTGATGAATTCGGACGCTCGCTTGAATATTGCCGTGTCCGCGGTATTAAAACCTACCTCACACTTGATGCGATTGCGTATGACCACGAGCTTCCGGTTATCGCACAAAACGCCAAGGAAGCAAGCCGCTACGGTATTGACGCGGTTATCGTGCAAGACCTCGGTGCTATGAGAGCAGTACGTCAGGCTGTGCCTGAAATGCCTATCCACGCAAGCTCCCGAATGAGTGTGCATAATTTAGAGGGCGTGAAAATGGCTGCGGCAATGGGGTGCACAAGAGTAACCGTTGCACAAGAGCTGACGCGCAAGGAAATCCGCCACATCTGCAGATACTCTCCCGTAGAGATAGAAGTTTCGGTGCATGGCAATTTATGCATGAGCTACTGCGGGCAGTGTTATATGAGTACGCTGCTTGAAGAAAACAGCGACAGCCGCGGCTTATGCGACAAACCCTGTCAGAAGACCTACAGCGCCACAGGGCACACAATCACCCACCCGCTCAGCCTAAAAGACAACAGCCTTGTCCGATATCTTTCAGACTTGGAAGCAATAGGTGTAAAAGCCATAAAAATAGAGGGTCGCTCCAAACGCTCCGAATATACGGCGCTCGTCACAGGAATGTATTCAAAAGCGGCACGAAGCGAAAAAGAACCCTCAAGAGAAAGTGCACAAACGCTGATAAACACATTTTCAAGGCAAGGCTTCACAGACGGATATTATACCGACCGCAAAGGACCGCAAATGCTCGGGCTGCGCGAGGAAGACACAAGAACAGACACTGTGCTCTTTGCCTCTACCCGAAAGCTTTATCTAAACGGTGAGTTTCAACGAGTGCCAATACGATTTGTCGGACAGGTTGTCAAAGACAAACCCGCCAAACTTGCAGCAGCGGACGATAAAAAGAATGCGGCAGTTGCATACGGCCCGATACCCGAGCAATCCTTTCACAAAGAGCTGACACATGCTATGCTGCAAACTGAGTTATATAAAACCGCAGGCACCCCGTTTATCTGCTTGGGTGTAAAAGGCTCGGTTGAGCCGGGACTTAAGCTTCCGATGTCGGCATTTGCCGATATGCGCGTAGAACTGTTTGCTGAGATATTAGAACAACGAAAGCCTATAACCATGCGGGCAGAGGGTGAGTACATTCCAAACGTTTATGCTACCGACGGATTTGTCCCCGACCTGCACGATATGAACCGCAGCGACCCTCCGCTTGTGACGGTATCTGTAACAAAAGCAGACCAGTTGTCAGAAGAAATGGAAGAGCTCGCTCCCGCCGTGTTATACATTCCCGTTACCGAGCTTGACTACGAGTCAAAACTTTTGCACAAATTTCTTGAAAATGAAAATACCATTGTAGCGGTCAGTGTGCCGAGGGTCGTTCACGATAACGAAAAGAAAAAAATCTCGAAAATGATGGAACGTGCCAAATCACTCGGCATCAAGGACGCTCTTGTAGGAAACATCGGGCACATACAGTATGCAAGAAGCTTTGGAATGTATGTACGTGGAGACTACGGGCTGAATATATGCAATTCGGAAGTTCTGTTTGTTCTTCAAAAATTAGGATTAATATCGGCAACATTTTCATTTGAGATGCGTCTTAGCGAAATACGCGACCTGCCCAAGCCAATAGATACAGAGCTTATCACATACGGGCGCTTGCCGCTGATGTATACGGAAAACTGCATCGTCCGCAATTGCACAGAAGCTTGCACATGCGACAGCTTTACAGGCTTGGTTGGTGAAAACGGTATGCTCTATCCGGTTATAGCAGACTTTGGTTGCCGAAACACACTGCTTAACTCAAAAAAGCTCTTTATGGCAGACAAACGAAAAATTTTATCAACGCTTGGTCTTTGGGCGCAAAGACTCAGCTTTACCACAGAAAACGCGATTGAATGTGTTTCCGTTCTAAAGAGATATTTGGGCAAAGGCGATTATTCACCACCCGGATTTACGCGCGGAGTATATTTTAAGGATATCGAGGTCTGATAAAGGAGTTACAAAATGAAAGCGATACTCACAAAAAGGACAATCATAATTTTTTCTACTGCATTGTTGCTCGCATTTATTACAATTATATCAGTTAATGTGTTTAACAGCTCAGGCCCTGTTACGGGTTTTGCAAATACCGTTACAAGACCTGTCAGAGCACTTGCAACTACGGTAGCCAGTGCGTTCGGCGATATATTTTCCGCAATATACAGATATGAAGCACTCGAAAAAAGAAACGAAGAGCTTGTTGCAAGAATTGCCATTCTCGAAGCAAACTACCGCGCCGCAGACGAACTGGCGGAAGAAAATAACCGTCTTCGTGCTCTTCAAGGCTTTAGAGAACGCCATGGCGGATATGAACACGAAATGGCATCTCTTATAGGCAGAGGCAGCGACAACTTTTCTTCTACATTTACCATAAACATGGGGTACGCCAACTCAAAAATAGAGCGTGGAATGGCGGTTGCAACCGAGGAGGGAGTGCTTATCGGACAGGTTCATGACGTAGGAGCCGCACAGTCCACGGTAATCACTATACTTGACACGAAGTTTTCGGCTGCTGCGTACGTTGGACGCAGGGATACAGGCGACGAGGGAGACAGCTCGGCTACGGTCAGAGGCGACTTTACATATATGCGCAGCGGTCTTCTGATGCTTGAAAAATTTGACGCCGACCTCATAGTAAGAAAAGGTGACACGGTTATCACATCGGGCATAGGTGGCGTCTTCCCTGCAGGTCTTATTGTCGGCGAGGTTGATGTGGTGTCGAGAAATGACAGCGGTATAAGCAGATTTGCAACAGTCAGACCACTGCTTGACCTTGAAAACATATCGCTTGTATTTGTTATTACAGGCTTTGAAAGTACGGAACAAAGAGATACATAAAACATGAAAAAGAAAGCAATAGTAAACTTAATATTACTCCATGCACTCTTTTTAGTTGTGGTGTATGTTTTTCAAGGTGTTATATTCCCGTATGTACGCTTTGGCGGATTTGTTCCACTGCTTCTGCCTGTTGCAGTTACCGGCATAGCCTTGTATGAGGGTCGGTATAAAGGTGGTCTGTCGGGTCTTTTTGCCGGAATTTTTTGCGACATATCATTTAATCAACCTGTTGGAACATTTACGGTGTTTTTGACATTGGTAGGGCTTGGTATAGGGACACTTTCAGACACAGTGGTATTGAGCGGTTTTATCGCATTTTATATAGGGAGCGCTGCAGTTCTTATTGTTTCGGCATTTATCCAAATGCTGCCGATTATTGCCCTGCCGCACAGCATTCCGACAAGTATAATCATGGGTACGGTTATAGGGCAAACAGTCTATTCGCTGGTGCTTGCCTTTCCAATATGGTTTATTGTGCGAGCACTCGGCAAACGCGCAGAGAGGATAACGCCGTCAGGTCGAATAGTGTGAGGGGAAAGACGCTTAAGAGGTACTAAAAATGCAAAAATTATACACACCCGCAAGAATGGTTGTTATTTTCATAATAATGGCATTAATTCTTACAGTTTATGTTTCTGCTTTATATAATGTGCAGGTGTATCAGCCGAGGCTTCATGCCGACGAGCAGTCGCACGGGCGGATTATCACACGCACGTCAACCATAGCAGCTGCACGGGGCAATATTTACGACAGAAACGGCGTGCTTCTTGCGTCGGGCAGACCGTCATATGACATTCGCCTTGACTGGTGGGCGCTGCGTGGTATGCCCGAAGCAAATGACGTTGTTTTGGAACTCATTAACGCCACGCTCGACGAGGGTCTTACATATAACGACACGTTTCCTGTCACAAGGGGGGCGCCGTTTGAGTATCTGACAAACATGACATCAACTCAACGTAACCGTTTGAATACATATTTTGAGTATCACGGAATAAATCCCGAGATTGATGTTTCCGAGCTGCTTGCATGGTTTCACAATCATTACAGAATTCATTATACTATCGGAATACTTGATGCGCGCCTCATTATCGGCGTGCGTTATGAGCTTGAAATCCGTGCAATAATAGGCTCGATTACGCCATATGTCTTTTCTGCCGATATCAGCACTGACTTTGTTTCGTATTTAGCCGAGAGAAATCTGACAGGCGTTTTTATCGAAACATCCTATGCAAGAGAATATCATACAGTTCATGCACCGCACCTTTTAGGTTATATCGGAAGAATGACTGCCGAGGAATATGAAGTATATAAAGAGCGCGGATATCCTATGGACGCACTTGTCGGCAAGATAGGAACAGAGTTTGCGTTTGAAGAAATACTGCACGGCTCCGAGGGGCAGCGGATTGTTCAGCTAAATGAAGAGGGAACCGTATTTCGAGATGAAGTTACCAAAGAACCCGAACCGGGTCAACATATCTATCTGACATTAGACCTTGACCTGCAAATAGCATCCGAACATGCACTTCGCTCGCAAATTGAAACAATAAATCATCAACGCCAAGAAGCAAATGCAACAAGAGACGATGACGATGAAGAACTTGAGCTTATTACGGGAGGGGCAGTTGTTGTAACAAATGTAAACACAGGCGAAATCCTTGCTGCAGCCTCATATCCGACATTTAACCTGCTTACTCTGTCGCAGGACTGGCCGATGTTAAATACCGACCCGAACTTCCCGATGTTCAACCGTGCCACGCAGGCAACATATGCCCCCGGTTCTACTTTCAAAATGGTAACAGCGCTTGCGGGGCTGCGAAATATCAGCTTTTTGTCCCGATATTTCCCAATAGATGATACAGGGCGTTTTACAAAATACGAAGATGTTGGTTTTGTTGCGACATGCTGGTTATATAATAGTCAAGGTGTCGGACACAGAGAAGTTAATCTCGTTCAGGCATTAGCATGTTCGTGCAACTATTATTTTCTACAGGTTTCAGACTGGCTTGCGGGAGGTCACGCAGCAAATGCCGCAGATATGCTCGCAGAGGCAGCTATGGAGTTTGGACTTGGAATAAAAACAGGACTTGAAATACCCGAAGCAGCAGGGCGCCTCGCGCTGCCCGAAGTTAAAGCGTTATTAAAACCGACTGAGGGTTGGTATAATGCCGACGTTCTTCTCGCAGGTTTCGGACAAGGTGAAAACCGCTTTACACCCGTTCAGCTTGCAAACTACGCAGCCACCATAGGCAATGGCGGAACATTGTATTCGCTGTCATTTTTACGCAGAGTAGTCAGTGCCGACTTTACAGAACCGATTTTTGAAAATGAGCCTCGAATTCTTAACCAAATTGAAGAAACCGATTTTATAAGTTATATCCAAGAGGGAATGGTTGCTGTTTCAACAGGTCCCGGAGGTACGGGACGACCGGTATTCTTAAACTATCCGATTACGGTTGCGGCAAAAACAGGTACGGTGCAGATTGAGGGACGCTCTATGAACAACGGCATATTTGTATGCTACGCACCTGCAAACAATCCGGAAATTGCCATATCGGTTGTTGTTGAAAAGGGCGGTTCCGGCTCACAAATCATGGCTATAGCACGAATGATTTTTGACCATTACTTCATCACAGAGAGCACATTCCTTGCAGTTCCTTACGGGCAAATGATACCATAGAAAGCGAAGAAAAAATGCGAGATAACATTCACATCAAGGGTGCACGCGAAAATAATCTGAAAAACATCGACTTGGAAATACCGAGAGATAAATTAGTTGTACTGACGGGCATATCGGGGAGCGGAAAATCTTCACTTGCTTTTGATACAATCTATGCAGAGGGTCAACGGCGTTACGTCGAGTCGCTGTCGGCATACGCACGTCAATTTTTGGGGCAAATGGAAAAACCGGATATTGATTATATCGAGGGGCTATCGCCCGCTATTTCCATTGACCAGAAAACAACAAGCCGCAACCCCCGTTCCACGGTTGGTACGGTTACTGAAATTTACGACTATCTGCGTCTTTTGTGGGCGCGTATCGGCATACCTCATTGCCATATTTGCGGCAAGGAAATAAAACAACAATCGGTTGACCAAATAGTAGACAGTGTTTTAACACTACCCGAAGCGACCAGAATACAAATAATGGCACCTGTTATCCGCGCGCGCAAGGGTGAGTATCAAAAAGTTTTTGAAGACGCCCGCAGAAGCGGTTATGTCCGTGCCCGTGTGGACGGAAGCGTTTATGATTTATCCGAGGAAATTAAGCTCGACAAGAACAAAAAGCATAACATTGAAATTATTGTTGACCGTCTTGTTATAAAAGACGATATCGCCCGCCGCCTGACGGACTCCGTTGAAACGGCGCTGACACTCGCAGGCGGACTGCTTATAATTGATGTTGTCGGTGAAGACAGGGAAATGATGTTTTCGCAAAATTACGCATGTGAAGAATGCGGCGTTTCCATGGAAGAACTGACGCCGAGATTATTTTCGTTCAACAATCCGTACGGTGCCTGCTCAAAATGCACAGGTCTCGGAACGCAGCTTAGGGTAGACCCGTCACTTATTATTCCAAATCCGACAATGTCAATAGAGGACGGTGGTATATCCGCCTCGGGTTGGGGAAATGTAAAAAATGACGGAATTTCAAAAATGTATTTTGAAGCTCTCTCCAAAAAATACAGATTTAAGCTGACCACACCGATAAAAGACCTTCCTGACGAAATTATGGAAATTATTCTCTACGGCACAAAAGGTGAGAAGTTAGATTTATATTACGACCAGCCTCGGGGCAAAGGTGTTCTCACACAACCCTTTGAGGGAATAGTCAACAACATCGAGCGGCGGTATAAGGATACTCAAAGCCTATCAATGCGGTGGGAGCTTGAGACCTATATGGCAGAGCACCCATGTCCGGACTGTGAGGGGCGCAGGCTCAAAAAAGAAGTTCTCGCGGTCACAGTCGGCGATATTAGCATAGCAACTCTTACGGAAATGTCGATTTCACGGACAATGGATTTCTTAAACGGCTTAAAGCTAAAAGAAAAAGACGAAATGATTGCCCGACGGATATTAAAGGAAATAAACGAAAGGCTTGGCTTCTTACGAAGTGTCGGGCTTGAATACCTCACGCTCAGCCGTCAGGCAGGCTCACTGTCGGGTGGTGAAAATCAGCGCATTCGCCTTGCGACACAAATCGGCTCATCACTCATGGGTGTGCTCTATATTCTTGACGAACCGTCAATCGGTTTGCATCAGCGCGACAACATCAAGCTGCTTAATATGTTAAAACGACTTCGCGACCTTGGCAACACCCTGCTCATAGTCGAGCATGATGAAGAAACCATGCTTGCTGCCGACTATATTGTTGATATCGGTCCCGGCGCGGGAGTTCACGGCGGGCAGGTTGTCTGTGCGGGAACAGCCGAGGAAGTTATGGCATGTGAAAAGTCTATAACAGGCAAGTATCTCAGCCGAAAAAAGAAAATACCTGTACCAAAAACACGCAGACAAGGTAACGGACATTTTCTGATAGTAAAAGAAGCGGCTGAAAATAATCTCAAAAATTTAACCGTGGAAATACCCCTCGGCAAAATGACAGCAGTAACAGGGGTTTCGGGCAGCGGTAAGTCTTCTCTCATAAATGAGGTTGTATATAAAACACTTGCCTCGGTGCTCAACGGTGCAAAAGCTCGCCCCGGTTTGCATGGCAGCGTTCATGGCATGGAATTTCTCGACAAGGTTATTGATATCGACCAGTCGCCAATCGGTCGCACACCGCGTTCAAACCCCGCAACCTATACAGGCGTTTTCGGCGATATCCGTGACTTGTTTGCATCAACACAAGATGCCAAAGCAAAAGGTTATAAAGCAGGGCGTTTCTCATTTAATGTGCGTGGCGGACGCTGCGAGTCTTGCAGCGGCGACGGGCTTATAAAGATTGAAATGCACTTTTTGCCGGATATTTATGTTCCGTGTGATGTGTGCAAAGGCAAAAGATATAACAGAGAAACTCTTGAAGTGCGTTATAAGGGCAAGAATATACATGAAGTGCTTGAGATGACTGTTGACGAGGCACTTGAGTTTTTTGAAAATCTTCCAAAGATAAAGCAAAAGCTTGTGACACTCGTTGATGTGGGGCTTGGATATGTAAAACTCGGACAGCCGTCAACAACCCTGTCCGGCGGTGAAGCACAGCGTGTCAAGCTCTCTACCGAGCTGAGCAAACGCTCGACAGGAAATACATTTTATGTGCTCGACGAGCCGACAACAGGACTGCACACGGCAGATGTTCACAGATTGGTTGATGTGCTCAATACTCTTACCGATGCGGGAAATACGGTTGTTGTCATTGAGCATAATTTGGACGTAATAAAAACCGCCGACCATGTAATTGACTTAGGTCCGGAGGGCGGCGATGCGGGCGGCGAGGTTTTATTTGCGGGAAGTCCGGAAGATGTTGCGCAATGTGAGGCAAGCTACACGGGGCAATACTTAAAGCGAGTGCTTTTCCAATGATACCTACCCGTTCCCTACATCGAATTATCTATATATTGAGTATAATACGACAGAATACGAGCTTTTAAGTGTGCTGTCGTTATTGTTCATCACCACATAATTATCAGTTTTTGACAGCTGCGTTAAAAGGGCGTGCACCTCATCATTTGGGATTTCGTATAGGGAATACCAATTATGCCAAGGGCCGTGAGGCGACACTTCGTAGTCTTCCATATGAGAGAGATGTTCCTGTGTTATTAATATCCAACATGAAGCACCTTTGAGAAACTCCATTGTTTCGTCTACTTCCTGCCGTGTCAAGCGTTGTGCTCTGCGGTTTAATGCATCAAACGCCAACAAAGCCTCAATTGAAGCAGCGTCTGCATCTACTATAAAGCTCTCGTTTCCGATGCCGTCATCGTGCGGTTTGTTCTGCGGTGGTGCCGCTGCATCCGGCGCTGAAGCATCAAAAACATGCCATGATGTATCACCGCCTCCTGTGCTTGTGCCCGTGGGATGAAGGTCGTTACGGTCGGAGCTAAGGCCCGGCAGCATTTCATCGCCTGCGGGTGCTGAATAATCGCCGAAGGAAGAAGCCAAAGGCGCGAAATTATCGGCACCCCTCGGAGCAAAAAGATCGCCCCAAAAACCCCATACAAGCAAAACAACAGCCAAACATGCGGCAATCGGCATATAACGTGTCAGAAAAAATTGAATGTTTCTTTTGCGTTTTGTCGCGATGACAGGTTTTTCTGCTTTTATCCTGTTCATAACGCCGATGCGAAGTGCGTCGGGAACAAGTGTGTCGGAAATATCTGCGGCAACAGAGATTTCTTTATATACTTCAAGTAAGGCGGAGCAATCTTCACATGCGTTTAAGTGCCCAAGCAGCTTTTGTGTTTCCTGCTCAGACAGCTCGTTATCGTGATATGCACTAAGCTGCTCCACATAATCTATACAGTTTTTCATGATGCTCCCCCTCCTTCCTTTTGTGTGCTGTACAGTATTTGACGATAACCCTCGGGAAAAGTTCCCTTTTTTTTCAATATTTCTACTAATTTTTCTCGTGCGCGTGCAAGCCGTGATTTTACCGTTCCGGTATTTATGCCGAGAGTTCCTGAAATATCCTCATAACTCATACCCGTAACTTCTCGCATCACAAGGATTTCGCGATGATTTTGAGGGAGCAGCTTTATGCTGTCGGCTATATTTTTTCGCGTTTCTTTTCGTATTGCATTATCTTCGGGCAGATTTCGCAAATCGGGTATTTCCAAAGGTTTTAAGTTGCCCGAGGTGTCCTCATAATCGAGAGACACTATTTTTGCGGAGGAGCTTTTTCGTATGAAGTCAATGCACATATTATATGTAAGTCTGTATAACCAGACGGAAAACTTGCTTTCACCACGAAAACTTTTAAGCTGACGATATGCCTTTATAAACGCCTCTTGAGAGACATCAAGTGCGTCTTCTTCATTTTTGGTCATTTTCAAAGCGAGATTGTATACGTTTTTCTGATTTGCCAAAACTAAATCTTCAAACGCGTTTTTATCCCCGCTCATAACCTTTTGAATTATTAATTTTTCTTCTTCAGCTGTCATAACTCTCTTATAATACCCTCGGTGATTTTTCTCAAATCATTAAGTGTTTCTGCTTTTGAGATTTGACCCTTAAAATACGAAGAATGAGGAACACCGCGTAAATACCATGCGTAGTGCTTTCTTGCCTCGAGACAAGCGACGCGCTCGCCTTTTTGCTCGGCCGCCATTTCAAACTGTTCGAGTGCTATTTTTGCACGCTTTCCAATCGGTGGTTTTTTAGGGATATCGTCGCCTCGCAGCGCTGCGGCGGACTGCTCGAAAATCCAAGGGTCGCCCATAGCTCCGCGGGCTATCATCGCCATATCGGCACCTGTATATTTTAGAATTTTTACGGCATCTTCGGCACTCCACACATCGCCGTTTGCTATAACGGGTACGCTGACGGCTTTTTTAACCTCGCGTATAATATCCCAATCGGCCTTGCCGGCGTACATCTGTGTGCGTGTCCTGCCGTGAACAGTTATAGCCGATGCGCCTGCTTCTTCCGCCATTTGAGCAAATTCTACGGCATTGACATTACCCTTGTCCCAGCTTTTTCGTATCTTTACCGTGACAGGAGCGTCTATAGCCCGCACGACTGCTTCGATGATTTTTTTTGCTTTATCGGGGTCTTTCATTAAAGCACAGCCGTCACCGCTTTTTACGACCTTGCCGACAGGACAACCCATGTTTATGTCGATAAAATCTGCGCCCGATATTTCAAGAGCTTTCCCTGCGGCGTCTGCCATGCAGCTTGCATCACTGCCGAATATTTGCACTGCCGAAGGGTGTTCGTCATCGCCGATTTTAAGCAGTCCGAGAGTATTGCCGTCTTGGTAAACAAGAGCTTTGGAGCTGACCATTTCCGTGTATGTTAGCCCTGCGCCCATTTTGCGGCATATCGCACGAAAGGCAAAATCCGTAACCCCTGCCATTGGCGCTAAAGCAAGCTGCGAATTGATTTCGATATCCCCGATTTTTATCATGTTGGTATTATAGCATAACCTACCGTTTTAGCCAAATCATGAGTGCGGCGATGTCGGCGGGCGAAACGCCCGATATGCGAGATGCCTGTCCGAGCGTTCGCGGTTTCACGGCTTTTAGCTTCTGCCGCGCTTCAATACGCAAGGCTTGCAGAGCGTCATAATCAATATCGTCGGGTAGTGTGTGGTTTTCCATACGTGCAATTTCATCAAGCTGTCTTTGCTGACGCTTGATGTACCCGTCGTATTTTATGGCGATTTCCACCTGTTCGCGTATAGCTCTTTTAAGCATTGGTGCATTTTTGTCAAGCGGTGCAACTATTTCATATGTAAGTGCAGGACGCCGCAAAAGAGAGGCAAGGCTAACACCTGTTGCCACTTCCGGCATTTCATAGGCTTTGAGCAGATTGTTTAATTCGTCTGACGGCGGGATAAAAGTTGCTTCGAGCCTGTTTATTTCTTTCTCTACCGCATCGTACTTAGAGAGAACCCTCTCGTGCCGCTCTTTTGAAACAAGCCCTACGCGATAACCAAAATGCGACATTCTGATATCGGCATTATCTTGACGGTGCAACATTCTGTATTCCGTGCGCGAGGTCATCATGCGGTAAGGCTCGTTTGTGCCCTTTGTCACAAGGTCGTCTATTAACGTGCCGATATAACCGTCATTTCGGGTTATAATAAGCGGCTCTTTATTATTTAATGAAAGAACGGCATTAACCCCCGCAACATAGCCCTGCACAGCGGCTTCTTCATATCCCGAAGAACCGCAAAACTGTCCCGCGCCGTACAGACCTTTGACTTTCTTTGTTTCGAGTGTCGGAAAAAGTTCCAAGGGGTCAATGCAGTCATATTCTATGGCATAAGCGGGTCGCATTACTTCGGCATTTTCAAAGCCTTTTAAGCTGCCAAGCATCTCAAGCTGAATTTCTTCGGGCATTGACGAAGAAAAGCCTTGCAGATAAAGCTCCTCGGTATCAAGACCCATTGGTTCCACAAAAAGCTGGTGGCGTTTTTTATCGGCAAAGCGCACGACCTTATCTTCAAACGACGGACAGTATCTTGTTCCCGTGCCGTCAATCGCGCCCGAGTGCATGGGGCTTCTGTGAATATTTTTGCGAACGATTTCATGTGTTTTTTCATTTGAGTATGTAAGATAACAAACAGCTTGATTTACAAGAACCGCGTCTTCCTCCAGCGTTTCAAAAGAAAAAGGCTCGGGAGGCTCGTCGCCCGCTTGTATTTCCATTTGAGAAAAATCAACACTTCGTGCATTTATTCGGGGCGGCGTTCCCGTCTTAAAGCGTTGCAATGATAACCCAAGCTCCCGAAGACGCTCCCCAAGAACTGTTGCCGCAAACATTCCGTCCGGGCCGCCGTCATGTATTGCTTCGCCGACAATGGTTCGTCCTGCAAGATATGTTCCTGTGCAAATAATCGCCGCTTTGCAATTAAAAATTGCACCCGTGTGAGTTTTTACAAACGAAACCCTGCCGTTTTCAACGCCGATATCAACAATTTCAGCCTGCCGTAAGTGCAGATTTTCCTGTTTTTCCAAAGTGAGTTTCATCAGTTCCTGATATTTACGCCTGTCTGCTTGTGCTCGCAGAGAATGTACGGCAGGACCTTTGCCGCGGTTTAGCATACGAAACTGTATGCATGCCTTGTCTGCACACTTTGCCATTTCGCCGCCAAGTGCGTCAAGCTCACGTACCAAATGCCCTTTGCCCGTTCCTCCGATTGCAGGGTTGCACGGCATGTTTCCTACAGCGTCAAGGTTTATTGTGAAGCATATTGTTTTTTTGCCAAGACGGGCGCAGGCAAGCGCGGCCTCAATGCCCGCATGACCTGCCCCTATAACAGCTATATCATATGTACCTGCTTTGAAATCCATATTTGTATTATAACAGAGCGTGTCAAACCCCCGTCCCCTTGTCAACCTTGACACTATCCGACTTGTTCAATATACTATGAGCATGGGATTTGTTCATTTACATGTGCATAGTGAATACAGCCTGCTCGACGGTGCGTGCAGGATAAAAGACCTTGTGGCACGGGTTCGGGAACTCGGGCAAAAAAGTGTTGCAATCACCGACCACGGCGTTATGTACGGCGCTGTGGCGTTCTACAAAGAAGCAGTCGCGGCGGGGATAAAACCAATCATCGGCTGCGAGGTCTATGTCGCCGCAAGAACACGTTTTGACATGGAGCATGAGCATGACGCAACACGATATCATCTTATTTTGCTCTGCAAGAACGAGGAAGGGTATAAAAACCTTTGCAAGTTGGTCAGTGCATCTTTTACAGAGGGTTTTTATATCAAGCCCCGTGTTGATATGGAGCTGCTGCGCGCTCACAGTGACGGGCTTATAGCGTTGTCGGCTTGTATTTTAGGAAAAATACCGGAACTGATACTTGGTGACGATTATGCACAGGCGAAGAAAAAAGCTTTGGAAATGCAAGAAATTTTCGGCGAGGATAATTTTTATCTCGAGCTTCAAAACCACGGCTTTGTCGAGCAGCAAAAGGTCGCTGAGGGATTAATCCGTATTCATCGCGAAACAGGAATTCCGCTTGTTGTCACAAACGACGCACATTATATAAAACGTGACGATGCGCAGGCGCAAGACATTCTTATGTGTATTCAAACGGGCAAAACAGTTGACGATACAGACCGCATGAAATTTGAGTCTCAGGAGCTATATGTTAAATCGGAAGATGAAATGCGCGAGCTTTTCCCCGAGCTTCCCGAGGCGTATGAGAACACCGAAAAAATCGCAGATTTATGTAACTATAAATTTGAATTTGGAAAGTTTCTGCTGCCTGAGTTTAAGCTGCCGAGCGGGGCTACCGACCCGTGCAAATATTTGCATGAGCTGTGTATAGAGGGCATGAACAGAAAATATGACACCTCGGATGCGGAAGTAAAAAGCACAGTCTTAAAGCAACTGAATTACGAGCTTGACATGATAAACCGCATGGGCTTTACAGGATATTTCCTGATTGTTTACGACTATGTAAAATACGCAAAATCAAAAGACATTCCGGTTGGTCCCGGCAGAGGGAGCGGAGCTGCGTCCGTTGCCGCATACTGCCTTGATATCACAGATGTAGACCCTATCAGATATAATTTGTTTTTTGAACGTTTCCTCAACCCCGAGCGTGTATCAATGCCCGATTTTGATATTGATTTTTGCGAACGCCGCCGCGACGAGGTTATCGAATATGTCAAAGAAAAATACGGACAGGAAAATGTAGCTCAGATTGTTACTTTTAATACTCTTAAAGCAAAAAACGCCGTGCGGAGTGTATCAAAAGCACTTTCATTATCGTTTCAAGAAGAAAACGAACTGGCAAAAGAAATACCAAACACCTTAAACATCACACTCGCCGATGCTCTTAAAATATCAAGCCGTCTTCGCTCAATGTATGATGAAGACCCGCGTATTAAACGCGTAATTGATACAGCCTTGGCGCTTGAAGATATGCCAAAGGACTCCGGCACACATGCTGCGGGTGTTGTTATCACGCAAAAAACCGTCAGCGATTATGTGCCGCTTACGCTATCGAAAAAAACAGGCGGAATTTCAACCCAGTACAACAAAAACGAGGTTGAAGAAATCGGTTTGTTGAAGTTTGACTTTTTAGGACTGCGATACTTGACAATAATTGACGATACCGTCCGTGAAATAAAAAAGAAAATTCCGGATTTTGCGATAGAAACAATACCCGAAAACGATGTGCCGACATATGAAATGATTGCACAGGGGAAAACCTCCGGACTGTTTCAATTAGAGTCCGAGGGCATGACATCGGTATGTGTCGGAATTGCAGCTCGAAGCATTGACGACCTTGCGGCGGTCATTGCGCTTTACCGCCCCGGTCCAATGGATGCAATTCCAACTTTTACAAAAAACAGCCGTGATTTGTCGAAAATAAAATACTTAGACCCTGTGCTTAAGCCGATACTTGAGGTGACGTACGGGTGCATTGTTTATCAAGAGCACGTTCTCGAAATTTTGCGGAAAATCGGCGGGTTTTCACTCGGGCAGGCTGATATTATCCGCCGTGCCATGAGCAAAAAACAGCAGGAAGACATTCAAAAAGAACGTGAAACCTTTATAAACGGCGACTCTGAGCGAAATATTACGGGAGCTGTAGCAAACGGGATACCAAAAAATGTTGCAGGTCAAATTTATGACGCTATCATTCCGTTTGCAGGGTATGGCTTCAACAAACCCCACGCTGTTGCATATGCGATGATTGCGTACCAAAGCGCATATCTGAAACGTCATTTCCCGCATGAGTATATGGCTGCTTTGCTCTCGTCCGTGCTCGGACAGCCGGAAGCGGTTGCTCATTATGCCGCCGAATGTCGTGAAATGGGGATAAATCTTCTACCTCCGAGCATAAATGAGTCCGGTGCGACTTTTACAGTTTCGGGAAATGATTTAAGATACGGACTTGTTGCCGTTAAAAACATCGGGCGCGGTTTTATTGATGAGGTGACAAAAGAGCGTGAGGAAAACGGGGCATTTAGGAGCTTTGAGGATTTTTGCCGTCGGATATATGGCGGGGAGCTAAACCGCCGTGCGGTGGAAAGCTTGATAAAGTGCGGTTGCTTTGACGGGCTTGGTGCAAACAGGCGGCAGCTTATAATGGTTTGTCAAACAGTTATTGACGATGTTGCCGACCATAAACGCCGCAATGTTGCAGGGCAGCTCGATTTCTTCGGTATGTCGGGAGATATGGTTGATGAGAACAAGACGGGCAGCACAAACAGCAGTGCTCCGCTGCCCGACCTGCCTGAATTTACAAAAGGTGAGCTTATACGCATGGAGCGTGAGGTGACGGGGCTATATCTGTCGGGGCATCCCATGGACGAATACAGAGAGATTGCGGAGCGCTTCAAGGCAGTGAATATCGGAGATGTTCTTGCGGATTTTTCCCGCGAGGGCGGCAATGAAAAATTTAAGGACAACCAAAAGATAGTGCTTGCAGGTGTCATAGAAACCGTTCGCACAAAACCTACACGCAACAATACACTCATGGCATACATTACGCTCGATGACGGCTCGGGCAGCATAGAACTTCTTGCTTTTCAAAGGGCTATTGATGATGCGGGTGTGTATATGCAAGCCGAGGAAGTGGTAATAATAAATGGGCGGCTGTCTGAGAGAGATGAAAAAGACCCGCAGGTTGTGGTGGAGCTTCTAAAGCCGATGAAGCACATAGGTAAAGATGAAAAACCGGAAGAAACAAACCAGTGCCTTTATGTGAAGCTGCAAAGTGAAAACAGCCCGGAGTATGAGCACTTAAAACTTGTGCAATCAATGTTCCCCGGAAATGAAAAGATGATTATTAGGTTTGAGGAAACGAAAAAAACCGTCGGAGCAAGCTGCACCATCCACGAAGCGTTAATAAAAGAGCTGATAGAAAAATTTGGCGAAAAGAATGTGATTGTGAAGTAATTGTGATAATATAGGAACATGGAGCGTTACAAAATAACAGCAACATATAAGGAGCGGGTTTATGAAAATTAGCTTTTTCGGAGCGGCGAGAGAAGTTACGGGCAGCTGTCATTGCGTTGAGTTTAACGACAGGCGGCTTTTGATTGACTGCGGCATGCAGCAAAGTGCGTCTGCCGGAATTGACCAAAGTTTTCCGTTTCACCCGGGCGAGATTGACCATGCCATTATAACTCACGCACATATAGACCATTCGGGCAGACTGCCGCTTCTTGTCAAGCACGGCTTCAAAGGCAAAATTTATGCCACAGAGCCGACATGCAAACTGCTTGATATAATGCTTCGGGATAGTGCGCATATACAAGAGCTTGAAGCCCAGTGGGCGAGCCGCAAAAAGAAACGCTCCGGCGAAGCAACCACCGAGCCGCTCTATACAATGGATGATGCGTGCAGGGTTTTTCCGCTGCTTGTGCCGTGCAGATATGATGAAGTAATTGAAATAGGCAATGATGAAAAAATACGCTTTACCGACGCGGGGCATTTGCTCGGCTCGGCATATGTGGAGCTATGGCTCACAGAGGGCGAAACGCAGAAAAAGCTTGTGTTCTCGGGCGACATCGGAGCACCGGGGCATCCCATGATTTGCAACCCCGGGCATATTAACGAAGCCGATATTGTTGTTATGGAGTCCACATATGGCGATAGAAACCATACTCACGCGTTCGACACGGTTACAGAGCTTGCCAAGGTTATTGACACAACACTTGCAGGCGGCGGAAATGTTGTTTGCCCGTCTTTTGCAATCGGCAGAACGCAGGACTTGCTGTATCACATTCGCGAAATAAAAGAGCGGGGTTTGGTTCGCTCCAATCCCGACTTCCCCGTATATCTCGACAGTCCGCTCGCACAGGCGGCGACAAAAATTTATTCCGGTGAGCTGTATGATTATTTGAATGATGAAACAAAAGCACTCATCAGTTCGGGAATTCAGCCTTTGTCGTTTGATAATCTTCGCATTACGGAAACATCCGAGGACTCAAAAAGATTAAACGACGACAGAACACCAAAGGTTATTATTTCATCAAGCGGTATGTGCGACGCGGGCAGAATACGTCATCACTTGAAGCATAATCTGTGGAAACCCGAATGTTCGGTAGTGTTCACAGGCTTTCAAGCCCTCGGAACACTCGGGCGGACAATCGTAGACGGAATTATTTCCAGTGTTTCGCTTTTTGGCGAAGAAATTGCCATACGCTGTCAGATACATAATTTCAAGAGCATGAGCTCACATGCCGATAAGGACAGCCTGCACCGTTGGATTGATGCATTTGCAAAAAAACCTGAATGTGTGTTTTTGGTTCACGGCGAAGAAGATACATGCAAAAATTTTGCAGGGCGGCTTATTGAACAGGGATATACAGCAGTTGCGCCGAAATACACGTCGGTATATGACCTGCACACCTTTGAGCCGGTCTTTGAAGGTCGCGACATCTTGCGCCGTCAGGACACCTCGCAGCTTGACCGTCGCAGCTCGCCGGTATTTAACAGACTGATGATAGCGGGATCAAGACTTATGGAAGTCATCACACGCAACAAAGGCGGAGCAAATAAAGACCTCGCAAAATTTGCCGACCAAATTGACGCGCTTTCAAATAAGTGGGATACATAGTTGATAACACAAGTGAGCTTGTGTATAATGCTAAACAGATTGACAGTATGGGGGAAAAGTTGTGGGCATGATAATAGCTGTGGCTTCGGGAAAAGGCGGAACAGGAAAAACAACGTCTGTTGCCGCTATTTCGTCCTGCCTTGCAGTGCTTGGGCATAAAACGCTTTGTATAGATTTCGACACGGGTCTTGGCAACCTTGACTTGGCTCTTGATATGACGGACTTTTCGGTCATGGATTTTAGGGACGTTTTGACAGGTGGAGTAGATTTGATGTCCGCATGCAGCGAGTCCCCGGAAATTCCCAATCTGTTTTACCTTTCCGCGCCGACAGACAGGCAGCCCGAGGAAACAGACCGCGAAGCCATTGTAGAAATGTTTAAGAAAATCAGAAGCACCTTTGAATATTGCATAATTGACGCTCCGCCCGGAATAGGCACAGGTTTTGAACTTGCACACGCCGATGTTGATATGTCAATAATTATCACGACAGGAGAGCTTCCGTCGATAAGAGATGCTGCCCGTGCGGCGGGTGTGTTGCGAGACATGGAAATTGAAAATATCAGACTCATAGTCAACAGAGTCAGCAGAACCAAGTTTAAGCAAATAAAAACTACAATAGATGATGTTATAGACTCCACAGGAGTGCAGCTTCTCGGCATCATAGCAGAGGACAAAAATATTTTCCTCGCACTCCATGAGGGAGTACCATTGGTTTTATACAATAAAAGAAAAGCGGCGTATGATTTTCTCGACATTGCGCTTCGTATAAAAGGAGAAGAAGTACCCCTTCAACAAGGGTAAAAGTGCCAAAGGAGGTGACTTGTTTTGAATATAGCAATTCTTGCACATGACAGAAGAAAAGAACTGATGATACAGTTTTGTATAGCATATTGCGGAATACTCGCCGAGCACTCGCTTTGTGCGACAAACACAACAGGTCGCCTTGTCAGCGAAGCAACAGGGCTTCCGATTACGTTATATATGTCGTGCAATCAAGGCGGAAGCCAGCAAATCGGCTCACGCATAAAATTTAACGAGCTTGATATGGTGCTGTTTTTTTGTGACCCGCTTCTCACAGAGGAGTATCACGGCAGCGTAACGGATATTGCAAGGCTGTGCGATGAACAAAATGTACCCTTTGCTTCAAATGTTGCAACCGCAGAGGTGCTCATACACGGACTTAAACGCGGCGACCTCGACTGGCGCGACATTGTGAACCCGAAAGGTTAGGAAATTTTATGAAAAAAATTAAACCGCGTACCCTCTCGGGTTTTATGGAACTTTTGCCGCCCGAGCAGGTATGTTTTGATACGATTATCCGTCGGCTTCGCAAGTCTTTTTCGGCATACGGCTACACATCAATAGATACGCCGCTTATGGAAGCTGCTGAAGTTTTGCTTGCAAAAGGCGGGGGCGAAACCGAAAAACAAATATATCAACTCAGCAAGGGGGATGCCGACCTTGCTATTCGTTATGAACTGACGGCTTCACTTGCAAAATATGTAACCTTGTATTACAACGAACTGACATTCCCGTTTCGCAGATTTGAAATAGGTAAGGTTTATCGCGGCGAGCGTGCTCAGCGCGGTCGTTTTCGTGAGTTTTATCAGGCGGATATTGACATCATCGGTGACGGTTCGCTCGATGTTCTAAACGAGGCGGAAATACCAAGCGTTATTTACAGCGTGTTTAAGGCTCTCGGACTTGACAGTTTTGTCATTCACATGAATAATCGCAAGGTGCTCAGCGGTCTTTTTGAAATTCTTGGTATCGGCGAGAATTCGGGCGATGTGATGCGGATTATCGACAAGCTCGGTAAAATCGGCAAAGAGAAAGTTTCGGAAATATTAACCGGTGATTTAGGCTTATCGCACTCGCAGGCAAATGATGTTATAGAGTTTATAACATATCAGGGCGACCCGTTTGAAATTTTGGAAAAGCATAAAGGGCAAAACGACCTTTATGATACAGGTGTCAGCGAGCTGCTTGCGCTAAAGACGCATCTTGCCGCATTTGGTGTTCCCGATACACACTTTGTAATTGATTTGTCGATTGCGCGCGGGCTTGATTATTACACAGGCACGGTGTATGAAACATATTTAAGCGACTATCCCGAGGTAGGTGCTGTTTGTTCGGGCGGCAGATATGACAATCTCGCCGAGTGTTTTACAGACAGAAAAATGCCGGGTGTCGGCATTTCAATCGGGCTCTCACGTTTGTTTTATATTTTGCAGGAGCAAGGTCTGCTAAACGATAAATTTTATTCGGCTCCGGCAGACGTTTTAATTATACCCATGACAGACGAATTGACACATGCAATAAGGCTTGCAACGTCAATGCGTGAGGCAGGACTGCGGGTGCAGATTTATTCCGAAAACAAAAAGTTTAAGGTAAAGGTTGCTTACGCAGACAAACTAAAAATACCGTATGTGGTATTTTTGGGTGAAGATGAGATTTCAAAAGGGCTTATAACGGTAAAGGACATGACGAGCGGCGAGCAAACCACCGCATCCGCGAGTATTTTAACAAAAGGCATAAAAGACAAAATCGAAACCAAGGACAAAGCGCTCTTTTCTTAAATCCAAGTGCCTAAGAAGTACCAGACGAGGGTGGTTATAGTTCCCGCGATTACAACACCTATTGCGATTGCAGGCAAGGCAATCCTTATCCGCACATTAAATATCGCCGCAATTAATGCACCCGTCCATGCGCCCATTCCCGGCAACGGCAACGGGATTGCGACAAAAAGCAAAAGACCGAAAAACATTCCATACTTGAAGCTGTTGCCTTTGGCTTCAGCTTTTTTTTCTAATTTTTCCGTAAAAGCTCCAAGGGTTTTACTTATTTTGCCGAGCCACTCGAAAATCATACGAATGAATAAGATGATAAACGGTACGGGAATAATGTTGCCGATTACGGTTGTAATTGCAGTCGGTATCAGCGGCAAGCCGAGAGCTACACCGAGCGATATAACTATGGGAGGACCGCTTACGGCAGGCAGTAGCGACATAATAAAAACGATTGCATAATACCCGATAGGCGATGTGCCTACTATATCTTGTAAAAAATTGCTTATTGTTTCAACCAACGGTTTTTCCTCCACGTAATTCTATAATTCTGTCACGAAGTGCGGCGGCATATTCAAACTCAAGCAGTTTTGCAGCGGCTGCCATTTGCTTCTCGAGCTTTTTAATTTCTTCATCAAGCTCGCGTCCGGTCAGCTTTATGCCGTCTGATGCTATGAGGTCATCTCGCTTTGATATTTCGAGTAAATCACGCACATTCTTTATGATTGTTTTTGGAACAATGCCGTGCTTTTCGTTAAATGCCCGCTGCGTTTCTCTGCGGCTGTCGGTTTCGTCGATAGCCGTGCTCATAGAGGGAGTTACCTTATCGGCATACATTATGACAAGTCCCGAAGCGTTTCGGGCAGCCCTGCCTATTGTTTGGATTAGTGATGTTGCACTTCGCAAAAAGCCCTCTTTGTCTGCATCGAGTATAGCAACAAGTGAAACCTCAGGCAAATCCAAGCCCTCGCGCAAGAGATTTATACCAACCAAGACATCAAACTCCCCAAGCCGCAGGTCGCGGATGATTTCCATTCTTTCGGTGGTGGTTATGTCGTGGTGCAAATATCTGACACGGATACCCGCGCCTTTAAGAAATGAGGTCAAATCCTCTGCCATTTTCTTCGTAAGTGTCGTAACAAGCACACGCTCATCTTTTTCGCTGCGGATATTGATTTCCGAAATAAGGTCGTCGATTTGCCCTGTAACCGGACGTACCGATATTTCGGGGTCAAGCAGCCCCGTGGGTCTTATTACCTGCTTAACAATCTGACCGGAGCGGGAGCGCTCATATTCGCTTGGTGTTGCGGAAACATATACAACTTGATTTAGCCGCTCGTTAAACTCCTCGAAGTTAAGAGGTCTGTTGTCATATGCCGAGGGTAAGCGAAAACCGTAGTTTATAAGATTTTCTTTGCGTGACCTGTCGCCTGCGTACATGGCGCGAACTTGAGGCAGCGTGACATGACATTCGTCGACAAACATAATATAGTCTTTTGGGAAATAGTCAAGCAGCGTCATCGGAGCACTGCCGGGAGTGCGGTCTGTAATGATACGGGAATAATTTTCAATACCGTTGCAATAACCAAGCTCCATGAGCATTTCCACATCATACATTGTGCGTTGGTGAAGCCGCTGAGCCTCGACTAATTTATTATTTGCTTCGAAATAATCAAGCCGTTCTTTCATTTCGGTTTTTATAGCGGAAATGGCGTTTTGAATTTTTTCCTCGGTTGTGACATAGTGCGAAGCGGGATATATTGCCACATGCGACAAAGCGTTTGCAGGAATACCCGTCACAACATGCACCTCGCTGATGCGCTCGACTTCATCGCCAAAAAACTCAACACGAATTGCGTGGTCGCGTGCGTATGCGGGCAGTATTTCAACCGTGTCGCCTCTGACGCGAAAAGCATTTCTTGCAAATGCGACATCGTTTCTTTCGTAGCGTATTTCCACAAGTTTTTTGAGAAGCTCATCGCGGCTCATAATAGCGCCTTGCCTTAGAGATATAACCATGCTCGAATAGTCAATCGGGTCTCCGAGCCCGTAAATACAGCTGACGGAAGAAACGACCAAAACATCGGGGCGTTCAAAAAGCGCCGAAGTTGCAGAGTGACGCAGACGCTCGATTTCGTCATTTATGGAGCTGTCTTTTTCGATATATGTGTCAGTGTGGGGAATGTATGCCTCGGGTTGGTAGTAGTCGTAGTAAGACACAAAAAACTCGACGGCATTATTAGGGAAAAACTCTCGAAACTCGCTGCAAAGCTGAGCGGCAAGTGCTTTATTATGTGCTAACACAAGTGTTGGTTTTTGGATTTGCTCAATTGTTTTTGCCATGGTGTAGGTTTTGCCCGAGCCTGTAACGCCAAGCAGGGTTTGCTCGGTGAGCCCCATTTCAAAGCCGCTCACGAGTGACTTAATAGCCTCCGGCTGTCCACCCGCAGGCTCAAAGTCGCTTATTACCTTGAACTGTGACATGCGTCTTCTTCTCCCCCGTCATTGCGGACCATACTCCCGCAAATAATCTTTCATTTTTTCGATGCGCGTATCACCCTGCGGCAGGGATGCTATGATATCAAGAGCGTTGATTATTGAGTACACGTTTATACCGAACGCATCTCTCAGCTCGTCGAGAGTTGACTTCTCGCCCGTTCCGCGTTCCATTCTGTCAACAGACACAAAAAGCGAACTGACAGTCACATCTGCAACTGCTTTCAAAAGTTGCAGGCTTTCTCGAACAGCCGTACCCGCAGTGACAACGTCTTCGATAATAATTATCCTGTCGTTATCCTTTGGTGTGTATCCTATAAGAGTGCCGCCCTCGCCATGGTCTTTGGCTTCCTTACGGTTAAAAAAGTAAGGCACATCTAATCCGTGGTTGCGAAATAGTGAGGATGCAGTTGCCGCTGCAAGGGTTATCCCCTTGTATGCAGGGCCGTACAGTGCGTCAAACTTTTCGCCGCTCGCTACTATGCTGTCTGCATAATAGTCGCCGAGAATGGAAATATGTTTGCCTGTTTTGTAGTTGCCTGTGTTTACAAAATACGGTGTCTTTCTGCCGCTCTTGGTTGTAAAGTCGCCAAAAGTAAGCACTCCCGCACTTTCCATAAATTCGATAAACTCGTTTTTACTTCGCATAACCCCGCTCCTTTTTACTGAGTTATTATACCCTTTAAGTCGGCTAAAATCAAATACATTTACAGCATATATCGCTATGTGGTATCATCATGGCAATATAGAGAGGTAGAACATGACCTTAGAAAACAAATATATTGATAAATTTAAGCCGTACGCAATTATTTTTACATTTGCGCTGATTGTCTATGGGTTTATCTATATGTTTTCCGGCGATTTCAGTGCGCTCATGAAAAACCACTATAATTCGTATTCGAGGCAGGCACAAAGTTGGCTTTCGGGGCAGCTTGACCTCGGCGAAAATGTGCCATGGCTCGAGCTTGCCATTTACGAGGGGCGGTATTATGTGAGCTTTCCGCCGTTTCCGTCCGTGGTAATGCTGCCGTTTGTTTTCTTCTTTGGTATAGACACTCCGGACAATTTAATTGCTCTTGTGATTTCGCTGCTTTGTCTTGTTTATGCGTACAAGCTCGGTGAGCTCTTGTTGAAAAACAAAAACCACGCCATGCTGCTCAGTTTGTCTCTTGTGCTCGGCACAAATTATCTGCATGTTTCTCTATGGGGAGCGGTTTGGTATATCGCGCAAAATATGGCTTTTTTGCTCACGCTTATGGCTTTTTACTACGCTCTCACTGAAAACAAACGCCACTCTTATATAGCGCTTTTTGCAATGTGTGCCGCCATGGGCTGCCGTCCGTTTAATGCTCTTTATTTGCCCGTTGTTTTGTTTTTGATTTATATCAGAGAGAACAAATCCTTTGTTGCAAATATTTTGAAGATATATTTATATAGTATCCCGGCAATAATATTGGGCGTGTTTTTTATGTGGCTTAATTATGCCCGCTTCGGTGATGTTTTGGAGTTTGGGCATAACTATTTGCCGGAGTTTGTGAACGACCCTCACGGACAGTTTTTTATCGGGCGTGTTTTGGACAATCTGCAGCGAATGTTTTTTAACTTTGACCTGACAAGCAATCCGATGTTTCATGGATTTGCGTTTTGGGTAGCTTCCCCGATTGTTATCAGCTTTGTAATGTTTTTAGGCTTTTATTTTTACAGAAGTTTAACAAAAACACAAAGTGGGCTTGCCCCTCAAGAAAAAAACGATATGCCGCTCGTGTATATGCTGCTTGTCTTAGCTCTATTGCATATAGTGGCATTTTCGTTTCACAGAACGCTCGGCGGGCATCAATTCGGCTCAAGATATACGGTAGATACGCTGCCCGCGTTTTATTTGGGACTTTTGTTTATACTCAAAAGGCTGTCGCTGAAAAACAGCATTTATATAAATGCTGCTCCAATGCTGTTTGGTTTACTCTTAAACTTCTACGGCACAATATCATTCTTTTCGTACTACTATGGGTAGATACATTTAACAATACCAAAAGCACCAATCATAGATTGGTGCTTTTGGCAGGGGCAGAAGGAGTTTTATAAGTCCTTTTTCTGCTATCTATTCATGTTTATGGTTGTTCATAACCTTTTGATTTGCAGGACTTTCCGGTCATTTTGCTTTATTTTTATTTATGCCGGATTATCTCATTTTCAACTAAAACGTGTATGAATCGTGTACATTGCCTCCCAAGCGAGGCGTTAAAAGAAACTATGTTTCTTGCTACTTACGCAACAGTATTTAGAACTTCAACTGCTTTTTCTTCCTCTCTCGGATATAAGTGCGAATATGTATTCCATGTTTCTTCAATCC
>WQXY01000018.1 GCA_009781515.1 Oscillospiraceae bacterium
AATAGACAAAATTCTGCTGTACAAAAACCATGCCATTGATATATACTTTAAACACATTAACACCCCTGTGCGTTTAGAGTATGCCACATACAGCAAAGGGGAATTTTACAGAGTTGAATGCAAGGTAAGACAAGCAGCGTGATATTCTAACAAGAGTAGTTATAAGGTGATGTATACATCACCAGAAACGAAAAACCTCATTTTGGGGGTTTTCGTTTTTTCTGTTGACAAAAAGGTGTTGCAACACAAGCGGAAAACCGTTATAATGACCATACAAATTCAAAATATTGCAAAAAATGTAATCAAACTGATTTATAGAAAGAGGAGTGTTGGTATGAAAGACAAAATTATACATTTCTTATTTTTCAAGAAACCGACGCATAACATAGTCGTTGTGACAATTATGTTGATAACAATACTATGTGTCGGATTTACAATGCTTCAGCTGAGTGATTATGAAAACGAAAACGAGCAGGAGTTGCCGGTAATAAACGAACCGGATTTGCCCGAAGAGGGAGACGAAGACGGGGCAGATAATTCGGGGCTCAATGTTAGTGACGGTGTTGACATAGACGTTCCTGATTTTACTGACGATGACGATGATGATGACGACGATGACGATGATGATACAAACATTATAGATGATATAGTTGTTTATCCCAAGAATTTAGGCGGTTCAATACACTTTGTAGAGAAAAGTACAATCATTACAGATAAGGACTTATGGTTTTCCATAGAGTTAGAGAACCTTTCGGACAAAAACTATATTATTACAGAGCGTTTTATCGAGAAAGAAGATGATGAAAACTGGATAAACATAGATGCAGGATATGACGGCTATGGGTTTACGCTTCAATCGGAGTATTCTTCAAGTATTATATTTACGTTTTCATTAGAAGCGGGTAATTACAGATGCAGAGTTGTAATGCATGTTGAAAATTCTGAGGATATCGTTGAAGTTATTTATGAGTTTGCTGTAACCCCACCACCGGAGGGATATGAAGTTATAGATTGGCCACCTTACATATGGGCGGGTGACTAAAAACAATCCCAACATAGCACTTGACAAGTTTTTTGTCAGGTGCTATATTTATACACACAGTATCGACACTCGATATAACGACACTCGGCATAAAAGGAGATAGGCATGGCACGAGAGCAACTGCAAACCCTAAGTGAGCCAATGTATTATATTCTGCTTGCACTGCTAAAACCAATGCACGGCTACGAAATAATGCAAACGGTTGCAGTAATTTCAAAAGACCGTGTAAAGGTTGGCGCAGGCACTTTATATGCGCTTTTAACACGGTTTGAAAAAGATAAAATAATCAGCCATGTCAGCGACGACGGCAGACGGAAAATATACAGGCTCGAAGACAAAGGGCGTGAACTTTTATATAAAGAATATAATCGTATGCAAGAGTCGCTCGGGGCATATAACGACTATGTACAAACTCTCGCCAAGGAAGAAAAAGGAGAATAGAAGAGTGAAGATAAAATACAAACATCAGCTATATATGGGAAGTATTTCCGATATGAAAAGCCTTGAAGAGCATTTCTCCAAAATGGCAGAGCGGGGTTGGATGATTGATAAAATCGGTGCGGTTAATCATAGGTATCGCGCTGCCGAGCCGTGCAAAAAACGTTTCTTTGTAGACCTGCTGCCGTCTATAGGAACATTTGATTATCCCGATAATGATGATGCAAAATCATACCGCCAAATCTGCGAGGAGTCCGGATGGACGTTTATTTCGGCAAACGGGCAGTTTCATGTGTTTTGTGCCGAGGGTGATGAAAATGAAATAACACCAATTCATACAGACAATAAAATCCAAGCAAAACTTCATATTAAAGCAATTGTGAAATTTGAACTACTGACATACATATATTGTTTGGTCATGTTCTCGATTTTCGCATTTTTGCAATTTCGATTTACAGGCTACGATATATATCTGTCAAACATGGCGATTTTTTCATTATTCGGTTGGATGTTTTTTCTGCTCGGTGTGTTGTGGTCGCTGACTTTTGTGCTGGTGCGAATATTTAAGCTCGCAAAAGCCGCAAAAGAAGACCTCCCAATGCCGAAAATCAGCTACCGCTCCGCCAAAGCGCGAACAGGGGTTCAATTAACATTATTTGCCATAGCAATAACTTTTTTCTTTGGCGGAATGGTGCTTGAAATTGCAGGCGGTATGTCACTTGCAATTATTTCCCCGTCACTTGCGTGTATTGTCGGTACGTTCGTAGGTTTTTGGATAAGGCGGCAAATAAACACCAAGGAGCGTACACGCAAGCAAAACAGAAATCTTTTTATTGGAGCCATGGCAATAATGGTGGTTGTACTTATGGTGCTCTCCGTTTTTTCAATGTACTTAATATTTACCTTGGAAGAAAACGCAGCAAAACCAGTCAAGCTTCCGGTTATTACGCTGAGTGATGTAACTGAGGCAATGACACCGAACAATACATATTATGATGTGTTTGGAAGCATTGCTGTGCCGCTTCACTACAGTTATGGTGAAACTACCAATAAATCCGATTTGAGCATGGAAGTGTTTCGTCCGATAAACAAAAAAATCGCCCAAGACTTATTTAATCATTATGCAAAGATGATTGAAAGTGACGATGAAATGACTTATTTTCATTTGGGAACACGCGAGGCTGCACTATGGGGAGCAGATGTCGCAGTGGAGACGGCGTACGGCTCTAACGTAGGGTTACTTCTAATGCGGGATAAAACAATATTGCGTGTTTGGTTTTGCAATGAGTGTATAGAACAGGAAGCCGTGCAACAAGCTGTGCAAAGCTTCTGGTTGGAGCTGGCTCTTGTAAAATAAGGCACTCCTACAAAGAGAGCTTATCTAATGTTATTGCATACGGGTGATTGTACGCATCAAGCAAGGTTTTTCTGCTTGTAAATTCCTCGCGGCACACGCCTTTGCTCCATGTCATAAACCATGTCCAAGGAATGCCCGTTTTAGACAGCTTGTCAACATCGGGTATCGGACCCGTTTCGCCCAAAGCTGTGATTTTCTTCGTTTTTGTTATTTTAATCAGCTCGTCATATTGCTCTTTGTAGTCTGAATGTGTAAGCTTTGGAAGATAAATATCCCGCGAAATAATATCGCAAACATCATCTCCGACATAACCCTCAGCAAGCGGCGAGTTCCACACCCAAATCAGATTGTTTAATTCGTACAAGTTGGTAAACCTCTCGAACATCAAACGGTATAATCCTTTTGCCGTTTCAGGTCCGCGACTGCCCCACCAGAACCACTCTCCCTCGGCTTCGTGGAACGGACGCCACAAAATCGGCACTTTTTTCTCGCAAAACGGCCTCAGCAAATCTGCCATAACTCCGATATCGCTCAAAAACGCTTCTCTTTCGGGTGTGTCGTCTACCAATACCCGGCGGGCGTCAAAGTCGGTGTATCTTTGATAAAATGCCTTATCACTGCCGCCGAGCGGTGAGTACCAGTGCCAT
The DNA here is from genome assembly GCA_009781515.1 of Oscillospiraceae bacterium. Classification (GTDB taxonomy): domain Bacteria; phylum Bacillota; class Clostridia; order Oscillospirales; family Oscillospiraceae; genus WRMH01. Next base: position 3,485 of record WQXY01000018.1, read on the forward strand.
GTAAATGTAATAAGCCCGCCGCGGCTTGCCCACTCCCACGCTTTGTCGAGTGTGTTTTTATTTTCTTTAACCTCAGTCAAACATTCATCACTGCTGTTTTTATAGTCGATATTCGGAGAGTACGCCAAAAGCTCAAATCCGCAAAGTGCGGGCTCTTTGCCCGTAACTTCTCGGATATATTCAAGCTCCTCTTGAGCCATAGTCTGAGTATGTTGACCCATGAGAATACCCTTGCCCCGCAAGTCGGCGAGGTATTGCAGGGTTTTTTTCGCTTCCGGGGAAGCGTTTTTATTACATGGCAGATATTCCATAAAAATGACCAGTCCTTTTTTAATTTTATCAGGCACAAAATAACTATGAAAAAGGGATGGTCATTATGTGCATGAATTGCGTTTAATCTAATGACGGCAGAGTATCACATTATACCCAAGTTTTCAACAGGGCAATTATTTCGTACCTCTTACCGTGATATTATGTACCTGATGCTGATTTTTATTGTAAGCTCACAAAAGGTTATATATAATCATTATTATGAGAGAAAAGATAATGTTATCGGGGAAAACATATAAAACCTTTGATACGCTGCGGATTGTGTTTCGCGCGTCGCCTGTATGTGCGTTTTTGCACATGCTGCTGTCTGTTGTTCACGCAATTATGCCGACAGCGGCAATGGCGCTTGCAACGGCAAACTTTGTTGACACGGCAACAACGATATTACAAGGCGAAAGGCCGCATGATGATATTTATCTGCCGTTGATTATGCTTTTGTTGGTGCTTGGTATATTTACAACAATCGGCTCTGTCTTGCAGCTGATAAGTGCGAGAATAAGTCTAAGCCTACAACGTAGCCTCAAGCCCGAAATTGTTAGAATTAACGCAGCGCTTGATTTTAAGCATATTGAAAACGCCGAAAGCTGGGAGCTCATTTCGCGAGTTTCTCGTGACCCCGTAAAGTCTGTCATGGAAGGCTTCGGGTCAATGATGCAGTTTATGCAAATTGTGGTTTGCGTCGTTTCTGTTTTAACCCTTATTGCCTCGCAGATTTGGTGGGCGGCACTTATTATTATCGGGTTTTCCGCTCCGATGTTTTGGCTCTCAATACGTGCGGGAAAAAAGAATTATCAGGCAGGGCGTGATGCTGAAAAGTTTAATCGCCGCAGAGATTACTTAAACGATGTATTAACGGGTCGCGATGCTGCAGACGAGCGGACATTGTTTGGTTTTAGTGATGAAATAAACAAACGCTGGAAGCAGCAATACGAGCTTGGACGCAAGCTTCAGCTAAAGGTCACGCTGCGAATGTTCTTAATAACCAAAGGTTCGAGCTTGATACTTGCACTTATTGCAATGCTCGTAGCCCTAACTCTTATCAGCTCGGTTGTGTCGGGCGATTTGAGCGCGGGGATGTTTATGGGTATCATGAGCGCAGTGTTTGGAATGGTACAGCAGCTCGGCTGGCAGATGTCAGACTCGCTCGAAAAAACATCAAAAGTCGGGGAGTACATGAAGGATTTAACCGAATTTGTCGAACTGGGCAGATGCCAAGGGGACGGGGGTTTGTCACCCTCAGGCAACCTATGTGAGCCTGACACTGAGCCAATAGAGCTTGAAACACTTGAATTTCGTAATGTCAGCTTTAAGTATCCGAGTGGTGAGCATCTTGTGCTTGACGGTTTGTCTTTTTTTCTTAAATCGGGTCGGCATTATGCGTTTGTCGGAAAAAACGGAGCAGGAAAAACCACTATTACAAAACTGCTTACAGGGCTTTACACAGAGTATGAGGGGGAAATTTTTGTAAACGGCAAGGAACTGAGGGAATATCCGGAGGGCACGGTAAAAGCCATGTTTTCCGTTGTTTATCAGGATTTTGCGAGATACTATGTGTCGCTTAAAGAAAACATTAAATTGGGTGATGTTGCGGGAATTAACACAATCAGTGATTTTGACAGTAAAATAACTGCCGCCTCGGAGCAGGCAGGTCTTGAAGAAACGATTGCCGAGTTGAAAGACGGCATGGATACGCCGCTCGGAAAAATAATAGAGGACGGGCAGGATATATCGGGCGGTCAGTGGCAAAGGGTAGCAATCGCACGCTCGCTCATCAGCCGTGCTCCTGTGAAAATTTTGGACGAACCGACTGCCGCGCTCGACCCTATTAGCGAGAGCAGGGTATACAGCGAGTTTGAAAAGCTGATGCATGGCAAAACAACAATTTTTATCAGTCACCGTCTCGGCTCAACCAAGCTTGCCGATGAAATACTTGTCATTGATGACGGAAAAATCATAGAACGCGGGACACATGAGAAGCTAATGAACGAAAACGGCGACTACGCAGAGATGTTTGAAGCCCAACGGGGGTGGTATCTATGAAAACGATGCTGCGTATTATCCCCATTTCGTATAGAGCGACACCATGGCATAACATACTCAGCAATTTAATGGGAATTGTCCATGGGGCAAGCTTTGCGGTCACGGTTGTTGCAACAAAGTATTTGTTTGATGTAATTGCAGATGCTGCTGTCGGGAACGCCGGTTTTTGGGATTGTGTTATTCCGCTCTTGGTTTTAGCGGGTGTAACATTTGGCAACCAAATCCTCAATGGTGTGCACAATTTCCACGGGCATGCACAGTTTGCGATAGCAACGGGCAGAGTTACGACTATTTTGCACCGTAAGCTTTCACGGATTGACCCCGCAAGATTTGAAGAAACTGATTTTTTAGATGACTTAAATAAAGCAAGAGAAGGTCTGTTTGTGCTGCCTTATGTTTCAATGACGCTGTCGATGCTTGTTTGTTTCTACGGCACATATTTTACATTTATCGGAGTTTATCTGTTTAGCTTAAAACCAATTCTTCTCATTACGCTGCTGATTGCGTTTATACCTGCAATGTGTGCTCAAATAGTTCGCGTAAAAGTTTTTACAAAGCTCGAGGAACAAAGCGCGCCGATACGGCGTGAAAACGAGTATTACCAGAGAACCCTTTGCGACAGGGAATATTTTAAGGAAACACGCATATTAGGTGCATACAACTTTTTCCACAAACTGTTTTCAGAAACGTTGTCACTTCTTATGCAAAAAACATGGCGGGCAGAACGCAAAACCGCCCTGCTGCAGCTTACGCTGAATATTACAACTTTTATAGGCATGGCAATATCGGCATACCTGCTGTTTTCGGCTACAATGTCGGGTGAAATTACAGTTGGTGCATTTGCGGCGGTATTTTCTGCATTGGGCATGGTGTTTTATATTATGCAAGAGATAATTGATATGCATATGAGCAACCTTAACAAAGACCTTGGCAAACTCGTGAATTTTATAAAAATGCTCGACCTGCCCGAGCGAACAGGCACAGAGCAGTCGCCGGATTACACAAAAGGAATAAGCGCAGAAAATATCAGCTTTACCTACCACGGAAGAGAAGAACCTGCCGTAAATAATGTGTCGCTGTCAATCGCAAACGGCGAAACCATTGCAATAGTCGGTGAAAACGGAGCGGGTAAAAGCACGCTTGTGCGGCTACTCACAGGGATATACAGACCGTCGAGCGGAGCGGTAAAAGTTGGCGGAGTTGATACTCTCGAGACCGCACCTGCTTCGATATATAACGGCATATCGGGAGTGTTTCAAAAATATCAGCGATACAAAATGACGCTTGGCGAGAATGTGGCAATCAGCGACACAAAAGCGAAGCTGTCAGAAGCCTTGGTTGAAACAGCTTTAAGCGAAGCGGGTGTTGAACGCGAAGACGTTGAATTTGATACTATGCTTTCTCCGGAGTTTGACGGCATCGACCTTTCGGGCGGTCAATGGCAGAGGCTCGCTATTGCACGTGGCTTATATCGCATAAATGACTTTATCGTACTTGATGAACCGACAGCGGCGATAGACCCTATCGAAGAAACGAGGGTTTACACACAATTTCAAAAGCTTGCAGAGGGCAAATGTGCGGTGATTGTAACACACCGTCTCGGCTCTGCTAAGCTTGCGCACAAAATTGTTGTAATGGAAAACGGCGAAATCGTCGATATAGGTACACATGAGCAGTTATTGTCCCGAAAGGGGAAATATGCGGACATGTGGAACGCCCAGTCAGTGTGGTATGAGCGGGAGTAGTAATTAAGCAAAGATTTATTGACTTTTTTGCAAATTCGGTGTATGTTATTTATCACAATCCGATTATGTGGAGGATGTCATAATAATGAAAAAGGTTTTTAACCGTTTAATACCGATAGTGGCAGTATTACTGCTTGCTTTATTTGTGCTTGCGGCATGTGACTCGCCGGACCCGAGAATTGCTTCCGTTGTTACATACAGCCCCGGTGGTCAGTTCTCTACCAATTTCAGTTGGGAGCAGAACCAGCGTGCACAGGTCAGATGTTTAATAACATTTACGGTAGTTGACGAGCGGGCTATTGAAGAGCTTACAGACCACAATTTTGTTATACGCAACTCTGTGCTGTCGGTACTCGGCGAGCTGACAATCGAAGAAATTACAACGGAAAGAGATTTGAACAGTTTGGCAGAGAGAATAGTTGCGAGGGTCAACGAAGACCTCGGCGCCAGTGTTGAACTGATAACCGGAGCATACTTCACGGAGTTCGGCTTAGCATAGTAATCGCCAAAGGCAATATGTTATAGCTTGACAAGATGATACATATAATGTAACATGCCAGTTGCCACATTCCTCAATAGCTCAGCTGGTAGAGCATGCGGCTGTTAACCGCAGGGTCGTTGGTTCGAGTCCAACTTGAGGAGCCAACTGCGCCATAGACGAACCTTTTACAGGTCTGTTTATGGCGTAGTTTATTTTTATTTGTTAGGTTGGAGATTTTCTTGCGTTTATTACTACGAAAGTCTATAATATAAGCAGGAGGATGCACCATGAGCATTGATGTAATAATTGACAAATTGACACCATGTTTAGAAGAAGTTTCAACTGGTGATATATATCAAACAACATTCTCAACAACTGAAATAGAAGAACTTGATGACCTACAAGCTAAAGGTTGGAATTTTGACTGGACAGATAATGAGTTGAGTCGGTATAATATATATAAGTTGCAACTAAAAGATGACGATATTATTCAAGGCTTGGTTGCTGCAGAGGTTGTACGCGGAGCAGTGCATATTCGATTAACAGAAAGTGCTCCACATAACATTGGGAAAGATAAAAAATACATCGGTGTTGGCGGACATCTGTTTGCAATAGCAATAAAACTTTCAAACGCAATGGGATTCAACGGGTATGTGTTCTTTGACGCAAAAAACATGAAACTAGTTGACCACTATACAGAGAGTTTCGGCGCAAATCGCATACCTACCAGAGTGCATATATACCGAATGGAAATAAACGAGATTAACGCTCAAGAATTACTCGAAAAATACACGTTGGAGGGCGACTTAAATGTGCGATAATGCAATCAGAGAACAAACACTGGACGAAATTGCTGAAGAAGCCGGTGGTTATGTAAGTTATACTCCCGGAGTTCCTCTTGTAGTGGATGCGGACTACCGTGCTATGTCAAAGTATTGTATAGAAAAGGGAATTAAGCCAATGGACTTAACAGATGAGGAATACAGTATGTTCCTCTACGATGAACCATTGGTCTACGCATAATTGTTATTTTAGAGGCGTGGTAATAATAAAACCGCAGGGCAATGTATAATGCCGTTTCGTATTTGGCGACAACTTGAGGAGCCACGCAAAAAGTCCGAGAAATCGGACTTTTTGTCATATTCAAACACAATACTATCTAAGCATGGTATAATGATTGCTGCGCAATCATCATACTACGGATTTAAGCCGTGGCGCGGGACGCGCTACATGACACTTTATACCATTCGCTACGCTCATGGTATAATATACTTACTACAAATGTGGGGGAATTGGTTTGGATATCCTGATAATAGAAGACAGTTTTGATATTGCAGATATGCTTATGAAGTTTTTGAAAAAAGCGGGATATACTTCATATAACGCAAAAAGCGGAGAAGAGGGATTGGAGTACATTAAGTATCATGATGTAAAAATCGTTTTGCTTGATATAATGCTGCCCGGAATTGACGGCTTTCAGGTGTGTAAGAAAATTTCTGACGAGAAAAATCTTCCGCTTATAATCCTCAGCGCAAAAACAGATAAGGATGATAAACTGAGCGGCCTCATTTTAGGTGCTGATGACTACATAGAAAAACCGTTTGACGTTGATTTGCTGATTGCGAAAGTAAGTTCGCTTTACCGCAGACATTATAAAAAAGACCCGATAATAAAAGTACCTGATATAAAAATCGATATAGAAGCAAGAAGCGTAACATTCAAAAAAATACCTCTTGAGCTTAATGTAAAAGAGTTTGATTTGCTCCTGCTTCTTGTGCAAAGCCGCGGCAAGGCACTGCGGAAGGAATATATATTAGGAAAAGTATGGGGAATGGATAATTTTAGCGAGCCGCAAACCCTGACTGTTCATATCAACCGGTTACGTGAGAAAATTGAAGATGACCCGAGAAAACCAACGCGAATTGTTACCGTTTGGGGTGTGGGGTATAAATTCGTATGATCAACTTTAACAGGATTATAATTATTATAACTGTTTTATTTATATTGTTGATTACTTCGGCGAATATAATATTAATTAACTTTACACACTCTGACGAGAAACACCATCTTGTCGAAATCAATCGTGCTTTCACCGAAATAATCGAAAACGGATTTAGCGATAACATAAGCGGATATCAATATATCACGGGAATTTCATTAATAGAAAATGATTTTGGATTTAATGATAATAACCCCTACGTTATAAGAGCATATAATGACAGATATATTAAATTCAATTACACTAATGATACTTCAAATAACAATATAATAATTCTTAATGTATTTTTTGCGATTGTAGTTATTGTTATTTTTGTAATTCTTGTGTATATAAAACAACAAATCATAAAACCCTTTAATAAAATCAGCGAAATGCCGTACGAATTGTCAAAAGGACATTTAGTAAAGGGTCTTAAAGAAGAAAAAAACCGGTTTTTCGGGAAATTTATTTGGGGGCTTGACCTACTACGCGAAACATTGGAAAAACGAAAAACAAAAGAGCTAATGCTCCTTAAGGAGAAAAAAACGCTTGTGCTTTCTATTTCGCATGATATAAAAACGCCACTCTCCGCAATAAAACTGTATACTAAAGCAATGTCCGAGGGGCTCGGGAGCAGTGATGAATTAGCAGAAAAAATTGACCAAAACGCAGACAAAATCGAAACATTTATTAACGATATAATTAAAACTTCAAAGGAAGATATCCTTGATATAGAAGTCCGCAACAGTGAGTTTTATCTTATTGATTTACTAAGCAGAGTTGATGATTATTACTGCGACAAAATGGAGCTGCTAAAAATTGAATTTGAAATTAAATCGTTTGAAGACTGCTTAATTTATGGTGATATTGACAGAACAGTGGAAGCGTTTGAAAACATAATCGAAAACGCGATAAAATACGGCGACGGAAAATCGATTTCAATAAATGCCGTACGGGAAGAAGCCTGCTGTCTTGTAACAATTTCTAACTCCGGCAACACGCTTCCCGCAGAGGAAATGATCCGCGTTTTTGACAGCTTCTGGCGAGGCTCCAATGCAAAAGATAAAAAAGGCAGCGGACTGGGCTTATATATCTGCCGTCGTATCCTCACGCAAATGAGTGGTGATATATTTATAGAAGAAGACGGCGACAATATAAAAATCACCGCCGTCTTAAAGGTACTTTAGTTTAGTGCCGCAGGAGTTTTACCAACCCATGTCAAGCAGCCAGTTGTTCAACGTTCTTTCACGTTCTTTTAATGTACTTTCGCCTGTATATTTACCAAGCGTGTTTTCTCCGTGAATATTGCCATCCGAAATATACAAAACGCGGTCGCTTTTTGCGGCAACACGAACATCATGTGTAACAAGCAGAACTGCCGTCCCCTCGCGGTTGACACGCAGAATTTCATCCATTACCTCTGTGGAGGATTGTTTGTTGAGCGACCCTGTCGGTTCGTCTGCAAAGAGCATTTTCGGTTTGTTGATAATACTTCTGCAAATACACGCCCGTTGCAACTGTCCGCCTGAAACTTCATTAATATCGTTATCGGCAACTTCAATAATTCCCATTTTCTTCATAAGCTCTTTTGCATACTCATTTTTTTCCTTGCGTGTCCCGTTTTTGGTTTTATAAGCCGGCAGGATTATATTATCAAAAACAGTTAAGTTTTTAAGCATATACATTTGTTGGAATATAAACCCCATTTCCGTAAGCCGGACATCAGCAATCCGGTTTTTTTTCAATTTGGCGATTTCTTTACCCCAAAACGTAACGCTTCCTGCGGTGGGATTATCCATTCCGCTGACTGTGTAAAGAAGTGTTGATTTACCCGAACCCGACGCTCCCATAACAGCGACCATTTCACCCTCTGACATTGAAAAGTTTGCGTTTTTAAGGACATTATTCTGCCTTTTGCCGATTATATATGTTTTGCATAAGTCTCTTACAGTTAGTACGTTTGTCATGACGATTACCATTCCTTTACTCTACATTATTGATTTCTCTAAAATCGATTTTATTAACAGCGACTGAACCGAATATTGCTGCCGCAGCTGTTCCGAAAAGCAGAAGCATCGGATATAGAAAATATACTTCAAAAGCTACGACATTGAGCGGCATTTGCGGAGCGCCCATAATTCCGAATGTATAACGTGAAATTACAGGGTTTAGCGGATTTGACAGTAGTGTGCCAAGTGTCACGGAAACAAACAACACAATAATAATTCTTATAATCTGCCATAACTTGAGGAAACGGTTATTAAATCCAATATTTTTCATAAGTGAAATTTCGCCGCGTTCTCGCGTAACAAATGTCCGAATAAGCAAGATAGTGATTAACCCGTTAATGAATAAAACTACAAAGAGGACAAGGAATTTCATGTCTTCAATTATTTCGATTGAACTTCCAATGTATTGATCGAGCCACTGCCCGGCAGTTTTGATTTGATAATCGGGAGTTATTTCGGTCATTTGCTTAATTAGTTCTTCTGTAGTTTCAAAACCTGTACGGTTAATGAAATTACCTTGCAGCGTCATTGTCGAGGTGTGCGGAGCATCAATATCTGCCGCTTTTGAAAAAAGCATACTGATACCCATATTATTCATAGACTGCATACTTGCCGTGATAATGTAGTCACTAATATCCGTTCCGATTTTGACACTCACCGTGTCTCCAATTACAACACCCAATCTATCCATGGCAAGGTTTGTGACTGCAATTTCGTTAGGTAATACAGGCGGTGTTCCCCCGGTGTAATTTTTATTCATATCAGTTTCATAAACCGATGATTGAAGCCCTAACATTTGAATACCGCTGTCCATGTCGTCCGTATATAACCATGGAAATATCAGTAAAACCGTATTAAGCTCAAGCTCTATACCGTTTTCCTTATATAGCTGCTCAAGCTCACCTGCTTTTTTTATGTCGGCTTCAACGGTGGTATCGGGTGAAACAATGTAAACATCACTTTTTACAACCCCAAATAAATAGATTACATCATCGCCTTTTAATGTGTTCAGTGCATTAAGCGGCATGATAATGAGCAGCGTTCCCAAAACAAAAGTAATTATAAGCACCGTATAACTTTTTGCTGCGCTCAGTATACTGTTAAAAGCCATATAAAATACAGTCGGTATGCTTTTTCGCCTGTTGAGGTGGAAGAAGCGTTTCTTTTTGAAACGTTCGCCGGTTGAACCGCCGCGTATAGCTTGTATAGCAGTGAACTTATCCACACTTCCCGAGCTTAATCGGCAGAATATTAAAACCAACCCGATTATCACAACACCGCAGATTATATTAATACCCATACTACCATCGGATTGAATAGCCATGTTATCCTGAACGCTTTCAAGCATCATAGTACCAAAAGGAATACTTATTATTGTTCCGCCAGTTGCGGCAACAAGTGAAATAGCAAAATATTTAACTATATAGATATTTTTGATTGCGGAATTCTTAAGTCCGATTGCTTTCATAATCCCGATTTCTCTGTAGTCCTCCTGTAATGTAAAAACAATCGTAAATCGCAATATTGCAAATGCGATAATTATAAGCACCACCCCGATTACTACAAGCAGGGAAGCTAAAACCATCTCAAGTGTTAGCGTTTGCTCAATCATCGCACGGTCGCCTGTCATTTGAACTATAAAACCTTGCTTTTGCAGTTCGCGATGTACGGTCTGTGGATAAGCGGTGCTAATAGAATAAGCTAAGTATAATACAGGTTGTTCGCCACTCGTGGCCATGAAATAATCATAATCTTCATCGCTTATTATTAACCTTTTTGTGTCTACATACGGAGAGCCGTACATAATGTCTTTTGTTGTATAGGTTAATGTAAACGTCCTCTCCCTGTCTCCAACCCTTATGGTTATCTCATCCCCGATTTTTAGTTCCGAACGTCTTGCGTCAAAACGTGACAGTGCAATTTCGCCACCGCTTAAAACAGGTATTGGATTATTATCATCACCTAATGGAAAGCCGTACCTTTCCGGCCTTGTTGTTAATGCGCAGACACCCATAAGCGTAAAATAGTCGTCGTTTATAAAGTTTTCGTCGTTGACAATGATGCCTATATCCTTTTCAAAGTCATCAACGTAAGATAAGGACGACAACCATTCTTCAAATTGTTCGGTATCATTATCACTTTTGAATATGAAAAAATCGGTTAATCTGCTTTTTTCGGTATAAAATTCTACCGCACCTGTCACAACAATAAGATTACTCACACTTGAAGCTGTAAACATCGCACAAAGCGTTATAAAGAGCAACAAGATAATATTCATCGATTTTTTGCGTTTCAGGTCTTTTCTTAAGATACTAAAGAACATAATACTTTTCACTTCTCCCTTCTTGAAGCCCAAAATACCATGTCAAATATTAAAAAAACCTTAAAAATAAAAAAACAAATCTTGATAAAATACTGAGATAATCTTGACAATCTTCGTAATAAATGTTAAAAAAGACGCTGTGTGAATTTCATTATTTGAGGAGTGAAAGTTTGGGACATACAGCAGATAAAATGCTTGCATATATCAGAGGCATTGTTAATGAAACTGACGATACCGTATCGGATATTGACGACATTCCGGAGGATTTCCGTGAGTTAGCGGAAGAACTGAAAACTTTCGGCAACTACGTCGTTGAGACGAGGGAAAAGTATAACGAAACCTTAAAAGGAATACAGATGCACAACGCATCGATTGAACAGTTCAACCTGCTCTTTTCGGAGCTTATACATTATATTCCGCAGCAAATTATGGTCGTTGAGAAAGAAACCCTCGCAATTTTGCTAATGAACGAAACAGCAATTATGGAAATGCACATAAACCATGAGTACATCGAAACTATCACCGGGCTCATGGAAGAACATCTCGTTTCCGCAAGTGGAGTTGAAGTTGAAATTGATTATACTTACGAAAGCGTAACGCGTCATTTGAATGTAAGAGCGTATGAAGTGGAATGGGACAAAAAAACAGCCGTTATTTATGCGGTGCTGGACATAAGCGATACCAAGCAGGAAATTATGGAGCTGGAAGTCCATGCCTACCACGATAGTCTGACAAATCTTTATAACAGAGCATATGGTATGAAAATATTAGAGGAATGGATTGAAGAAAAAAAGCGTTTTGTTTTAGTTTTTGCGGATTTAGACAGGCTGAAATATGTAAATGACGAGTTCGGGCATAACGAGGGTGATATGTATATTATTAATGCCGCAAAGCATCTGCTGACTTTCCCGGAAGACGCAGTGATTTGCCGTCTCGGCGGCGATGAATACATGGCGCTTATCCCTGATGTCGGAAGCAAAGAGGTTGAGGAAAAGTCTGCGGCTATATACAACAGCCTGAGTAATGATGATTATTTATCCGATAAGGAATATTCATACAGCATAAGCTTCGGATATGTGGCGGTTGATACGGATAATGAGCTTAGTTCAAGCGTGATATTAAATATTGCCGACGAGAATATGTACGAAACTAAAAAAGCAAATAAAAAAGCGAGATTAAAGTAAACCTCTGAGACCTATGTGCAATTAAAAATAAAGCTGTGACAAAACACAGCTTTATTTCGTGTATAATACAGAACGTTCTAAAATTGTGAAAGGCAGCAAAAGTATGACCCAAGAACAACTGGGCAAAGATGTTTGTACATATCGCCCCATTATCTATCGACTTGCGTTTAGTTGCATGGGCAACAGATTTGACGCAGAAGATGTTGTGCAGGACACCTTTCTCAAGTTATATCAGTGCAAAAAGGATTTTGCGGACGATGAGCACAAAAAAGCGTTTTTGCTGCGTGTGGCGAGCAACAGGTGCAAGGATTTGCATAAATCTGCGTGGTTTAGAAAGCGTGCTGATTTGGACGAAAGCTTACCCGCGGCTGATTGCTTCATTAAAAGCGAAAATACTTTGCGGGAATATGTACTTCGCCTAAAGCCTGCTTTCCGTGCAGTAATCTTCCTTTTCTATTATGAGGGGTACTCGGCTGCACAAATAGCAAATATCCTGAAAATGTCAGAAACTGCCGTAACAACAAGGCTCAGCAGAGCAAGAAGACAACTAAAAGTTGAACTAATAAACAACAAGGAGGAACTAATCAATGAATACATATAATGAATTATTAAGTAACATTAAATCTGCATCAAGCGATGAAGATGTGGTGTCAGCCGTTTTAAGCAAGAGCCGAAAAATAAAGAGAAGAAAAACGCGTTTTGCATTTGCTTCGGTGCTTATCTTTACGACACTTGCAGTTTCGACGCTGACGGTCGGAGCGGTGAATGATTGGGATTACACGACGGTGCTTCAAAGAATTTTTACTAACAACCAAACCGTGGCAGAAAGTATGGAAAGTGATATAAACTACAAGATTGTAAACAATACTTACAAAGATATCACGTTTGAACTCTCGGCGCTCTATACCGACACTAATTCTTTGTTTATGATTGTAGATGTAATTTCCGAAAAACCGATGTTTTATGAGCATCTTGAATTTGGCGGCGGCAGCATACCGAGCATATTGAAATTGGTGCCGGGAGGGCAAGCGGACTTGCCGATAAATGATTTCAGTTGTTATGTGGTAGATGAAAACCGCATGATAGTAGTGTTTTTCTTTACAAAAATAATAACTGCAGGTGAGCATCCCGATTATACCGGTTATGTATTGTATCCAATTGCGCTTAGTGAAGCCGTAGAAGACGGCAGAGAGTTTGCTCTTCTTTTTGGAAAGGGCGGGTTTTCGCTAAGCGGTGGCAGTGCAGAGCTTCGTTTTACCATTGACAAGATTAGTGAGCAAAACAATATAGTGTTAAATCCGGACCTGCCGCTTGAAAACGGCAATGTGCTAAAGGAAGCGAGAATTACCCCGTTTAACATTGTGCTCAGTTATGAAAAAGAAACAGTGGATAAAACATGGGTTGAAAAAATCAGCATCATAATGAAAGACGGCGAAGAAAGAAAATTAGATGCGTGGAGCTATGATGAGGGGTGGGCAAAAAGCATTAGCGGCGGGCACTTCTCTGAATATGAGAATTACAGCTGGATTGCGTTTTTCCACCATGACAAACTGCTCGACCTTGATGAGGTGGCAACGATTGTCTTCGACGGAACTCCGTTTCCGATTGTAAGGTAAACTTTTTCCTTGTATTCAATTAAGAAAAAATGTTATACTGTGCCACATGAATGAAGTCGTATCCGGTATTTTAATACTTGCATTGGTAGCCACAACATATATATTTGTGCTCGTAATAAACCAGCACGACAGCAATAAGCGAACATATTTTTTGTTGCTTATTGCTTGCGTCTGGTTGTATGTTATGGGATATCTCTTTGAAATGAACTGTATCACTACCGAGGCGTCTTTTATGGCACATATGGTTATGTATACAGGCGCATGTTTCGTTGCGGCATTCTTTTTGCTGTTTGTGCTTGATTATTTGAGCTATAAAATAAAGCCGTGGTGGGTAATGCTTCTTGTTGGCTTATCAACAGCAAATTTCATTTTTGCAGTCACAAGTCCATTTCATAAACTATATTATGAGGGCTACTGGGTTGAACATTCAACGGCGCTATATCATTTCAGCTTTGAGCCGGGGCCGCTCTACATGCCGCTACACTTGGTGCATTATGTAGCGGTTGCAGTTGCGGTAGTTCTTCTTGTGCTTAATTTCTTCCGGGCAAGCGTCCATATGAAATATCAAGCTCCGCTGCTGCTCATTGCAGGAATAATACCGGTGGTCGGAAATGTACTGTTTGCGCTTCGCTTAAATCTGCTCCAAGGGATAAACCTAACACCACTGTCAATGGTTTTATCAATTTATCTTTTTTATGTTGCAATAAAAAGGTTCAATTTATTTGGTCTTATTCCGCTCGCGTCAAAGCAGGCGATAAAATCGATGAAAGAGCTGTATATCATACTCGATAAAAACAAGTTTATACTTGAAGCAAACCCTGCAGCCGTTGAAATGTTCCCGGAGCTTAGCAGTGATATGGGGAAACTGACGTTTGATGATGTTAAAAGCTGGGCAGAGGTTGTGACGGAAGAAGCATTTGACAAATCGTTGACTTTGCAAAAAAACATTGAAATTACGCTTAGCGATAAAAGCGTTCACCACTTTAGATTAAGCACAACCCCGATATACAACAATGAAAAACTGCTTGGTTGGTTGATACTGCTCCATGATGTGACAGACACTGTTGACCTTGTGAATAAATTAGAGCAGCAAGCTACAACCGATGCACTTACGGGGATAAGAAACAGGCTCTTTTTCATGGAACACGCGACAGTCAGGCTGCAGGAGAGTAAAAGAAAAGAAGAAACAACAGCAATACTGTTGTTTGATATTGACGAATTCAAATCGGTCAACGATACATACGGTCACACGGCGGGTGATGAAATACTCCGCTCTACGGTAAGTGTTGTTTCAAAGCTGCTTCGCCCATATGACCTGTTTGCGCGCTATGGCGGCGAGGAATTTATACTTATGCTCAGTGATGCAAACGAAGAAATGGTAAAAGATGTTGCAGAGCGTATCCGCAGAGCAGTTGAGGGGCATACAATTGTATATGAAGACGCCTCAATAAACCGCACGGTCAGCATAGGAGTTGCTTTGAGCAAAAACAGCTCTGCGCAGCTTCAAACAATGATAGATGCTGCTGATACTGTTTTATATAATGCAAAAGAAAGCGGAAAAAACAAAGTGAGCTTACAGATTTTGGGTTAATGTATATTAAAAAAGCACTATTGATTTTGACGGCTGCAAGTGTTAAAATCATAATTAACAGAATTTTAACATTTAGGTAAATGTATTTAGTGTAAATGAAGGTGAGTTTTATTGTCAGATAATCCAAATCAGGTGCACCTAAATAATGAGAATTTTCCCGGAAAACTAAAAACAGCAATAGGGGCGTTTCCCATGAGGGTAAACGCTACAATTGCAGGAACTATTCTTGTGCTGGTTTTTTCGCTTCTCGAATGGGTAAACTTAGGTGGTGGCGTCAGATTTAACCTCTTTACACTACAACTGCTCGACATGAGAAGCAAAGTAGAAGCCGCACAGCTCGAATGGGTTTTTGACGGTATGGAAGGATTTATGAACTTTAGATCCTTCTTGTCTATTTTCCTTATAATCCTTGTAGTGTCTATATTGTTCTTAGTGATATCAATAATTTGGCATAAATCAAAGTTTTTAAGGGCGCTTTCTTATTGGGGTTTCGGCGGAGCTATTTTATCTTCAACAGTATTTATATTTTCAATACTAATCACAGTCGGAGACCGAGGGTCAGATGTTTTGACCGCGATCCCGCTGTGTATATTATTTGCATCTGTAATAACAATGTTTTTCTTTCCTTTTGATACACCTGCCAAATTTGTAAACTATATAAAACGTTATTGGGTACTTTATATACTTTTAATTCTACCGCTCGCGCAAATAATCGTTTTCAGATACGGCCCGATGATAAATATTTTGGCTGCATTCAAAGATAACGCATTCTTATCACCTGTTCTTGACCGCTCTTGGGCGGGAAATGACGGGTTCGAATTTTTCATTGAGGCATTTAACGACTTGGAGTTTAGAGAAGCGTTCAGAAATACGCTTGTGCTCAGCTTTTTGGAAATTGTCATGGGCTTTCCTGTGCCGATTATTCTCGCTATTTTACTTAATGAACTGCGTTTGCGAAAATTTAAGCGTGTAACACAAACCATATTATATTTGCCGCACTTTCTTTCGTGGGCAATAGTTGCCGGTATCGCGACTACAGTCCTCGGCACTTCGGGCCTACTCAACAATTTCCTCGGCACCGAGATACGGTTCTTGCAGGATCAAACTAATTGGGTATTTTCATATATTGTAATAGGTATATGGAAAGGTATGGGATGGGGGACTATCATATATCTTGCGGCTATAACAGGTATCAACCCCGAACTCTACGAAGCTGCTGCTGTTGACGGAGCTAAGCGGTTCCGCCTTATATGGCATATCACTTTGCCCGGTATCCGTCCGGTTATAATATTACTCCTTATACTCAGCATTGGCGGTATTATGGGTAATAGTTTCGAGCGTATTATGGCTATGAGAAATCCTCTCGTTCATAGAGTTTCAGATGTTATAGAAGTATATACTTACGTCAGAGGTGTTGCGGGTATGCAACAAGCATTGGCTGCCGCTGTCGGACTCTTCCAGTCGGTTGTATCGGTCATTCTTCTGTTTGGTGCAAATTACTTTGCAAAAAAGACCGGCGAACGCGGATTACTGTAAGAAATAGGGGTGTAGGATATGAACTTGAATAAATCAAAACTCGGAGATTTTTTAATTGTTGTATGTTTTATATTATTAATATGCGTTTGCCTGTTTCCGATGATGAATGTTTTTGCCAGATCTATGAGTGCACCCGAACACTTAATAAGAGGCGAAGTAAGTCTGCTGCCAAAAGGCTTCAATTTAGACGCATTTCAACTCGTATGGAACGATACAAAATATACATGGTCTCTGGCTTGGACTGTTATACTCACAGTTATATGTACGGTCGTTTCAATGGTGTTAACAGTCTTATGCGCATTTCCGTTTGTTTATAAAGGTCTAAAGGGCAGAAAAACGCTTAATGTATTTATGATTTTTACAATGTACTTCGGTGCCGGTATGATACCCACTTTTTTGCTTATGAGGAGCTTAGGATTGGTTGATCATCCTTTAGTGCTTATATTGCCGTCTGCGCTGAGTATATTTAATGTAATACTAATGCGCTCGTTCTTTTACGGAATACCGGATAGTATTCGCGAATCTGCCGAGATTGACGGAGCGGGGCCTTTCAAAACTCTTATGATGATATATCTGCCGCTTTCAAAACCCGTCCTTGCCACCATATCTTTGTTTTATGCCGTCGGGCGTTGGAACGGGTATGGGGATGCGCTTTTATTTCTGCGAACACCGGATTCAAGAAAGTGGGACCCTATTCAGCTTCTTCTCTACAGAGTACAGCAAAGGATGACCTCTATTGATGTAAGTCAATTTGATAGCTCAACAGGTGATGCCCCGACGGAAGCAGTGATTATGGCGACAATAGTTATAGCAACAGTTCCAATTCTACTTGTTTATCCGTTTTTGCAAAAATATTTCGTAGCCGGGGTTACGCTCGGTTCGGTAAAAGAATAATTAGGAGCATAATGTTCCTTGTTATAAATTAAAGCATTTTAGGAGGAAAAAGAATGAAAAGAATTTTTGCACTTTTTTTGGCAATGTTGATGTGCTTAACTATCATTGCTGCCTGCGGCGGTAATGATGAGCCGGTGTTGACACCGCCACCGACACAAGGTCCGCCGGTGGGTGCACCTCCGGATGAGCCGCCCCCGACAACACAAGACCGCTT
This sequence comes from Oscillospiraceae bacterium, assembly GCA_009781515.1. GTDB lineage: Bacteria > Bacillota > Clostridia > Oscillospirales > Oscillospiraceae > WRMH01. Next base: position 21,426 of record WQXY01000018.1, read on the forward strand.
TGAAGAATTGGGACTGGAAATTGATGCCAACGGTAATGTCCGTTTCATCGAGCCGCGTGAAATAAGAGTTCTTACATGGGACCGCAGTGATAATGAAGACCCAAACACAGCTTTTACAGCATATCTTGCAGAAAAAGCACTTGAGTGGCACAACATTATAGTTACCGAGTTTGTCGACTCGCCGCGCCATGGTGAGGATCAAAACATGTTGTTGCTTCTCACTGAACAAATCGCACCCGATGTATGCGTGACATACAACTATCAGGCAGTTAATGAGTTTGCAAGACAAGGTGCAGTTGTAGACATAGCTCCATACTTGGAGGGTAGCGGAGATATCTTCCCGAACCTTTGGAGTTGGCTTGGTGCAGGTCGTCTCTATGCAAACCAAGATAGAGACACAGGTGAAATCTTTTCGTTTGTAAGTAAAATGCCGACAAACCAAAGATACATTCCGTTTATCCGCGAAGATTGGGTAGCAAAGCTGGAAATGGAACTGCCGACAAACCTCGAAGAGTTTGAAGCATTACTCTACGCTTTCAAAGACAATGCGAAGCTGCTTCTCGGCGATGATGCGGAACATATGATACCTCTTCACATGACAGATGATCCGGGTTGGGTTGCGGGACAAATGATAGGCAGCTTTATTCCCGATGACATCACAGACAAGGACCTCTATGTTTACGGGTGGGGGGGTGAAAGAAACATCTTCTATCCGGGCATAAAAGAAGCTATCCGTTATTTGAATAAATGGTTTAATGACGGGCTTATTCATTCCGACTTTGCACTTTTTTCAAACACCAATAGTACGCCCGATAACTATATCAAAGCAGGTTGGGTCGGTGCAGTAGCTTCGCATAGCTTCGATATGCCATACCGTGGCGATGCAGATGGTTGGAACGGGAGTATTCAAGCTCTTGTCGGACCGGAAGCAAACTATATTGCTGTTGACACATTCAAAAACGACGCAGGTGTCTACCGCAAGCTCCTCGGCGGCGGTAATGACCGTACACTATTCATCCCGGCAATAAACACAGACCCGGTAGCAGCACTTTTGTATTATGATATGCTGTGCAGACCCGAAGTTAGATTTACGCTTCAAATCGGATTTGAGGGCATCAACTACGAGGTGCTTGACAATGGTGCGTTCTTAAGCATTCCAATCGAAGATACAACAGACCCCTACTATATGAGAGTGGGAAGAAACCACGATATAGCTCTTGTTACAAACTCGGCAGGACTCAGTCTCCAGCCATATATAAGTGCCGAGGTTGAGGGCTTAACTCTTGCGCTTGGGTTCCCTCTTTTTGAACCGCGTATTATAGCAAGAGCAATAGAAGTTCAAGCAACTGATATAAGGGAGTTCGATGTGGGCAATATAGCCAACATTGAAGCAGAACAAGGCAGGGCAAATATCACCGACAGGAGTAACAGGGTTTTCGTAAGGGCGATGGCCGCTTCCAAAGATGACTTTGATGCAGTATATGATTTTGAAATGGAAGAGCTATTGTCATGGCGCGGCACCGAAGTTATTAATGAGCGTCGCGCTGCATGGGAAGACGTCTTTGGCGATATTCTAATGCTCCCGCAAGGGTAATAGCGTACAGAATGTAAACCCACCTGAAATCATGTCCTCTCTCGCAAAGATTTCAGGTGGGTTGCATTTAATTTTGTTATGTTCGCATTCTCCTAACCTAACAGTTGAAGCACTCCCTGCGGCAGGGTGTTTGACTGCGCGAGCATTGCAATACTCGACTGCTGCAATATTTGATTTTTAACAAGTTCGGTTTTTTCGGCAGCCATGTCTGCATCTCTGATGCGTGACTCGGCTGCTTGCAGATTTTCTGCGGTATTGTCAACATTGCTCATGGCGTACTCAAGCCGGTTTTGCTGTGCGCCGATACGTGCACGCTCTATGCTGATGATATTAATTGCGTTTGACAGAACCGTTATAGCGGCAGACGCTGTGTCATGTGATGTGACATCAAGGCTGTGTTCCATGGGGTTGCCCGCAACGTTTGCGGCAACTGCGTATCCGTCTGCGCCAAGTCTGTTAATATGCTCGTTTCCACCGTCGGCAGCATCTCTTTCGTCTTCGGGGCGTCTTATGGAAAGTCCCAAAGAGCGTGTGCAAAGACGCGGAATTTCTATTTCAATTCCGTCGCCCTCGTTAGCTCCGGATTGGATTAGCAGATAGCCGCCGGGTTCGCGCTCCGTCGTAACAGCACCAAGTGTTCCAAACCCGAGAAGCGCTGCAGATGTGCCGGGGTTTGTTGTGAGGGTAACGGGAGGATTTGTGCCGTCTTTACTCACTGTTGTAATAAGCAGTCTGCCTGTCTCGCTGTCTATGTCAAGGTTAAAGCCACGCGGCATAGCGGTTTCAAAGGCTCTCTTGTTTGCATTAACAAACGCCTCGATACTTGTGTAGTTGCCCGGCACGAGATTTAGTGTTGTGGGTGTGCCGCCGACGGTTAGGGTTACGCTTGTAAAACCTCCGCTCGGTGCATTTGCGCCTGCGGGTGGCAGCAGGGTGTCATTGCTGCCAAAAAAGGCATCATTTACAAAAACAGTAGAAGCATTAATAATTACGCCATGTGGGTTTGTCCTAAAAGGAGAAGATGACCAGAGTGTAGGTGTGCCGTTTAATGAGTTGCGCTGGTCTGCGCCGGCATATCCCGGAAACTCAAAGCCGCCTGAAGAACCAACTCCGACGAAAACGCGTGGAAGCGATGTAGCGGGTGCGGGAAAAACAGCTCCCGGTTTTCCCATAATTCCTGTTAGCGTGCTGCCGTCCATTGGGAAATCAAAAACAATTCCGGTGCCTGTATAACGAATGTTGTCTACAACGTGACCCACCCCTAAGTTGTTAAATTCGTTACGGAAGTAAGTTAGAATGTTATTTAAGGATAAATCCCCCGGTGTGCTGTTATAAACACTTGCAAAATCTAATACCACATTGAGCGTGCCGTCTGCAGGGGTAACAATTTGCATGGCAAATACTCCGCTTGACGGAAAAGTTGCAGTATCCAAGTTGGGAACCGGTGTGGGAAAAACGCCAAAACCGACAGGAGGAGTCCAACCCGGAACAGGGAGCGGTGCAACAAAATCGCCGCCTGCGGGAATGCTTGTGGTGAATGGTGTTGTTATTTTGCCGAGATTATATTCCCAAGACGCACCAACATTACCGTCAAATAATAATCTGCCGTTAAAGTTTGTCATAGATACAACGCTGTTTATTTCGGAAGTCAACTCTCCGAACTCTAATTGTATTGCATTTCGGTCAAGCTCTTGGTTTGTGCCGTTGGCAGATTGCACGGCAAGCTCGCGTAATCTTTGCATTTTGGTATGAAGCGACTGCAAAGCGCCGTCGCCAACCTGCAAGAGAGATACGCCGTCTTGAATATTTAGGCTTGCGCGATTTAGTCCCCGCACTTGGGTTCTCATCTTTTCGGAAATAGCAAGACCCGCAGCGTCATCTGCTGCGCGGTTTACCCGAAATCCTGAGCTAAGTCTTTCGATATTAACTCCGGAACTGCTTGTGTTTAATCCAAGCTGTCGGTGAGAATTATCGGCAATTATGTTGTTTTGTATTCTCATAGTTTTGAGTTTCTTTCCGCTTGTTTGTAAAACTCGTCCATGAATAAAATCGAAAAATCCTTTTTCTACTTTTAATATCGGAATTTTTTGGTCAAAACTTTAGGGCAACATAGCATTGAAACTGCACCTGCTATGCTGTATAATAAAGTGGTATTGATATGTCGTTTTGACGATTGATTTATCTTAAAGAAAGGAGTTGGTAATTTATGCGTTATACACTTACAGATAAAGCTATTGCCATACTTCTTTCATTTGTTTTGTTTATAGGGTCTGCTTCGGGATTTATGACGGGTTTTGATGAGCAGGAAAATACAACCGAACAACCATTGGCACAAAATGAGTTTATGCCGTTTAATGCGACATCGTACACCCTAACAGTGTACATAAATAGTGGGAATGGTTCTTTGTTAGCTAATGGGAATATCGCGTTCCCGATATGGTTGTTGGAGCCTACACCTACGTCACTATTAGCAGATACTCTTGTAACGTTCGCAGCAAATCCGTCTCCAGGTCTTGGCACAAAGTGGACGATTATAGGAGGTAGCTTTGCAAGTGGCGGTGAAGACGGCAATAACTCTGCAACACTAAATATGACAGGGAATATTACAGTATATGTAGATTTTGCACTTCTTACTTCAAAGCTGTTTTTTGACGATACCGACAAAATAATCACAGCAACGGCAGGTGCAACGACGTATGACCCCGGAGATGATGTCTTGGCAGGGACAAACATTACTTTCTCGGCGCCTGCTCCGGGGGGCAACTTTTTCGTTAGGTGGTTTGCTCATAAAGGGACGACACCGACAGACGTTAACCCGGGAGTTATAGGAGATGGAAATACTGTCAGTTTTTTAATGCCTGCAAATGATGTCTTTGTTGAGAGGCGACTTATACCGGGTCGCACGGTGAGTTATGGAGTTGTCGGTACTCATAGTGGGGGAATATCTGCAAAACTCGCCAATGATACACAAATAACAAGTGGTGCGGTAATAGAAGACGGCTCCACAGTCGTTTTCACAGCGTCGCTACCAACCGCCCCCGGGTTCTATCGTGTTGCACAGTGGACAGTTGGCGGAACACCTCAAGAAGCAGATGCATCATCCGGTGGTTTGGTACTGACACTAAGTAACATTAACAGCAATACAGATGTGCGTGTGCGTTTTGAACGGATAAACTTAAATCTGTCTTCTGAAATTGTGACAATTAGCACACTCGGAACAATAACGATAAATGTCACGTTGACAGGGGATGTTACAATCGGGACAATCACACCCGCAGGCACATTAACTGCTGTGCCTGCTTCTGCTTTGCCTACAGGTTTGACAGTTACGCCAAGCGGAAACAATACAATACTTGTTCAAAGCACATCATACCTGACAGATGCTGATAATACTGAGGGAAGTCCGCATGAAGTAACTATCAGCCTTGACGGAGTGGATAAAACGCTGTTAATACATATAGACCTGCCGTTTTTAGAAATCATACCACCCGCTAAAATTGATATTACCAACACAGCACTTAGTGACAGCTTTATTTTAAGCACTAATGTATCAGAAACTATTTCAATCGGTGATATTACATTTACACCCGCACTACCGACTGAATTGACAGCTTTGATAGAACCTGTTATTGCTCAAAGTCATCAATTCAAAATAACAATCAGTGGCAGTCGTACAGCGCCGGTAACAATAACTGACAGAGAGGTAACGGTATCTGTCGGTGGATTTGAAGATGTATTTGTGCTTAACGTAAAAATTACACCGCCGCCGCAGATTACTTCGATTACACCGACTGCGCCGACCGTAACAGCGTTTGCAAATGTCAGCGTGCACGGCAGCGGAGCACCGGTTAATGCAGTTTTTAATGTTAGCGGTACGAATTTCTCGGATAATGTAGATGAAGTAAAAGCGTCAATCCGTGCTCAGTTTCTTAGTGTGCCCGCATGGATTACTGCAGGAAGTATTAATGTAGAAGTAACAGGCAACAACACGGCTACTGTTACCATTGCGCTGACGGTACCCTTAAATAATCCGGGAACATTACGTAGCGGTACGGTTACAATCGGCACAGACCCCGCGATTTCTTCGGGAATTACAGGCACGCTCTCCGTGTCTCAAGTTGGTCCAATATCGCTTTCCCCAACAACTGTGAGCGTCACAGAGGCAAATAATACAACTAATCCGGGAGAAGTGGCAGTGGCAGGCTCGGGGACTATAACTCTTGTGAGAAATGATACAGGACATGGAACTTTTACAGAAAATGTTCATATTTCGTTTTCAACAAATGCCGACGAAAACAAAATAATTATAACAACCACCCGTCCTGCGGTTGATATTGTAGGCAGAAGCTTTACGGTTACGTTTACCCGCGACGGCATATCTGCAACACTTACAATAAATGTAAGCATAAAGGCACTTGACATGCCGAGTGTAACATGGCCGACAGGTTTTTCAGCAACATACGGGCAAACGCTTTCAAGTGTATCAACAGCCGGAACAACAACCGCCGGCTCGGCAGTTTTTGAAAGCACTCCCGTGCCCGGAACATTCGTCTGGTCGGTGGTTGCAGCGGCTCCCGATACTCGTGTCGGAAATGCAGGCACACAATCACACAGCATGACCTTTATTCCGACTGATGAAACTACATATGCCAGAGTTACAACAACGGGCGCATCGGGGTTTGAGCTGCGGTCAGTAGCTGTCGCAAAGGCAAACCCAAGCGTAACATGGCCGACAGGTTTAACGTTAACATACGAGGATACGCTTTCCCAAGCGGCTGCACTCGGCATAGCAGGCTCTGCAACGTTTAACGGTATGGCTGTCAGCGGTACATTTACGTTTACAAGAGGTGATGCGGCAACATTCAAACCGACAGTAGCACAAAGCGGTTCATATGAAATGATTTTTACACCGACGGGCACAGATGCGATTACAGGTGATTTAGCGGCAAACTTTAATACAGCTACGACAAATGTGCCTGTCACCGTCCTCAAGAAAAATCAGGATGCACCCGCTGCCCCGACAGCAAACGCTTCTCTCACAACGGCAGTGAGCATAACTTTGTATAATATTACAGATGCACAGTTTATTATGCGAACGTCAAATACACCACCGTCAAGTGAGGCAGATTGGGCTGACGCACAATCAATCCTTACATTCCTTACGTTTGATAACTTATCACCGCACACACCATACTACTTCTTTGCAAGGTTGCCGGGTGATGATAACCATAATGCATCTTCGTCAAGTCCGAGCAGAGAGGTTTGGACACTAAAAGCTGCGCTCGACGGAACTCTTGCAATTTCCGGAAGTGCTGTATATCGCGAGACGCTGACAGCAGATATAAGCGGACTTTTTGCCGACCCGCCGGGCGCCCCCGAGGGACATAGTGTTTTATACGGTTTTACCTACCAGTGGAACAGAAACGACATACCAATAACAGGTGCAACAAATTCCACATATACCCTCACAGCTGCTGATATAGAAGCGACAATAAGCGTTACGGTCGGCACAGAAAACACAAACAACGAGCTAACTTCGCCCGCGACGGCAGAGGTGGCAAGAAGAACACCTGTGCTTGCTGACTTGAGCTATACTCCAACTTCCGTACCATATAACAAGAGTCAGCAGCAGGCTACCGTGACAGGTGCTGCAGGGATTGGCGGAATTACTGTTGAGTATAGTGAAAACGGAACAACATGGAGCAGCACAGCTCCGACAAATGCCGGAAATTATCAAATCAGAGCACAGATAGAACAGGGCGCGCGATATACTGCGGCAACTGTTTCGCTCGACAGCCTGTTTATTATAACCAAAATAGAGCCAAAGGCGGCAGAGCTGACAGCCACTATGCCCGGTGTCACTATTTCGTGGCAGGAGGGTTTCTTGACTACGCCCCCCGTTGCCGAAGTCGTCGCTGCTTCCGGTGTAGAGCGATTGGGAAGTATCACGGTTTTGTACAGCCTCAACGGCGATGCGCTCACAGAAACTCCGCCTGTGTCGACGGGTACAATAAGAGTGTATGCAAATATAGCAGAGGGTGGTAACTACACCGCAGCAACGGCTATTTATGTGGGGACATATACAATTACAGGAATAGATATTCCCGGTGTTACTGCGCAGGGAGTTGATGTTACATACGACGGGGACTATCATAGTATATCGGTAAGTATAGCTGCCGGAGGCGGCGAAATACATTACAGCACAGTAGCCGGAGGGGGCGAGGGAGGTCCGTGGACACAGGTCAATCCGCAGTTTAGAAACGTAACAACGGACACAAAAGTATTTTATAGGATAACACGCCCGGGTACAGGATATTATCCGTATTTTGGTGAAGTAACCGTGACCATTGAAGCTATCGAGCTAACATGGAGCACAGGGAGCACGGTAAATAATAAACCTTATGACGGAAAGTCAGATGCAACGGTACTTATAACCCCGACACTGTTAGGAATAATTGAAGATGATGATGTTACAGTGGTCGCAGGCACAGTAAGTTTTGATAGAATAAACGTCGAAGACGGTATAGGGATTACTGCTGCAAGTTGGGGCGTAGAGGGCGAGGACATAGGAAACTACATAGCGCCAACAGCCGAGCCGCTCTTTGAAAATGCAAACATCACACCGCGTCAGCTCACATGGAGCACAGGAAATACGGTAAATGATAAGCCTTATGACGGAACGAACTCAGCAACAGTGCTTAGCGCTCCGACGCTGGTGGGGGTAGTTGAGGGTGATGATATCACGGTAGCCACCGGCACAGTAAACTTTGAGAGCATAAACGCCGAGGACGGTATAGAGATTACAGCGGCAGATTGGGGTGTCGATTGGGGCATCAGCGGTGACGGCAACTATACCGCGCCCTCACAGCAGCCCGTGTTTGCGCTTGCAAATATTACAAAAGTTACATTAACACCCATACTTGATGTCTCGGATGTTACAGGTAGAGAGTATAACGGCGAGACCACAATTACAGGGGCACAGCCGACTATTTCACTTGAGGGCGCCGTAGGCGATGAAGAGCCCGAAGTGACGGCTTCGTTTGCTTTTGTTGATATGAATGCAGGAACAAACAAGAATGTGATAGCAACAGATATTACACTGACCGAAGACTGGGAAGTTAATTACGAACTGTCGGAAGATGAGCTTACGGAAGAAAGCGACGCAGAGATTACTTCGTTGCAGCTGTCTTGGTCTGTCGGCAGCGCAAATGATAAAATATATGACGGTAACAAAAATGCAACAGTAGCGCTCGCGCCAACACTTATTGGTGTTTTACCGATTGATATCGAGAAGATTACGGTAAGAGCAGGAAGCGTTTTGTTTGACAGCTCTGATGTGGGAGAGGATGTTGAAATAACAGCGTTAGAGTGGGGTATTAACGGTAATGAAAATTACGATGCGCCTGTGGAAGAGCCGCTGTTTGGCACGGCAAATATTGACCCGCGACCACTAACGGGCAATGTCGCTATTATTGTCACAGATACCGACCCGATTGACGGGCGGATAGCTGAGGGCAGTATTTTGACGGCAGACTTGACAAGCGTTATTGGTGTTCCCGCAGGTGCAAAAATTACAGAAGTTGACCTCATCTTCGCGTGGTATAGAGACGGTTTGTTAATAGATGACGCGACAGGTAATACTTATATAATAGGTGCGCCGGAGCAAGACCCCGAAAATTCAAGTATCACGGTCAAAATAACAGGCATTGATAATTACACGGGAACTCTCGAAAGCAGAGCTGAAACAGTGGGGCAAATTCCAACACCGCTTATGCCGTCGGAGATTTTATCAATATCGCCCTGCCTTGAAACAGCACAGATATTTGAAAATATATCGGAAGAGGGTATAATCTACACGGCAAAGTTTGATGTAATAGGCATAAATCTAACACAGGAGCTGCTTGAAGAAGCAAATGTATTTGGTATTACAGAGTTTCCCGCATGGTTATTGCCGAGTAATCTTCAAGTTGAATTTGTAAGCGACGAGAGCGCAACAGTCACAGTAACCTTGAGCATCGGTGTAAACACAGGGGAACAGCGCTCGGGCACTGTTGGTATCGGCAACACAATCACCGAAGAAATAACAGGTTCGCTTTTAGTATCGCAAGCGGCGGCGACGCTACCGCCTGTAACATATCAAGTGATAATACTCAACTCACCTACAGGAGTTACTGCTCCGACGGGTCAATCTGACCCTGTTCGTGTGTTTGAACCCCGTATGCCCGTTACGCTTGATGCGGGTATTGCCGACGGCTATTCATTTGAAAACTGGAGCACAAACTCACAGGGAGTGGAATTTGAAGATGAAAACGAAGCTGTTACAAGTTTTGTTATGCCCGATAATGATGTAATTATAACCGCAAATTGGAAAGAATTTGAAGAAGAGCCGCCCGAGCAATCCCCCGAACCGCCGACGGAGGAGTTGCCGCCGACGGAAGAGCCGCCAACCCCCGAGCCGACCCCCGAAACCCCGTCGCCGACTGAACCCCCGGCGACACCATCGCCCTCGCCCGAACCCGATGATAATACTCCGCATACGCCCGTGCGTCCGCCCGTGCGTCCGCCCGATGACGGCGAGCCGCCTGAGCCGCCGCCGGATGTTACTGTACCCCCGTTCAAAGAACCCGAAAGTGGAGCAGGGCTTGGAGCGTGGCTTAGGAGCAATTTATGGTGGATAATACTATCATTTGGAGCATTGGTCGTGGTTGGAGCAGTGTTTATGGCTCTACGGCAAAAAACTATGAAGAGAAAAGTGATGAAATTGACGTCGCCAAGCAAGTAAGGAAAACAAGGAATGAGAAATTATGTCTTAACCGAACGCGGAAAATTCTTGGTTGTAACAATTGTTGCATTTTTTCTTATTGTTTTGTCATTGGTTCTTGCTGTTTTATCGCTACTGAGGGAAGCTCCCGAGCTGCCTCCCGAAAACAACCAAAACGGAACAGATGTGACAGACCCGTCGTCTAATCTTGTTGATTTTAATTTGAATGCCGGTGTGATGACGTTTTTATTTTCACCCGGGCAGCAGTCGGCTCTTGACGAAAATATTATTTCTTTAATCGCAGAGCTATTAAACTCACCGCAAAACACAGCAGAGGCAAAAATTGCAGTTGAAATACCACAACTGGGTGACGAAAATACGGCAGTAATCACAAATGCAGTGATTGCTGCCTTAGAGGCGCTTGAAGTGTCAATTAATGACATTACTTTCTTTGTGTATATGATAGAAACAAAAACGGAAGATTACGAAATCAACATATCGTTTCGAGATTGAGTTGACAAACCCCTCCCCCTCGCAGGGATTGCGTCCCCTTGTTATTCGCCGATGACAAATGAGGTTATGCTGTCGGGGAGAACCTCTTTTACTGCAAGCTCAAACTCCTTATACACCTCATAAATTTCGCTGTACCTCTTATCGTCGTCAAATGTTACCAACAAATCAATAAAGACAGTATGACTGGAACGCCTTGTACGCACACCCTTAAACTCATCAATGTCGCTCCATATTTTTGTTACGCAATTTATTATTTGCAGCTGCGTTTCTTCATCGAGTGTTTTATCAAGCAGATTTGACATGGAGCTGCGTATTTGCTTTACATTTAAGAACGCAACATATATTACACATAAAATACATACCACAGGCTCAAAGTATACGATAAGCGGCTGTGCTCTGAAAATGTACGCAACGGCAACGGTTATAAGCACGACCAAATCTGTTAAAAGGTCTTTTTTCAAAAATATCAAAGCTGAGCGCACCATAGGGCTGTCGCTCATTTTTACGACTTTATTTTGCTTGTAGAGAAGATATATATCAAAGATGACATTGATGACTTTTATTATGACAGCCAAAATAAGCAAATCAGACGGGCTGCTCGGGTTGATAATCGCATTTATTGAGCCTGCAAGGATTGCGGCAAGTCCGATAAATAAAATCGAAGCTGAAATAAAGCTGCCGAATGCGTCAATTTTCCCCATGCCGTAATCATACTTAAAGCTGGGGTCGCCCTGCATCTTTTTCGAGAGCTTATATGTAAGTGTGCCTTGAATGACATTTGCAATGGACTCAAATGTGTCCAAAGCCATTATGACAGAACCGCTGAGAAATGTCATAACGGTTAGAGCAATAACATTTGGCAGCTCGGATATAATAGTTATGACAGATACCTTTTGCTGCGACTTATACGCGTCGTTTTGATTGTCCACTTAATCACCTGCTAAGCTCAAAAGCGAGCATTGTTATATCGTCGGCTTGGTCTGCGCCGTTTGCGAAAATATCCACTTCTTTTTTTACCGCGGAAATAAATTCCTCTGCCGAGCCACTTGAATTTTTATTTGCCGTTTCAAGAAGCCGCTCGCCGGTAAAAAGCCGCCTGCCCTTATCTGCTGCTTCCGTAACACCGTCGGTATACAAAAATAACATATCCCCGGCTTTTAGTAAAACTTCCCCTTGCGAATATTGCATATCTTCCATGTATGCAAGCATAAGACACGGATCCGGCTCCATAAACCGATAGTGACCGTTTTGTTTAATAAGCGGCGGGTTATGCCCTGCGTTTACATAGGTCAAGCGTCCTGAGGGAATGTCGATATATGCCATAAATGCCGTAACAAACATTCCTGCATCGTTATTTTCGCAAAGCAGATTATTTACCGCTTCAAAAACGTCTTTTGGTGAGCTGCCGTCCAAAGCGGCTTTTTTTATGAGCGTTTTCGCAATGACCATAAAGAGCGCTGCGGGGATACCCTTGTCTGAAACATCTGCAATAACCACAGCAAGAGTATTCTCGTCGATTAAGAAAAAATCGTAGAAATCGCCGCCAACTTCCCGTGCGGGAAACATAGCAGCGTAAATATCAAAATCACCCCGCCCGGGAAATGCAGGAAAAGTACAAGGCAGCATACTTGCTTGAATTTGCGTTGCGACATCAAGCTCGGTGGCTATGCGCTCGCGGTCTGCAGTGACTGTGGCAAGATTTTCCATATAGTAGCGAATGTCCCTAACCATACGGTTAAAGCTCTCTGCTATGGTTTGAAATTCGTCGCCGGTTTCGGGCAGTTCTATAGCATCTAATTTTCCGTCATCGGGGTCAAAGCAGTCCATATGCTCTGAGAGTTTCATGGTGGGAGTGACAATTTGCTTACCTGCATTAAAACGCAGTATATATAAGAGTATTGCAAGAACCGCAATCGTCATAAAAAGCATTTGCAAAGATTGCATTACAATTTCGCCGATTATACGGTTCATCGAAATATCAGCACCCATAACCGCAGTGACCGAGCCGTCGGAGGCGAAAATCGGTACATATGCGGAAACAAGCCAACCGTAATAAGTGAGTGAAACAATTGAACGCTCTTCAATGTTTCCCGTGCGGTATGCCTCTACTCCCATGGTAAAAGCGGCAGACTCCGAGTCTAATAAAACTTCACCCAAATCACCGACAAGCGCGGGGTCATTACCCTCGGTAAAAATATCAAAAATATATAAAACGGAGTCGGTTTCAAATTCCGGCACAACGACATAAAGATATGTAATATCAAGAGCTGATTTTATTTCTTTTAACGCAGCGTATGTTTCAAGGTATTCATCATTTTTTCCGCTCTCGAGAAAGCCTGCAACAGTGTCGCCGTTTACGAGCATTCGTGCGGTTTTTGCGGAAGCAAAAGCATGTCTTGAATACTGTGCAGACACATGTGTGTAGCTTATAAGAAAGACCCCTATACCTACAAACAGGGATAAGAATATCCCCATTACGATAATCGCAACGGTTATTTTACTTTTTATGCCCCGTTTTTTTCTTTTCATCAGCTTTTCCAAGCCCCCGCAAATAAGTTAAACAATGTTAAATATTTTTGAAACACCGGTAAAATCAAACACTTCCATTACCCCCGGGGATACATTTTCAAAAGTCATCTTTATCTCTGATTTTTGAAAGGTTTTTTGTGCCTGCAACAGAACACGAAGCCCCGCAGAAGAAACTAATGCAGTGTTTGAAAAGTCAAGTTCTACATTTTTTGTCGCCGAAATTACGTCAGTCAGGATGTTTTTTAGAAACGGGGATGTCAAAACGTCGAGGTGCTCAGGAATGGCAATAACGGTTGTGTCGCCGTCTTGTGTCACAGAAATATCCATAGTATTTACCCTTTCCGATTAGTTTATAAAATATCTGCAAAACCCTCTGTTGAATATTCTTCTCCTGCTCTTTTACGCTCCAAAGCGGAATGCAGCAGATTGTATTTTTTCTTTGTTACCGGATAAAACCACAAGAACATAAAAGATATGAAAGAAAGTAGGGCAGGTATTATTGTAGCAATGGTAATGATGCCGGAGAGTGCGGTTTCGGACTGAGCCTTTGCCGTCCCGTCATATCCGGTCAGTTCTAAGAAAAAGCCCGTGAAAGGCAGCGCCAGAGCCAAACCTATTTGGTGTGCGAGAGAAGCGAGTGCTGATAAAGAGCCGTCCCGCCTTTTGCCTGTCTTAAACTCATCAATCTCAACGCAGTCATGGGCAAATGCAAGATAAAATGTAAAAAAGCAAGAAGAACTAATTGCAATAACAGCGGCGTAGAGATACATCACAAGATATGAGTTTACTCCGGTAAAAAACAGTATAACTCCCAAAACAATGGCAGGTATCATAACAGCGAGAGTCACAGGGCGCTTACCAAATATATTACATAGTTTTGTCACAAAAGGCAAGGTTGTACATATAATTGCAATATAAACTACCCAAAACACTGCCTGCTCACCCTCGCTCATTGACATGTTGTAAGTCAAGAAATACACAATTACCGTATTAATCATCGAAAACCCAAGCATGTTTGCAATTATAAAAATGATTATTTTCTTAAAGCTTTTGTGCTGCCACAACTCTTTCCAAATCTTGAAATAATTTTTCTTTTCGTCGTTTCGCGCCTGTTTATTTTCAAGAGCGGTTATTATTGAGCTCTTTTCGCTTTTTCGGAGCAAAAAAAGACCGATGCCGCAAAAAATCAGAAGAAGAACTGCAAAAACAACGCCGACCAATCCCCAAGCCGCGCGGTCCGAAAATCCGGCTTCTTCCGCCATTTCCCAAATGAGCATAGGACCGGATGTTGCAATAAGAAGAATGGGATAGTAGAAAATCATTGCTGAAAAACGCAGGACATTTCGCTCCTCGTGCTTTGGTGTGATTTCTGAAGACAGGGCAAAGTATGGTATCGCAAATGCCGAATAAGCGGAGCAGACAAATATAGCAGCAAAGAGATAAAAGAGGGTTTCGATAAGCTGATTATTTATTTCAAGAGGTAAAAACAAGAGAAAAATCGCAATAGCTAAAGGTAAAAGGCTAAGCTTCATCCAAGTAAGCCGCCGCCCCTTTTTTGTTACATAATTATCCGATAAGCCGCCGATTATCGGGTCGATGAGTGCGTCCCACAAAAGGACAATGAAGAAAATTATTCCTGCAATATATGCCCTGACGCCAACGATATCGGTCAGAAAAAAGACAAAATAAACCGCCAAGAGATTACCGGGAATAGACTCTGCGGCAGCACAAAAGCCGTATCCGATTTTAGTTCTTAAAGAAAGCCCGATTTTACTCATTGGTGAACTCCCGAAAATTAACAAAGTATTGTTAGAATATAGCAAAAACTCTACATATTGTCTATATTTTGAACCTTACATTTTTGTGCTTTGCATTTATGTTATAATAACTTCACGCTTATATGGAGGAAATTATGCAACCAAGGAAGTTAATTGAGTTTTTAAGTATCATTGAAAAGTTAAAATGTAACACACGCCACAGCTGGACATCGAGCGGAAAACAGGAGAGTGTAGCTGAGCACAGTTGGCGTGCCGCTGTTATGGCACTTTTGGTGGCTGATGAATTTCCTGATGTTTGCATTGAGAAAGTCGTCAAGATGTGTTTAATTCACGACCTTGGCGAAGCAATAACAGGTGATATTCCGTCGTTTTACAAAACTAAAGAAGACACAAAAAAGGAAGAACAGGCGACGAGGGAGCTGCTTGAGCATCTTCCCGATAGCCTGTCTTGCGAATTTAAGGAGCTTTTTGCAGAAATGGCGAAACTCGAGACGCAGGAAGCAAAGTTGTTCAAAGCGCTTGATAAGCTTGAAGCAATTGCGTCTCACAATGAAGCGGATATTAAAACAT
This sequence comes from Oscillospiraceae bacterium, assembly GCA_009781515.1. Lineage (GTDB taxonomy): Bacteria > Bacillota > Clostridia > Oscillospirales > Oscillospiraceae > WRMH01. The sequence continues at coordinate 37,171 of WQXY01000018.1, forward strand.
GGCTTCCTCTTGAATATACGGAAAATTTAACATACGGCACAGAAAATGTTGAATATTCCGAGTATCTAAAAGAGATAAAAAGAGAAATGGAAAAAGACTCCCTTAGAAAAATTGAGGAAGCCCTTTCAAGCCCTCTTTAGTAAAGAGGGTGCCGCCGCAGCGGCGGGTGTTTTTCATCAAGCTTTGGTTAGCACATATCCTTTGCCGCGGATTGAAACAATATCATATCCCGAGGGCTCAAGCTTTTTGCGAAGACGTGCAATAGCAACCTGCAGGGCATTTTTGTCGCCAACCATAGGCTGCCGCCAGAGCTTTTCATAAATATCATCGGCGCTTATAATATTGCCCTCGTTTTGCGCGAAAAAGCGTATTAGACCGAATTCTTTTTCCGTTAAGTTCAAGTCCTCGTCATTTATATACGCACGGTTTGAGATTAAATCCAACCTAAGCTCGCCGACAGATATCGTGTCTGCCACCCGCACAGCGTCTTGGAGCAGATTTTTTGCGCGAACAAGCAACACATCAAAGGTATAAGGCTTGGCTAAATAATCATTGCAGCCGCTTTCAAAACCTGCAATGATGTTCTTATCCTTGTCATAACCGGTTAAAATAAGCACAGGAACTTTTGAAACCTTTCGCAGTTCCTGCAAAAAATCAAGACCACTTCCGTCGGGCAGGTTTACATCTAAAATGATTAGGTCGGGTTCTTCATGCTCAAGGGCTTCCTTAGCTTGCGCTATTGTCGTGACGGCACCCACAGAAAAGCCGCGTCCCTCAAAGAGCGCTTTGTTAAAAGCCAATATTTTTTCGTCGTCTTCAACTAACAGAAGTTTTTTACCTAACATAAACATACTCCTTTTCTGCTGTAAACTACCGTGTGCAAAACTTCGATACTTTAATATAAGGTATTGATTTACATATAAAAAAGCAATAGAAATGGCATAAACGGACAGTTTTTGGCATGAAAGGTACATTACTAATTTGAAAGATGTGCAAAATATGATATAGTAGTATATAATGAGCATGGAAAAGGTGACAACTGCATTGAAAATTATCATTTGTGACGATGTTTTGGCAGACAGAACTTCATTGCAATCCATTATTGAAACGTATCTGAATGAAATAAACGCAACAGTGGATATTTGCGCTTATGAAAACGGAGAAGCGTTTACCCGCGAGTTGAGTTACATAAAAACAGATGAGCCGTCTATTGTTTTTTTAGATATCTATATGCCGGGAATTGACGGGATAGAGGTTGCAAGAAAAATCCGCGAAACCAATAAAAACATGATTATTGTTTTTACTACAACCAGTCCGGACCACGGACTTGACGGATATTCGGTAAAAGCGCTCCAGTATTTATTAAAGCCGATAACCTACCCGCAGCTTAAAGACACCCTCGATGACTGCATGTCGGTATTTGCCGATGCACTTCGATATATCGAGGTTGTTACGAATAAAATCACAACAAAAATTCCGCTCAAGGATGTACTGTATATAGAAATCCTTGCGCACGACTGCCTGATACACACAATGACAGGTATAACAAAATGCCGCTTTACACTTGATGAAATGGAGCAGCAACTTATCGGGAGCACCTTTCTTCGCACTCACCGCAGTTTTATTGTGAATATGCGCTTTATTAAAAGCGTTGCGGAAAATGATTTTATACTAATCGATTACACAGCCGTTCCTATACGCAAGAATGGAAAACTTCTTGTAAAGCAAGCGTATACGGACTATGTATTCGCACAAGCAAGGGGGATTTAAGTGGTTCTTTCAAATTATATCAGTATTTCGCTAAGCTCTTTTTGTATCGTTATTTTACTTCTCGTTTATGCCTGTGTGCTCATAGAGCATGACAAGGGCACTAAGATGATACGCCTTTTTATGAGTTATATCATGTGCAGTCTCGGTCTTGTTGTATTTGATATTGTTGCGTACTTAACGGGAGGAAATCCGGAGCCATATGCGTATTATTTAGTCCGCATCTCTAATTTCCTGCACTATGCTTTTGGTCCGTTGGCGCTAACGGCTTTTACATTTTATATGTTTGCATATCTTGAAGTAAAAACAAAGGTTCCGCAAAGCCTAAAAGCCGCAATGCTTTCCATGTGTGCGTTTTCGCTTGTTTTGACTGTAATTTCTCAATTTACGGGGATTTACTATACAATTGATGAGAACAACATATATCACAGAGGTGAGATTTTTTGGCTGTCGCAGCTGTTGCCGCTGGCGGGTTTGATTATGAATATGGGAATTGTGGTTTATTACCGAAAGATTTTTGAACGAAAATTCTTGATTTTCTCATTGGCATATATGGTGCTGCCCGTAATGGCTCTTTGTATGGCGATGTTATATTACGGTGTAACATTTATAAATATCGCGACAACACTGTCTGTGCTTGTCCTTTATATCGGTGTTCAAATTGAACACTCACAAAGCAAGACCATTCGCATCAAGGAAATGGATAATCAGCTTGAGCTGCAAAGAGAATATTATTTGATGCTCCAAACACATATCGACGAAACAAAAAAAGCACGGCATGACCTGCGGCATCATTTATCCGTGTTTCAATCATTTGCCGACACGGGCGAAACTGAAAAACTCGCAGGCTATATTAACGAGTATGAGGCTTCTCTGCCGGATGATACGGGACTTGCTTTTTGTGAAAATTACGCGGTTAGCTCCATTTTGCGTTACTATGTCGACATAGCGAAGCGTGAGGGCATCAGTGTTGAAGTGCATACCGAACTGCCCGAAAAAACATCGGTGGGTGATACGGATTTATGTATTGTTTTTGGTAACTGTATTGAAAATGCAATTGAGGCCGCGAGAAAAGTAACAGGGAAAAAATTTATTAAGGTAAATTCTATGATTATCGGAGATATGCTCGCTATCGTCATTGATAACAGCTTTGCCGGTGATATCATAAAAAAAGGTGACACATTTGCATCGAGCAAACGCGGCGGCGGCATAGGGGTTTCGTCGGTAAAAGCAGTTGCCCGCAGATATAACGGCGAAACAAAGTTTGAAGCAAAGGATAATGTATTCCAAGCATCGGTCATGCTGCCGGTGGGTACAGGCAGGTGAACATTCAGATTTTTGGAAAATCTAAATGCCATGATACAAAAAAAGCCGAGCGGTTCTTTAAGGAAAGGCGCGTCAAATTTCAGCGTATAGATATTTTGGACAAGGGTCTCAGCAGAGGGGAGCTGACGAGTGTTAAGGCGGTCGTCGGTTTTGAGGCGTTGGTTGATGACAAGGCACAGGGGGTCGAAATACTTAGGTATTTGGCTCGCGAAACGGATAAGGAAGAAAAGCTGCTTGATAATCCGTCGTTTTTTAAGACTCCGATAGTAAGAAACAGCAAAGTGGCAACCGTGGGCTACTGCCCAGAGGTTTGGAAAAGCTGGGAGTGATAAAGCTTTTTTAACAATTCAGCCAGTGGGACAATCAGTGTGCCGAGGGCGATGTTGCTGATGCAATGTATTATGTCGGCGGGTATTCCTGCGATTATCCAAGCTATGGTTGCATTAAAGCTCAGCCCCATATAAAGCGCCCAAGCGGGAGCATACATAATTCCAAAGAGCAGTCCGTGCATGCCGCACAAGACCATAAATATCGGGACTTGTGCGATTTTTGGCAGCTTTAGTTTGCCTGCAGCCATAAACATTAGCCATAAGGGCAACCATATATATAAGTATGGCTGCCACCAGAATGCAAAGCCTGTAAATATGCCGTCAAGCATGATGTAAAGATATATCGGGATAAGCGCCCGCGCCCGATACACCAATGTTATCGCTGCAATAAACAGACCGAGCAAGTGAATGTTTAAGATTAGCTGCATGCTTATGCGCGATACGAGCATTATCGTAGCGAGTGCGGCAAATATTGCCATATCACGAATGGGTAGCCTACTCGATGTTATAGATAAACGCATAAACTTTACTCATTTCAATGTCGGTTCCGTCAACGCCTGCCATTGCCATTTCGCCGTCGATATAAAAACCCCACCATGACTCGTTTGCCATGTAATCTGCAACAAGCCCGTTTACTTCCGTAACGTACAAGCCGAGGCTTCCCGCCTCGCCGCTGATTAGTCCGACCTCAAGGAGCGCTTCGCCGACTATTGATTGGTCTGTGTTTACGTTCCATGCTTTTATTGTTCCTGTGTCGTCGGTTACTTCAAATCTGAATGTAACTCTGCCGTCGCCGATTTCCTGTGCGGGAACCTTTTCGCGGCCTGTTGCTCCCGACGTTGTGCCGCTGCCGTTTTCGGTGCAGGCAGTGAGCGTAAAAAGGGAAGCTAAGATTACGATTGCGAGTGAAAGTGCTGTTAGTTTGGTTTTCATTTTGGTATTCTCCTTATCTTTCATTGAGAATAACACAAATGCAGTGTTCCATTCTCTGTGGAAGCACTACAGAGCGGCGCGCTGTAGCTGCCGCAAAATGAAGCAGGTTTTCTGACTTGTTAGGTGTCGCAGTGCGACGCCTATTTTACAGTAGCAGGACTGTTCGGGATTTTCACACAAGTGTCACGTAGTGACACTTTTCCGATTACCCATGACATTCATTTTTGGTTATTCGATTATTGTGTAATATAAATAAAAAAGATGTATTTGTCAAGAATTTTATGGAAAGGCTGTGTCTTGCACTGTGTTTTTCCATGGTATATAATGCACGTTATGAAAATCATTGTTTCTATAATTTTAAGTCTTTTAATACTTGCAGGTATATCTTCGCCTGCTCTGTCGGCGAGTGAGGAAAATGCTTCTTTGCCGTATCTGAGCCTGTCTGAATTTTTAGATGAAATGGACATGGACTTAGAGCGATTTATCGCGCAGATGAAAGAATTTGCACAAAGCGGAGTTTATCCGCATTATCTCGAAAAAAATGCCGCACGATATGAGGCGTATCGGGCAGAACATCCGGATATCCCGTTTGCCAACGTAATAGCATATGTAAATGTTGATTTGGATAAAGAACACTATCTCGATGTTAAGGAAGCGCAGGATTTTACTGAAAGCAGCATATTATTAAATAAAACATTCTTTTTACCGTCGTTTTGGTCGCCGGATGATTTAACAGAAATTGGCTCGAGATATTTAATGAGAGCGGAAGCGGCGGAGAATATACTTTTAATGCAAAATGCCATAACAGAGGACGGGCTTAGATTACATATAGTTTCAACCTACCGCCCGCACGAGAGGCAAGTAAGTTTATATAATAGAGGGGCGCGCTCACGGGGCGTAGCAGCTGCAGACAGAAACTACGCAAGGCCGGGACATTCCGAGCATCAGACAGGACTTGCGGTTGATTTGCTGCACAGGTCGCATGGCGGCAGTTTAACAAGTGCGCGATTTGAAAATTCAGAATTATTTACATGGCTCATGCAAAACGCCCATGAATACGGCTTTATTTTGCGATATCCCGAGGAGTATAAAGAATTTCATGGGTACATATTTGAACCTTGGCATTGGCGCTTCGTCGGGGTTTCGATTGCGACGGCGATGCATAATGAGAAAATGGCTTTATACGAGGAATTTTACGGAAGATATATCACGTCCGACGTGCTCCACAGAGCAAGAGAGCTGATATATGAGCACCGGGCGGCAATAGATGCGGAGGCTGCGGCGGTTTTAGCTGCCGAGGAAGCGGCTGCGCAGGAAGCCCAAAAGCGTGATAAGACGATTTTAAGAAAGGATATTATTAATGGAAACAAAAAGACTGATAGCCTGCTTTGATGTTATCGGCGGCAGGATTACAAAAGGATATAAGTTTCAAGATAACATAGATATTGCCTCGGCAGAAGAAATGGCTGAAATTATGAGCCGTGAACAAATTGACGAGATAATTTTCTTTGACATTATGGCAAGCGCGGAAAAGCGCAATATTGATGCCCAAACGATGAAAAAGGTTGCCGCTCGTGTGTCGGTGCCGTTTATTGTGGGTGGCGGGATAAAAGACGTAGACGGCATGAGAGAAGCGTTTGACGCGGGAGCGGGAAAAATCAGCATTGACTCCATGGCTGTGAGAAATCCGCAGCTTATTGCAGACGGTGCAAAAGCTTTTGGCTCGGAGCGTATTGTGCTTTCAACTCAAGTGTTGAAGACGCCGTCTAAGCCGAGCGGGTACGAGGTGTACATTGACGCGGCAAAAACGGCGACCGGGCTTGATTTGATTGAATGGATTAAACGTGGGGAGCAGCTCGGCGCGGGTGAGATTTGCATCAACAGCATTGACAATGACGGTGCTGCAGGCGGATACGACATTGAAATGATGAAGCTTGCCGAGGCAAATGTTTCGGTGCCGCTTATTGCTTCGGGGGGTGCGGGGAAACCCGAGCACTTGAAAGAGGTGTTTACGGAAACAAACGCAGCCGCAGCAATCATCAGCAGCATGCTCTACTCGCCAAGACTTGAGCGCAATTATACGGTCCGTGAGCTGAAAGAGTATCTGAAAGCCGAGGGTATATGACAGGGGGACGGGGGTTTGTCATAAACTAAAACAATGTCATCTACCGTCAGGCATTAAATTACTCCTTGGGCTATCATGGCTTCGGCGATTTTCTTGAAGCCTGAAATGTTAGCGCCTGCAACGAGGTTATAGCCAAGTCCGTAATCTTTTGCTGCTTTTGCAGAGGCGTCGTGAATGTTTTTCATGATGCCTTTCAGTTTTGCGTCGACTTCTTCGGCAGACCATGCAAGTCTCATGGAGTTTTGGCTCATCTCAAGGCATGATGTAGCCACGCCGCCTGCATTAACTGCTTTTGACGGTGCTAAAATTACGCCGTTTTTCTGGAAGTAGTCCATTGCTTCGTTGCTGCAGGGCATATTTGAAACTTCAACAACGTACTTTGTGCCGTTTGCGACGATTTGTTTGGCGTCGTCCATGTTGATTTCATTTTGTGTGGCACAGGGCATAACGACATCGGCTTTGACTTCCCACGGCTTTTTGCCTGCGTGGAAAGGCAGTCCGAATTTATCAGCATAATCAATCGCCACATCACGACCGGAAGCACGCATAACTGTCAGATAGTGTATTTTTTCATCGGTGCTTACACCGTCGGGGTCGTAGACATAACCGTCACGTCCGCTGATTGTGATAACTTTGCCGCCAAGCTCTGTGATTTTGAGGGCACTGCCCCATGTTACGTTGCCAAAACCCGAAAGTGCAAATGTCAGACCTTTCATGTCGACACCCTCGTGCTTGAACATTTCTGCGGCGTAGTATGTTGCGCCGTAGCCTGTTGCTTCGGGGCGAATGAGTGAGCCGCCGTATGTAAGACCTTTTCCGGTCAAAACACCGTTTTCCCATACAGCTTTAATGCGTTTGTATTGTCCGTACATATAACCGACTTCGCGCGCTCCGACACCAACGTCACCTGCGGGAACGTCCACATCGGGTCCGATATGCCTGTAAAGCTCTGTCATGTATGCCTGACAAAAACGCATAATCTCACCATCGGAGCGACCACGCGGGTCAAAGTCAGCGCCGCCCTTACCGCCGCCGATAGGCAGACCTGTCAGAGAATTTTTGAGCGTTTGCTCAAAAGCGAGAAACTTCATAATGCTCATATTAACAGACGGGTCGAAGCGAAGCCCGCCCTTGTACGGTCCGATTGAGCCGTTAAACTGCACTCTAAAGCCACGGTTTACTTGTGCTTGTCCGCTGTCGTCAACCCAGCTTATTCTGAAAACTATTGTGCGTTCGGGTTCTGTCATTCGCTCAAGCAATCCCATTTTTTGGTATTCCGGGTGCTTGTCTATAACCACTTCAAGTGACTTAAATACTTCTTCAACTGCCTGCAGAAATTCCGGTTCGCTTGCATCGCGTTTTTTTACTTTCTCAAGGACTTCTTTAACATATGCGTTCACTATCATAACCTCCAAAATAATTTCGGCTTAGTATATCACACACATTTATTTGACGTAAAGCGTTTTTCTTGACAATCTGCTCCACAGTGTGCTAATATAACGCCTGCGTACAGCAATGGGGGCCTTTAGCTCAGTTGGTTAGAGCAACCGGCTCATAACCGGTCGGTCCGCGGTTCGAGTCCGTGAAGGCCCACCACGTCGGAGCAAACTACACTCCATTTCATCAGCCGCATAATGCGGCTGATATTCATTACGCTATAAGTCAACCACCGACCCCGTGACATTTTTAACCATAACCATATGTTGCCCAATGGACTGCTCCGCAAGAGCAGGTTTCAGTTATCCCTTGACCGAAAGGTACCACAAGAGTTATGGTTACGCCACACACGCATGTCTGAACAAATGTACGTGTTGGTTCCGGTGGGGTGTTACCGCCGGAACTGCCGCCGCCGGAAGTATTTCTCAAGTTATGCCAATAATCAGTGTCACAACTATGACTCATTCTATATGACCCAGCAGGAAGGTTTCTGGTTGTGCTGGCTTCACAGGCCGAACAGATAAATGTCATTGGATAAGTTTGACTACCGCCTCCGCCTGAGTTGCCTCCGCCACCGGATGAGCTACCGCCACTACTATTCCCGCCACTACTACCGCTACTGCCGCTGCGGCGTTCCTGTTCCAAGATTTTGTCATGCTCAGCTTGACCGAAAACAATAGCCTCCTGCAACATATCATCAAATGTATTCAAATGCTCGCTGTCTTTGTGAGTTTCTTTCCAATCTTCAAACAATTCGTCAAACAGCTCAAGGGTCATTTCGTTTGCTTCGCCGCGGAAATCCTTATCGTTAATTGTTTGGATACCAAGCTCTTTAAGACCACTGAGAGTAGAGAGCACAGCCTCATCAAGCTTACTGTAAATTGCATCTATATCCGACGGGGAAAACAGCAGCTCGCGTTCAAGGGAAAATAATGTGGTGAGGTCATTTAATTCAACTAAAGCGTTAATGAAAAGCTCAAGCATATGCGTGTAATCATCGGTATTATCTTCTTTCTTAAAAGTAGACAATAAATCAATTCTTGTATCATACCAATGCGAAAACCAAGAAACAGCATTTAATCGGGCAAGCTCTAATATTTCAAATACAGCAATGTTGTCAAAATCGCTTTTTTCATATTCCAAAAGCATATCAGCTATTTCACCGAAAATAATGAACCTTTCATCTCTGTTTGCCTTGTCGAAGCGG
>WQXY01000019.1 GCA_009781515.1 Oscillospiraceae bacterium
CAATACGACTCCAACCGCAAGGATGATGTAACATGGGCAAACAGTGACCTGCGGGCATGGCTCAACGGCAGCTTTTACAACAATACATTTTCCGCTGCTGAAAAAGAACGTATCACTCAAACAACTGTAGTCAACAAAAATAATGAATGGCACGACACAGAAGCAGGAAGCAACACGACAGACAGGCTGTTTATACTGAGCATGAGTGAGCTTGTAAAATATTTCGGAGACAGCGGACAGCTCGCTGACAGACCAAACGGTGCAAATTATATCAATGACCAATTCAACAAAGCTCGTGTATCTCTCGACTTAAACGGAAAAGCAGCGTGGCTGTGGGTTCGCTCGCCCGGCAACGGCACCAACCGTGCGGCAACTACAAATCTTGACGGCGACATTGACCCGCGCGGCAATCATGTCGACAACAATAACGGCGGTATCCGCCCCGCAATGTGGATAAACAACGGGTAGCAAAAAAGAGTGTTTATAATGAAAGGAGCACTAAAATGAACAGGAAAATATTAATCACTATAGTTTCAATAATAGCCATAGCCGGTATTACCACAGGAGCTGTGTTTGCAGTAAATTCAACCGGTAATCCTATAGCTGAGTATATCCCTGATGAAGTTATTGTCATTCCCGATGAAATCAAGGAAGTGCCAAAAATCGAAAAGCCGGTTGAATTGCCAAAGACCCAAATCGTTCTTTCGCAGGAGTTAATCTTTGAAATTAACTGTGAGTTGCAGCTGCTGTCGCTTGTCGAGAGCATAACAAACGGCGAGATTATAAGCAGGAACAAAACTGTCGACACATCAGTCTTGGGTGAAACGGAACTCAAAATAGAGTATTTGGATGAAAATATTCACAAGCAAGAAATAACTTTATCCATTAAAATCGTAGATACCACTTCCCCGAAAATAGAATTTGAGAATGGTTTTATGTTTGAACTGTCAGCATTTGCCGGTGAAGACTTTGATTTACTCTCAGGTGTATGTGTCACAGACAATTCAAACGAAGAAATTGAAGCAACCATTGAGGGTGAATACGACCTTAACGTTGCGGGTAAGTACATACTGAGTTATGTTGCTGTTGACAGCAGCGGGAACAAAGCTGAAACGGAGTTTATGCTGATTATTACCGAGCCTGAGCCTGTGGCAACGGTCGGCAGCGGCAAAGCAAGCGGCGGGGGTGGCGGTTCAAGCGGCGGTGGCTCGACAGGTGGCGGAAGCCGCAACAGTGTTGACATGAGCAAGTTTGACACAAGCAATCCAATGGTTGCAAGAGCATTGGAGCTTGTCGGGCAAAAAGACTTCTCGTGCACAATGCTTGCATCTGCTGCACTTAATGCAGGAGGAAGAAGCTTGACTATAACGACAAGAATTTACGAAGCGTGGTCGACACCTATGAACGACAGGGGCAAAAATCCTATACCGGAAGACGTTGCTCTTGGGTATCACACAATTGAAGAGATGTACAGTTGGATAAATGACGCTGAAAATATATCTAAAGAGATAGAGACATTATTTCATAGCACAAATAATGTAATTACCGATATTACACCAAAAAACCCTGAAGACGCAGATGAAAACTGGAGACCGTCTTTTGGTGGAGGGCGCAATAAAATTGGTAGCAACCCATATTTCGTTCGCATGACAACCTATAAGTGGACCGAGGGGAATATCAAGATAATCGGCACACAAATCGACTTGGATAGTATACGACCCGGAGATTATCTGTTTTGGGAACCGGGCAGCGGCGGCACAGGACGCTCGCACATCGCAATATATGTAGGAAACGGTCAGGCTGTACATGGCGGTTTTGGCAAGGAGGGTAATGTAGTTTTATCAAGCATGTATATGTCGGGCTATACAACTCCAACCGCATGGAGAGTATAACAAAAACCTCCTGTTTGCAAGGGGTCGCTCCAGAGGGTCATTTTGACCCTCTGGAGCATTTTTTCAAGTGCTCAAAATGAGCACTTGAAGCAATTTCCCAAGGGGACAAAATGTCCCCTTGGATGATTTTCAAGGGATTTTTCAAGTTGACATTTTGACCCTTTGAAAATATTTATATATTTTTTCATAATATACCTTGACAGGCGAGGTATATTATGCTATTTTGTATCTACCGCAATACAAAAGCATGCTTAAAGAAACTTAATTATAATGCCTGACGCAAGATGACTTTATGAACCTATACGAAAGGAGAAGTGAGTATGTCTATAACGTCTGACCTTATAAGAGGTCACACAGACACAATAATCTTGGCACGGCTCGTTGACGCCGATAATTACGGTTATGAGATAAACAAGTCCATACAACAAAGGACAAACGGCAACTACGAGCTAAAGGAAGCGACACTCTACACGGCATTTCGACGACTCGAAGAAGGCGGAAACATAGTGTCCTATTGGGGCGATGAACAAACGGGTGCACGCCGCAGGTACTATAAAATCACCGACACGGGGCGCGAAACCTACCACAGGCTAATCGGCGAATGGAAATCGGCAAAAGAAATGATTGATAAACTAATCGAAACAGAAAAAATGGAGGATAAAAAATAATGCAAGACAAATTACGAAGATATGTAGACAACCTTTTTGCGAGCACGACCCCGACAAGAAAATCGGTTGAGCTTAAAGAAGAGATGATACAAAACCTGAGCGACAAGTATAATGACCTGTTGTCCGAGGGCAAAACAGACGAAGCTGCATACAATATAGCAGTAGCAGGTATCGGCGATGTCAGCGACTTACTCAAAGAGCTTGAAACCGATGAGAGCAGTCCTGTATATGTACAGGATATAGAGGAAATGGAAAAAGCCCGCCGTAAATCAGCAATGCTGACAGCCATTGCTATAATGATGTATATAGTCAGCTTTGTACCGGTGATGATACTGAGTATGGTAGACAGCCCGTTTCAAGACGTTATGGGAGTGCCTTTGATGTTTATAATTATAGCAGCAGCAACAGGGCTTCTTATTTATAACAACATGACAAAGCCTAAATACAGAAAACAGCGGGACACAATGGTTGAAGAATTTCGCGAGTGGCAGTCCGACGAAAAAGACCGTAAGCAACTTCGTAAAGCAATATCATCTGCACTTTGGTCAATAGTTCTTGCAGCTTACTTTATAATCAGCTTTACCACATTTGCATGGCATATTACATGGATAATATTCATAATCGGCGCTGTTGTTGAGTCGCTGCTTAACGTGATTTTTGCGCTGAAAAAGAAATAGAGGAATAAAAAATGAAAGCAACAAAAATAATAACAGTTATATGCTGGAGCATAACAGCGCTTGTACTTACCGGTCTTTTGATATTTTTTCTGACAGGAACAATATTTGGGCTTTCGTCTGATAAATGGGATTTTGGTAACTTTGGCATTGGTTTTAACAGCTTTACAGAAAATCTCACAGGTCCGTTTGAGGTTGACGAGGAGTATCTCGTTGATGTCGGTCAAATACAGTCATTAAAAGTAAACTGGGTAAGCGGCAACGTGGTTGTAAAAGCCTATGACGGTGATAAAATTCAAATCACCGAGCTTGCTCAACGCGAGCTCCGTGACAGGGAAAAGTTAAGCTTTAGTGTCGCAGGTGATACACTGACGGTAAATTTCCGTGAACGCGGCGGTTTCGGTAATATGCCGAGAAAGCAACTTGAAGTGCTTGTACCACAGGGTTTGGCAGAGAGTTTAAGTAAACTGATTGTAAATACAGTGTCCGGTGATGTGAATGTTGAAGCCATTGCTGCCACAGATTTACAAAGCGAAGCTGTATCTGCCGAGCTTAATATTAAAGGGACATTTGGCAGAGCTAAGCTTGAAAATGTTTCGGGCAGAATTATTCTCAGAAATGAAGCAGAAAACAGCATCGCAGAAGCTAATACTGTTTCAGGCAGCATTGACCTTTCAGGTACATTTAATACTGTTAAGATTGAAACTGTTTCAGGCAGAATGACTGTTGAAAGCATGATTTTGCCGACATCTCTTAAATCCGACTCTGTTTCGGGAAGCCTTACCATTAAGCTCCCTGCGGACTCAACTATATCGGTAAATCACTCCGCAGTGTCCGGTAAGCTAAACAGCGAGCTTCCTGTTCTTATGGACGGCAAAGGTGCCGCGTTCGTAATTTCATCAGTCAGCGGCAGCACGACTATAACAGTTTTGGAATAGCCCTCTTTAGTAAAGAGGGTGCCCCCGTAGGGGGCGGGTGATTTGTCATTCACCCAAATGGTGGTTCATAACCAAATGCTGCTTTGCCCTCTTCCGGTAGTTCATCCCACGATCTATAATCAACCGTGATGCATGCACCTACAAGCCTTCCGTCAGAAGCCGTATGGCAGTTTGGACACAAGCTGCAAGGTAAGTATCTTATAGGATCACCAACTCCTGAAGTTACAGCGCAGTACCATATTTCCATACCTCGGGTATGATTTGGATTTGAACAAGGTGAGGAAAACCATCCAAAATTATATGCTCTCCAACTCGGACACTTAAACATTGCCCTCGGAGCAGGTGCTGTAGGACGTGTATCTACCCATCCGCCGCCGCTCGAACCTCCGCCGGACCAACCACCGGAACTGCCACCACCCGAGCCGCCACTGCCACCTTGTGGTCTTACGCGTGCTGCAATTTCATTGTATGCTTCAATGTATTCTTTCGATAAATCTTTAATACGCTTGACTAAAAGCTCATCTTCGTTAAGGTCAGCTTCTTCGTCAGCATCACCGTCTGTATCGGCTTCTTCGTCAAAATTTACATCTAATACATTGTCTTCTTCGATTTGTCGAAGTAATTCTTCCAAGTCCAAGATTTTACCTGTCAAAGTGTCCAAGTCATCGTCATTTTCAAGTTCACGCTTCTCAATTTCATCAACTACTGATGTATAATAATTAAAGAACCATAGTTTCTTATTTTCAAGGGTAGAACCGATACTAAGGAGTGTATCATCAAAATCACTACCGAGAAGTTCTTCTGAGTATGCTTCGATTAAACCGTCAATCTTACCGTAGAGAACTTGTAGCTTTGTTGTGTCGGTAATAACACCGTCAGTGTCTATTATTGACTTAATACCGTTTAGTTCTTCGATATATGAACTTGTTACAATAATACATTCATTTATAAACGTATCATCAACGAACCATATATGCACATCAATAAGCTCGTGATAGAGCAAAGCTTTTCCTGCTAAACCGAAATATTCGCAGTCACAGACTTCACCGTCTATAATATCATGCATTTCAACTTCATTAAAACGTTCGTATAAGTCATAAGTATCTGCAAGTATATTAATGATGTATTGTTGTCTTTCGCTTAAATTACTTGCAGCAAGTACAGACACATCATCTATCATGGACATGTAAGTGTCATAAAAGCTATCTGTCATACTACCGAGCACATTATCAAATTTTGAACTTATTTCAAAGCTCACAAAGCTGCCGCTTTCAAACTCTGCTTGATATGCGGACAGCTCATTAAACAGTACAATTTTACCTGCTTTGTTATCTGCTGTATTGAAGCTGCTGTATTTATTGTCAATATACTGCAACACTTCACTGATGTACTGCTCCTGTGCTGCTTGCTGTTCTTGCTTTTTCTGATAATCCATGACGAAATAAATAGATACCGCAGCTATACATATAGCAAGCGCAACGCATAGTATAATTATTAGTGCTTTTTTACTCATGAACAGTTATCCTCTCTCTTTCTTCCAAGTTTCAATTTGGTCCATGCGCTCGCGGACTTTGGCTTCCTGACCTTGGTTTGTCGGCTTGTAATACTTGCGGTCTTTGAGCGTGTCGGGCATGCACTGCATGGTTGTGAGTTTGTCCTTTGTATCATGGGCATACTCATAACCTTTACCATACCCCAATTCGTTCATCAAACGGGTTGGGGCATTTCTTATCTGCATCGGCACAGGCTCGGCGAGCATTGTTCTTGCGTCTTCTGCCGCCTCTTCATAGGCAATATAAAGTGCGTTGGATTTTGGCGCAAGAGCCATGTAAGTCACAGCATGTGCAAGATGTACAGCACATTCGGGCATTCCGATAAAATGACATGCCTGATATGCAGCGACTGCGATTTGCAGGGCGCGGCTGTCTGCCATGCCTATGTCTTCGCTTGCAAAACGCACAACACGCCTTGCCACATACAAAGGTGTCTCCCCTGCCTCCAACATTCGGGACAGCCAGTAGATTGAAGCGTCAACATCACTGTTTCGCATGGATTTATGAAGTGCGGAAATGATGTTGTAATGCTCCTCGCCGCCTTTATCGTAGAGCAGGGATTTTTTGCTGATGCACTGCTCAAGCAGTTCGTTTGAAATTGTTATTCCTTTTTTGCCGCCGCGGGCAGAGGTGCCGCCGTCGTCGCCGTTGAGCACAAGCATTTCGAGCGTGCTCAGTGCAATGCGGGCATCACCGTTTGCAAAGCCTGCTACGACATTTAACATTTCGTCGGTAATGTTTATCTTTTTATTATCAAATGCACGAGGGTCTTTTATCGCTTGTTTCAAAAGCTCAAACAAATCTTGCTGCGCAAGTGCATTGAGCACAAGAACCTTGCAACGTGAGAGCAGAGCCGAGTTGACCTCAAACGACGGATTTTCAGTGGTTGCCCCAATGAGAACTATACTTCCCTTTTCAACAAACGGCAAAAATGCGTCCTGTTGAGCTTTGTTGAAGCGGTGAATTTCATCAATAAAAAGTATCGTTTTGTCACCCATGATACTCATGCTGTCGGCGCGGTTCATAACCTCTTTGATTTCTTTTATGCCGCTCGTTACCGCACTGAAATTTATGAACTCCGCCTTTGTTCTGCCTGCGATGATACGGGCAAGTGTTGTTTTCCCGACACCGGGTGGCCCCCAAAAAATCATCGACGATACCATGTCTTTGTCAATCATTTGCTTTAGCACCTTACCGTCACCGAGCAGGTGCTTTTGACCGACAAACTCTGATAAATCCCGCGGACGCAAACGGCTCGCCAAAGGCCCTATCGGCTCCGGCGAGTCGTATAATGTTGTTTGATGTTTACTTTTTCCTAAGCTGCTCACTGTATTCGTATCGCCTCAACACTTATGCACTTTCCTGTTTGCGGGTCTATTTCAAAAACGGCTCCCTCTATGCGGGACGGACCGTCTGCCGATACAAAACGCTCTGTCGGGTTTCCGAGAAAATGCGACACGGGGTTTTGCGGTTTCATGCCTATAACGGAGTCAAGCGGCCCTGTCATGCCAAGGTCTGTTATATAGCCTAAGCCATTCGGGAAAACACGGCAGTCCGATGTTTGCACATGCGTGTGTGTGCCCCAAAGTGCAGTTGCTCTGCCGTCGAGATGATATGCCATTGCTGTTTTTTCGCTTGTTGCACAGGCGTGAAAGTCTATGAGAATAACTTTTTCGTCCACTTTTTTGAGTATCTTATCAGCTTCCAAAAACGGATTTTCAAATTCACCTTGCACATCGACTCTGCCGATAAGGTTGATAACACAAACCTTGCCGAATGAAGCTTCAAAAACTCCCCAACCCGCACCCGGTACTTGCGGTGCAAAGTTTGCGGGGCGAAGCAGGTATTTGGAGTCGTCGAGGTGCTTACAGATTTCGATTTTGCTCCATGTGTGGTTGCCGAGCGTAATGACATCGGCGCCTGCGTCAAAAATAACCTGCGTATCCTTTTTTGTTACGCCGAGACCCGAAGCATTTTCACCGTTCACAACGGTAAATGCTATGTCAAACTGCTTTTTAATCACACGGAGCTTATCGCTTAAAATATCAAGCCCCGACTGCCCTGTTATATCACCGACAGCTAAAATGTTTACACTCATTTAATAAGCTTACCTTATTGTCACATAATAACGCGAACCCTTGTGACACCCTCGATTTTGTTAATTGTGTCTTTAAGACCGTCGGATAATTTGTTTACATCAAGCATTGTGTATGATGCAACCTTGCCTTTTGTGCCTGCATTTACCATGCTTTCGATGTTTGCACCCGATGCGGAAACTGCGCCCGTTATTTTCTCAATCATGCCGGGCACGTTGTCGTGCAGTATGCAAATACGCGGGTCATTGCCTGTGCGCGGCATAACCGCTCCGGGCAGATTTACCGAGTTGATGATATTGCCGTTTTCGAGATATTCCATGATTTCCTCGGCAGCCATGCTCACGCAGTTGTCTTCACTTTCCGGTGTGGACGCGCCGAGATGAGGAATTGGGATAACACCCTTTGCTCCTGCGGTTTTTGCGTTCGGGAAGTCGGTAACGTATGTTGCTACCTGTCCGCTTTCGAGAGCCGCGAGAATGTCGTCATCATTTACAAGCTCTGCGCGCGCAGCGTTGATAATACGCACGCCCGGCTTCATTTTTGCGATACTTTCCTTGTTGATAAAGTGCTTGGTTGTATCCATGTACGGTACATTTATCGAAATGAAATCGCTGTTTTTGTAGATTGTTTCAATGTCGTCGGCTTTTTTGATTTTCGACGAAAGTGTCCATGCTGCTTCGACAGAAATGTACGGGTCATAGCCGTATACAACCATTCCGAGTGACGCAGCGGCATCGGCTATCTTAGCGCCGATTGCTCCAAGCCCGATAACGCCGATTGATTTGCCGAGAATTTCGGGCCCTGCAAAGCGGGCTTTTTCTTTTTCAACGAGTGCGGGAACTTCAAATCCCTCCGAGGCAATACTTCTGACCCATTCGATGCCGCCGAGGACATCACGTGAGGATATCAAAAGTGCACACAGCACTAATTCCTTAACCGCTCCCGCATTTGCACCCGGTGTGTTAAAGACAACGATGCCCTCATCGGCGCAGCGGTCAACGGGGATATTGTTAACGCCGGCTCCGGCTCGTGCAATGCATAAAAGCTCGGGGTTAAACTGCGTGTCATGAAGCTTGGAACTGCGGAGCATAATGGCGTCAGGATTTTCCACCTCTGCGGACACATTGTATTTTTTTTCGTCAAACATCTCTAATTTTTGCGATTTTATATTATTCATCAATTGGACTTTATACATTTTTATACTCCCCTAATTTTATTTGTTTTTAACTTCAAACTCACGCATAAATGCCGCAAGCTTTTGTGTGCCTTCAATCGGCATGGCGTTGTATATTGACGCGCGCATACCGCCAACCGCACGGTGACCTTTGAGCGTATCAAATCCTGCGGCTTTTGCTTCTTTGACAAACTTATCGTCAAGCTCTTCACTCGAGGTTTTGAATGTAACATTCATGTCACTGCGGGCTTCTTTTTCGGCACAGCCAATGAACATTTTACTGTCATCAAGCACGTCGTAGAGATACTTAGAGCGCTCTTTTTTGAGCTTTGCCATGGCGGTCA
Source organism: Oscillospiraceae bacterium (assembly GCA_009781515.1). GTDB lineage: Bacteria > Bacillota > Clostridia > Oscillospirales > Oscillospiraceae > WRMH01. The sequence continues at coordinate 9,340 of WQXY01000019.1, forward strand.
CGCCGCCTTGCTTTTCGAGCCATTTAAGCACAAGACCGAGCATATAGATTGTGTAACACGGGGGTGTGTTGTGCATCGAGTCTGTATCTATCATGGTTTTGTAGCTCATAAGCTTTGGTGTGAGCGGGTGCTCGCTCCCTGCGAGGTCTTTGTTGATGATAACAACGGTGACACCTGCGGGAGCCATGTTTTTTTGTGCTCCTGCGTAGATAATACCGTATTTTGACACGTCGAGCGGAGCTGAGAGGATATTTGACGACATGTCGCAAACGAGCGGTATGCTGCCTGTTTCGGGTATGTACTGCCACTGTGTGCCGTAAACTGTGTTGTTGGAGCAATAGTGGAAATATGACGCATCGGGTGATACTGTGATATCTTTTTGCTCGGGTATGTATGTGTGGTTTCTATCCTCTGACGAGCAAGCTATGTTGATTTCACCGTAACGTTTTGCTTCTTTCATTGCAACGGTGGAAAAATTTCCTGTAACTGCATAGTCTGCCTTGCCTGTTTTGCCGATAAGGTTCATCGGAACAGCCGAAAACTGCAGTGTCGCACCGCCTTGCACAAAGAGTATTTCATGTGTGTCGGGTATGTTCATTGCTTTTTTCAGGTTAGCTTTTGTTTCGTCGAAAATGGCGACATAAGCTTTGCCTCTGTGGCTCATTTCCATGACTGACATGCCTGAACCACCGAAATTTGCCATTTCCGCTGCCGCTTGCTGTAACACCTCAAGCGGTAATACTGACGGCCCTGCCGAAAAATTGAAAATTCTATCTGTTGACATGCTTATCCCACCCTCTTATATATTAGTTCTTTTATACTTTTAGTCTCCATACATTCTACATTAACGGCATATCTGTGTCAAACGATTTTTCCTATTAAAATGCCGTCTTTTATGCTTGAAATCAACACATTTTTCAGAACGTTTTTGTCTATCTTGTTGGGTACTGTATTTTCCACGGCGATTTTTGTGTAATTATCTCCGTGACCAATGCTCAGATTATCCTTTTGTTCCTCAAAAAGAACAGGTACGATTTTGCCGATTTGTGACTGCAAAAATTCGTTTTTCATTTGCTCTGCTATTTGTATTGCCTCTTTTGTTCTTTTTTGTTTTTCGCTTTTTTCAATTTGATTTGGCATTTTTTCGGCGGCTGTCCCGGGGCGCTTGGAATACGGGAAAATATGCATGTCGGAAAATGCGGCTTTTTTTATGAAGCCGAGCGTTTGTTTGTACTGCCCTTGTGTTTCACCGGGGAAGCCAACGATGAGGTCTGCTGTTATGCCGCAGTTTGGAAATTTCTTTCTCAGCTCTTCTACTGCTTGCAGTACATCGGCTGTTTTGTACTTGCGTCCCATTCTTTTTAGTGTTTCATCACAACCGCTTTGCAACGAAATATGGAAGTGATTGCAAAGGTTTGGCACTTTTGTCAGTTCATCGATGAAGTCTGGTGACAGCGCTCGCGGGTCAAGCGAACCTAATCGCAATCTTGTGTCCGCAGCTGCAGTGCTTATGGTTTGTATTGCGGTAACGAGGGGTACAGTAACGAGGTGTACGGAGAGTGTCAAATCCTTCCCCCATGAGGAAATCTCAATCCCCGTTATGATAATTTCCTTGTAGCCCAATTCCTGAAGCTTTTTTGCTTTGTTTGCTATTTCATCAAGAGGCATGGAGCGTGAGACTCCGCGTGCATACGGAATTATGCAGTATGTACAGTGGTTATCACAGCCGTCTTGTATTTTGAGAAGTGCTCTCGTGCGGGCTGTGGGTGGGGGTGATGTTGTTTGTTTTCGCGGGCGCCCGAGGGCGGTCGCCCCTACCAGTTCAATAACCTTAGTTGCAAACTGTTCTCTGTCGTTTGTGCCGCCGATTAAATCAGCACCTATCTGTGTCGCCGCTTTATCATCAAGCTTTGAAAAACAGCCGCAAACAGCAATAAGTGCTGTCGGTTCAAGTTTTTTCATTTTATTTATTGCCTGTTTTGATTTTCTCACACTCTCTGCTGTCACGGCGCAGGTATTTATGATACAAACATCACAGCCATCGCCGAGCCTCACCTGCTCATATCCGTTTTCACAAAGCAAAGTCGCAATTATCCCCGTATCATATTGGTTGGCTTTGCAGCCGAGAGTGGTCACAGCAAATCGCATTTACAAATACTCCGTTTTGGTTTATAGTCTTTATATGAAGGTTTATTTTGACAATGCCGCGTCAACAGCGGTGCGGGAAGAAGCAATCGAAGCCATGGTTTCCGTGATGAGAGAGGATTTCGGCAATCCCTCGTCAATGCACAGCTTTGGCAGAGCAGCACTCGGCGAATTAAATAGAGCACGTGAAAGTGTCGCAAAAGCTCTTGGAGCAAAGCCCGAATGTATTTATTTCACCTCGGGCGGGACGGAAGCAAATAATTTGGCAATCCTTGGTGTAGTCGACGGCTTAAAACACAAGGGCAGGCATATTATTACATCGGCTACAGAGCACAGTGCGGTAAAGGCTCCGATAAAAAAGCTTGAGGAAAACGGCTGGGAGGTAACATATCTGCCGCCTGATAAAAACGGCTGTATTTCCTTTGAAGCTTTTTCTGAGGCGCTTCGTATAGATACAGTTTTTGCTTCAATTATGCTTGTGGGTAATGAAATCGGCAGCATTAATCCTGTCGGTGAATATAGCGCGGAAATTAAGCGGCACAAGCTTGATACTGTACTTCATACCGATGCTGTGCAGGGGTTTTGCAAAATTCCGTTTTCTTGCAAATCGCTCGGCGCCGACCTTATCTCGGTAAGCTCGCATAAGTTGCATGGTCCTAAGGGAGTTGGCGCTCTTTATGCGGATGCTGCTACAGGCAAAAAGCTGTCCCCTCTTATACTCGGCGGCAATCATGAAAAAGGCAAACGCGGCGGCACGGAAGCTTTGCCCCCGGCTATCGGTTTTGGCGAAGCGGTGAGGCTTGGAGCTGCGGAGCTTGACGCTACCGCTGCAACGGTTCACAGTATTCGTAAGTACATGATTACATCATTAATAGAGCATATACCTTATGTTGAAATAATCGGCGAGGGTGGCTCACCATATATTTTGTGCATCTCACTGCCGGGGTTTAAGAGCGAAGTGCTTATGAACTACTTGGACGCTGAGGGTATTTGCGTTTCAAAGGGTGCGGCTTGTAAAAAAGGAGCGCGCAGTCCGACCCTTGAAGCTATGAAGCTGAAAAATGATATTATTGACGGCGCTCTGCGTGTCAGTTTTTCGAGGCTCAGCACAAAAGAAGAAGCGGAATTTTTTGTGAAAGTGCTCAAGCGAGCGTCGGAAACACTGATAAGGGTGTAAGGGGTTTAACCTTTCGTCATCACGAGCCACGTAAGTGGCGTGGTGATCCGGTATTACCACGCATAAAGATTATAAAGTCTGGATTGCCACGTCACCGCAAGCGGTTCCTCGCAATGACACAGGTGGTTATTTTATCAAATATGTATTCAGGTAGCAAGTATGTAACTTGGAGGAAATGAAGTGAACCATAGTGCACTTATAGCTATGAGCGGCGGTGTCGACAGTGCTGTCGCCGCACTTCTCACGCAGCGCAGCGGCATAGACTGTGCCGGAGCCACAATGGTTCTTTTTGGCGATGACTTCAAAGAGCTCTGCCTGCGCTCGCTTGGTTTACCTCAGCTCGATATGCCTTTTTATACATTTGATTTTCGCGAATATTTTACAAAGCATGTCATAGAGCCATTTATCGGCGAATACAATAACGCACGAACGCCAAACCCTTGTGTTGTCTGTAACAGGCACTTAAAGTTCGGAGCGTTTTTGGATAAAGCTGTCGAGCTTGGAAAAGACTGTGTAGTGACGGGACATTACGCTCAAATCGAGTGCGACACAAGTGGGCGTTATCTTTTGAAAAAAGGCATTGACGATAATAAAGACCAAAGTTATGTGCTCTACACTTTAACTCAGGAGCAGTTAGCCCGAATACGGTTTCCTTTGGGCTCTTTGACAAAAACCGAAGTACGTGAGATTGCACAGGAAGCAGGGCTGCCAAACGCACAGGGCAAAGATAGTCAGGACATCTGCTTCATTCCCGACGGTGATTACGCAGGGTTTATTATACGGCATACGGGCAAAACCCCAAACAAAGGGCGGTTTGTCGATACAAACGGCAATGACCTCGGCGAAAACAAAGGTTTACTGCATTACACTGTAGGGCAACGCCGCGGGCTTGGCTTATCGATGCCGCACCCGCCATATGTTACACGTCTTTGTGCCGAAAGCAATACCGTGGTTGTCGGGAAAAACGAGCAGCTTTATTCAACGGCATTTGAGGCGAAAAATATTAACCTGATACCTTTTGATAAATTGGATACTCCAATCAAAGCACAGGTTAAAATCAGATATAAAGACCCCGGGCACACCGCAACTGTCCGCCAAACAGACGCAGACACGTTGTTTATTGAGTTTGACGAGCCGCAAAGAGCGATAACAAAGGGGCAAAGCGCGGTAATATATGACGGCGATATGGTACTCGGCGGCGGCGTGATAAGTTAAAAAAAGAAAGGAAGTCATTAGTATATGAACGCAATAATCAGAGATGCAAACAATGATGATTACGAGGCTGTCTATAACCTAAACCTAACCGGTCTTGGTTATGATTTCCCTATAGAAGAAACAAAAAAACGCTTGGCACAAGTTCTCGAAAAACCAAATGTAAAACTCTTGGTAGCCGAGATTGACGGCAGTGTTGCAGGTTATATCCATGCAGTTGACTATGACTGCTTATATCATAATTCTTTGAAAAACATACTTGCACTTGTTGTTGACGGACGATTTAGGGGCAAAGGTGTGGGGCGTCAGCTTTTATCCGCCGTTGAGGATTGGGCGAAATATGACGGGGCGTGTGGTGTTCGCTTGGTATCAGGCATGGACAGAACAGGAGCACACAGCTTTTACAAATCCTGCGGGTACTCCCTGCGAAAAGACCAAAGGAATTTCATTAAAGTGTTTGTGTGATGTAATTCCCCTCCTCGGAGGGGTGGCACGAAGTGCCGGGGTGGTAAAATGCAAAGTAGGAATAACTATAAACAAAACCGATTGTTAAATATGGAAAGAAGGGTATAATTATGAAAGTATTATTAGTTAACGGAAGTCCAAATAGTGACGGATGCACATATACTGCACTTATGGAAGTTGCAATTACACTTAAAGCAAACGATATCGAAACAGAGCTGTTTCAAATAGGGACGAAGCCGCAGAGGGGTTGCTTGGGATGTGGAAAATGCGGAGACCTCGGAAAATGCGCTTTTGATGATGATTTATGCAATGAACTGGCAGCAAAAATGAAAACCGCAGACGGGATTGTCGTTGGCTCACCTGTTTATTATTCGGGACCCAATGGAATACTATGTGCACTTTTGGATAGAGTTTTCTTTTCGAGCTCAGGCAGTTTCATGCACAAACCGGCGGCATGTGTTGTCTGCTGCCGCAGGGGTGGAGCATCGGCGGCGTTTGACAGGTTAAATAAGTATTTCACTATTGCACAAATGCCGGTTGTGTCATCTCAATACTGGAACGCAGTCCACGGGTTTACACCGGATGATGTGCGCCGTGACCTTGAGGGGCTGCAAATCATGCGTACACTCGGAAGCAATATGGCTTGGCTCTTAAAGAATATTGAAGCGGGAAATCCCCCGCCAGAGCCGGAAGCAGAACGTTTTTGGACAAATTTCCATGACGGGAAGTAAGTGAATGACAGGGGAATAATTCATGGATGAAGTAACATTTGAACTATACTTAAAATATCACTTCTCTATTTGCGAACGTCCGGATGTGATTGGAATTTCACACCACACGCTCGATGTGTTTAGGAAAGGTTAAAACACATGAAAAACGGTGACATCGTTTTACGATACATTAAAGAAGACGATATAGCAAACTACATTCGTTGGACAACTGTTGAAACAGAGTGGACTGAGTGGGACGCGCCTTGGGAAGATGATGACGGAAATGATTTTGTAGAGCGGCAAAGAGCTGCTTTGAAAGAAACACCTAATGTCTTTACCAAGCTTGAAATAGACACAAATAGCGGTCAACATATCGGTTGGGTTTCATCATATTGCATTGACAGAGATAAAAATAAAACAGCTGTTGGCATAGATATCCCACCCATTGACTTTAGAGGGAAAGGATATGGCGAACGTGCGTTATCTCTTTTCATGTCGTACTTATTTAGCAGCTGCAACAAGGAAATATTATTTGCTCAAACATGGTCAGGTAACACATCTATGATACGTTTGGCTGAGAAAATCGGATTTGCTGAAATCGAGCGGATAATTAATTATCGTGAGGTCAAGGGCAAAAAGTATGATGCACTCACATTTTCAATGACCAAGGAAACATTTTTCAAAAAGTATATAAAATTTCGCTCAGCATAGTTGCAGGGCTTGAAACTTATCAGCATATAATTAACGGAGATAAACAATGTTTTTTCACGCTTCAAAAATCCCTGATTTGTCAATACTAAAGCCCCATGTATCCAATCATGGGAAGCCTTTAGTCTATCTGTCGGAAAAACGCGAAAATGTACTTGTATACCTGAGTAACGCTGTTGAAAAGCATTGTAGAGAAACGGGATTTAATCATACAGGAATATATAAAACATGGGGAAGCTATGGCTTTACGGATAACGGCATATTACATCTTGAAGAATATTATCCGAATGCTACTATTGATACTTACAGCGGTGAAAGCGGATATATTTACTCAGTTGCAAACTTGAAAAACTACCGCGAACAAGCCGATATTCCTTATGCTGTCACAACAGATGAAGCAGCTGTCGTAACCGACTGCGAGTACATTTTTGATGCTTATGCGGCAATTTTGGAAGCAGCTGAAAATGGCAAAATAGTTTTACAAAAATACTGCGACAACAGTCAGTCTATGTTAAGCTGGATTGAAAAAACTGTAAAAGCGGAGTATCAAAATGCAGAAAAACTCCCTGATTACAGGAGTTTCCTGAAAGCTAAGTTTGAATTTTTGTAAAATTAAGTAATAAGTGCTATTTGATATAACCTTTTATTGCTTCTTCGACAACCGAGTTCAGTGTTCTACCTTGAGAAAATGAATAGATAGCAAGCTCTTTGTGTAGAGCAGGTGCAATGCGCACGTTAAATGTGCCCTTATACTCTTTTTCAGGTTCTTTACCCATTTGCATACATATTTCAAGATACTCGTCCACTGCTTCCTGAAAATCCTTGCGAAGATTTTTTACATTATCACCCTCGAATGTAATACGGTCGTTTATGCCAATAATTCTGCCGAAAAATACATTATCTTCATCGGAAAATTCAACACTTCCATGATAGTCTTTATAACTCATTGTACTTTTCATATTAAACCTTCCTGTTTCAATTCATCAATCAATTCTTTAATCTGATAAGTTAGCAGTTCTTTTCTCGGATGGGGTTTATGCATGCGGAACACTTTTTTCCCTCTGATGAAGCTGACACGAGAACCGCTTGTTTTACCAGAGCTTGTCATATTATACCCGTAAAGTTCCAACAATGACTTTGCTTCATTAAATTCAAAATCTTTAGGTTTAGACATTAGCCTCGAAGTCAGTTTTTCCTTTTTTCCCATGCTGTTATACCTCGTACTAAGTATATACTATTACAGACACGATTGCAACTGATTTTTAGTTGCTCGCAATACTCAGAAAGGAAGTACTTCCCCTCCTCGGAGGGGTGGCACGAAGTGCCGGGGTGGTTAAATGCAGGGCTTGAAACTTATTAGCACATATTCCATTACTCGTCTGTTTCTTCAATCTCCCGTAGTGCTTCCTTGGCCTCTTTGCTTGCTACCAGCTTGCCATGCACCTTACAAGATTTAACCACTTGCTTTATCTCATTTGGTGTTATACTGTTTGAAATGTTGAGCAAACCAATAACACGTATATTTATTTTTTTATTTGATGCGATAAAGTTTTTTACATCGTTCTTTGAAAGAGCGGTTATACCTATAGTAAACCAAAGACCGGTACTTTCTCCACTTAAGTGTTCCGGGTTTAAGAATTTTTGAAATTCATCACTATAGTTATCAAGTGATTTACGTGCAGCGCTGCGCATGAAGTCAGAACGGCTGTCAAACAAACCTCGTTCGACAAGACAATCAATTTGCCCGAGTTCTACAGGGCTGAGATTTACGGATATTTTTTCTGTTTTCATAACTATCTCCCTCATATTAGATACTATTTGTATTCCATTTGGCTTCTATTTGGAGTATATTATATGTATATTACTTTGTCAAGACTTAACACTAATCTTTAAGAAAGGAAGTAATTAGTATGGATATCGTAAAAGCACAGGAGATACTTGAAAAATACAACAAGGAGCAGTTTCACCTGCAGCATGCCGCTGTTGTCAGTGGTGTAATGCGTTATTTTGCAAAGGAATTTGACCCGGGACGCGAGGAGTACTGGGCTGTTGTGGGCTTGCTTCACGATGTGGACTTTGGAATGTATCCCGAGGAGCATTGCGTAAAGGGCGAGGAACTTTTGAAAGCAGAGGGCGTAGATGAAGACATTATCCGCTCTGCCATGTCGCATGGATGGTCAATGACAGGCTCAAGGTTTGAACCTGTCACTACAATGGAAAAAATCCTTTTTGCTTGTGATGAATTAACGGGGCTGATATGGGCAACAACACTTATGCGTCCGTCAAAGTCAACCAAAGACCTTGAAGTCAGCAGTGTTAAAAAGAAGTTCAAGGACAAAAAGTTTGCTGCAGGCTGCTCACGCGAGGTTGTTTCACAAGGAGCTCAAAATCTCGGTTGGGAGCTTGACGAGCTATTTGAGCGGACAATCCTTGCAATGCGGACACTCGAAGAATAGTTACTCGCTTCGCAGTGCGTCTACGGGAGGTTTGCCTGCGGCGGCTGACGCGGGGATAAGCCCTGCCACATAGGTTAAAAACATACTGACTGCTACGAGTAAAAACGGCACAACAGGAGGCATCAGCACAAGCTGCTCGATGTCGAGTGCGTTTAGTATGATGATATTTGCGACTATTGCAATCAGAAGTGTTGCAAGCACACCGATTACACCTGCGACAAAACCTATTATCAGCGTTTCGGCATTAAACACAAGTCTTATATTGCCTTTGCTTGCCCCGACGGCACGCAAGATGCCGATTTCTTTTTTCCGCTCAAGAACGGAAATAAATGTGATAACACCAATCATAATTGACGAAACGACGAGCGCAACGGAAACGAATGCGACAAGTGCATAACTAACCATATCAATTATATTTGTTACCGAGGACATCATAAGTCCGACAAAGTCTGTAAAATGAACGACTTTTTCCGTCTGTCCAAGCTGCTCCATTTTTGCGTTATATTCGTCCAAAATTTCTATGATTTCCTGCTTCGCTTCAAAGCTTCGCGGATAAATCAATATCTGCATCGGCACACCCGGGTCGGCATATCCGAGCTTTGACAGGTTTTGGTCGTATGAAGTTGTTGTCGGGTTCATAATGGAAGTCATCAGTGCGAAGATTGCCTCCTCGCTGATGTCAATTTGAAATGCCTCTGCCATAACTTCGCTGTCAAAGCCTTGCATGGCGGAACTCATTTCTTCCATCATTTCTTCAAGCATTGCTGTAATGCTTCGCTCAATCTGCCCTGACATTCCGCTCATGGCAGATTGCATTTGTCTTGCCATTTGTGCCATGGCAGTCTGAATGGACTGCGTGATTTGCTCCACTACTGCCTGCATTGCCATAGACATCTGCAGCTCTATCATAGCTGCCATTTGTGCCATGTACTCCTGCATTGCCGCCATCATATAGGCCTGTATCGCTGCGGATATCTGCGTTTCGAGTGTAGTCGGGTCAATATATTGCGACAGCTCTGCCATAATTGCAGCTTGAACCGTTGGGTTACTCATATACACATCAAAAGCGGCAGAAAGTGCAGCTTGGTCTATCGGCGGCATTAGCAGTGTCGGGTTGTTTGTCATTACATCGGACAAAAAGCCTCCCATAACGTTTGACATTATCGCTGTAATCGCCTGCGGTGGAATGTTAATCTGTGCTGCGATTATTTGCGTCAGCTCCGCTATGTCAAACGCGGGCGGCGGAATATCAGACATATCGATATTACCGAACAAATCGCTCATATCACCGATATCGCCCATAATATCACCGAAATCAATGTTGCCGAAATCCATACCGCTCATGTCAAAGCCGCTTAAATCAAGGCTTCCGAAATCCATATTGCTGAAATCCATAGAGTCAAAAAGGGAGTCAAGCTGCATTGCTTCGCTCAAAAGTTCTTCGTCAATAGAAATTATTCGTGAAAAATCAAACGAAGACTCGGGATTGTCCCGCTCGTGAGCGAATGTGTTGCCCGAGAGGACATTAACCTCGGGATTACTGAGTTGCTCTTTGACTATTTTTTTTGTCGATGCACTTTCCATGAGGTGCAAAATCAGCCCGGGTGTGTAGTTGACACCCTCTGAGAGCACTGTGGCAGTGGCGTCCTGATTTGGCTGGACAATGCCGACAATTTTTAAGTCAATGCCGTTTTTAATAAGTTCTTCCATAAATTCATTGTCGTTTGACTTATCAACCCACACATTAAAGGTTTCATCATATTCATAATGCTCAGCCGGATGGATTACCTTAAAACCTGCCGCCATGAGTCTTTCATACGTGTAAAACCCTTCACTTTCCGATAATTCAACTTCCATATCAGACCTTTGCAGTATAGACTCGAGCATTGCACGCATTTCGGCACGGTCGCGTATGCCCATAGAGAAAAGTGCAAAGTCCGTTATTCTACCGCCAAACGACAACACAAGCACAGACTCGTCATAGTTTTCAGGCCAATGACCTGCGAGCAAATCATACTGTGTTTCGTATAAATCGGGATTGTTCGGAAGCTCGGCAAATACATTCATACTCGGCATAAAGCTCATTGCCGCCTGCGGTCCTATGTCACTTCCCGTCATCATTGCGCTGAATATCGAGTCGGGATTGATTTGGTCAATACCTTTTGACGTATCCGCCAAATATATCTGCGGCGTTATTTCATACATATAATGAACCGTAGTGGCGTAGCGGTCTAATCTTTCCCTGTTTTCTTCAAAATAATTCTTCAAAGAAGCAAGGTCGTTGAGGCTTTGCGTCGAAAATACGGTCTGCATGATTTGCATCTCTCTAACCGTACCCGGCGGACGCTCTCTGCCGCGTCCGTGCACGCGCTCGTCATGATTTTCACCGCCAAAAAAGCTTGACAAATCAAAGCCTTGGTCTTGAATTGCAAGAGGATAAATGCTCAGAGTTTCTTCCTCGATGTTTTTGATATATGCGTTGATACCGTTTGAAAACGCAAGGATTGTCCCAATTCCGATAATACCGATTGAGCCTGCAAAAGCAGTTGTAAATGTGCGTCCTTTTTTTGTCATTAGGTTGCTGAAAGAGAGCATAATTGCGGTAAAAAACGACATGCTCGCACGGCGCGGCTCACGTGCGACTCGTTTTTCTTCTTTATCGGGGTCAAATGGTTTGCTGTCGGATACAACCTTTCCGTCCGTGAGATGAATTATGCGGTTGGCGTACTTTTCGGCAAGTTCGTTATTATGTGTGACCATGATAACAAGGCGGTCTTTGGCAATTCTTGTAAGAAGCTCCATGACCTGTTTGCTTGTTGTTGTATCGAGCGCACCTGTCGGCTCGTCCGCAAGCAAGATTTCAGGGTCGTTAATTATGGCACGTGCGATAGCGACACGCTGCATTTGCCCGCCGCTGAGCTGCCCCGGCTTTTTGCGGACATGCTCTTTGAGCCCGACTTCCGCCAAAGCATCTTTTGCACGGCGGCGACGCTCACTCTTTGAAACACCGCTGAGTGTCAGTGCAAGCTCTACGTTTGCCAGAACGCTCTGGTGCGGGATAAGGTTATAGCTTTGAAATACAAAGCCTATACGGTTGTTTCTGTAGGTATCCCAATCGCTTGCTTTGTAGTTTTTAGTTGATATATCGTCGATGACAAGGTCGCCCGAGTCATAACGGTCGAGCCCTCCGATGATATTTAGCATGGTTGTTTTACCCGAACCGGACGGCCCGAGCACAGCTGCAAACTCATTGCTGCGAAATGCAACAGAAACGCCGTCCAACGCATTTTGCGTAAATCCGGCGGTAGTGTAGGACTTCATTAGATTTTTTAAGCGTAACATTCGTTGTTCTCTTTTCTATATGGTACAGGTACACTAACACTAATTTATGAACATGTTATGAATATAGAAAAAAGTTTACAATTATGATAGAATATGCACACTATTTATGCCACCAATGCGTTGGCATTTATCGTATCTATTGAGGAAATCAAAGTTAGTTTGCATGTTTTCCAAATCGGTTAATGCCTGATGCATATACTTGATACGGAATTTCATAACTCATCCTCAAAGTGCGCCCATACTTCTTCTTCCGTATACCATTTTGTGTTTGGATCTTTTGCCATTTTTTTTGCCTTTTCCAACTCGTGTTTTATATATTGATTATATAATAAACTTTCATACTCCCTGTATGCTTCTGTACCTATCAGCACAGCTGCTTCTTTTCCGTTGTGTGTGATAATTATTTGATTGCCCTCGTTAGCTAAATTAATAATTTCATTATAATTATTTCGTAAATCTCGTACAGGTCTAGCATATGTGTTCATCATAAATGTGTTCATCCTTTCTTATGTAATAAACATAGTGTAGCACAATACGGCTACGCAGTCAAGTAGGGTTATTCATTCTCCCAGTTCCAAATGTACTGTGTATATCGTCCGCCACTTATCTTAATAATTTGGTTATTGTCAACTAATTCTTTGAGGGCTCTTTCTACTGTTATTTTGCTTATATCGGGTAATTTCTCGAGAATATCGCGTTTTGTTATTTTTTCAAGTGTGCTTTTTATCAGTTCTTTCACTCTGTCTGTTTTCAGCAGCCCGCTTGTCATCATATCCTCTGCCCGCACAGTAAACTCTCTATAAGCAGCCAATACAAGACCAAGATAATATTTTACGAAAGCAGAATAATCATTTTTATTATCATGCCAATTCTGAGAACTTTGTAATAAGACTTCATAATATGTTTCTTTTGATTTCTCTATTAACCGCTCAATACTGATGTATTTGCCAACTATATATCCAAAGCGATATAGTAAAAGCAACGTTATCAGTCTGCTCATTCGTCCGTTTCCGTCACTAAACGGGTGTATGCATAAAAAGTCTAATATGAATACCGGAATAATGAGCAATGGTTCAACATTTTTGCCTTTTACTTCTTCAAGAGCACTACAAATTTTTTCTATTGCATCATGTGTTTCCCAAGCACTTACCGGCTCAAATCTTAAATACCTGTTGCCCTGTGTATCTACTTCTTCTATTGTGTTGTTTGTTGTTTTATAGTTACCCCCTATAGAGTTTCCGCTATATTTATACAAATCTCTATGCAGTTGAAGAAACACATTTGGTTTTTGCAATATATAATCATGACTTTCATTAATTGATGTTAGCACATCTTTATATCCTGCTATTTCCTGTTCATTCCTATTTTGTGGCATTACCTTATCTAAAACGAGTAGCTTCAATCTTTTTTCAGATGTATATATCCCCTCTATACGATTTGAAGAGTCAGTGCTTTGGATTTTTGCTATCTCTTTAAGTTGATGTAATATATCTTTTTTTACAGAAAAAAATACATCCTGTCTGCCTTTGTGTTCATGTATGCCGGTAAGTAGCGACACTATATCCGGCGTTAAGAGCTTTTCACATATTATTTTATATTCAAAGTTTCTCATCTGCATCACCAAAACATTCAATTACATCATTTGCCGTACAAATGATGTAATTGAATTGTAACATGATAAAATTGAATGTCAAGTGTTAGTTGACATTCTGTTGTATAATGTATTTAATTTGTTTCGGTGTTCAACTTACTATATCGGTAGCTTTTGAAGCAAAAATCCCCAGTTGATGCCGTCGGGGGTGGAATTGAGCAGGTTTTGGATTGCTTTTGCTTTTTCTGCACTTCTGCCGGAAACAGTGACTGCACACCAAACATCCATGCTTATTTCATATTCTTCGTTTTCACCAACCGAGAGAGCCCCGTTTGAAAGCATTTTATTTATCGTGCTGCCTGATACTTTTTGCGAAAACCCGCCGTTTATTGAGTTTGCTCCTTTTGCCCATTCCTTAAACTGTTCTTGTGCACTGTTTGTCTGCTCAGGTTTGTCTGCATGTGGTGCTATAAACTTTCGCGACGCACTTAGCGCAGATTGTGATATATTGACAATATCAACAGGCTCGCTATACATAGAGCGGCTGTAATCTTGTTTTATTTCATTGTCTGAAGGCTTGTCCGCTGTTTCGGTTCGGCTCATGACAGCTTCTCTGATTTTTGCCGAAAACTGTGCATAAGCGTTGTATCCACGCACGGCTGAGAAATTCATTAATAGTGTTCTCCTTGATTTCTACCCTCTACATATAGTATATATCGTTATAATAACAAAAAACTTAACATATGTCACTATTTTGTCACGTAAGGATACAAATAATGAAAGAATTTCGTATAGGAAAAATGGTTTTGACCCGTGATTTGATGCTTTTTATGGTGGCAAGTGCATTGCTCGGGGTCACAACAGCGGTTGAAAGCAGCTCGTTTGCCAACCGATTGCTTGAAGATTTGAACTTCACAATTACCCAGCGTACACTGCTTGAGATACCGCGTGAGCTGCCGGGCTTGCTTGTGGTGTTTTTTGCGGGTGCACTCGCATTTCTCGGCGATGTCCGCACTGCGGCTGTTGCCAACATCATAGGCGGTGTCGGGCTTTTGGCATTTGGTCTTGTGCCGTCGGGCTACTGGCCTGTAGTTTTTACAATGGTTCTCTACAGCACGGGTCAGCATCTGTACATGCCTATTCAAGGTGCTCTCGCCATGTCGTTTGCCAAGGGCGACAATATCGGACGCAGGCTCGGCGAAATACAAGGCATCAACACAGCCGCTATGATTGTGACTGCCGCAACCTTGTATCTTTTATACAGATTTCTGAACATTCCGTTTGTTGTTTCGTTTTCGATAGGTGCGGCGGCTATGCTTATGGCAGGTGTGGCGTTTTTGTTTATGAGCCCGTCACACACCGCGCCGAGAAAGCAACGCTTTATTTACAGAAAAAAGTTCAAGCTATATTATGTGCTCTCTATCATAAACGGAGCACGAAAGCAGATAACAATTACGTTTGTGCCATGGCTTCTGATAACGGTTTACAATCAGCCTGTATCGACTATTACAATGCTCTTTTTTATCGTTTCTGCTCTTAACGTTTTCTTTCGCCCGTGGCTTGGCGGGCTTATCGACCGTAAGGGCGAGCGTTTTGTGCTGACACTTGAAGCAGGGCTGCTTCTTGTCGCCTGCTGCGGTTTTGCATTTGCAAAGCTGCTTTTTCCCGAGAGTGTTGCACTAATGGTAGTGTGCGGCTGTTATATTATTGATAATCTTTTTGCGGGTGCGGGTATGGCGCGCACGACATATGTGCGAAGAATGACGGACGACCCGAGCGAGGTTTCTGCAACACTTTCGCTCGGCATTTCGCTTGACCATGTGATATCCATGTCGATGCCTGCTTTTGCGGGTATTTTGTGGTCGTCAAATGTCGGCACGGGATATGTTTATGTTTTTGCAGGCGGTCTTGTGATATCGCTGCTTAATATGCTTTTAGCAAACCGCATCAGGATTGGGTCGCAGTTGCCCCGTCCTTAAAATCCTTCGGACTGATGCCGGTGTTTTTCTTGAAAACAATGGAAAAATACGCGGGGTCATTAAATCCGACAGCTTCGGCAGCTTCATAAACAAGCATATCAGTAAGTGCCAAGAGTTCCTTTGCTTTTTCAATGCGTATGTGGTTTATATAGTCTGTAATGACCTCTCCTGTTTCTTTCTTGAAGGTACGGCTCAGGTGAGACGGGTTGACCGCGATAGCGGAAGCGACTGTTTCAAGCGAAAGATTTGTGCTGTAGTTTTCAGAAATAAAGCGGAGAGCTTTTTTTACAAGCGGATTGACCTTTTCCGAATATCCTCTCTCTATGTCGATTTTTGCCGTGAGCTCCCTCACCGCATCTAAAAGCTTATTCTTTGACACGGGTTTCAGCTCGTAATTAGAAACGCCATAAATCAGTGCACTTCGGGCATATTCAAATTCCGCAAACCCCGTTAAAATGATTACTTTTATCTTCGGGTAATTTTCATGAACAAATTTTGCAACGTCAATGCCGCTTTTTCGCGGCATTTTTATATCGGTAATAACAATATCCGGCGAGTCATTTTTAATCAGTTCAATAGCTTCGTGTCCATCTTTTGCCGTAGCCGCAACCATGCATTGGACGCTATCCCACGGCATAAACTCCGAGAGCCCTTTCAAAACCGTACTTTCATCATCGGCAATCAGTATTTTGTACATCGTTTTATCTCCTTCCCCGGAAGCCAAAAAGAAACGCTTGTCTTATCGTTTTCTTTGCTTATCGAAAGGTTGTTATGAGCGCCGCCAATCCATAAAAGCCGCTGATTTAAGTTGCACAGTGCAATATGAGAGTGCTCCCCGTCCTTGGCGGGCTTTAGCTTTTCAATACTGAAGTCATCGGGAAATCCTGCTCCGTTATCCTCTACCCAAACCCGAATTCCGCTCCCCTCCGGTTTCACGCGGATTGTCAGCAGCCAATCCGACCCGTTATCAGGCAGCGGTTCAAAGCCATGCAAAATTACGTTTTCGACAAGCGGTTGAATACAAAACCTTGGAACCTGCACCATCTCGGATACGTCGTTGCAGTCAATTTCAACCTCGAATTTCCCGTCAAAACGTTTCTGTTGAAGATAGAGGTATAGCTGCACATAATTGAGTTCTTCCTTGAGTGTCACAAATGCCTTGTCTTTCGACAATGCGTTTGCTTGGAGCATTTCGCACAAGGAAAGCACCATGTCATAGACCTCGCTGTTGCCGCCTATTTCCGCTTTCCATGCGATTGTGTTCATCACGTTAAAAAGAAAATGCGGGTCGATTTGTGCCTGCAACGCTTTTATTTCCGCGTTTTTCAGCAGAATATTCTGCTCATACAAGCCTCTAAAGAGCATTATCGCAAGGAAAATGAGCAGCATTGAAACAAGAACTATAAAAGAATATGTAAGCAAAAATGAAGACTGTGCTTCTCGCAGGTCGCGCAGCAAATATTCCTTTGCCACGGATACAACGGATATCAACCCTGCGGTGCTTAGTTTTTGTGACGCAACGAAGTGCTCCATGTCGAGCACAACTGCTTCCTGAAAGCCGTCATAACTGTCAACTATGCTCAAAAGAGCGTCAATGCGTTCGTTTTCTACGGGGCTCACGCCCAAAGACAATAGAATATCTTCATTTTTAAGTAAAATAAGCCAATTTTCGTCCATACCTGCCGAGATATGCTCCGCCCACTCCCGTTCCTTTAAGTCTATGACAATCGTGGCGATTTTATTGCCTGTATTCATGCTGAATATATTTCTGACAAAATGAATAGTACCATTGCCCGACAGGCGAATTTGCAACGTCGGCACTTTCGGGTCACACTGTCTTGCTACTTCTACCGCGGAGCTCAGCCCCGTATCGGAGGAGGTAGAAAACCGTGCACATGAACCGTCGCTGCTGAAAATATAAACGCCGGAGAGCAAATTCTCACTCCAAAGAATACTGCTCACCAGCATATAGCTCATCTGCTTTTCAATTTCCAGCCTGCGCTCACTGTCATTATTTTCTGAGTAACTTTCCGCTGCCGGGTCAAGGTTATCGCGGATTAGTGTGTTGGAAATAAGGTGTGTATAAATCGAGTCTATCACGGCAACCTGCTCTGCGACATTGCGGTTAATCAGTTCTAAATTATGAACAATTCTCTCTTTATAGATTTCGGTCATGACCTCGGTGCTTTTTGCGTAAAACAGCGTTCCTGCCAAAAGTACGGAAATTGCCAAAACAATAAAAACGGAAGAAATAATAAATATGTTCAACCGACTCATATTTTTTGGTCCTTTGAAGAAAGAAAGCATTGTATCATCACTTCCGTTTTGTACTAATTCCTCATTTGCTTTGATTATCGCACATGCACGGGGCAATGGTCAATTAAATCTAAAAAAGACTCAAAATATTCAAGAAACGCGTCAAAATCCTCTATTCTCTATGGCTTAATTCTTTGCAATAATCACAATTACAATACTTAAAGAAACGAGGTACATAACAATGAACACAGGACTAAAAAAACTTATGGCAGCGATGCTTGCTGTACTTTTGACTGTTTCACTTGCGGGTTGTTTCGGCAATCCTGACACAGGCGGTACGGCAGGCAGCGGCGACAAAGTCGTGCTGAGCGTTATCAACTACCATGTTGGTACAGACTTCGGCGCAGACTACTACAGCTATCTGTTCGACAGCTTCACACAGACACCGGCAGGCAGAAATGTAGAGTTCAAGTTTGAAGAAATCCCGACCACAGACGCTTTTAACCAGAAAATCAAGCTGCTAATTGCCAGCGGCGACCTGCCGGACATCGTACTCAACGGCGGTAACAACATCACCGAGCTTGCCGCACGTTCCGGCAAAGTGGCAGACCTCACACCATATTTTGACGCCGACCCCGAGTGGAGAGGACTCTTTGATGAGCTATCATTGGAGTTTAATACTGTTGACGGCAAAATTTACGGTGTGCCCGTGTCTAAAGAAATCTCTTACATCTATTACAACAAGGAGCTTTTTAACAGGGCAGGAGTAACTGCGCCCGAAACAGCTTTCCCCACTTGGGACGCACTGTTTGCTGCATGTGACAAGTTCATAGACGCAGGTATAACCCCGCTCGGTATGGACAGTGCCGACTCCGGTTGGCTCACCAATCTGTGGTTTTCGGCTCTTATCGCCACGCAAAGCAAAGCGGGCGAAAAGTGGATGAACACGCAGTATCCGAGTAATTACGAAACGCCCGAAGTGATTGCCGCTGCAGGGCAGCTCCAGCGGATGCTTTCCGAATATACAACGCCCGACGCTGTTGGAGGCAGATATGACCCGATGGCAACCCATTTCTTCAACGGCGAGGTGGCAATGTTCCCCAATGGCCCGTGGATGATACCTGACTTCAGAAGCCCCGATAAAGCTCCCGCCGATTTCTATGACAAGGTTGGCATCATGCTAATGCCTCATTACGGCATGGAAATGGTACCGACACCCGGCGATATGGTCGGCGCAACAGACCCTGCCAAAATCGACGCAGCAGTTGCTTTCCTGAAATACTCGACAACAGTCGAAAATCAAATAAAAGCACTTGAAATGACAGGTCTGCAACCCGTTTCCTCTCAGGTAACAATTCCAAACTCCCTAAGAGCAAGCGACCCGCTTATGGCACAGGTTCTTGATATCAGCGCCAAAGCTCAAATCACTTACGGTCAAAATCAAGCATACTGGCATCAAAACGTCATCGACGCTTTCTCAAACTTTCTTCCTGAGCTGGCATACGGCTACATCACACCCGAGCAGTTCTGCGCCAAACTGGGCGAAGCAGCGCTGAAAAACTGATGCCCCGCAAGGGCTCAGCGGATAAAAAAGGAGGCGAACTACAATGGTCAGAAACAAAAGATTTTGGATAACCTTGTTTATCCTGCCGTGTATGGCCCTGTTCGCCTTCATTTACGCCGCTCCTATCATCACAGTTATAGTAACGTCTTTTACGAAATACACGGCGTTTGAAACACCAAGCTTCATAGGGCTGTCAAATTTCAAAACGATTTTTAGTGACAACGATTTCCTGATATCTATCAAAAACACGGTAATATGGGTACTTCTTCAATCGTCATTCCACGTGGGATTAGGTCTTGCCGTAGCGCTTACAATGCGCAGACGGCCAAAAGGCTGGAAGCTGCTGCGTACGGCATACCTAATCCCAAACATCGTACCCACAGCGGCAACCGGCGTCATGTTTACACTGCTTTTTAATCCGAGTTTCGGCGTTGTAAGCGACCTCTACACACGGCTCGGCATCAGCAGTCCCGTTCCAAATTTGTTTGGCAATTCAGGATACGCTTTTTGGATTGTAACGGCAACATGGATTTTCTATTCCGCTTTCAACACTATCATATTCTTATCCGAAATTAACGCCATCGACCGCCAGATTTATGAAGCCGCTTCAATCGACGGTGCAACACCTTGGCAGATGGATTTATACATAACACTGCCGCTGCTTAAAAATGTAATCGGCACATGCGTTGTCCTTGCGTCGGTGGCAATGGTATCACAGTTTGACATCATATATGTGACAACCAAAGGCGGTCCCGGTACCGCAACACTCAATCTTCCAATCTATCTGTATAAAACCGCTATGCTCGAGAATAACTACGGGAAAGCAAACGCGGTAGGCGTTATCCAGATTATATTAGGAATATCCTTGGTGCTCCTCATACGGTGGCTTTTCAGGACACGCGATAAAATAAACGGTGACGGGAGTGGATTATTATGAAACGCATTACTCTTTTATGTTCAAAATATTTCTTCATGCTCGTCATTTTGTTTTTATCGCTCGCGCCTATATTTTGGGTTTTGATGAGTTCGTTTAAGACTTATTCTGAAATAAATTCATCGGCACTCTCTCTTCCCTCTTCGCTGAGCCTTAATAACTACGCCGCCGCACTCAAATATGCACCGATACAAAAATATTTTCTAAACAGCATTGTCATCGTAGGTGCCGGCATCATCGTGACGGTAATATTTGTAGCTATGTGTGCTTACGCTGTTTCGCGCTTTAGGTTTCTTTTTAAGCCTGTGATAATACTTCTGATTGCCGCGTCTTTAATGCTTCCTGCACAGTCTATCTCCCAACCGCTGTTTTCGATATTCACGTCACTGAGAATTTTCGATACAAAACTCGGACTGATACTTGTTTATTCTGCAATGGGTATCCCCATGTCCTTTTTCGTAATGCTCAGTTACTACAGGAGTATCCCTTTTGCACTTGAGGAGTCTGCATATATCGACGGAGCAGGTTTCTTCCGAACCTTTTTCTCGGTTATTTTGCCCTTAGCCAAGCCGGGACTGGCTACAGTCGCTATGATACAGTTTATTAATATTTGGAACGAATTTTATTTCGCACTCATGCTTACAAGCGGCGATACCGCACGCACCATACCAATCGCGCTCAACTATTATATGAGCACATTTGCCAACAACTATTCTGCACTCTTTGCGGCGGTAATTATGACAATCACACCGACAATCATTTTCTTCATCATCATGCAAAAACAAGTAATCGACAGCCTTACCTCGGGAGCGGTCAAAGGTTAGGCTTCTAATAGATTAAAGGGAGGTGCCCGCTATGAAACGCAAAGACCCTATATACCCAATTGAGCCGTGGAATGTGACCGAAACAACTTTTAATATCGCCGATAATTACCGAAATGAAACCATTTTTTCACTTTCAAACGGTTACATAGGCACACGCGGTACCTTTGAGGAAGATTACCCGTTTGAAACAGGCCAAGGGCTTGAGGGCAATTATATCGGCGGCTTCTATGAAAGCGAGCCTATCCGCTATGGCGAGTGGAACTATGGCTTCCCTGAACATAGCCAGACGCTGCTCAATCTGCCGAACCTAAAAACGACAAGGATTTATTTTGGAGATGAACTGCTTGACATGCGCAGCGGACAGTTAGAGGATTACTGCCGTACACTCGACCTAAAAAGCGGGGTGCTAAGACGCTTTTTGACTTGGGTATCACCGGGCGGCAAGCGAGTGCGCATCGAAACTTCCCGCTTTGTCTCTTTTGACATGAAGAATATTTTGGCCTTGCGCATCAAGGTAATACCTCTTGATTTTGACTGTGAAATTCGTTTTCAGTCTGTACTTAATGCCGATGTGGAAAATCATACACGGGAAACTAATCCGCTGATTGATTACGGTCCGTTTGAGCGAAGACTTACCCCTGATGCGATTGGCGCTGCAGGCGACATGCTTTTTTATGTCGGACATACCACAAACAGTGGTCTTAAAATGGCTTGCGGAGGTCTGCATAGATTAATAGGTACAGTAACGGATAGAAACTATGAAACCGACAACTTGCACAGCTCCATTGAATATTCCACGCGTGGCACTGTTACCATGGATAAATTTATTGCATATGCGTCCGACCTTGATATGCCGGAGGGCAAGCTACCCGACTTCATACAGGAGTGTCTATTTGATGCCGTACGAGATGGCTTTGAAGGACTTGAACAAAAGCAGAGGGCTTATATGCAGACGTTTTGGGACAGTGCCGATATAGAAATCGACGGCGATGACCGTTTGCAACAGGGACTGCGTTTTAATCTGTTTCATCTCATGCAGGCGGCAGGACGCGACGGTCGCACAGGTATGGGCGCCAAGGGATTGACAGGCGAGGGTTATGAGGGACATTATTTTTGGGATACGGAAATCTATGCACTCCCTGTGCTGATACACACTTCCCCTGATTTGGCAAAAAATCTTCTCGATTACAGATACAAGACCTTGGATGCAGCGAGGGCGAGGGCTCGTCAGCTCGGTCACACCCAAGGTGCTCTCTATCCATGGCGTACTATAAATGGCGAAGAATGTTCGACATATGTTCCGCTCGGAACGGCGCAGTATCACATAAACGCCGATATCGCCTATGCTTTCACACAATACGTCAACGTTACAGGCGACATGGATTATCTCAAAGCAAAAGCTGCCGAGGTTATATGCGAAACCGCCCGTGTATGGGCGGATGTCGGTTGTTTTTCAGAAGCAAGAGGTGGCAAATACTGTATTTGCTGTGTTACCGGACCGGATGAGTATTCCGCCTCACTCTGAGCCACCAGTCCGATAAATGAGAGCCACCGTTCCGACGGCACAGAGCCACTATTGCACCTTTAAAAACTAATATATCTAACCGGCACCATCTCCTTTATACTATGATGTGCGCCAATCGGCGTAAATCATAAATGAAGGGGGTCAAAGAAATGACCAAATACAGAGAAATCCTGAGGTTAAAGAGTCTGGATTTCAGCGAGCGGAACATAGCGATTAGCTGTGTAGTGTCCCGCAACACCGTGGCGAAGGTAGTCAAGAAAGCTGCTGAATACAATTTAGTGTGGCCACTATCGGATGACCTAACAGACGAAGCGTTGGGTAAGATATTGTTTCCCAAGGAGCAGTCGGCAACGCCTGACTATTCCTACATCCGCAAGGAACTGTTGCGCAATGGTGTAACGAAGAAACTACTGTGGATTGAATACTGCGAGGAATGCCGCATGAATGGTGAAGATCCTCTGATGTATTCACAGTTCTGCCATTACATACAGCAAGATGAACAAAAACGACGTGCAAGCATGCATATACCGCGCAAACCCGGCGAACAAATTGAGGTCGATTGGGCTGGAGATTCGGCATACATCATCGACCCGGATACCGGAGAGACCACTGACGTTCGTATCTTCGTAGGTGTTATGACGTATAGCCAATACACTTATGTGGAAGCGTTCATAAATGAGCAGCAGAAGGCTTGGTTAACAGCTCATATCAATATGTACAATTATTTCGGTGGTGTCGCTAAAATACTGGTATCTGACAACTGTGCAACAGCGGTTAATATCAAGAGCAAAAACTGGTATACGCCTGACTTGAACAAGAGCTATTACGCTTTAGCCGAGCATTACGGCACTGCCATCATTCCGGCGAGAGTCCGTAAACCAAAGGATAAACCCAATGTGGAAGGCTCGGTCAATCTGGCTTCAATGTGGATAATCGCCGCTTTGCGTAACGAACAATTTTTCTCCCTATCGGAGCTTAACGCTGCCATCATGGATAAGCTTAAAACGCTTAACTCCAACGAATTTCAAAAGAAAGAAGGCAGCAGGCTCAGCGTGTTTCTTGGGGAAGAAAAACCGTTACTGGCCGCATTGCCTGCTACCCGTTTTGAACTGGCAGATTGGCAAAAACCTACCGTTCAGTTCAACTATCACGTCGCAGTTGACAAGATGTACTACTCCGTGCCGTTTCATTATATCAGAAACGAAGTTGATGTGCGAGTAACAGAAACAACTATCGAGATTTTTTATCAACAAATCCGAATTGCATCTCACAGGAGGCTGTACGGGCGTCCCGGTCAGTATTCGACCAAAGAAGAGCATATGCCGGAGGAACACCAGAAGTATCTAGAGTGGAACGGAGACAGGTTTCGTAAGTGGGCTGAGAAAATTGGTGCTAACACACATATTGTTGTAGACGGCATTCTTACATCCGGTAGAGTTGAACAGCAGTCATACAGAAGCTGTATGGGTTTACTGAAACTGACTGAAAAATATTCACCGGAAAAGATAGAAGAAGCTTGCAGAAAAGCGCTTACATTTTCACATTCTCCAAGTTACAAGAGCGTTAAAAACATTCTGGTCACTATGAAGAAGGATATGCCGGATACTAAATCGGAAGAAATTCAAAAAAGCAATCAACATGGTATCACAAGGGGTGCCGGTTATTATGGAGGTGCCCGCCATGATTAATCAAAGTACTATCAATAAACTGGTTGAAATGCGGCTTACACCTATGGCTGATGCATTTCGCATACAAATGGACGACCCCGCAATGAAAGGCATATCGTTCGAAGATCGCTTTGGAATGCTTGTGGACGTTGAGTACACCAGCAGGAAGAACAATCGCTTAAAAAGGCTTATTCGCAACTCAGACCTTGAGCAATCTGATGCTTGCATCGCAGGTATTGATTACCAGTCAGGAAGAAAACTCAATAAAGCTCTCATCTATAGGCTTGCAACGTGCGAATATATCGCAGAATTCAGGAACATTTTCATCACTGGCGCTACAGGCAGTGGTAAGACGTATATGGCATGTGCGTTTGGCATGGAAGCATGCAAGCAGTATATCACTGTCAGATATGTCAGACTCCCGGATTTACTTATGGATTTAGACGCAGCTCGGGACAACAATAATTTCTTAAAGGTGTTGAGTAAATACACAAAACCTACTCTGTTGATAATTGATGAGTGGCTATTACTTAAACTGAATGAGTCTGAATTGAAGAATCTCTTTGAATTGATTCATAAACGTAGGAAACGGACGTCAACTATTTTCTGTTCTCAATTCAAGGAAACGGGTTGGTATGAACGGCTCGGTGGCGGTGAAACACCTCTTGCTGAAGCAATCATAGATCGAATCATTTATGATGCATACAAAATCAATATTGTGAGTACTGATCCAAAGAAAGATTTATCAATGAGAGAAGTGTATGGTCTTGATAAGAATCTAACAATGTAATATGTACAATGGTGGCTCTGTCTGTCCGGATTAGTGGCTCACGCCACATCGGACAGGCGGCTCCGCCGCACAAGAATAATCACCGGACGAGTACACCGCATTTGTAGACAATAATTTCTACACAAACCTTATGGCGCGCGAAAATCTGACAGATGCGGTAACGGCAGTGCAGTGGCTCACCGAGAATGACAGCGACGCGTATAATAAATTATGCAAAAAAATCGGTCTGAGCTCCGAAGAGCCGGACCTCTGGCAGGATATCGCCGACAACATCTATCTGCCCTACGACGAAACACGTGCAGTCTATTTGCCTGACGACGGTTTTCTTTTGCGTAAGCCGTGGGAGAAGCTAAAAATCCCGCCCGAAAAGCGGCATTTACTCTACGAAAACTACCACCCTCTCTTTATCTGGCGACAGCGAATGGCGAAGCAGGCAGATACGCTTCTTGCTATGTTTTTGCACCGCGACCGCTTCAGCCGCTACGAATTAGAGCGAAACTACGACTTCTATCAGGGATTTACTCTGCATCATTCTTCCCTGTCCACCTGTATATTTGGTATCGTGGCAAGCCTAATTGGACACGACAACGAAGCCTACCGATATTTTAATGAAAGTGCGCGAATGGACTTAGATGACCACCATAACAATGTGCACGCCGGTATCCATGCGGCAAACATGGCGGGTACATGGCAGGCTCTCGTATTCGGCTTTGCGGGTCTGCGTGCAGACACCGGCAGCCTTAAGCTGTCACCAAAACTTCCCGAACCGTGGAATGCCTACCGTTTCCGTATAGTTTACAGAGGAAGCTTGCTTGAAATTTTGACCGAAAAAAACGGCTGCGAGGTATTGCTCCTCGACGGAAAGGCTCTTGATGTCATTTTGTATGGCAAAAACTATCATTTAGAAAAGGGTGAAAACATATGCGCAAGTATGAAGTGATTTTTTTCGACTGGGACGGAACGGCAGTATTGTCGCGTAATACTCCTGCAGACGTGGCAGCACGGTTCATGGCACCGCTTCTTGCTTCCGGTGTGAAGCTCGTTATCCTCAGCGGCACCAGTTTCAAAAACATTGACGGCGGTAAACTTCCCGAGCGTTTTGAGCGCGAGCATCTCGCCAATCTGTATTTCGGGCTTGACCGCGGGGCAAATAATTACGGGTTCGACAAACTCGGAAACATCATCTCTATCCCCGGTGTTCTGGTCGGTCAAAATGAGATAAAAAAGCTGCACCAAGTATGCTTCGATTTCCATATGAAACTGCTTGAAAACTACGCACTGAACACGGATATAATTTTTTGCCGTGATAATTACTGTAAAATCGACATCGGCTCGAATATATGCAGGGGCAGCAAGTTCTTTTTTACCGGTAATGAACTGGAGCTTATTAATGTCGGCTTGGTTTCGCACGGATATGCCGAGGGAATTAGCGGACTTATAACCTTAGCCGAAGCATTGGGACGTGAGCATGGCTTGACACTGCGCGCTACGACTGATGCAAAGTACATTGAGTTAGGCTTTGGCACGAAATCAGACAATGTAGATGCCATTTTGTCCCATTTGGAAGCTGCTGCCGGTCGCAGACTCGACTGCTGCTTTTGGGGAGATGAGTTTTTGGAAATGGACAGCGGGGTCTACGGCAGCGATGCGTTTATGATAACGGAAAAAACAAAAGCATTTGGCTTCTTTGATGTGTCTGAAGTGGAGGGTAAACGCCCGAAACAGGTTCAAAGGGTAGGCGGCGGCGTAGAACGTTTTTTGTCATTTTTGAATGATCAGGCGTGCAAAACACCCCGAAACTAAGTAGGCAACCATACCTGCGCTATAATATTCCTGTTATCCCGATTTCCTGTGGATATCGAGGTTGAACACCATATCGTGTTAATGTGGCACAATTCTTAATATGTTTTCTTTAAAAAGTTCTAACTCATTTTGTGTCTTAACGTCCATGTTGACTGCCACCTTTCATATTCAGATTTTACCTTATCATCAATGAAATATCAAGCAAAATCAATCTTTATATTACACCACTAAACAGCCGCACTTTATCTACCATCATGACAGGGCGCGGCTTTTTTCAAAGGCTCAACTAATCCATATTGATTTATTTGCTAATAATAAATGCTCTATGAGTATATTTATAGATACAACCATTCCCTCGTCTGATTATCCATTCAACTTTACTTCGTAAACGTTGAACTAAGTCTGTACCAATTTCCTTGCCAATATTTAATGTCATTACAATGCGATGTTCTTTGTAAAACTCATTTTGCTTAGCATATACAAGATTTTTAATTATCTCACTTAGCGACTGAATTATGTCATTATTTACTCTGTATAATGTTTTATCAATAAAATCAAAGCCCCACCGATTAATTGTTCTATCGGCTCTAGCAGAATATGAAAAAATATTATTTACATTTCTGAAGCGAATAGATTTGTACACACGATCTAAACATCCATAATGTGTTAATGATTCACAAACTCTTAAAATTTCATCAGAAAACTTATTATATGACAAATTAATAGTAGGAAAAAAGGTTATTTCATAGTTCATTAACTCTGAAAGAATAAATTTTACAAAGTTGTGAAATTGCCCATCTCCCTTGATTTTAACATCCACATTCGTTTTTAGAACTTCTCTTACATAAAATATTAAATGTTTATAAATTAGTAAAATTATTAATTCAAGAGGATAGATGCTCTTTTCTGCTTTTTCATTTATGCTTTTATAATAAACATCTTCAATAGCATGTGTGATATCTTGTCGTAAACGGTATTCACGATTTTCTTCTTCTGTATGAGTTTTGGATTTACTAGCCTCATTACTCTTTTTTATGTTCAATTTTTCTATTATTTGTTCTAAGTCTTGAGTGATGTTAAAAATATCTTTATCATCAATTAATTTTGTTAATTTCTCTTCATTAATATCACCAATCATTCTTGTTATTTCATTTTTCGCCTCATCTATTGGAATTATTTGGTGTTCTTGCGTTTTTTGTTTAGTACTATACTCATAATCGATTTCACTTTCTGTGTATATACTTATTTGCAAAGACACTATTCCTGCTTCATATAATGCATGAGGTAAACTGCTTGTGTTACTATCTAGAATCCCTCGTTCATCATTTTTCCCTGTAGAACCTATAGCTGTAATTTCCATTTTTGATGGTTTATTTAACATAAAGTCACAGATAACTTGTGAATTCTCATCAATTGCTCCTTTTTCTAGTAATTTTTTTGTTAAGGATTCTTCAAACTCTCGTGTAAGGTTTTTATGTTTGAATAAGTAATGAGCTGGGAATCTAGCCGTTGGCGACAAGGTTTGCACCATCATAATATTTGTTGAATACCTTGTATTCATAACACCATCAACAATTCTATTAAGAACTAATTCGTTATTTAAAGGAGTTATTGGTTCGATTTCTGAAGTTTTCATTTGTTCAATTAAATCTGAATCCCTCATAACAGTGTGTGCTTTATGTATCCACTCAATACATTTAAACCAACCTTCTTCTTTTAATATTTCCAAATGATAAGCTATTTTTGAAATTAATAGTTGTTCATGTAATCGAGTAGATTTATTTTGATGTACTCGCCTTGTTAACATATATCTTTGAAAAAGTAAATTTGATATTTCCATAATATAATTTGTATTTACTATTGTTTTAAAAATAAACTTATTGGAATTTTGATTAGTCGAATCATTAATAGGAAATGCACAATAATTTAGTGCCAGAGCATATCTTGAAAGATCAATTACACTATTTATTCCACATCGATTGAAGTCACGATTAATGTAGTCGATTCTGTCTGCATCAAAATCACCACTTATTAGTGCTTTAAACATATCAAGATATGGTGGTATATCAACATTTGTATGACCATCAATCAAATATGTTAACCAATCTTTATTAATTGCGTAATCAGCCAGAATGCTGGTTAAATCTTCATTAGCATAAATTTGATATATTGTATATTTTTCATGCCCATATTTCTTAAAGGGGTTAAATTTAGTAAAATACTTTGATAAGTTCTCTTCATGAACACTGACATCTGGAATATATTCAAAATATTCAGGGTATTTTTTTGAAACTTCCTCAAATAGATGAGACATGGGAGCATGACCAATATCATGTAATAACGCAGCAATTCGCACATGTTTAATAACATCAATATAAGCTGAACCAGAAATTCTTCCCTCATTAATAGAAAAATCGCATGCTTCAAGTGCAGTCTTTGATTCTTCATCATAAACAGCTATTGTTTTCGCAAGGTAATCTGCAACATATAAGCACCCCAATGAATGTTCATATCTTGTATGTTGTGCACCAGCATGCCCAATATAAGCCAAGCTCATTTGTTTAATGTTCTTCAGTCTTAAAAATATTGGAGTATTAATTAACTTATACTCACAATTTGTTAATTGAATGTCTCCCCAAATAGAATCGTAAACGGTTTTTGGTTTGTATTTCTGCATACCAGTATCATACCCCTTTTTATTTTTTACTATAATTTTCATTTAGTCTATATAAACTGTAAACTGCATAATTAATATGATCACTTTTAGGAATATATTTTCATAATTTTATGATTGTCATTATTACTTTACGGAAGCTATATGTCTACAGCTATGTTTATGTCTATCAGACATTACGCATCAGGAAGTATCTTCTTAGCCGGGCTGTCATATTCTCTTTGGGATAATTCTGAACGCAAAAAATCATCATTTAGCATCTTTAATATGTTCGCAACATCCTTTTGAGATGTGACAGTAATCTTTCCGTCTTCAATGGAAATATTATCATATCTAGGTATGGTTGATAGTCTACTAACAACAGTATCAATAGACATAGTTAAAATAGGTGAATGCTTAATTTTTAAAAGTTTTTTAGCATTTGTTAACTTATCTTTAGAAATAAAATCACTAAATTTTGTAATATCATTGATTAATCCGGTATCTTGAATTGCTGTGATAGTGTCTTGTGCCTTATCCCGAATATACTTCTCTAGTCCGTAGTTCATTTCTAAGAATTCAATTTTTGTTGGGCATATTATATCTTTGGTAATAAGTGCATCTACACGGCTTTCAATGTTAAACAACTTATTCGTGTCTATATGCTCAAAAATACTATCACTTGATAACAATGCAAATAAACCTTTTGCTCTTCTTGATATTGAAGTTGGGTAAACATGTTGATATGCCCAGACTATTTTTGTATCAATAGAAAAGCAAAATGCAAATCCAATTAAGTTTGCTTTATCATTTTCTGTGAAACTTTCACTAGTATTATCAATGGAAAACAAGAATTCAAACGGGTTGTATTGTTCACTCACTTCAATTAAATATAAAGCATTGCTATTATCATCCATGTTATCAGCAGTTTCATATATAACATCTTCACTAAGGTAATTTGATTTTATTACATCAATAATTACATTTTCTATTTCATTACGGAAGCTATCTTGTATATTAAAGCGTTTTAATTGCGTAACTTCACCATTTCTGACATTACAATATACAGAGAATCCACACCCTTTTTCTCCAAGTAACACATCTCTAACATATTCACGAAATTTATCAGGTTTCATTCTTAACACTCCTATTTTTTATTAATTTAGCGAATACTACATCCCCATCAATTTCTCTGTATTCGATTATTGACTCGTTACTAATAATATCGGTTGTCACCGCGAAAATCTGCCCATCTTTATATGGATTATTATTGAATGTAATTATATAAACATGATATCCCATAAGTGTTAAAATCGGATTAGAATAAAATAAGTTTGTCTTCATTAATAACAGAAAAATAATAGTGAAAATAACAGTAAATGCAATTGCATTTTGCCATTTATCCAAATCTCCAACTAATAACGGTAAAATCATTGACGTAAAGAATGTCAACCCTGCTTCTTTTTCTTCGCTAATAATTTTGATAGAATACCCACTTTCTTTAGCAAACGATGTATTAAATTTGAAATAAAAATAAAAGAGAATAGAAACAAAGCACCATAAAAAACATATAGTTAATAACAAAATTATTAGTATATTGCATTTAACAAACTGACATAATGTGAATATCTGTCCCTCTGATGTTTGAGTTATAAAGTTGAAGTTAAGTATTGTTGTAAGCAAGCAAAGCGGAGAAAGTGATAATACTGTTAATTTGGCTTTCAAAGAAATCCTCCAATAAATGAGTAAATATGTATCGAGCTAGTTTATGATCCTTCCGTCGAGCATTTCTATTTTTCGCTTGCACCGGTCTGCGACATCTTTTTCGTGACTCACTATCACGACTGTTATACCGGTTTCATTAAGCTTTTCTAATATCTGCATAACAGCTTCAGTATTTTTTGTATCAAGCGAACCGGTGGGTTCATCTGCAAAAAGATACCTCGGTTTTGTTACGATAGCACGAGCAATTGCTACGCGTTGTTTTTCACCACCGGATAATGTATTTGCACTCTGTTTTATGTTTGCTACCATGTCTACCTGTTCTAAAGCTTCATATACGCGCTTATTACGTTCTTTCCTATTCATCTTATGTAAGAGCAAAGGAAACATTACATTGTCAAATACAGAATAATCATCAATTAACATAAAGTCTTGCAGTACGATTGATACATCATTATTGCGTATAGCCGCAAGCTTAAAGTCGCTCAATTTAGATAGCTCTTTATTATCTAAAGTCACACTACCTTCATATGCTTTATCAAGGCAAGCTAAGATGTGAAGAAGTGTTGATTTACCAGAACCAGAAACACCTGTAATTGCAAGCATCTCACCAGAATGAATTTCTATGTCAACACTATTCAAAGCCTTGAACCCTTTCTTATTATCAGAGTAATATGTCTTTGTTAAATTAGTTATTTTTATCAATAGAACTCTCTCCTTATAATTTCAATAAGTTGTTGTTTTTTTAAAATATTAAGCGGAATAAATACTGTAAATATTACTGTCAATAAAAAAATGAGTGGCATTACAAAGCTGTTCATTTTGATTAACATCGACGAACTGTGAAGGAGAGGAATATTACTATTTATTAGTAAAAAGTATATTATAATTGCTAACAGACTTGAATATATTGAGATTATCATTAAATAAAAAACCATTATTTTGGCAATGTCAGATTTGCCAAACCCTATCATCATAAGAGTTGCAAATTTCTTCATATTTCTGATTGCAGCAAGAGTCGTGCAACCAATCAAACCTGATATGGATACTGCAAGTAATAATATTACAAATGGTAAAAAGAACAGCACACGAGAATTCCTATCTTCTATACCGGATTCGTATATTTCATTGAAGCTACGAAAATATCCAAAATTTCTTAGATTCGATATAGTTTCTTGATCATTAGTTAGTATTAAACTGCTCATTGTTATTTTCTCATAATCTGAACCTATATGGTAAATTGCTGCCTCTCTATCTACTATTAATCTTGGTTTACTATCACTTTGTACAATATCCGATGATGTTATTCCTGTCCCACCTACGTTGAGGTCTATCGACAAATTAGTACTTTGTATTCCCACGATTTTAATTTTTACGCTTTTGTTATAATCAAAACGTGAAGAAACTTCAATTATGTCATTTAGTCCTAATCCAAAAACACTTCTCGTAAGAACTGCTGGTAAGTAATCAGCACTTTTTTCAACTTCACTAAGCCATTTCCCTTGATTTATATTAGGATGAAAGTAACTAAAAAATTCATTATCAAATGCAAGAATGTCAATGTCAAATAAAAACAAAGAAGCACTTATAACATCGTAATTGCCTTCTATTTCATCTAAAACATGATTTCCTGTGAACTCAAAATAGTCGGAAGAAAATATACCACCATCTATATCTGATAAACCTTTAAAAACCTGTGCTTTTTCATTTGCTGCATTATATTGCGAAATCATTATAAAACATATACATAGAGCTGCAGAATACTGTATCATTAAAACAAAATTTGTAAAAAGTTTATTGTTAAATATATTGAAAGCGAACTTTATGTGTTTCATCTATTATCTCCCTTAATCATATGAGTTAAGGTCTTTCGAATGGTTGACGAAAAAATGATCATGAAAAGCACTAAATAAACAGTGAATACTATTATATAATCTTGTAATGCGAGTGAGTACTCACGATTACTAACGGTAATAAACGAAACAATTGAAGACATATTGAAGTGTGTAATTGCAAAACACACAGCAAACATACCAAAAAGTATTACAATATTCTCTATCAATATGCTAATTATGCTACGCAACCTATGAAAGCCACAAATACGCATAATCTTAATATACTTATCTCTTGTTTCTAACACATATTTATAGAGATAAGCTGCGTTAAGCAAAGATATCGCAAAAACAGCAATGATAATAATATACTCTATAATAACATCTGCTGATTGCGTAAGCACATTTGGTGGCTCAACAACAGCTCCTATGAAGTTTTCCATTACACTATTAGTTATGTAATCAATAGCAAAAATATCAGGGATAGTATTTGTGTAGAAAATCATCTTGTTTGGTTTAATTTCATTAACAATATCAATCACAGATGCAATATCAACGATACTATGGAACCAAGTTTTTCCAACAACAATATAGTTTCTATAAAAAAATTCTATTTCCGACCCTATCGGAGTATACCCAAACATATCATCATGTAAAATTGATAAAACAATTTCATTCTTTTCATTTATGCTACGTCCATTAGATAATTCACTATAATTCTCGTTCGATATAACATCAACTTGCAAATTTAAACTGTCGTTCATTAACGAAAGCCCATCTATTAAACTTTCATTTTCTAAGATAAAAGCATCAATATCATTAATGATTTTTTTAATATCAGTATTAAAAAAATCAACAGAAAACATACGAAGACTGGTGAAAACGTTTTTTGCATAATCTACATTAGCACGGAAAATAGAAAACACATATAAAGTGGCTACTAAAGATATTATCTGAACTGCAACATATATTGAAAAAAGCAGCTTGTGTTTTTTTGCAAATAGCAATATATTTTTATATATAAGCAGCAATTGCACTAAAATACTACACCCTTTCCTTTATATTTCACTTGTTATAACTCGCATAATCACATCACACCAACTACATATTATTGCGTAGTTGGTGTGATGTAAAAAATGTTTATTTGCTACCTGTAATTGTTGCAGTACCTATAATATTTGTATGAGTTGAGTTTGATGTTACTCTTACTCTATGTAAAGTGCTTGTTGTTTCAACCCATAAAATACCCGTGACTACTGACGGTTCAAAATTATATGTTGTTTTCGTTTTTGTTGCATTATTCCAACTAGAATATAAAGTGCAAAAATTTACTCGTGATGAATCTTCAACATCTGTAGTTATTGAATCAGGAGATGTGGCACCTCCTTTGTTAAATGAACCTCGTGCAGTGAGCTCCCATGTATTTGGTTGATTGATACGCAAAGTTTTTGAAGTGCTACTGCCAGTTAATTTGTACGAGGTTGAAGATGTGCTTGTTGCCGAAACTATAAACGAACATGCGACGACAAGCAATGTAACAATAGTTATAAGAGCAACCAATTTCTTTAGTTTTAACATTTTGTCCTCCTTTAATTAAATATAAATTCTTGATTAATCATCAATTGTTTTTCTATCACATTAATTCATTACTTTTTTAGCTTCATAACAGAATCAGGTATCTTAGGTTGGTGGAAAACAAAGTAACAGAAATTCGCTGAATATTCTGCTGTCATAAGCGCAAGCGATGCAAACAAAAAACCAAATCTTCCAAGTATCTTCTTCATGTGTATCCCTCCTTAATAAATAATTCGGTATGCTACCGTTGATAGTAGTATACCGCAGAAAAAATAAAAAATCTCAACAATGTAATATATAGTAAGTTTTATGTAATATATAGTAAGTTTTATGTAATAAATAGTATTTTTTGTTAAATTGATTATTTCAAAATTAA
>WQXY01000020.1 GCA_009781515.1 Oscillospiraceae bacterium
TTCTTGAACGTTTGGAAGCTGATTAATTGCTCTTGACATCTCGCGGATTTTTGCAAAGGTTTCCACTATTGCAAGCGTTGTTTGTGTTGCAGCAGGACTTTTGAGGATAGTTGCAAGCATGTATAATCCCTTTTCGGTGAAAGCTGTTGGCAAAGTTGTTGAATGCTTTAGCGGATTGAACCGGTCGAAATTTTCGACCAGTTTACATAATTCGTCTTGATATAGTGCATGTATATAATTTTCCGGAAACTTTTCAGGATTGTTTTTTACAGCCTCGTTAATCCTTTTTGTTTCCACACCATACAATTCCGCTACATCTCTGTCTATTAATACCTGCTGTTCCCGAATTGTTATAACCCTCTTTTCTACTTCCTCAAATTTAATCATTTCACTCATAGCTTTTACCTCTCTTTTTGTAATATTTTTGTATGTATCATACAAGCTAACCGTAGCACAAATGTTTTCTACATTTCAATACACATTTGCACAAAAAATGCTCTATTTGCAGCGCGTTGCGGCGCAACAGGTTTTGTGTTTTTCGAAAATCAATAAAGCAAAAATTCACACTTTCGTGTGAATTTCTACACTTAATTTACAATTTGTAACTATTTGGTTATAGGTGCATTTTCCTAAGAACAAATCACCCGCCGCCTGCGGGCAACACCTACATTATTCTACCAGACTTTTAGGACTACCGCTTCCCACGGGGATAAGCTGCCGTCGTAGTCGGTTCTGCCCATGTTTGTTACAACAACCTTGCCTATGAGGCTGCCTTCAAGCGGCGTGCTTGCAGGTTTGTCCGACATGTTCAAAATTATGGCAAACTGCTCGTCGCCGGGGTTTGTACGTGTGTAGGCGAGCACCTGTTTGTCTGCAAAGACAGGGGCGAAGTCGCCGTATTTAAGAGTTTCGTTTGAAGCCCGCAGGGCTATCATTTTTTTATAGTAGTTATATATAGAGCTTTCACGTGTTTTTTGCTCCTTGTGGTTTATCTTCGAATAGTTGCTGTTGATACCAAGCCACGGCTCACCCTTGGTAAAGCCTGCACCCGGTTCGTCATTCCATTGCATTGGTGTGCGGGAATTGTCGCGTGAGCCTGCACTAAGCCACTTCCAACGGAGCTTTGAGGGAATTTTGAACGAACGCATGACCTTATCAACACCGATTGTTTCAACATCGTCAAGCTGCGATATGTTCGTAAAGTCAAAGTTTGTCATGCCGATTTCTTGACCCTGATAGATATATGGGGTGCCGCGTTGTGTCAGCAGCAAGGTCGCAAGCATCTTTGCGCTTCGCTCCCAATATTCGCCGTCATTTCCAAAATGGGAAACTATTCGCGGCTGGTCGTGGTTTTCGAGATATAAGGCGTTCCAGTCAAGCCCTTGCTGCCACTTTGTAATAATCGCCAAAAGTTTTTTTGCACTGAACTTTTTCGGTACATATTTTTCAATTCTTCTGTCAACATTCAAATGGTCGAAGTAAAACACCATGTCAAGCTCACGGCGTTCGGGGTCACTAAGAAGCTTGGCGTCGTGCAGATTAACCATTGCAGCCTCACCCACCGTGAAACAGTCGTACTTGTCGAGCACGTCGCGGCGCAGCTCCGCAAGTATTCTGTGCGTGCCCTCTTTTGTTACATAATGCTCTCTGCCACGTATCGCAAGCCTAAATTTGCCGTTTTCATATGAATTCTTAAATATTAAGTTGATAACATCACAACGGAAGCCCGCCGCACCTTTTTTCAACCAAAAGTGCATTATTTCTTTAATTTCTTTGAGCACTTTCGGGTTGCGGTAGTTGAGGTCGGGTTGTTTTTCGTTAAACAGGTGCAAATAGTATTCGCCGCTTTTCGGGTCAAATGCCCATGCACTTCCCGTAAAAAACGACGTCCAGTTGTTTGGCGGTTTGCCGTCAGGATTTGCAGGTCGCCAAATGTAATAATCGCGATATTCGCTGTCTTTTTCACGGCTTCGCTTAAACCACTCGTGCTCGTCTGAGGTGTGGTTTATGACCAAATCCATGATGACTTTGATATCGCGTTTTTCAGCTTCGGCAAAAAGCTGTTCCATATCTGCAATCGTGCCGAACTTCGGGTTGATATCGCGGTAGTCGCTGATATCATACCCGTTATCGGCATCGGGGGATTTGTACACGGGGGAAAGCCAGATGATACCTGCACCAAGGTCTTTTATCTCGTCAAGACGCGAGATGATGCCCGGTATGTCACCAAAGCCGTCACCATTTGTATCCTGAAAGCTTCGCGGATAAATCTGATAAACAACTCTTTCTTTCCACCATGTACTCATAGTTATCACTTAAACGGGTTTTCTGTGGGGTACGGCAGGCAGCAGGGCTGGTTGTAGGAAATTTTCGGCACTCCCAAGTAGGTGAGTATGTCAAAAATAGCCTTGCCGACATGTCCGAATGCGACTGCACCGTGATGCGGGTAGCGGTCGGCGATGAGAACATGGCGATAGAAGCGTCCCATTTCCTTAATCGCAAACACGCCTATGCCGCCAAACGACTGTGTGGCAACCGGCAGCACTTCACCTTGTGCAATGTATGCTTTGAGCCCGCCCTCGGCTGTGCCTTGCAGGCGGTAGAATGTGATGTTTCCTGCTTTAATATCACCCTCGAGTGTTCCTCTTGAGATATCGGGCTCTGTGTCGGGTTCGAGCAGGCGGCGCATAATGAGCTGATATTTAATTTCGCCCTTATTTAAGCAGCAAATCGGGGTGTTGCCGCAGTGGAAGCCCATAAAGGTGTCTTTTAGTGTGTAGTCAAACTTGCCTTTAATGCTCTTTTCATACATGTCGGCGGGTACGGAATTGTTAATGTCAAGCAGCGTGACTGCTCCCTCCGTGATACATGTGCCGATGTATTCGGACAGCGCGCCGTAAATGTCAACCTCGCAGGATACGGGTATTCCGCGAGCTGCCATTCGGCTGTTTACATAGCATGGCACAAAGCCAAACTCTGTTTGGAATGCAGGCCAACATTTATTGGCAAGCACAACATATTCTTTGCAGCCCTTGTTCTTTTCGATTATGTCAAGCAGTGCAAGTTCGTATTGTGCAAGCTTTGGAAGTATGCCGGGCATTTTATTGCCGTCGCCGAGTTCTTTTTCCATGTCTGCAATAACAGACGGAATTCTCGGGTCGTCTTTTTTCGCATGAAACTGGACAAGCAGGTCAAGCTCGGAATTTTCCTGTATTTCAATACCGAGGTTAAAAAGTTGCTTAATCGGAGCGTTACAGGCAAGAAAGTCCTGCGGGCGAGGTCCAAAGCTGATTATCTTGAGCTTTGAGATTGCGATAAGTGCACGTGCCACAGGGATAAATTCGGCTATCATTTTTGCGATATCCGCAGGGGTGCCGACGGGATATTCGGGGATAAACGCCTTGATATTGCGCAGTCCCAAATTATATGAGCAGTTTAACATGCCGCAGTATGCGTCGCCGCGTCCGTTAATAAGTTTGTCTGAGGCATCTTCTGCTGCCGCAACAAACATTACAGGGCCGTCAAAGTTTTTTGCAATCAAAACTTCTGACGTCTCGGGTCCGAAGTTTCCGAGAAATACAACAAGTGCATTAACTCCGGCCGCTTTAACGTCTTCGACTGCCTTTAGCATGTCTACTTCATTTTCAACAGTAATTTTGCATTCATAGATGCCGCTTTTATATGCCGCTGCTACGGCTGAGCGGCGCTGTGCTGAGAGCTCAATCGGGAAACAGTCGCGGGATACTGAGATAATGCCCGGTTTTACTACGGGGATATTGTTCATAGTAGATGTCCTCCTTAATTATTGTCCGTAATATGAGTCTTTTCCGTGCTTGCGATAGTAATGTTTATCAAGCAGTTCGTTTTGCATTTTTTGTATATTCGGGGATAACATTATATCATGCCACGCCATAAATGCAACCTCCTCAAGCACTACCGCATTAAAAACCGCATCTTTTGCATCACTTCCCCAAGTGAACGGGCCGTGGCTGTGCACAATCACCGCAGGTACGCAGTCGGGGTCGAGGTTCGAGAAGCGCTCGGCTATGACTTTTCCAGTTTCTTTTTCATAGTCGCCTTTAATTTCATCAGAGGTCATTTTTCGTGTACAGGGAATGTCTGTGGAAAAATAATCCGCATGTGTTGTGCCGAGTGCGGGGATTTCCCTGCCTGCTTGTGCAAAGATTGTTGCCCAACGGCTGTGCGTGTGGACTATGCCTCCGATATTTGGGAATGCTTTGTAAAGCTCAAGATGTGTTTTTGTGTCTGATGACGGGGATAGTGTACCTCCGACGGTTTTTCCCGTTTCAAGCTCCACAACAACCATGTCTTCTGCCGAGAGCTTTTTGTATTTTACTCCCGACGGCTTTATTGCGACAAGTCCCCTTTCGCGGTCGATTTGCGAGGCATTGCCCCATGTGAATGTGACAAGTTTATATTTTGGTAAAAGCAAATTTGCTTTTAATACTTCTTGTTTTAATTTTTCGAGCATAAAATGACCTCCTTTATTGCTCTCCTTACGTCATCGCGAGCCGCAGGCGTGGCGATCCAGACGATGCATTTATTTTATTTAATTATATTTGGATTGCCACGTCGCCAAGTTATACTTGGCTCCTCGCAATGACGGTATACATAATTTATAAATTTTCCACAGCGCTTTTTTCAACTTTGAGTGCGGCTTTGTAGCGTTCCAAGTAGCTTTCAAAGCCTTTGACATCGCCCGGGTCGGGAGTTATTGTATTCACCGCGATATCAGCAAATATTTTCTTTTCGAGAAAGTCCTCGAGGCCTTCATTATTTTGCCTGCAAGCTGCATACGCCGCCAAGACTGCAATTCCCCATGCTCCGCCCTCACCTGCGAAGTCCATTACGGCAATCGGTGTGTTTAGCGCCCCTGCCATAAGCTTTTGCCCGACAACGGGCGTCTTAAACAAACCGCCGTGACCAAGCAGTTTTGTCACTTTAACGCCCTCTTCGTTTATAAGTATATCCATACCGATCTTTAGCGTCGCCATAGCGGAAAGCAGTAGTGAGCGCATAAAGTTTTCTACCGTAAAGTTGCTCTCGGGCGTTCTGATAAGAAGCGGTCTGCCGTCGTGGAAGCCCGTCATATGCTCGCCTGACAGATAATTTACCGATACTATCCCTGCGCAGTCCTTTTCACCATCAAGAGCGGCATTGTAGAGGTTGCGGTACAGTTCCGTTTTGTCGGGCTTGGCACCCATTTTTGTCATTACGTCGGAAAACATGTTTACCCATGCGTCAAGGTCTGCCGTGCAGTTGTTGCAATGAACCATTGCAACAGGCTTGCCCGTCGGCGTTGCAACCACGTCAATTTCCGGACGCAGTTTCTTCAGCTTGTCTTCAAGCACCAACATGGCAAAGACTGATGTACCCGCCGATATGTTGCCTGTTTGCGGCGTGACTGCATTTGTGGCAACCATGCCCGTGCCTGCGTCACCCTCGGGCGGGCAAAACGGTATGCCCTCTTTTATAAGCCCCGTCGGGTCGAGCAGCCCCGCTCCCTCTGCGGTCAGGCTGCCTGCGTCTTCACCTGCAAGGAGCACCTTTGGCAACAGGTGTTTGAGCTTCCAAAGCACATCATGTTCGGAAGCTATTATGTCAAATTTTCGCATCATAATTGTATTATAATTATTTGTCGTACTGTCTATCGGGAAAATTCCGGACGCTTCACCAATGCCGACGACTTTTTTGCCCGTCAGCTTGTAGTGTACATATCCTGCCAAGGTTGTCATAAAATCAATGTCGTCAACATGCACTTCGTTTGCTTCAACCGCATGGTGCAGGTGGGCTATACTCCAGCGTTGGGGTATGTTAAATCCGAAGGCTTCGGTTAAAATTTTTGCCGAATTTTCGGTTATTGTGTTTCGCCATGTGCGAAACTCAGCCAACTGACTGCCGTTTCTGTCAAATACCAAATAACCGTGCATCATGGCGGATATGCCAATGCCTTTTATTTCCTCGAGGGCTTTGCCCTGCTTTTTGCTGTAGTCGGAAATGAGCAGCTTTATGCTCTCGCGAATACCGTTCCATGCACAGTCTAAATGATAAGTCCATATGCCGTTTTCAAAACGGTTTTCCCAATCAAAACCACCCGTAGCCAAGGTCTTGCCGTTTTTGTCTACTGCTACGGATTTTATGCGTGTCGAACCAAGCTCGATACCAAGAAATATTGACATATTACACACCTCTTTAATTTTTCATACCTGTCATTACTATGCCTTCAACAAAGTATCTTTGACCGAAAAGATATACCAACAACCCCGGTATAAATGTCAGAATTGTCGCCGCAAAAATTCCTGCATAGTCGGCTTTGAACATGCTGAAAAATACCGTAAGACCTAACACCAATGTGT
This sequence comes from Oscillospiraceae bacterium, assembly GCA_009781515.1. Lineage (GTDB taxonomy): Bacteria > Bacillota > Clostridia > Oscillospirales > Oscillospiraceae > WRMH01. The sequence goes on from WQXY01000020.1 coordinate 6,378, forward strand.
ATTGTTCGCGCGATTGAATATATACCATTTGCTGCAGAAGGTCGTTCCATGTTGTTATGAAAATCAGCAGTGCAACAACAATTATTGCGGGCTTAATTGACGGGACAATAACACTGACGAGTGTGCGGAAATATCCCGCTCCGTCGATTTTGGCGGCTTCGTCAAGCTCTCTGGGAATTGACTTGATAAATTGTCTGAGAAGAAAAATGTTAAATGCTCCGCCGCCGCAAAGATACGGTAGTATCAACGGCACATAGGAGTCAACAAAGCCTAAATACGACCATGCAATGTATAAGGGAATAAGTGTAACCATTGTCGGCAGGAGCATTGAGCCTACGCAAAGCGAGAAGAGAAAGCCCTTGCCCTTAAAACGCAGTCTGGCAAATGCATAAGCACATGAAATGGCGGTAGCCGTCCCGAACACGACACATGGAACGGAAATGGTCAGAGAATTCAGTAAAAACTGAAAGTAGTTAAATGCCGTAGAGTTTGCTACCTCGGCATAATTTCTCCATAACCATTCAAGCGGGTTTATCGTTCCCATAGGAAGAAAATCGGGCGGCGCCTTAAATATATCAAGACTACCCATTACTGAAGAGCGGAACATCCAGTACATCGGCAATATTATGACAGCTGCAATAATTACAATCGTAATGAATGAAAAAACGTCGGCAAGCAGTTTGTTTCGTTTTTTACTGTGCAGTGACCCTCGAATTGGTTTTGTCATACCACTCATTTCTTGTCGTCACCTCCCTCATAAAAAATCCAACTTTTTGACGTAATAAACAATATCGCTGCGAGTATAGCCGCAATAATGAAAAATACAAATGCAATAGCGCTTGCTCTGCCTAATCTTCCTCCCCTGAATGCTTCCTCGTACATCAAAAAAGTCATAAACATTGACGAACGTCCCGGTCCGCCTTTTGTTATTGACAGCGCCGGAATTACGACTTGAATGTTTACGACAAGACTCATTAAGATGTTATAGAAAATGATGGGCGTCATACAGGGTATTGTGATATGTCTGAGCCGTTGCAAATAGTTGGCTCCGTCAATTTCTGCCGCCTCCTGATATACGCGCGGCACATTTTGAAGCCCTGCCAAGAAAATGACTATCAGGTTTCCCGATGTCCAAACTGCGATTAGAACTAATGTCGGAATGACTGTTTCCGAAGAAGAGAAGAACAAAGACGGCTGCAATCCTAATTGCTTTAATATTACGTTGACAATGCCGTTTGTTGGGTCCATGAGAAAACTCCATCCAATCATAACAGCGGCTGCAGGCAGGATATACGGAACGTAGAAAACCGAGCGAAAAAAACCACGTCCCGGCATTTTGCGGTTGAGCAGCATCGCTATTATCATTGAATAAATCACACTTGAAATAACTGCAAACAGTGCAAAGTAAACTGTTATCAAAATAGAGTTGCCAAAGTCAATCATAGGATTTGTAAAAATTTCTGTATAGTTAGCAAAGCCTACAAACTCGGGCGTCGGAGCGTTCGGAAAAAAATGGCTTACTCTTAAATCTGTAAGCCCCACTCCAAAAGCCGCCAAAAGCGGCAAATACGTTATAAATGATAAACCGAGCAGTGCCGGAATTAGGAAAATATATGCCGCCCGCTGCTCTTTGATTGCAATTATTGACCTTTTTCTTTTTTTCATGCTTAATCAATCCTTCCCTCGGATATGATTTGCAAAGGGTGCCTTTTGCAAAGGCTCAAGGCACCCTCTTGCAGTTTGCTACTTAAATTTATCCTGCGAGTGCAGCTTCCATTGCGGGTCTGATATCTTCAATTACTTCTTTAACGGTTTTTGAGCCGTTAATTGCTTCTACGAGAGCAGGGTTCATAATTCTGTTGATGATATCAACTGTGTAAGGTGTGTAGTACCAGCCTGTCGGATGGGTGATGTTTGTGTCAAGCGCTACTTCCATAATGGCTGTTCTGTAGGCAGACGCGGGCAGTCTTGCACGCACTGCAACATCGTCAATCCATTTTGTGAGCAGAGGCTCTTTGTACCAACTTTGCAAAGTAGGCATCCACCAGCCTGCTTCGATAATTCCAAAGTTGTTGTCTGTGTTGGTAAACCAATCATAAAATTCTCTTGCTTCTGCAGGATGTTTTGTTCCGCCCCAGATAACAACTGCTCCGCCTGTTGCAATGTTTTTCTTTTCTTTCATGTATGGAAGCACTCCAACACCGTAGTCAATGTCGGTATCTCCTGTAAAGCCTGTTGCCCATTGACCCTCTGTACACATTGCAACGTTGCCTGCTCCGAGTGATGACCAAAAGCCGTTGTCCGCTGTTCCGTCGTTAAGCGGAGCAACATGATGCACAAGGTGCAGGTCATAAACCATTTGCATTGCTTCGATTGCAGCGTCGTCAAAGATTATTTGTGTGCCGTCTTCGGAGAACCATCTGCCGCCGTTTGACAGTGCCCATACTTCAAGCTGCCATGTCCACTGGTTTACATAGATGCCGTATTGAACAATATTGTCTTTGTCAAAGTCTGCATCATTGGGAGTGTTGCCGTTGGCGTCAAATGTCAGTTGTTTTGCAACTTCAATCATTTCGTCCCATGTCCATGCTGTGCCGATTGTCGCGGGCGGATGAGCTACGCCTGCGGCATCGAACTTATCTTTGTCGAACCAAATAGCGAGAACTTCATTTGCCTGCGACCATGCAACTGTATCGCCCCTGTCTTTGAATGCGAGGTATTCAAGAGGTCTGTCCGCTGCTCCTGCAAAGAGGTCTTCTCTCATGAGCATGCCTTCTCTTGCCCAGCCGATAATCAGGTTCTCATTAGCCATTCCTACGTCGGGCATATTACCGCCTGTAGCCATGGTTTGGATTACCGCTGCATACTCTTCGTTCGGAATTGACAGTGCAGTTACCCAGATTTTGTCTTGTGAGTTGTTAAACTCATCCAAAGTTGCCTGCATGTCAGCTTCTTCTTGAGGACCCCCCCACAGTGAGTACACGAGGTGTACGCGACCGTCCGGAATGTCGCCGCCGGGTGTGTCGCCGCCGCCTGCGGGTGGTTTGTCGCCTCCGTCACATGCAGCTATAAATCCGAATATCATAACTGCCATGCAAAGGAGTGCAATAATTTTGCTGATTTTTTTCATAGTATTATCCTTTCCCTTTTTTGTTTTTGTTTTTATGTTAGCTCAGCCGCAGCGGCTCCGCTGCACTCTGAGTTTAACAACCTAAAATGCCACTGCCACTCCGTCGCCGGGGGAAACTGCTGTTTCTTTACCGAAAACGTTGAAGTTTATTTTTGCGTCCGAAAGGTTTTTGACCGATACCGTACTTTTTGTGATAGCGACAGATACATGCTGTCCTTTCCAAATTATTTGAAATGAGAGCTTATTTATCTGCGCGGGTATGCATGGCTTAAATGTGAGGGTGTCGGCTCCGAGTGCGTTTACCATTCCTGCAAAGCCATGTACTATTTCCTGCCACATACCGCCTACGTTTGCAAAGTGGATACCTTCTGATGCCCGCGGTTCGGCACCGAAGTCAATGTCGATTGATTTGAGCCAGTTTTCGTATGCGAGCTCGGGTTGTCCCATGCTTGCCGCTACTATTGCATTGTGACAAATCGAGTTTGAGGAGTCGTGAATTGTAAACGGGTTATAATATTCAAAGGACGCTTTTTTCTCTTCTATTGTAAAGGCTTCGGTATAAAGACCCATGAGTGCTATAACATCAGACTGCTTGAGGCATTTGGCACGGTAGCGAAGCTCCTGTGTGGTGTAGAAACCAAAAAGTTTGGTTTTGTCCTCCCAAAGACCCTCAATGTCGATTTCACAAAACGCTTCATCAAAGTCATCGCACTGCCAGATTATATTACGCTTTTCATCTTTTGGAATTGGCAGACCGTCTGCTATTTCGTTAAAGAGCTCAATCTCTTTTTCGTCAAAGCCTATTTTATCACAAATTTTCTTAAATGTCTGCGGTTCATCTTTTTTGCACATTTTTGCAACTTTTTCTGCAAGTCTGAGGCTTTCGCGGACTACAAAATTTGTGTATGCGTTATTGTTTGTGATTGGCTTATATTCGTCGGGGCCCATTACGCCAAGTATATGCCAACCCGAACGGTTTTTGAGCTTGTTGACACGGGTTGTCCAGTAGCGTGAGGTTTCAAGAATTATTTCAAGCCCGTAGTTATACAGATAGTTTTTGTCGAGTGTGTTCAAATAGTAGTGCCATAAGCCGACTACAATGTCTGCGGTGATGTGGATTTCATGGTCGGCATATTCAAAGAGCGAACATACCTCGTCGCCGTAGCGGTCTGTCTGCCATGGGTATCTTGCACCGATGTAGTTATGGGCTTTTGCACTGCGTCTTGCTCCGTCCAAAATATTGTAGCGGAACATTCCCGTCATTTTTGCGAGAGCGGGCTGCGTGTAGATATAAAACGGCTGGAAGAATATTTCCATGTCCCAACAAACCGAACCGAGATACATTTCGCTTGTTGAGCCTTTGGCACAGTTGAGAGCACGCGGGTCTGTGGATCGTGTGCGGAAAAGATGATATATGGATTTTCGTATTGCAAGCTGGCTGTTATAGCCCTCCGTATCGTCTGCATTTATTTGAATATCGGAAATTTCCCAGTTTTTCAACCAACGTTTTTTATGTTCGTCGCGAAGTTTTTCTTTGCCTTTACTTATCGCGGCGTCAATCATTTTGATGCTCTCGTCAAGGAGTTCTTCTTTTTCAAAATACATGTCTGATGCCGCAGCCGAAACTCTAAGAGCATGAGCTTCTTCGTTTTCAGCGAGAGTAAAGGACATACTTGCTTTTATCCGCCGGTTTGCACGTTCTATTACCTGATGCTCCTGCTTGTTGCAAACAAAACGGGCAGCCGTGATGATGCGGTCGCCGAGATTGCCTGTTACGTCGGAATAGATAACCCTGTTTGCGGCAAAACCCACGGCACGGTCTGTGAATTTATCATAACCGTTTGTGCGGGTGTCATTGTCAATGTAGCTTGTAAGTGTAATTTCGGCACTGCCTGAGACTGCTTGTACATACAGTTCTTGAATACAGACAAACTTGTCATCGGGGTTCATGTATCGCATAAAAAGCAGTTCAAGCTTTTTGCCTGCTCTGGTTTCCCATATAAATGTGCGGTAGAGGGTGGCTTTTTTCATGTCAAGCCAGCGTTTGTAGCCCGAGATTTTGCCCGTTTCCATGTCGAGCTTTTCGCCGTCGGCATAAACTTCAAAGCCGATCATGTATGGCAGATTGATGACCCCTACGTTCCAAAAAGGGTGCTTCCCCTGCACAAGCGGTATAAATGTTCCCCAACGGCTCTTTTTTGTGGGTACAACTTCAAGCGAGACATTCATGGCTTTACGGTCGTATGAAATGTTTTGCTCATCGTCCTCAAAGCCTTCGTCAAAGCTTGAGCGTACGGTTAAAAAGCCTGTGCCGAGTGCCATTACAGACTCATGATGCTTGACGCGGGTAATGTCGAAATTATCTTCGACAATGCACCACTGCGGGTCAATCTTAAAAGCGTTTATATATTGCATCAGTGCTTTTCCTTTATCCTTGTAAACACGTCTTCGAGTGTGCCCTTAAACGGCCCGTAGGTTTCCATTTTTATGGAAACAAGCGCGGCGGCAAACTTGAGCGATGTTTGCACATCATGCTCTAATCGGTGAGCTTGATACGCGGCAAAGGTTGTGTCTCCGCGTCCTGTGCGTCCTATTACGCTGTTGTTTGAAAATTTTTCGAAGTAGTTTTTGCCGTCTTTTCTTGCAAGCACACCGTCCGACCTTGTGATGACAACTTCGGGACAGCCCCACTCATTAACTATTTCTGCTGCTCTTTCAAGGTCTTCCGTTCCCGTCAGCACACGTGCTTCAACAACATCAAGCTTTATCATGTCCATTTTTGATGCTATTTCTTTTTTGTCCTTTACATCGCCGAAGTTGATTTCTTTGGTGACGGGGGTAATTTGGCGGACAAAGCTTTGCATGTCTGTTGAAAGGCGGTAGCCTCGGGCTTTCAGTCCGTCAATAAGAGCCATGTCAAACTCGGAGTCCGAAATTCCGCCCAAGTGATAATACTCAGAGTCCAGTTCGGGGATATCTTCTATTTTTATAAGTCCTGCTGTTTTAACAAGGGTGATGTCACGCTCGTCAACATTTTCCGACTTGTGTAGCACACGCGAATAGGTTGTTACGTCTGCCGGAATGATAAACACATCAACACCCAAGTCTTTCATGGGCTGTGTTATTTTTTCTTCATCGAGCGACATTTTTACAACCGCAGCTGTTTTAACACCAACTCTTGCCGTGACCATTGCTCCGCATAAAACCGCACTGCCCGGAGCGATAATTTTTTCCTCACCAAATGGTGTGACCTCGTCATAACACATGTGGCCGATAAATGTAATTCCGTACTTACTCATTTAATTCCCCTATACTATTTATATGGTGGCTACTGTTTCTCGCGCGATAAGATTGCTTGGTATTATAATGCTCTGCTTGTTTGCATTTTCGCCCGCTCCGCAGAGTTTTTCTACTGTGAGTTTTGCTGCTGAAAATCCTATTGCCCGCAGGTCAATCTCTACTGTTGTCAGCTTGGGAAACACATATTCCGAAATGTCGCGGTTGTCGAAGCCGACTATTGAGATGTCTTCCGGTATGCGAAGCTTCTTTTCAGCTATAGCGTCCATTGCACCTGCCGCCATTAAGTCGTTCATTGCAATAACTGCTGTCGGTCGGGGGGCCGTCTCGTTTTCTAAGAGGCCCTTCATGCAGGTGTAGCCTGAGCTTCGTTGCCAGTCGCCGTTTCTGATAAGAGCATCGCTTGGAGTGATACCCGCTTCCGCAAGAGCCTTGTTTATTCCGCCAAGCCGAACCTGTGCGGGGGTTGTGTGGCTAAGCCCCGTGATAATTCCTATATTTTTATGGCCGTTTTTTATTAGATGACGCGTGAGGTTTGCCGCTGCGTCTTCATTTTCGTATGTTACTGAGCAGGCATGAGGGTCGCTCGAGGTGGAGTATGCTATTACGATTGGTTTGTTCATGTTGGCTACGATACCCGAGATATCTCTATCGAACATTCCTACATATATAACTGCATCAACCTTTGCGCCAAAAATCAAAAACGACAGAGCCTGATTTATCTTGTCTTTTTGGTGGATAACTTGATCGTATTTATTGTATAAGCTGTCGAGCATACGCAGGTCGTTGAGCAAAATGTTATAGTCGGTTTGTTCAACGAAGTCGGATATGCCGCCGATAATTTGTGCCGAGGGAAATGCCAATATGTCTTCTACCAAGACACCTATAATATTTGTTTTTCTTGTTCTAAGGCTCTTTGCAACTCTATTGGGCTGATAATTTGTTCTGGCAATCACATCAAGGACTCGGCGCTCTTTATCGGGCTTGACTTGCCTTGTTCTGTTGATAACGTAAGAAACTGTTGCGGTGGAAACTCCTGCTTCATTTGCTATGTCTTTAATAGTGATTATTTCCACCCACCTTATTTGTTGTTTTCTAATCGTTTAGATTTGATTAGATTATACATTTTAATATACGCAATTGTCAACATTTATTTTAGGGCTACTGCATAGTTTTGCAACAGCCCTAAAGTTATGTAGTTATTACTGGGGTCTTTTGTCGTAGGCTTCCTGTATGGCATTTGTCATGTCTCTGTGGTATGTCACGGAGTTTGATGTGTTCGATGCGGAGCCTTTGAACCACAAGCAGAAGTGACCGTTGATGCCATTGTCTGCAATAGTGCTCACATCGTGCGGTTGACCGTTCATGGACGCTGCAAATGTGCGGTTGCCCACCGTGACCCAAACAGGTCTTGCGGAAAACGACCAGACACCATTGCGCGATCTAAGTATTGCGTCCGTATCTTCTCTTGTGGGCGGCTCAACATCTGCATGAACACTTCTTGAAAATACTCTGATATTAAATGCTATACCTGTGCGAACATCGACAACCCGCAGGTTTGTTCGCAGCGGAAGAAGATGTCTGACCTCAGACCATTCTAACATTTCAACATTGCTTGTGGGGCTAAGCAGGTCTGATCTGATATATCCGTTTGTAGTACCTACTCTGACCCGTGACCAGCCGCTCGACTCATGGGCTAATATTTCAACTGTGGTGTTTGCTTCAAGTGTTCGCAGCAGGGTTGTAGTAGTAGACGGGCCTGCTCTGAGGTTTATCCTGCCCGTTGTTTTAACGGAAGCAATTGCCGCTTCTGCTGCCGCTCCGCTCGCCGAGAGAAGATCTGCTCTGATAAAGCCGCTTGTGCCGTTGTGCGTAACTCTTGACCAGTTGTTTTCTGTTGATACAACTTCAACCGTTGTGTTTGCAGGCAGGGTTCTTATTATGCTCGATGATGTTGACGCGCTGCTTCGAAGATTGACATTGCCGACTGTCTTCAGCGATTGTGTGGCAGGCGGCGCTCCTGCCGGTGCTGTAAGCAGGTCTGCTCTGATAAAGCCTGTTGTATTGTTGTGGATAACTTTCGACCAGTTGCTTTCTGTAGAAACGACTTCAACTGATGTGCCTGAGGGTATTGTTCTGATTATATTTGATGTGGTTGATGCAGCGCTTCGCAGATTGACGTTGCCGTTGGTTCTCATTGTGTGTGTGGCTCCCGAAGTTGCTCCCGATGTGAGCAGGTCTGACCTTATGAAGCCTGTTGTGCCGTTGTGGGTGACTCTTGACCAGTTGTTTTCATTTGATAAAACATCTACAGATGTACCTAACGGCAATGTTCTGATAATGCTTGCCGTGGTTGAGGCACTGCTTCGAAGATTGACATTGCCGATTGTTTTGAGCGTGCCGATAATATCACCTGACGGGGGTGTCGTATCACCTGTGCCCGGTGAGCCTGATGAACCGCCCGACGGGCTTGAGGTCGTATTTGTAAATTTAAGGAAATCCGACCTTATAAAGCCTGTATTACCACCGACTGTCACCTTTGACCAACCGGCGGGGTCGTGCTCATTGACTTCGACGCTCGTGCTTGCACTGACTACTGATATAGAGCTTGCACTTGTAGATGCCGACGAGCGAAGATGCACTCCTGCTGTTGTGCGAAATGAGCCTTCCGAGCCTGTGGGCAGCTTGAGAAAGTCCGACCTTATGAAGCCCGTTGTGCTTCCAACTGTGACTTTCGACCAACCTGCCGGGTCACGCTCGTGCACCTCAACGCTTGTGTTTGCACTGACCACCATAAGCGAGCTTGCGGTTGTGGACGCTGACGAGCGAAGATGCACTCCTGCTGTTGTACGCAAAGACCCCGATGCAAGCGCTGTTTGCGACATGCCAAGCATCAGGCATATAATTATTACAAGAATTGTTGTTTTTGTAATCTTGCTTTTCACTGTTTTTCTCCTGCCGTGTTGCCCTTATGTGTCATGGAATATCTTTGTTTTATGGCACTGCGGACACCTGTCGGTGGAGTTATCTTAGCAAATTTTAAGCAAAATGTCAACCCCAATTTGTTTCCGTTTTGTAAACTGTTTGTAACCTTTTGGGGCGCCTATACCATTTTTATACCTCGTTTGCCTTGCGCATTGCTTCAAGGCGCTTTTTGCTTGCCGCAATTATCCCTACAAGAAGCACGATAAAAAAGGCACAAAGAACAAAGGGGAACCGCCTGTCCATGTCGGAGAGCCACCCTGCAAAATAACCAAACGGAATAGTAATTCCCAACACAACCACCATCATAAGTCCTCTGATGCGGGCGCGCTCCGCGGGGTCAATGAGCAGCTGTGTAAGCGAGTCGTTTCGCGGAACAACCAGGCTAAATGCGACCGCATCGAGAAAAATCGACAGCACCAACACATACAACGCTTCGATAGGTGTAAAAATTAGTATGGATATACTAATTAAATATACAAAAAGACCAATCAGCATTGGATAGCGAAATCCGAACCGCTCAAGCTTAGGTTGCACAAAAATCAGGAAAAACGCTATGACAAGAGAACGCAAAATCGGGAAATACGCGAGAAAATGCTCCGGTATACGCAACGTTCCCGTGACATAAAGTCCAAAGAAGCTGCCCGAGACCATCCAAATAATATTAAATATTGTTGTGAGCAAAAGCGCAAGTATCATGGCGCGGGAGGAAAATATACGTTTGAATATTTCACCGTAGCCGCTCATAATCTTCCACAAGGACATCCCCGCCGTTTCACGCATACGTGTTCTGCCAACCTCGGTTTCGTCACAATAAATATAGAGAATTACAAACTTCACCGTCATTGATACAAATGTTATCATATATAAAATCCGCATGGCAGGCTCTACCGTAAGCTTACCCACGAGCAGTGCGGCAAGCGGCGCAAAGATAACCGCAAGCTGTCCTATCATATGAAGCAGCGAATACACCTTGACCATACTGCCTTTTTTTACGTCTTCAACAAGCAAGCATGTCCACGAATTGTCGGTAATTTGCATCAGACCGTTAAACGAGGCGGCTACTATAAACCACCAGAAGTTTTGCGAAAAAGCCCAAAGCAGACAAGGCACCGACCATGAGAGCATATCAAAAATAAAGGTTGTCAGCTTGCGTCCCAATTTGTCGGTTATTGCTCCGCCAAAAAACGCCGCAAGTGCCCGAAAGAGCATAAAAACAGATGCCACAAGTCCGATTTGGCGGTCGGTCATAAAGAGTGCCGCCATATATACGGAAACAAATGGCGTATACAGGTTAAACGGGATAATCCACAAAGGCTCTGTGATAATACACAGCCTCGGATTGCCCTCAAGCTCTTTTAATGTTTGTATAATCGGTATTTTTGACATTTCGAAATCATAGCATAGTTATATAGCTGTGTCAAAGATACCCTCGCTTTTTCTACCTCTTACCCGCAAAATAAACACCTGATGCGGTTTTTCTATTGTAAGAGGACACCTTGTTTTGTATAATGTGGCTACCTTATGGAGGATATGTTTTGTGAAGCTGAGAGTTGAGATAACTGACGGGTCTGCGGAAGATGAAGTAATCATCCGCTGCAGCCGTATAGATGAAAATATCAGCAAACTCCAGACATACATTCAAAGTATGTCCACTCCGAAAATGGTGTTTTTCAAAGATAGTCAAGAGTATTACCTGCCGCTCGAGGAAATATTGTTTTTTGAAACCGAGGGCGAGCAAATCCATGCTCACACAGCAGATGACGCTTTTCGCGTAAAACACAGGCTCTATGAACTTGAAGAAATACTGCCGCATTATTTCATTCGGGCGGCAAAAGGCACAATCGTCAATACACTGCGAATTTACTCGATAAATCGCAATTTGACAGCGTCAAGCCTTGTAAAATTTGCCGGAACACATAAACAAATTTATGCATCACGGCACTATTACGGAGAATTAAAGAATAAAATGGGTAAACGCAGATAGAAAGGAAAGGTAAGTATTATGGGAAAGAATTTTAGTGTAAGTTACACAAAAAAATGGTCATGGGGGTGGGGTGCATTTTTGCTGCTCGCTGCCGCATTAGTGTTAGCCAATCAATTTGGCGGGTTTGCCGACATCGGCATAGGCAGTCTTATAGTCGCGGCACTCGCAATTGCATTTATGGTGCAAAGTATTGCGAGCTTAACATTTGCCTCACTTCCGATACCTCTCGCGGCACTTTATTATGTTTTCCAAAAGCCTCTTGAACCGTACGGTTTTCCCGAGATATCATTTTGGCCGTTGGCGCTCGTGACGCTGCTTGCAACTGCGGGTTTGCACGCCCTTATTCCCCGCAGGCGTTTTAAGAAACACAGCAACATAAATGTTGTTTATACCGGCGATTTCGATAATGCCGATACATCTGCCGATATCGAAGTTGACGGCGTCAAGATACATAAACTAAACAAAGATGACGCAGAGAAGATTATAGAAGATGGCGACGAGAACAATCCGCGCATTAGTGTAAGCTTTGGTTCAATCAGCCGCTATCTGCACGCTAATGCTTTAGAAACCGCAGAGCTTGACTGCAGCTTTGGCGCTCTCGAGATTTACTTCGACAATGTAACGCTCAGCCAGAACGGTGCCGAGGTTATCGCAAACTGTAAGTTTGGCGCGATTGAAATGTATGTTCCGAGCGAGTGGCAGATCATCGACAACATCAATGCGTCCTTGGGCGGCGTGGATGTTAAGGGTCGAAACAAGGCATATGCCGAAGACGCACCGAAGCTGAAAATCTCCGGCAACGTCTCTCTCGGCGGAATGGAAATACATAGAGTTTAATATATTATTTTACTCCGCAGAAATGATATATCTATATACGGGTTGGCCGCCGCCGATTTGCAGAACCTCGGCTTCGGGTGCATTTTCTGTCAGTATTTCAGTGACAAGCTCGACTTCGGCATCATCGACACCCTCGCCTGTGTATATTGTTATAAACTCAGGATTTTGGTTGTTTAAGGCTTCGGCAACAATGCTGATAACAGAAGCAAAATCAGAACCGCTTGCGGTGAGAGCATCGTTGACGAGTGCAAGGTGCTCTCCTTTTTTTATCTTCGCGCCGTCAAACACCGAGTTTCTTGCCGCAGTTGTTATCTGCGCTGTCGTAATACGTTTCGACGCTTCGGTCATAAGTGTTGTCATCTCGTCAGCATCGGTAATGCCGTCAATTGCAAGCATTGCTGCAACACCCTGAGGTATACTCCGTGTTGGTATTACAATAACACGCTTGTCTGTGAGCTTAACACACTGCTCGGCTGCCATGATAATGTTTTTATTATTTGGCATTACAAAAACCGTGTTTGAAGGTGTAGCGGTAATTTTTTCCAAAATATCCTCTGTGGACGGGTTCATTGTTTGTCCGCCCAAGATAACTCCGTCAACACCGAGGTCGCGGAAAATCGCCTCAATACCGCCGCCTGCACATACTGCAACAAAACCAAAGTCTTTCATTTCGACAGGCTCAGTCGGAAGTGCGGGTGCATCACCTGCCGCAACAGCTTCCGAGTGCTGCTCACGCATGTTTTCGATTTTTATCGACAGCAGAGCACCGTAAGAGAGAGCTTCGGTAAGCACAACACCCGGGTCGTTTGTATGGACATGAACCTTGATTATTTCGTCATCATCTACAACAACGACAGAGTCGCCGCGTACATCAAGAAAATCACGCAGACGGTTTGTTTTGTTCTTGTTTTTCCGCTCAATCATAAATTCCGTGCAATATGCAAACTTAATATCCTCTGCCGAGTATTGCGAGAAATCTGCTTTGCCTGCCTCTGCTGCGCTTGTAGCTGCTTTTTCAAGCATCTCGCCGCGCATTGCTTTTAACATGCCTTCGAGAATATACAGATATCCCTTTGCACCCGCATCAATAACACCCGCTTTTTTCAGGACAGGGTTTTGATAAACAGTGTCGGCGAGGGCAACATAACCTATTTCTAATGCTTTTTCCAATACCTTTTCAATGTCTTCTTCCGTTTCGGCAGCCTTGGCGGCGGCACCTGAAGCAAGCCTCGATACTGTTAAAATCGTTCCCTCGGCAGGCTTCATAACCGCTTTGTATGCAGAGTCTACACCTGCAATGAGCGCACTTGCAAACTGCTTGGAGTCCGCCTCGTCAACTTCTTTCAAATTTCGCGAAAACCCACGAAACAGCAGCGACAAAATAACACCCGAGTTTCCTCTTGCTCCACGCAAAAGTGCACTTGCCGTGACTTCTGCAACATGGGCTAAAGTACCCGGTGTCATGTTTTTCATTGCCGTTTCCGCTGCAGATATTGTAAGACTCATGTTTGTGCCTGTATCGCCGTCAGGCACGGGGAAAACGTTGAGGTCATTAATTTCTTGCTTGTTGTTTTCAATAGCGGCGGCTGCGTTGATTACCATGTTTTTGAACAGCTCGCCGGATATGTACTCAGTCACGGGGATATCCTCCTTTTAGCCTAAGAGCATTGTATCGACAAAGATATCAATGCGTTTTATTTCTACACCTGTGCCTTTTGACACCTTGTAACGTACTTCATCTTTAATGCTCTCGCAAACAACAGGGATATTAACTCCCTGATCGACCGCAATGTGAAGCTCAATGGAAATGGTGTTGTCGTTGTTGTATACAATGTGCACACCCTTGCCTTTGTACTCGTTTTTTAGCAGATGAACCAGACCGTCCGTAACCGACCGCACGGTCATGCCCTTAACGCCAAAGCAGTTGGTGGCGGCGTCACCCGTGAGGTTTGTAAACACCTCGCTGGATACCGAAATTTGACCATGTTCATTTTGAAGTTTTATCATATTACTCCCTCCATAAATGGCAGTTTGGATAATTAGCCTTGCTATGCTATCACATTTATTCGCTTTTGTAAAATTTTTAGAAATATTCTTAAAAATGATGTGGTAATACCCAATTTTTCTGCCTTACAAATACACAATAATACTTGATATTTTTACTTCGTTATGCTAAAATTCAGATTTGGCGCTTTCAACAATTTCTGTGCTTGCAGCATAGCCTTTAAGGATACAAAACTATTATGATTAAACGTATTTTTTCAATATTCTTTATTTGCGTTTTTCTGATAACCGCTCTTTCCGGTTGTCTCGTTTTTCAAACGCCACCGCAGGTAGCTCAACATAACATTAACCCCTTTGAGTCCTTTCGTGATGTTCCCGAAATAACGGAGCAGGAAATAGCCGCTATTGAAGCGTTGCAAAGGGAGCGCACTTCTTTTTCATACGCAATGATACTTTCTACCGAAGCTTTTGTAACAAAATCAGGCGAATTCGGCGGTTATGCGGCACTTTTTTGCGAGTGGCTGACGCAGCTTTTTGACATCCCGTTTGAAATCGAAATTTTTCCTATGAATGTATTGCTTGAAAAGCTTGCCGCACACGAGCTTGACTTTAGCGGCGTTGTAATGACCACGCCCGAAAACCTTGACAGATTTTATATGACAGAAATTATCGCCGAGCGGCAGTTTGTCACACTTCGCCTCGCAGGCAGCCGCGAGCTCAGCCAAATTGCTGCGGAGCGTCCGATAAAATATATTTTTGTGGCAAACACACCTTCGGAGCCTTCCGTTGCAGCGGTGACACAGCCCGGCACTTACGAGCCCGTGTTTGTGAGCAACGCCATGGAGGCATATCAGGTTCTCAAAAACGGCGAAGCCGATGCTTTTATTATGTCAAACAATAACGATGCCCTGTTTGTCGAATATGATGATGTAATTATCGAGGACTTTTTCCCGCTTATTTTTAATCCCGTGTCAATGGCAACTGCAAACTCCGAGCTGGCTCCTATCATCTCTGTTGTAAAAAAAGCTCAACAAAATAACGCAAACATATATTTAAGTCATCTGCATGCTCAGAGCTACCAAGATTACTCAAAGCATAAGCTCTTTGCAAGACTCACCGACGAGGAGCGCGACTTTATTTCAAATGCAGGAAAAATTCCGATTGCCGTGCAAAACACCAACTATCCGCTCAGCTTTTTTGACGAGCGAAGCAATCATTGGCACGGAATGTTTTTTGATTTATTATTTGGAATTTCTATGCTGACGGGACTTGATTTTGAAGTCGCCCACAGCGAAAACGCAACATGGGCAGAATTAAACGAACTGCTTATCAGCGGCAAGGCTGCATTTGCCCCGCAGGTGGGCTGGACCAAAGAGCGAGAAGAGCATTATATTTGGTCGGACATTGTTTTATATAGTGATAACTACGCGTTAATTTCACATTCCGCTTTCAGAAACATCGTTCTTAATGATATTATTAATCTGCAGGTGGGTCTGGCACAGGGCACATCCTTTGCAGATATTTTTATACAATGGTTTCCGAACCACAAAAATATCACATTTTACGACACTCAAGACCTTGCGTTTGAGGGCTTAAAAAACGGCGAGGTTGACCTCGTAATGTCTACTCAAAAAAGACTCCTGCAGCTCACTCACTATCAAGAGCTTCCGCATTTTAAGGCAAATTATATTTTTGACCAACATACCGAAGTCAGATTTGGTTTTAACAAAAACGAAACCATACTTCTTTCAATTATTGACAAATCACTTTCTCTGCTTGATAAGGACAGAATTGTTGGTCATTGGATGGAAAAAACCTTTGACTTTCGTGCAAAGATTGCCGAAGAACGGCAGCCTTGGTTCATAAGCACTTTGATAGCATTCGCAGTTGTATTTGCACTTCTCGCTGTTTTATATATAAGAAATCAAAAAATAGCAGACCAAAAAGCAAGAGAAAGCGAAGAAAACAAGCTCCAACTCGTTAAGTTTGACTTGGTTGTCAACTCCGCCAAAATTGGTCTGTGGGACTTGGAAATATTAAGAAACGACCCGTTTGCACCGAGCAATCCCAATATATACTCTGACGAGTTTAGGCATTTGTTGGGTTATACTGACGAAAACGATTTTCCGAACATTCTGAGCAGTTGGGCGGATTTGCTTCATGCCGACGACAAACGAAGAGTCTTTGACGCTTTTGTAGCACATCTGTATGACAAAACAGGAAAAACCCCCTTTAACGAAGAATACAGGCTACTAAAAAAAGACGGCACATATGCTCACTTCTTTGCTTCCTGCGAAACTGTCCGTGACGAGGATGGCGAACCACTGCGTGCTTGCGGCTCACTAACGGACATCACATTAGCCAAAGAAACAGCCGAGCGTGCAATGCTCATGCTCGACACATCACCTTTGTGCTCACAAATTTGGGACAAAAATCTAAACACGATTGACTGTAATGAAGCCGCTTTGCGAATGTACGGATTTAGAGACAAGCAGGAGTATAGCGAAAGATTTATTACAAGCTGTTCGCCGGAGTTTCAACCCGACGGTCAGCGTTCGGACGAAAAGGCAATTAAACTTGTAAACACTGCTTTTGAAGAAGGCTTTTGCATGTTTGACTGGGTTCATAAAATGCCCGACGACGACAGGTTAATACCATCCGAAGTTTATCTTGTCCGCACAAAATACGGCGACAATGATGTTGTTGTCGGTTATACCCGCGACATGCGCGACCACAACATGATGATGGACGAGCTGCTCGAAAAAAGCAGATTGCTTGAAACGGCGCTTATAAAAGCAGAAACAGCCAGTCAGGCAAAAAGTGATTTCCTTGCAAATATGAGCCATGAAATGAGGACACCTCTTAACGCTATCATCGGCATGACCCTTATCGGCAGAAGAACAGATAATCCGGAAGAAAAAACCCAAGCTTTCAATAAAATCGATGATGCTTCTTCTCATTTACTTGGAGTTGTCGGCGATATTCTTGATATGGCAAAAATTGAAACCGACAACCTTGTGCTTTTCCCTGTTGAGTTTCATTTTATGCATATGGTTGAAAGGGTTCTTAATGTTGTTCATTTCAGTGCAACCGAAAAGAAACATAAATTGTCTAAGCGGATTGATAAATCAATACCCACATTCCTTTTTGGCGACGACCAGCGTTTGGCGCAGGTTATTGCAAATCTGCTTGCAAATGCCATAAAGTTTACCCCCGAGGGCGGGGATATAAAACTAAACATTGATTTGGTCAGTTTGATTGAAGATGATTGCGAGCTTAAAGTAGAAGTTATAGATAACGGTATCGGCATTCCCCTTGAGCAGCAAGAAAAACTCTTTAACGCATTTGAACAGCTTGAAACAAGTACAACCCGTGAATATGGCGGCATAGGGCTCGGGCTTGCCATATCCAAACGCACCGTTGAGCTTATGAACGGCGAAATATGGGTGGAGTCTGAAATAAATGAGGGTGCAAAAATAATATTTACGGTCCACATTCAAAAAGGGCAAAAAAATGACCTGCCTGACGGTGATGACGACGGGGCAGGCGAAAATGACGAGAGTTTATTTAAGGGCAGAAAGCTTCTTGTCGTAGAAGATATTGAAATAAACCGTGAAATAGTAATTGCTCTGCTCGACGGCAGCGGACTTGAAATCGACTGTGCCGAAAACGGCAAAGAGGCCTTTGATATAATTTCTGCCAATCCCGATAAGTATGACCTCGTTTTTATGGATTTGCAAATGCCGTACATGGACGGGCTCACAGCTACAAAACTTATCCGCGAGCTACCTGACGAAAGATTTAAGACGCTTCCGATTGTTGCAATGACCGCAAATGTGTTCAAGGACGATATAGACGCTTGTATTGAAGCGGGAATGAACGACCACCTAGGCAAGCCGCTTGATTATGACAAGGTTCTCGAAATTCTGAGAAAAAATTTGTCAAATTTTACCCCCCCCCCCGCGTAATTTGAGGTATGCATAAAAAAGACTGCGAGCCTGTTACAGACCCGCAGTTTTTTCGTCATTGCGGCCTACGAGCCGCAATCTCTTCCACGATTTTATCTACAGCCCCGAGTGCCTCTTGGAGCTTATTTACATCTTTTCCTCCGCCCATGGCAAACTCGGGTTTTCCTCCGCCCGACCCTCCGCAAACTTTGGTCACTTCGCGAATAATCTCTCCTGCTTTTATGCCCTTTTCTATTGCTATTTTGCCGCATGCCGCCATTATAGTAATTTTATCATCTTTGACTGCTGCAAGCACGGCAACAACGCCCGCTTCCCACTCACGCAGTGTGTCTTCTATCTGCTTGAGCTTGTCAATGTCTATGGTGGCGCCTTTTATAATGGTGGTTATTACCTTTAAGCCGCCCACATCTCTTGCTTCGGATAAAATACGCCTTGCTTCATCGTCTGCTTCTTTTGATATTGAGGCTTCAAGCTTGCTTTTCAGCTCGCGTACAATTTGCAGGTTTTGCTCAAGCTTTCCGTGAAGCTCCTCGGGGTTTCCTGCTTTCATCATTTCGGAAAGCGAGGATAAATGCCTGCGGGATGAGTTTAGAAGCTCAAGTGTTTTAAGCCCCGTAAGTGCTTCAATACGGCGAACGCCCGAGGCAATAGAAGCCTCTGAGACTATTGTAAACGCACCAACCTTTGCGGTGTTTTCAAGATGTGTGCCGCCGCAAAACTCAATACTTTCACCCATTGTAACAACACGGACGATATCGCCGTATTTTTCACCAAAGAGTGCTGCCGCTCCAAGTTTTTTTGCTTCCTCAATCGGAGTTTCCTTTGCCGTGACCTCAAACCCTTCTAAAATTGCATCATTAACTCTTTTTTCGATATCTGCAATTTCATCTGACGTAAGTGCCGAAAAATGCGTAAAGTCAAACCTTAGTTTATCCGGCTCGACAAGCGAACCTGCCTGATTAACATGGTCGCCGAGTTTGTTTCGTAGCGCTTCATTCATAAGGTGCGTTGCAGTATGTGCACGCTTTATTGCGTCTTTGCGTTTTTCGTCAACTTGCGAGTTTACTTTATCATCAACAGAAAAAGTCCCCGATGTTACTTTTCCCGTGTGCAGATATTTATCGCCCTTGCTCAGCTGCACACCGCTTACTTCAAAAACTGCCCCTGCCGCTGTAATGGTTCCCATATCTGCGGACTGACCGCCTTTTTCGGCATAAAACGGAGTGTTGTCAAGCACAAGAATACCCTCATCGCCCGTGCCGAGCGCAGAGCATATCTCACCTTGCTTTACAATAGCAAGAATTCTTCCCGTATCGTTTGTTTTTTCGTAGCCCGAGAACATTGTCGGTGTGTTGTCAAGCCCGAGGTCTATCCCTGCCCAAGCCAAGTCACCAAGAGCTTCCCTTGCTTTTCTGGCACGGACACGCTGCTCCTCCATTTGCTTGTTAAAGGCGTCGGTATCAACCGACATGCTATGCTCTGCGAGTATATCAACAGTTAAATCAAGCGGGAAGCCGTAGGTATCGTAGAGCTTAAATGCGTTTTCGCCCGAGAGGGTTTTTTTATCTGCAGATTTTAATTCGTCAACCAAATCGCCGAGCATAGCAAGCCCTGCGTTGATTGTTTTTCCGAAATTTTCTTCTTCGGTATTTATGCAACGTTTAATAAACTTCGCTTTTTCGATTAAATCGGGATAAGCGTCTTTATTAAGTTCAATAACAACATCACAGATATCGCCGAGAAATAAACCCTCAATGCCAAGCAGCCTGCCATGTCTTGCCGCACGGCGAAGCAGGCGGCGCAGAACATATCCGCGACCTTCGTTTGACGGTAAAATGCCGTCGCAAATCATCATGGTTGCCGCTCTTGAGTGGTCGGTAATTATGCGTATAGATGTGTCTGATGCGGCTGATTTCCCGTATGACACGCCGCTGATTTCGGACATTTTATCAATAATACGAACTATCGTGTCAACTTCAAATATACTGCCCACACCTTGGCAGACACATGCCAGACGCTCGAGACCCATGCCTGTGTCTATGTTCTTTTGGCTCAGCTCGGAGTAGTTGCCCGCTCCGTCATTGTCAAACTGCGTAAATACGTTGTTCCAAATCTCTACATAACGGTCACATTCGCAACCCGGAAAACAACCGTCTTTGCCGCACCCGAACTTGTCGCCGCGGTCAAAATATACCTCGGAGCAAGGCCCGCAAGGCCCCGAACCATGGTCCCAGAAATTGTCTTCTTTGCCGAGTTTGACTATCCTCTCGGGGTCTATGCCTATGTCGTTTTTCCAAATATCAAATGCCGGGGCATCCTCAAAATAAACGGACGGGTATAGAAGATTTTCGTCTATACCAAGCCGCTGCGTGAGAAACTCCCAGCACCATTTAATTGCTTCTTTTTTGAAATAATCACCAAACGAAAAATTGCCAAGCATCTCAAAGTATGTGGCATGTCGTGAGGTTTTGCCGACACTGTCTATATCGCCTGTGCGAATACACTTTTGGCATGTGCATACACGCACTCGCGGCGGCTCCTGCTCACCGGTAAACCATGTTTTCATTGGCGCCATGCCGGAGTTTATAAGCAGCAGCGATGCGTCGTTTTGCGGGGTGAGCGGAAAGCTCGGTAGTCTTAAATGCTTCTTTTCTTCAAAGAAAGCTAAAAACATCTCCCGCAGCTGATTTAAGCCATAAGGTTTTAACAATGGAATATCCTCTATTTTACCAAGGTTTCTATGTAATCTGCTATTTCGCCGACTGTTTTATTTTCGTAAACAGACTCATCAATGGCACTGACACCATATTCTTCTTCAAGTGTCATGATAAGCTCGACCAAATCGAGCGAGTCTGCACCCAAGTCGGACATCAGGTCGGTATCTCTTGTAATTTCGTCCGGGTCAACCTCGAGTTGCTCAGCAAGTACAGCTTTAATCTTATCGAAAATCATAACTATCTCCATTCCTTATATTGTGGTGTGCTTGAGTTGTCTGATTGTTCTTTACCTTGTCCGTATGCAATAACAACACGCCTGCTTTGTTCTTTTCCGACGGAGTATGTGGAAACCTGCTCATGATCTTGCAACGCAGAGTGAATGATGTGCCGTTCATAGGCATTCATCGGGTCAAGCGTCATGTTGCGGCGGTATTTTATAACCTTGCTTGCTGTCCGCTGCGCGAGACTTTCCAAGGAGTCACTGCGTCTTTGTCTGTAGTTTTCGGCATCGAGATTAATTCTTGTGCGTCCTGTGTTGCTTCTGTTCATGGCGTAGTTAGTCAGGTGCTGCAGTGCGTCAAGAGTTTCCCCTCTGCGTCCGATAAGTACGCCCGGGTCGCTGCCTGCGAGAGTAACCTTAACCATGCCTTCCGCTTTTGTGACCTCAAGAGTAACGGGGATATCCATTCTCTCAAATAAGCCCTTCAAAAAGCTGTCGACACGCTCACACAACTCGTCGCTCGGCGGTGCTGAATATCTGTCGGATTTTCTGTATGTGTCGGATTTTTTGCCGCTCGCTTTGAGGTCGTTCGCTTTGTCGTCGTCTGCTTGATAATCGTCGTCTTCGCTTCCCTCTTCTTCGTATTCAACCTTAACGACAGCGGGGGTGTTTTTTAGCCCAAACAGACCTGTTTTTGCTGTTTCAATAATTTCTACCGAAACATCATCTCTCGACAGCCCAAGCATTGCCAGTGCGTTTTCTATTGCTTCTTCTTCCGTGCGGCCTTGCATTTCTATTGATTTTGTCATTTATCGCTTCTCCGTTCTGTGGATTATTACCTACTACTCTACTTCGTTGTCGTCCTCTTCGTCTTCATTATCGTCGTTGTAATCTTCATTATCGTCGTCGTCTTCGTCGTAATCTTCATTATCGTCGTCTTCATCTTCATCTTCGTAGCCTGTGTAAGCATCATCGTTTTCAAAGTCATCAGAGGGGGAGGAGTATCTGTTCGGGTCGTAGGCCCTGCCTCGTGCATAGCGTCTTTTTCCGACTCTGCCCGGCTCGTTTTCGTCTTCCTTTTCTTCTTTTGCGGGTGCGTTTTTCTTTTCCCACTCGGCGGCTTTTTCAATCTGATCCTGCTTATCGCTTTTTTGCTTCTTACGTTTTGAAGTGTTGCGGTTTCTCTCTGCGAGACCCTCTGCTTTCAGACGTTCTGTTTCAATTCTTTTTGCTTCAAGCTCCGCTTCTTTGACCTTGCGGACTTTCTCTCTTTCCGCATCTTCTTCATCAAGAATTTTTGTGTACTTCTTGGTGAGCCAAATGTCCTGACCGATTTGCAGAACTGTGCCGATTGTCCAGTACATGCTCAGTGCGGCGGGGAACATAAAGCCAAACCAGACAGATAAGAGCGGCATAAATTTCATAACATTGGCTGCCGTGCCCTCGGGGGTTGGCGAAGCGTTCATCTTACGCATTATGTGCGCCGAGACAAACTGCGCTCCGCCGGATATAATCGGGAACATAAATAAAATAAGACCGGGTACCCATGCAGAACCTGACCAGTCTGTTTCCGGGTTCCAGAAAAATTGCCAATCGGGGATTTGAGTAAGATTTAACTCGCCGAGCATAAAGGAAACTTTTTGAAGCCCCTCAATGCCCATATCCTTAAATGCATCCCAAAACCTGCTGATTTCTTGCGTGATATAAACTTCCGCATAGAAGCCCTCAAGGTCGGGCGGACTGCCTAAAGAAACGAGCTTCTCGTATATTGCTCCGCCCTCTTCCCAAAGGTCTCTTGCAACACCCATCATAAGAGAGAGCGGCTGACGGATAGCGTAGAACATCGCAATCATTATGGGCATTTGAATAAAGCTCCACAAACAGCCGGAAGCGGGGTTTACCCCTTCCTCTTTGTAGAGCCTTGCCATTTCTTCATTAAGTTTTTGTTTGTTTGCACCATGCCTTTTTTGCAGGTCGGCAATCTTTGGTTGAAGCCTTGTTTGCCGAAGCATGCCGCGTTTGCCTTTCATTTGGAAAGGAAGCAGAATAACTCTTACAATAACAGCAACAAATAACAGGGCTAATGCGTAGTTTTGGAACAAATCGTAGAGGTTCATCAAGAGCCAGCCAAACGGTCTGGCAATAGCATTAAACATAGCTTCTCCTTATTAATCAGGGTACCGGGTCAAAACCGCCTTTACGAAAGGGGTGACATCTGAAAATTCGCCGGATTGCAAGACCCGTTCCCTTGCATGCACCATATTTTTCCAAGGCTTCAAGCGTGTAGTTAGAGCAGGTTGGGATATACCTGCAATTTGCTCTGTGTGGTGATGATATGTGTTTTTTGTAAAACAGCACTAAGGATATGAGCAAACGCTTCATTTCTAAGCCTCGTT
Organism: Oscillospiraceae bacterium; assembly: GCA_009781515.1. Lineage (GTDB taxonomy): Bacteria > Bacillota > Clostridia > Oscillospirales > Oscillospiraceae > WRMH01. The sequence goes on from WQXY01000020.1 coordinate 29,916, forward strand.
TTTTGTAAGTCCCATTTTCGCAAAAAGTTCTACGGTTGATACTTCAAGCTCACTGAACAGCGCATCTTTGCTTTTTATCCTTGCAACGATAACAACATCATATCCCGTACATAGCAGATGTTCATTGATGCGGTAAACTTCCTTTAAGCGGCGGCGTATGCGGTTTCGCACTACAGCTCCGCCGAGTTTTGTACTGACAGTTATACCGAGCCTGTTTTTCTCGCTGCCGTTTCTTCTGATGTATACGGCTACGAATTTTGTGGCAGAGTTTTTGCCTTTGTTATAGAGCCTCTTAAACTCATGGTTTCTTCTGAGCGAAGTTGTATGTTTCACTCTAAGCAGAGAGCTTGTCGCGACCTTTTGCGCGGCGGCGTGCAAGTACCTTACGTCCGTTTCTTGTAGACATTCTTTTGCGAAATCCGTGTTCTTTTGCACGGTGCCTTTTCTTTGGCTGATAGGTCCTAACCATATCTTAAACATTCCTTTCATGTTACATTATAATATATGTATCATATATATACCGATACGGTAACAGATTATACAACACGCAAGTTGAAACTGTCAACAAAAGAAATCTTTACATTGCTATTAAATAAAATATGTATTATACTTGCCTTGCGAATTGCATAAATATTCACCGTGAAAAATGAAAGGACTATAAATATGGCTGAAAATGCACAAGAGGTCTTGGGGAAAAAGAAAAAGTTCTCTCGCATTGAGTGGAGTTGGATTATGTACGACTGGGCGAACTCGGTGTATGCAACCATTATGATGGCAGCCGTGTTCGTAAATTTATTCTCGTATTATGCCGGAGTTGCAGGTCAGGACGGTGATACTTGGTGGAGCTTTGGTACCGCTTTGACAAATATTATTATCGCACTGCTTGCACCAATCGTCGGAGCACTCGCCGACTTTAAGGGTTACAGAAAAAAAATGTTTACCATTTTCTTTGTAATCGGCGTCGGGTTTACATTTGCCAGTGCATTTTTTGGCAGGTGGGAGCTGCTGCTCATGGGCTATGTAATTTCACATATCGGCTTTAACGGAAGCTGCCTTGTTTATGACAGTTTTCTATCCGAGGTCACAACCACAGACAGAATGGACAAGGTTTCGGGCGCAGGCTTTGCATACGGATATATCGGCGGGAGCACAATACCGTTTCTTGTCAGCATTGCTCTTATCATGTTTTCCTCGCAAATCGGCGATATATTTGTTTCTCTCGGCAACAACATAAACTTTAGTGCCCTAACGTCAATCGGCGAAAACTTTGATGAGCTGCTTGCGATTAGGGTTTCCGTTGTGATGACCGCTATCTGGTGGGCTGTGTTTACCATACCGTTCTTCAGGGATATAAAACAAAACTACTACATAGAAAAACCTGAAAACTACGCACTGCTTCGTGCTGCGTTTTCCTCTGCAATAGCAACGGCAAAAAAGATAATCAAAAACAAAAAAGTTCTATTTTTCATCATTGCTTATTTCTTCTACATTGACGGTGTCGGAACTGTTATTTCAATGTCGGTTGCATACGGAAACGCGCTTGAGCTTGAAGCAACCCACATGATTATTGCACTGTTTTTGACACAGGTAATCGCATTCCCCTGCTCGATATGGTTCTCAGCACTTGCAGGGAAATTCGGGTCACGACAAATGCTGCAATCAGCGGTGTGTGTGTATCTTGTAATATGTGTGGTCGGGTTTGTCATGGGCTTTGGGCTTGAGAAGGAGCTGTTCGGCAAGGACGTTGCGACTATCATGTTCTTTGCTTTGGCATGTCTTGTCGGAACGGTTCAGGGTGGCATACAGGCAATTTCACGCTCTTACTACTGTCAAATGATACCTCCGGAAAATTCGGGCGAATACTTCGGCTTCTTCGATATTTTTGGAAAATTTGCAGCGGTGCTCGGCCCCCTGCTCTACGGCATCATCAGAGTAGTTACAGGCAGCCCTGCATATGCGATTTTATCCATTATCGCACTCTTCCTTGTTGGTCTTGTCATGCTTGGCGTTTGCGGCAAATATGACGATAAAGTAAAGAATTAAACATTAAACCTAAAATTTATTATGTCGCCGTCTTCGACGATGTATTGCTTGCCCTCAAGACGGAACAACCCTTTTTCCTTAACTTTGACCATATTTCCAAGCTCGAAAATGTCTTTATACTTTACAACCTCTGCGCGTATAAAGCCCCGCTCAATGTCTGAGTGTATTTTCCCCGCGGCAAGCTGTGCTATTGTGCCTTTTTCAATCGTCCATGCCCGCACTTCATCTTCGCCGACGGTCAAAAACGAGATAAGACCAAGCAGCTCGTACATGGCTCGTGCAAGCACTTCTACGCCCGGCTCTTTAATACCCATGTCAGTCATAAATGCCTGCCTGTCCTCTTCGGGCAGGCAGTTTATTTCCATTTCCATTTGGGCACAAAGCTCTATAAGCGGAATGTTTAATTTAGCACAAAGAGCTTGCAGGGTATCGTTTTGATACTTGTCGCTTTGTTGCTGCTCGTCAATATTAACGACAGCAAGACGGGGTTTTTCCGTCAAAAACGAAAAGCCCCGAATGGCGAGCCGCTCCTGCTCTGTCAGCTCCATGTCTTTTATACTTCCGCCGTCCTCAAGCCGCTTAAAGCACCGCTCCAAAAGTGCGATTTCAACTTCATGTTCTTTGGTTATTTTTTTGCCTGTTTTGATACGGGCAATTCTTTTTTCTATCATTTCCAAATCGGCAAAGAGCATTTCAGTTTCGACCGCTTCAAGGTCACGCGCAGGGTCGATTGCATCAAAGTCATGGATAACCGTATCGGAGTCAAACGCCCGCAGCACATGAATGAGCGCATCACACGGACGCACATCGTTTAGAAATCTCGAAGCACCCGAGCCTCTGTCGCTATCGGACACGGCAAAGCCCGCAACGTCTGTCAGGTCAATCTTTGCATACGTTGTCTTTTTTGGTTTATACAGCGAAGAGAGAAAGTCAACACGCTCGTCAGGCACAATACCTGTTCCGATATTTGCGGTGTTTTTGCCCGGTTTTGCTTCGTTGTCTTCTTTGCCTGTCAGCAGGCAAAAAACGGTTGTTTTTCCTGTTTGGTTAAGTCCTATAAGTCCAATTTTCATATGTTAGTTTCTATTCCTACCTTTATCTGTTGGAGTTGCGCTCAGCACTGTCGCGAGCTGCGTCAAAATCGCCTTGAGCGATTAAGTCTTCTATTTCTTTTGCGGTGTCTGCATCTGCATGGAGTATTGTCTGCTCTTTTAATAATTCGAGCTTTTCCGCTATCTCGTCGGCATCTTTTGATATGCACGCCGTGTAGACGTCAAACCACAGGTCGCAGAGCTTTTTCTTTTCTTCCTCCGACAATGCGAGATACGCATCGTCCTGCCCGGGTTTAAGCTTTTCAACCACCGCTTTTAAGTCGGTTATGAACTTATCTGTTGCATCAGCGATTATTTCAAGCTTGTTGTTTCGTGCCGCCTGCTCAAGCATGGTAGAGGCAGCGGTCAGGTCGGAAGCACCCATATGAGAAAGAGCACCTTTAATGGAATGGACAGCAGCTGCAAGAGTTTTCAAGTCCTCTTCTGACGGATTTTTAAGCCTTTCGCTTATTTCCTCCAAGGTGGTTATAACCTTGCCGCAATCTCGCACAAAAATTCTCACTAAGTCTTCATCTAACGTATCATCTGTATTATCGTTACCAAATATCGAACTGTCAACTATTTCGATTATTTTGTTAAGTGCGTTGTTTTTCTTTTGTTCGCGTGCTTCTTCAATAACTTCGAGGGATTGCTTTTCCCGAATAAACCTGTTGAGCGTCATGTCAAGCTGCCTTATATCAACCGGCTTAGAAAGAAAATCATCAAAACCCTTGCTCAAGAACAACTCTGCCTGCCCTTGCATAGCATTTGCAGTGAGCGTAACAATCGGCTTGTCATAACCAAGCTCACGAATACGCCTTGTTGCTTCCATGCCGTCCATTACCGGCATCATATGGTCCATTAAAATCAAGTCGAAAACGGCACCTTCTTTAATTACGTCAATCGCTTCTTGTCCGTTTGCGGCTGCGGCAATTTTAAGTCCGTACGGGGCGAGCAAACCCTTTGCAACATAGAGGTTTGACTCCATATCGTCCACGACGAGCACACTGCCGTATGGCATATATTCACGGGAGAAATCGTCACTCGCATTTGATGATATTACATTGGCTGAAAAACGCATCAGCTTCTCTGCCGTTTCACGGCTGAGTATTTCATTGCCCTCAACTGCCTGCGGAATTTTAATAACGAAAACGCTGCCCTCACCCACAACACTATTTATAGTAATCGAACCTGTCATTAAATCAATAAGACGCTTTGTGATATTCATTCCAAGTCCTGTTCCGCTGACAGACCCGTAAGCATTTACCGTCATAAACCGTGCATATGCGTCATAAAGTTTGGACATTTGGTCGGGCGTCATGCCGTAGCCCGTGTCGCTGACGGTGTATGCAATGCAATGCGCTCCGTTTTCGTCTGTTTCAGATGCAATTTTTAGGGTGATTTTACCCTCGTCCGTGTATTTGTACGCGTTTGATATTATATTGTTGAGAACCTGTCTGATACGAAGCTCATCGCCGATAAGTGTGGCCGGCAGATTATCTTCGACTATAAGCTCAAACTCAAGCGGCTTGCTGTCTTCACGGAATAATGTGTAGTGAATTATATCGTTGATAAGGCTTGCCGTTTCGTAACGCGCGGGGTTGATTTCGATTTTGCCCGCTTCTATTTTTGAAAGGTCAAGCAGGTCGTTTATGATTGTGAGCAGCGAATATCCCGAGTTGTAGACCCGTGTAAATGCGTCACGCACCTTTGTCGGCAGCGATTTGTCCATAAGCTCCATTTCCGTAACACCGATTATTGCATTGAGCGGGGTACGGATTTCATGGCTCACAGTTGCAAGAAAGTTGCTTTTTTGTTTGTTTTCTTCATCGGACTTTATCTTTGCCGCAGTAACGCTCATCAACACGACACTTAGCCCGATTGCAAACACAATGCCGAGAATTCCAAGATACCATGCCAAATCCTGTATGCTCTGATAGTATGTATCATACGGCGTCATAAGGCACAAAACCCAACCGTTGTCGAAAACCTTCCATACAAGCTCGGAGCGTTCGTTTAAGTAAGACCTCGCATCGTAAGTGCCGAAAATCGCGCCCGAACGCATATCCGCGGCAATTATGTCACCGTCGTTAAGCAAGCTGATATTTCTTCCGAAATATCCGGGGCTTGGGTGTGCAATAACATCTAAGTGTGTGTCCATCATCAAGCTGTAGCCGTCGTCTGTCAGCCTCGTATTGGCTACATATTCGTTTATGTAGTCGAACAAAACTTCAATCCATATAATGCCGAGGCGGACACCGCTATTGTCATATATACTGCGCGCATACGAAATTGCGTATATTTCAGCATCTTCAAGGAAATACGGCTCTGTTACAACAATACTGCCTCCTGCTTTTACGGCATCGTCATACCAAATAAAATTTGACGGGTCATAATCATCGGGAATAATTTTGCCTGCGCCGTTGATGTAAATCCCGCCAAAGCAGTCAAAATAGCCGTAAACATCGGCTGCTCCGTGTTTAATATCAGCTTGACTGAGCATAAATGCCGTGATTGCGTTAAAATAATCCTGTATTTTTTCAGAGGCTCCGCCGTTTGTTATGATAAAATGTGTTGACTCCGACATTCCTACAAAGGTTGATTTTGACTCCTGCAGGCTCATCATTATATGTGTTTGTGCGTTAGTAAGAGCGTCTTCCGCCCTTCTCATCAGGTGAAAACGCTCACGACTGTTCCCGTATGAATAACTGACTATTACCATTAATGCAAATGTAATTACTACAAAGAGCATTTGTGCGTATGATAATTTCATGCTAACGATTTTTTTAAGTAATGATTTCATCGTGCAAACTCCACTGTCGCCTGCCAACAAGTCTATTTCTACTACATTTTGACATGCAAGTCAACAAAAAAGATTGTAACGTATAATGTTATTTTCACTTATGTTGAGAACTGTAGTTTATTATGATATTATTTGTGTATTACAGTGTTGTTTTTCACCTTTTATGCCAAGAAAATTTATATGAGTAGGAGTACATAAAATGAAAGTTTTTATTACAGGCGGTACAGGGGCAATCGGGCAGTATGTGACTTTGGAAGTGGCAAACAGAGGACATGAGGTATTTGTTCTCTCACGCACGCCCGAAAAGTATGCACCAATGCTGAAAATACCGGTAAGTGGCGGGGGTAGCATTAAGATAATAAAAGGACTTATGACCGAGTTCTTTCTCATGGAAGAATATGTCAAAGGCATGGATGCGGTTATTTCAATCGCCTTAGGTTGGGGCAACGAGCCTGTTTCGATGCTGACAAACGACACTGCCGCAACGGTTAATTTGCTCGAAATTTCCGAAAAAGCAGGTGTCGGGAAGTTCATTTTCACAAGCTCCACTGCAGCAATGGGCAACTGCACTCCCGGCATAAACGAAATGTCCTGCAACAAACCGACGAATTTATACGGCAGCACAAAAAGTGCTATTGAAGCTTATGTTATCGGATTTAGTCAGTATTTTCCTGAAGCGGGCAAAGACCCGAAAATGGTGAGCATGAAGCGTAATGTAATCCGCCCCGGTTATACATTCGGCACTCCGTGCTTCCCCGGCGGCACGGTGCAGCTTGACCCGCGTTTTCGCGATATTGCAAAGGCTGTTGTAAATAATGAGCCTGTTAAGCTTACAAAGCATGACGGCACACAGTTTTTGTCGGGTGCTCAGATTGCAAAGGTGTACGCCGACCTGCTCGAGAGTGACTTAAACGAGGAAGTTTTCCTTGCGCTTGCCGCAGACTTTATCACATGGGAGCGTATTGCCGAAATCGCTTTGGAAGAATATCCCAAGTCCACATCGGTCATTGAAGCCGAGGACAAGGGTTGGGACAGCACTCCCTCGCTATATGGCGTCGATAAAATAAAGACGGTGTTCGGATTGGAGTTTCGCGGCGAGGATGAGGTGCGCGCACATATGAAATGGAGCTTGGAAGACGCACTCTCTCAGAAGTAAGAGACACGAGGTGGCTGCTATGACAAATGAAGTATTGCTGCAACGGCTAAAGCACCCCGGCGGGCGTGTACGTGCCGTTTTGGACACTGATGCATACAATGAAATTGATGACCAGTTTGCGATTGCATATTTTTTGAAAAAGCCTGAAATCTTTGACGTGCAGGCGATTACAGCCGCTCCTTTCAGTAACGAAAAAGCGGATAACCCAACTGACGGTATGCGGCTCAGCTATGAGGAAATATTGAAAATATTGCGGCTCATGGACAAAGAAGATTTACAAGATATCGTTTATCAAGGTTCCGAAAAATATCTGCCCGATGAGAAAACGCCTGTAGACAGCCTTGCCGCAAGGGAGCTTGTGAGGCTTTCATATCTTGATGACCCGCTCTATATTATCGCTATCGGAGCTATCACAAATGTTGCCTCGGCACTTTTGCTTGACCCGACCATGGCAGAGCGGTGCGTTGTTGTTTGGCTTGGCGGACATGCGCGGCACCGGTATGATAACAAGGAGTTTAATATGTCGCAGGACGTTGCGGCGGCTCGCGTTGTCTTTGACTCCGGTGTGCCTTTGATACAGCTGCCTTGTCACGGTGTGGTGTCTGAACTGAGAACCACAGGTCCCGAGCTTGAATATTGGCTTCGGGGCAAAAACAATCTATGCGACTATCTTGTTGATAACACTATAAATGAGGTTGCGGGGTATGCCGGCGGAAAGGCATGGAGCCGTGTAATTTGGGATGTTTCTGCTATTGCTTGGTTTATCGACAAGTCGTTTGTTGCAGGGCGGATTACGCCAATCCCGATTTGCGGGTATGACCACAAATATTCATATGACGAAAGCCGCCACTCTTATTTTGTCGCCGAACACATAAACAGAGATGCAATTTTCACAGATTTATTCTTAACTCTCACATCGTGACAAGGGGACGGGGGTTTGTCAACCGGCGCGGACATAGCCTGTTTCTTCAACAAGATATTGACCCTGCGAGGAAACTATCCACTCAAGCAGCTTGTCTATGTTGTCCCCTCGTTCGGGGTTAAGATACTCGCCGTCTTTTTTGAGCGTAATTGCATAAAAATCGTTTGCAAACGGATATGCACCGCTCTCGATATTTTCTTTGACCGGAGTTACCCCGTCAACAGATAAAAACTTGACCTTGTTCTCGCCAATCATATCCCTTATATAATATAAGAAAGAATAGCCGAGCGAGTTTCTGTAATTTTTATAGTTTGCAACCTCGCTGTACATGCCCATCATAGTATCAAAAACCTCGTGCTCTGCGGGGACTATGGGAATATCGCCCATGATTTGCTCGAGCATTACCTGACTGCCCGATGTATCGGGGCGCTGGTAAGCTCTGATTTCATTGTTTCTGCCGCCGACATCCTGCCAGTTAGTAACTTCACCCGAATAAATCCGCCGAATATCACGTGTCGATATGTCTGTGACTGTGTTGCGGCTGTTTACGAAAAAGACAAATGCTTCACGACCCACGGGTGTCAGAACTATTTCATATCCGGATTTTTCCGCCCATTCAACTTGTTCGTCCGAAACGCCCATTAGGAAAATAATATCAGCATAACCGTCAATAAGATTTGCAAATGCTCCTGCTGTTCTTGAGCAGACAATAAGTGATGCGTAATCTCCCGACAATTCACCGTATGTTGAGTACTCCGGAATATCCAAATCAGGTGCCGGTGCGGGATATGTCGCTTGGACAAAAGCCGCATAAAGCGGGTATAGCGCCGTCGCACCGTCAAGACGCGGAAGCTCACCCGTCAGGCTCAGTGCAGACGGTTCATTTAATTTTGCGGTACGGCTTTCGTGATGCGTAAGCACTCCGTCAACATACCAATAGCGACCGAACGGTGTATATTCCGGCAAAAACACTTCCTCGCGGGAAACCGGTATTGACGAATTGTAAACTGCGGGGATAATAAATATTGCCGTAACAGAGAGCGCGACCACCGCAACCGAAACCATTGATATGACACGGGTTTTCATTTTGAACGGTTTCCATATAAGCAGTTGCGAAATTAAAAAGACTGCTGAGCATATTGTGAACGGCACCCAAAATCCATGTATAGTGTTGTAATTAAATGCAATAACAAGCGAAAACATAACCGCGAAAACAAAACAGAAAATAAAACTCAAGCCGCACAAAACACCTTTTATGACTTTATTGTCAATAAAATAAGCGGCTACAAGGGGAGCGACAGCAAGCGCTCCAAACAAAAACATGATTTCCATAAAATATCATCTCCTCGTATTATATAGTTGTAGTTATTAACGTCCCTCTTCAAGGACAATATGCTACACTGTTCAGGATGCTGTGGATTGGTTACTCTCTCCTACCACTCGATGGTTTTGAAAAGGCTCCAA
>WQXY01000021.1 GCA_009781515.1 Oscillospiraceae bacterium
CCTTGAAATAACCGGCGATGAAATGACGCTTGAATTGAATTTAGCATTATTGAAAATAAAGCACACAGTAAAGCGCGGGAAGAAATAATGCCGGGGACAACCACCCCGGCACTTCGTGCCACCTCTCCAAGGAGGGGAATTTTGCAACCTGCCGCCCGCGTTCTTTCGGTCATTGCGGGCTTGACCCGCAATCTCACCCGCCGTCATTGCGAGGAGCACATGGTGCGACGTGGCAATCCAGAAATTCTATTAATATAAGGAGGGGCTGTGGAATGTATTTTTTATACGTGTTCCGCAGCCTTATATTAATTACACTTCCCCTCCTCGGAGGGGTGGCACGAAGTGCCGGGGTGGTTTTCGTAGGGGCGACCACCTTATCACCATGTGACATGTGGTCGCCCGTTTTTTCATTTCTCAGATAATCTCTATAATTATGATTATAGTATACCTTTTTAGTTAAAATGGCAGTTTGCTTATAATCCCGGATCAAAACAAACTTATTATTCCACTATTTATTATAAAAATCAACTTGATAATTGTGCAAGTATGTAGTATAATGTGAGCATAATTATCAAGAGGGAGGTATAAACTGTGTCATTACCTAACGAACTTTCATTGCTCTTGTCTGAACGTGGTGGTGTGTTTACAACAGCACAGGCAAATAGTGCAGGTGTGTCAAATGAGCGGTTATGCTTGTTAGTAAAAGCCGGTGAGTTGGATAGGGTATCTTTTGGTGTTTATGCTGCTCCAGATGACTTCGCAGACAGAATGTATGCAATTCAACTACGCAAGCCAAAAGTTATCTATTCGCATGATACCGCTTTTTTTCTGCATGATTTAACTGATAGAGATCCTATTAAATACTCCGTTACTGTTCCTACAGGATATAACGCTACGAGGTTACGAGAAGATAATCTTGTTGTTTTTACTATTAAGCGTGAATTACACGAACTTGGAGTAATGCAGCTATCTTCAATGTTTGGTAATAATATCCATGTTTATACTATGGAGCGTACAATTTGTGATTGTCTGCGAAGTAGAAGTTTAATGGACATTGCTATTGTAACGGATGCTGTAAAACGGTATGCAAAAAGAAAAGAGAGAAACTTGAATGTTCTTATGCAAATGGCAGAAACTTTTAAGGTAACAAAACTTCTCAGAAACTACATGGAGGTGCTTCTGTGAAAACTTCAACACAGTTAAATGCTAAAATCCGCAATCTTTCAGGTAAGCTAAATGTGGAGCATGAAGTACTACTGAGAAATTTCATTATGGAACGTTTTCTTGAAAGGATTTCTGTTTCAAACAGCAGAAGCAACTTTATCCTTAAGGGTGGTATGCTCATAGCCTCAGTTGTGGGGATAGATACTCGCAATACCATGGATATGGATGTTTCTATTGTCAATAATCCTGTTACAGAATCGGAAGTAGTATCTCTTGTAAATGATATTATTAACACACAAATAGATGATAATGTTGAGTTTTCTTACAAGAGTATTGAAGAAATCAGGGAAGAATCAGAATATTACGGTTTTCGCGTTTCTATTGGTGCAGCATTCGATAAAATCCGGCATACTATCAAAGTAGATATTTCCACAGGTGACACTATTACTCCAAAAGAGATTGAGTACAGTTATAAGCTAATGTTTGAGAATAGGGATATAAGCATCCTTGCGTATAACTTGGAAACAATACTTTCTGAAAAATATGAGACTATAATAACAAGAGGTGTTTTAAACACCCGCATGAGAGATTTTTATGATATATACATTCTAACATCTCTTTTTTCATATGATATTGACATTTTTAATACGGCACTACAGAACACAGCAGCACAAAGAGGAACATTGGATCAGTTAATCGAATCAAAGAATTTACTCACCACAATTTCCAGTAGTCAGGTTATGGTCAATCTTTGGCTTGCGTATCAAACAAAGTATCCGTTTGCAACAGATGTCACTTGGGACATGGCGATTGCTGCAGTAAATAAGCTGACAGGTTGAATTTAACAGTATCAACATAATAAAGACTGTTGACGCTTCCCAAAAGGGATAACGACAACCGTCTTTCATCTTAACAATTTTTTAGAGTAATATTGGATTGTAAACTATCATGTTTTATAGAAATAATCAAATATGTTGTTTATAAGGACACTTCTTGAGTTCCAAACGAGTTTATTTTTGCGGCTCGTAAATAAAGCCAAACTTCATTTCCACCCATTCCGGCGGAGCATATCCGGAGGGTGGATTTGTTGCATTGGTGTCAATTGTAGCTTGGATTGATGCGATTGATGCGCGGTTTTCACTATCTTCCAAATCGATGAAATTGTTTCTGATTGCCAAAAAACATAACTTGTTAAAATTTTCAAATACCGATAAATTTGTGAGGTTGTTATTTCGCGCTTCTATGAACATTATGTTATTATCTGCCGGAACTATAAAAGTTTGCTCAGAAACATCATTACTCCAAAACCACAAATACCTTAAATTAATATTGTTGGATAGATTAAGAGCAGTGAGATAATTTTCACCGCATATAAACTCTCTGAGTGCAATTTGGTTGGATACATCAAGTGTTGTAAGATGATTTGCCTTCAAGTCAAGAATTTCTATTAAAGTATTTTCCGTTATATCAATATCGGTAAGATTATTTTCTTGTAATGTAAGCCATGTAAGTTTTGGTAAATCTGTTAAATCAAGATGCGTTAGTCCGTTTCCGCTTAAGTCCAAATGGCGGAGAATGGTATTTTCGGAAAAATTGACATTGGTGATGTTGTTGTTTGAAACACTTAAGTGTTCCATATAGGATAATCCTGTGACATCAAGCTCACCGGTTAGTCCGACAGTAGTATTCATTTCATTATTATACCAATTATTCCAGTATCTTATTGATATTATACGAAGTTCACCGGATTCTTCGCGCCAACGAACACCGTTATATCTGTTTTGTCCGGTGCTCCACTCCCACGTTTCAGGGTCATTTAGGTCAAAATTCGGGTTGACAGATTTGATTGCATCGGCATTTCCTGCATGATTATTTCCTTGCAAGAAAAATGTAATCATTTTTTGGTAATCATTATCGTTATAACCTTCAGGTGTCGGATAAATATCGCTATAATCTACAATGGGATTTTCTCCCATGTCGCTTGTAGTATCGGGAGCATTGTTGGCATCCGGAGTAGGTGCAATTATTTGTGCAGGAGGAGAAAGGTCAACAGCTGCATTTCCGACAGCGCTTTCCCAAATCATAATTCCTGCAAATAGAGCAACCATACAACATATTAAACTCGCTACAGTTGCTACTACAACACATTTGTCTTTGTTCTTGTAAGCGAAAAGAGCTTTTTTCAACTCTTCAGCACTCTGGAATCGCATTTTTGGTGCTATTTCGGTACATTTCGCTGCGATTTTTTCAAGCGTTTTATCATCAATCGTCACTTTAGCGTCCGTAGATCCCGTGAGCCAATAGCGCATCAAAACACCAACAGAATAGATATCACTGCGACAGTCGGTTTGAGCGAAGCCGTATTGTTCAGGCGGAGCAAACTGATGAGTGCCGAAATAAGTTGTGTCCTGTTTGGCATTTTTAGAATATTTCCTTGCAATACCAAAGTCGATCAGCATAATTGAATTATCTTGAGGGTTAATTATGATATTGGAAGGCTTAATATCTCTGTGAATTATCGGCTCGGGTTGATTATGTAAGTAAATAAGAATATCACACAGTGAAATAAGAACATTTACTGCTTGTAACAAATTGACATCATGCATCCCGGTAAGATACTCACTTAGGGGTTCACCTTTAATAAATCGACGCAGTGTATATTGTGTTCCACCTTGTTCTATTACTTCATTAAACTCAGGGAGTCCTTTATGATTAAGTCCGTGCAACAGTCTTGCTTCATCTGCTTCTGTTCCTGAATTTTCATGCGTCTTTAACACATACAAATCACCGGTAGTATTTTCCTTCATAACAAAAGTTTCACCAAACTCGCTTTCAATACATTCAAGCGCGGTGAAACGCCCGGAAATCTCCGGTGGAAATATGGTTTTTTCATAGTTGGCACTTAAAAAGCTGTCCAGCAGTTTTTTATTCATCTGTCCTCGCCAAGAATGGTAACTGATAGTTCGTATAAAGCTTCCTGTACAGATGCGACATCATAACCGTGATTTAGTGCATGAATAATAACAGCATCACGAGTTATTTTCGGATAAAGTGCTGTTTTTCTCGCAACTCTCAAAAGCTCTTGTGTTTCATCATAATTCATTTCAAAACTGAACGCAAGTTGAATTACTCTGTCACGGGAAGGATTACGTTCACCATTGAATATCTGGTACCCATACGTTTTAGAGATATCAGCTTTTTTTATTATCCTATCGCGTGAAACACCCTTTTGTACACAAAGTTGACTAATGTAGTCGTGAAATACAGGATATAAATCCATATCCTCGTTATACCGCTTAATAAAACGATTAATCGAGGATGTTTTCAACAGTTTATTCAAAAATTCATTGGTTGGAATTTTCTTATCCGACATTATTTCAAACCTATGATTAAAGTGTGTTGGTAAATATAGAGGTCATTATATCACTAACAGGATTTTTTGCAAGTCCGCAAGTTGCGTACCCATCTCAATATTCATTTGTGCTATAAATATCAGTATATTGTTTAGAGAGGTATTGTATTATGTTAAAATTAAAATCAAGAATTCTTATTTCTATGCTAATAATTTTCTCAATATTATCAACTACTGTCGCATGTAATAATGAAGAAGTAGTTCAGCCACCGGATGTGTCATCAACACCTACGCCGACTTCGATTCCGACTCCGCCTCTTACCCCACCGAATGATACCAACAATGGCGGTGATGAAACACTTGTACATACTCCTGACCCTTATCTAAGAGGCGTGCTGCCGGAAGCAAGCGCTGACTCTCTTCGGGGAGCGTATGCGGAAATATTTGAGTACATGGGAGCAGCAACATATAATGAACACTACGCAAACTTACCAAGTGCTCTTCAAGGTAACAGCCTTGAATTCATTAAAGAACACTATAATAGTATTACTGCTGAAAATGAAATGAAACAAGAGAATGTTTTTGTTTCTACTGAATGGTCATGGGAAACAGGGCATCAGAAAGCCAGCCTTTTAACAATAGATGCTGCACTTGAGCGAGGCTATGTAGTTCCCGACGGATATGAAGATGCATTTGTACCGGAAATTAATTTTAAAAGAATAGAAAACTTTATTAAGATTGCTTATGAAGAAGGATTGTCGGTTCGTTATCACGCGCTGATATGGCACAGCCAAGTACCCAAATGGTTTTATATAGAAGACTATAAAGATGAAGGAAATCTTGTTTCGCAAAACATAATGAATAAACGTATTGAGTACTTTATTAAGACTGTTTTGAAACTGACTTATGAAAGCCCTTACGGTGATGCCGTTTATTCATGGGATGTAGTAAATGAGTTCTTTTCAAATTATAATACAGAACTCTACAAGATATACAACAATACCGACGTATATGTAATAAATGCTTTTAATTACGCTCATGAGCAGCTGGTAGAAATGGGAATACGATCCGAAGTAAGCTTAATATTAAATGAAGCACAAGAGCAACGTTATGTTGACAGAATGGTTAATTTAGTCAATAAAATAAATGATGGTGGTGTTATACGTTGTGATGGAGTTGGCTTACAAGGGCATTATAGTATAGGAAGTCCAACAATAAGTGATATAGCAAAAATGATTGATTCATTCTCTAATGCCGGATTTGAAATACATTATACAGAAATTGATGTTGCTGTAAGAGGTTCACAAACTCTTGAAGATCAAGCAACGTATTACGGTGAATTTTTTAGTATGCTTGTAGCAAAGAAAAAAGAAGGTGCGAATATAACAAGCATTACGTTTTGGGGGCTTTTTGACAGCGGATCATGGCTTGAAGCAGAAAAACCATTACTCTTCTCCGATATAGACACTCCAAAACCTGCTTTTTATGCTGTAATAGATGCAGCAAGTAAATAAAAATTCTGACCGTTATGAAGTTGTGTTAAGCAGACCGATTATGCCTAATAAAGATTTTTGATATCAAATTAAGTATATTCACATTTTACCTACATAGTATATAAATTTACTGTCTTGTGGTCAGTTTTTTCTGCTACCGCAGAAAAGAAAATTAACCAAGAACATCATAACACAGACAAGGGTAACACACAATGTCACTTCCTCTGGAAGGCAGTAAGTTACACGCTTCATCATTATATTTAGAAATTCACACTTTAGATGTGAGTTTTTCAGAGGGGTTGGAATTTTTCAACCCCCCGGCACTTCGTGCCACCCCTCCAAGGAGGGGAATTTTGCCCTCTTCACACCATTCAAAATCCCATTTGTTCTACGAACTTGTCGTTAAAGAACGCTATTGACGACAGCTCGACATATTCGCAGTGCTCACGTATTTTTTCAAGACGCTCTTGTGCATCACTGCACAGGAGCGTTTTTACCGCACCCTCGCCCGCTGTGTTTCCAAGCACTTTTGCTACAGGCAGCAGGCTTTTTGGAATAAGTCCGATACGCGCAGCACTTTTTAGATCCATATAACTTCCAAAACCCCCTGCAAGCGCAAGCAGCTTTACGTCCGTTTCCGATATTCCCGCAAAATGCAGCAGCACTTCAATGCCTGCGGCTATGGCGGCTTTTGCGAGCTGCAATTTTCTTATATCCTCTGCCGTTATAAAAATATCCGAGGCTTCATCAAGATAAAACCTGTCTTTGCCAAGAAGCCTGCCTGTGCTGTCAACGGTGCCTATGTCAAGCAGCACTGCAAGCAAATCTAAAAGCCCCGAGCCGCACAATCCCTTTGGTCTGCCACCGCCGATTACGGAAAATTCTATTTTCCCGCTACCGCCCGACCAAACATGGTCAACTGCCCCGTCGATTGCTGCCATGCCTTTTGTTATTTCCGCACCCTCAAAAGCAGGACCCGCTGCGGTTGCGCAGCAGTAATATGTATCTTTGTGTTTTAGTACTAACTCACCGTTTGTGCCGATGTCAATAAAAAGTGCAGGCTTATTTTCATTTTCAAAGTCTGCGGCAAAAAGCCCTGCCGTTATATCGCCGCCGACGTACGCAGACACTGCAGGTGTGTAGTATATTTTTGCGTTATCTGCGACGGGCAGATTATCCCACACAGGAAGCTCCCCTCCAAAGAGGCTCACAGGTGTAAACGGAGCTTTTCCCAAGCTGACAGGTGAAAGACCTGCAACCAAATGCTGCATAACGGTGTTTGCGGCAACCGTAATTTTTATTATTTGCTCAGTTTTTACATCTGCGGACACGCAAGCCGCCTTTATCATTGACGATAACTGCTCTGTAATAACCTGTGTCGGTTTTTCATGTCCGTTATCGGAAGAGTAACGGATACGGCTTGTTACATCAGCGCCATAAATATCTTGGGCATTTGTATCGCCTGTTGTGGCAATCACAACACCCGTTTCCATGTCAACCAAATATACCGCAACGGTTGTTGTGCCGACATCAATCGCAATGCCATAATTTTTATCACTCATAATGCTTCTCCAAATAATGACCAGTTGTTACTATGTGTAATTTTTGCGTCAATAAAACTGCCAAGTGTCGACGGCTCGCCGATAAGATGCACCAACCTGCCCCCGTTTGTCCGTGCCTTAAGCGGATAAGCCTCGCTTCGTGCCTGCCCGTCAACAAGCACCTTTATTGCTTTGCCAACATATGCGGCATGTTTTTTCTCGGATATTTCATTTTGAAGCGTCATAAGGCGGTCAAATCTGACCTGCTTTTCTTCTCTTGTCACATCGTCGTCTAATTTTTCTGCGGGAGTACCGGGACGCTTTGAATATATAAATGTAAACATTGCGTCAAAATCCGCCGCTTCAACAAGCCTCAGTGTATCGTTAAATTCTTCCTCTGTTTCACCGGGAAATCCGACAATAACATCGCTTGTTATTACGATATCCGGCATGAGCGCTCTTGCTTCGGCGAGTTTTTCAAGATACTCGGCGGCTGTATATCCTCTGTTCATAAGCTTAAGTATGCGGTCGCTTCCGGCTTGAAACGGCAGATGTATGTGCTTTGCAATTCTCTCGCTTTCTGCCATTGCAGAAAAAAGGTCAAGCGAAGCGTCCTTAGGGTGGCTTGTCATAAAACGAAGCAGATAATCGCCCTTTATGGCACTTATTTGGCGAAGAAGCGTGGCAAAATCAACCTCGCCCGAGTATGAATTTACATTTTGCCCAAGCAGGGTTATATCCTTATATCCTGCTTCAATCAGAGACTTTGCCTCTGCGAGAACGGCATCTGTGCTGCGGCTTCTTTCCCTGCCCCTGACAAAAGGCACAATGCAATATGAGCAGAAATTATTGCACCCGTACATAATTGGAAGCCATGCTTTTATCGTACTGTCTCGGCTTTGCGGCAATCCCTCTGCGATTTGTGCATTTTCACAATCGGGTTCAAAAACACGTTTTTTTTCTGTAAATGTCCTGTGCAGCAGCTCGGGAAAACGCCATAGCTGATTTGGCGGAAAGGTCAGATTTACATGCTCGTAAGACTCTCGAATTTTTTCTACCGTTTCGGGAACGCCCGCAAGACAGCCGCAAAACACAATTTTTTGCGTTTTGTTTGCTTTTTTCGCATGAACAAGCTCCCCGACATTTCCAAGTACACGATTTTCCGCATTTTCGCGGATAGCGCAGGTATTGACAATGGCAATGTCTGCCAAAAACTCGTCGCTTGTGATGCTGTAACCCATTTCGATGAGCATACCACGCAGTTTTTCACTGTCGGACTCGTTTTGCTGACAGCCATAGGTGTCCACATATGCGTATGCTGCACGTCCACGTGTTTCAACCAACTCGCGGATTTTTTGCATAAACTCTTTTTGCTTTTCTATATCACTCGCTTGCACTTGTTTATTATTCATGGTTATATTGTATCATATCTTTGAAAAAAGTGCTAAGTCCCAAAATGAGACTTAGCAACTTTTTAGCTTCTAAAATTCTTGCGTGTGAGCCTAAAATGTGGTATTATTGATTGCCATTAGGACAGGAGAACACTTGTATGAAAAACTTGATTATTGACTTGCGGGTGGTCAGAAATAATCTTCGTGCGATAAAAGACCGTGCCGAGGGCGTGCATGTTTTCGCGGATATCAGTGCCAACGCGGGCGGCATGGGGCTTCTTCCCGTTGCAAGCTTCCTGCGTGACGAGGGTATCCGTAATTTTGTCGTTTCAGACCCCGGCGACGCTCTGCTTCTGAGAAAAAACAAGTTTGATAAAGAACGTATTATGATGCTGCGAAGCACTGCAGACCCTAACGAAATCGCCGAACTTTTATCGTGCGGTGTCGTTTGTACGGCAGGCTCGTATGATGCGGCGGTTGCAATAAACGGCATAGCCGAAGCAAACAAAATAGTCGCCGACATTCAAATAAAAATAGACTCCGGACTTGGCAGATACGGCTTTCAGCCGACGGAGCTCGACAAGGTTGCCGCAATCTATAAATATATGTCAAGCTTAAATGTTGTCGGAACATTTACAACATTTTCTTCATCATGGCGCAGTAAAAAGCAGACCTTTGCTCAGCTTGATATTTTTAACAAAGCACTTGACAGAATTATCGAAATGGGTCTTGAGCCGGGAGCTGCTCATGCTGTGGACTCCGCTGCTCTCTTTAAGTATGATATCGAACTTATGGACGCCGTGCGAGTTGACACCGCGCTCACAGGCAGAATTCCCGGAAAGCCGATACAGGGTCTTTCAAAGGTCGGGTTCATTGAGGCAGGTATTGAGGAGGTCGGCTGGCATCCCAAGGGGCATACGGTCGGTGCCGAGCGGAG
Source organism: Oscillospiraceae bacterium (assembly GCA_009781515.1). GTDB lineage: Bacteria > Bacillota > Clostridia > Oscillospirales > Oscillospiraceae > WRMH01. The sequence continues at coordinate 9,879 of WQXY01000021.1, forward strand.
CTTTGTGACAAAAGCCCCCACAAAAATTGCGATTTTATCAGTTGGTTATTATCACGGCTTTGGCGTAGACAGATATATTGTTGAAAAAAGTTTGTTTAGTATATTCAGGTGGCGTCGTCGCAAGACTTTTATTAAAATAAACGGACAGCGCGCCCGCGTGCTCGGCAGTGTTGGCTTAATGCATACGATAGTTGATGTTACAAACATTGATTGTACTGTCGGTGATATTGCAATTCTTGACGTTGACCCCGTCAATGTCAAGGGTTTGCCCATAGAATACAGATAACAGAGAAAGGGTGTAGCTTCAGCCTTGGCAAGTATTAAGGTTTTAGAGCAGCATGTAGCAGATCTAATCGCGGCGGGCGAGGTCGTTTCAAGACCGGCGTCCGTCGTAAAAGAATTGGTGGAAAATTCGATAGATGCAGGTGCTACAATAATTACCGTGGAAATATCCTCAGGCGGCATGGCTTTAATCCGAGTAACGGATAACGGCAGCGGAATAGCCTCGGGCGATATCAAAACGGCATTTCTCCGCCATGCAACAAGTAAGCTCCATGACGCAAGAGGTCTTGAGGCGATTGAAACTCTCGGTTTTCGCGGCGAAGCTTTAGCTGCAATAGCCGCTGTGTCACGTGTCGAGATTAATACCCGCACACAAGCTGCACATGAGGGTACAGCTTTGGTATTAAATGCGGGCGAAGCTCTTCGCTCATCGCCTGTGGGGTGCCCTGTTGGCACAACAATTATTGTGAGGGATTTGTTTTTTAACACCCCCGCACGGCTTAAATTTATGAAAACCGACCGTGCTGAGGGCAGCGCCGTTTCCTCTACAGTTTTGCGATGCGCTCTTTCCCGTCCCGACATTTCCTTTAGATTTATCAAAGACGGCAAAACAGAATATCACACCCCGGGCGACTGTCTTGTTGACTCTTGCATATACAGCCTGCTCGGCAGGGATATTGAAGCGGGCTTTGCGAAAGTAGAGCTTAAGGACGAGGCCGTTTCTGTCAAAGGTTTCGCCTCAAAACCCGATGCCGCCCGCGGAAACAGAACTTATCAGTTCTTTTTTGTAAACGGCAGAGCTGTCCGCTCATTGCTTTTACAATCGGCACTTGAGCAGGCATATAAAAACTCCCTTATGTCGGGGCGTTTTCCCGCCTGTGTGCTTTATATAGAAACAACTCCCGCAAGTGTAGATGTCAACGTTCACCCTGCAAAAGCAGAGGTAAAATTTGTTTCCGATAAGCAGATTTTCGACGGAGTTTATTATGCCGTGCTCTCTATGTTGGAACAAAACAGCAAGGCAGGCGAGCCGCAGCAGCAGCCGCCGCAGTATGATTTTGCAAGCATTCAAAGCGCTCCCCGCGATCTGTTTGTCTCTGAGCCGATAAAAGAATACAAGTCACCCGCCAAGACAAATATGTCATATACTCCCCCGCCTGTCAGAAACATATCACGAGCATATATCGAAGTTCCCGACTATAAAATTATCGGCGAAGCTCTTGGTGTTTATATTATTCTTGAATATGAGGACTGCGTTTTATTTATTGACAAACATGCAGTGCATGAGAGAATTCACTTTGACGCACTCAAAAGCGGCGATTATCAGCCTATGTCCGAAGCCTTGCTCACGCCTGTTATCTGCCGTGTCGGTCACGAAGATACCTTGCTTTTGGAAGAGGTGGCAGACTTTTTGGATAAGCTTGGCTTTACGGTAGAGCGCTTTGGTGAAGACAGTGTTGCCGTGCGTCACATTCCCGCAGATATCGGCATTGGCGATGTGGAATTTGTTTTATCTGAAATGTGTGTACAGCTGCGGCAGGGCGGAGCTTTAGAGCCTGCAAATCTTGATAAAATATATAAGGCACTCGCTTGCAAGGCCGCAATAAAAGCCGGTAGCATGTCTGATATTAAAGAGCTAAAACCCCTCGTTGAAAAGGTTATCTCAGGGGCTGTAACACATTGCCCGCACGGACGCCCCGTTACTTATCGCATACCAAAAGCCGCGCTTGAAAAGAGCTTTGGCAGAATATGAGTACGCCAAAGGTTTTAGTTATAGCAGGCCCTACCGCTACGGGAAAAACACTGTTAGGTGTGCAGGTTGCAAAAGCTGTGGGCGGAGAGGTTGTTTCTGCCGACGCAATGCAGGTATACAAATACATGGATATCGGCACGGCAAAACCGACCCCCGATGAAATGGACAATATCCCGCACTATATGATAAACACAGCTTTGCCTTGGGAAGATTATTCTGTAGCCCGCTACGTTAGAGAAGCACAGGTACATGTTGATGATATCCTAAGCCGCGGGAAGCTTCCGATAATCGTCGGCGGCTCCGGATTATATATTGACTCTCTCCTTGCAGGGCGGACATTTACCGCCCGCGCAGATGAAGATCTCAGAAAAACTCTCGAAGCCCGTTATGACAGCATTGGCGGCGAAAATATGTTAGAGGAGCTAAAGGCGCTTGACTGTGAGCGTGCAGAAAAACTCTTTCCAAACGATAAAAAACGGATAGTTCGAGCTTTTGAAGCAATAGAAATGTCGGGAAAACCCTTGTCAGAGCATGATACACAGTCAAAAACACAGCCCCCTAAATATGACGGCATAAAATTCGTTCTCACATTTAATGACAGAGCGGTTTTGTACAGCAGAATTGATAACCGCGTTGACTTAATGATAGAAAATGGGCTGCTGCAAGAGGTGCAATCGCTGATTGATATGGGCGCGGGGCGAAGCGGCACATCAATGAAGGCTATCGGATATAAAGAATTGGTTGACGCTGCACATGGCGAAATCACACAGGAAGCCGCAGTTGACAAGATAAAAAGGGAGTCCCGCCGCTATGCCAAGCGGCAGCTGACATGGTTTAGGCGCGACAAAAACGCAAGTTGGCTCACTTGGGACAAAACACCCGATATAAATTTCGGGGCAGAAAAAATAACAGGTATAATAAATGAAACGAAGTGATTTATTTATAAGGTTAATGACGGGCGTGATTTTTTTGGCCGTAGCTTGTTACGGCGGCATACTTTTGTATGACGCAATAGCAAATCCGTATGAAACAATCATTGCAGGAAGCTACACAATAGAGGAAACCCTGCCTGCCGAGGGATATATTGTCCGCACCGAGACCGTGCTGTCCGATTTTGGTTCTTCTGTTTTGCCGATAGTCAGCGAGGGGGAAAAGGTAGCCTCGGGACAGGCGGTTGCCGTTGAGTATTACAGCACCGAGGCTCTTGAAATTGCAGGCGAAATACGAACCTTAACTATGAACATCGCACAGCTTGAAGCGTCAAGCGGTGTTGATGAAACCGCAGGACGCTCGGCAATGGTAGCTTTATCCGCTGCCGTAAATACCAAGGATTTAAGGCGGCTTGATGAGCTGAGCTTAAACATAAAATCCGCAATATTTAACGTACATTCAGATATAGACACGCTGCGAAGCCGCCTTGCGGAGCTGCGGGGCAAGCATATTGATGCTCGAACCGTTTATGCTCCTGTCAGTGGTAATTTTTCTCATGTTGTAGACGGTTTTGAACACATAAGCCCGAATATTATTCGCGATATGCTGCCAACCGAGCTTGACGCACACTTCAAAGCTCCAAACAAAGATAGTGGAGCGGGAAAGCTTATAACCGAGTTTAAGTGGTACTATCTCGCGGTAATGGATTTTTCAGATGCGGTCAGATTAAATGTCGGCGAAAACAAAAATGTGCATTTTTTCGGTGCTTATCAGGCACAGGTCAGTATGCTTGTTGAAAATGTCGGCAGACGTGAGGGTGATGCCTGTGTTGTGACTTTCTCGAGCGACCGCGGCATTCACGATGTTGCCTCTTTGCGCTCCCTGCGAGCCGAGGTTGTCCACGATGTTATAACGGGTATCCGCGTTCCAAAGGAAGCCGTTCATTTGGACGATAGGGGCGACGGTGTTGTTGAGCATATTTTTCTGCAAACCTCAGGATATGCCGAAAGAGTTGATATTGAAAGACTTCCCGCGGGAAATCCGATAGAAATCGGCGATAGTTACCTTGTCCGCGACGGTGCTGAAACAGGGTCTTCGCTTCGTGTCGGGTCTGTTATAATTGTTAAGGCCAAAAACTTAAAACATGGCGCCGTAGTTGGTTAGGGCATTAGTTTAGGAAGTATATATGGATAATTATGTTTTAGAAAATGTAAAAAGAATACGGGGGGAGATAGCTGAGGCTGCCGTCTCTTCGGGGCAAAAGCCCGGGGATATCACCCTCGTTGCAGCGGCAAAAACCAAGCCTGCCGAGCTTATAAAGCAGGCAATTGCCGCAGGAGTTGACGCCGTTGGCGAAAACCGTGTGCAGGAAATACTCTCAAAACGTGAATTTGATGCATATCACGGAGCGCCTCTTCACTACATCGGTCACTTGCAGTCAAATAAAGTAAACAAGCTTGTCGGCGATTGTGACTTGATAGAAACTGTGTCCTCTAACGCTCTTATTGATCAGATTGGCAGGCGTGCCGTTTCTTTGGATATTGTTCAAAATGTCTTGATTGAAGTAAACATCGGCACAGAGCCGCAAAAATCCGGCATAATGCCGGAACAGGCAGAGGAAATGCTGTATCTTGCCTCTCAAACCAAAGGAATTAACGTTCTTGGATTTATGACAGTCCCGCCTTTTTGTGATGATATTGAAAGAAATTGTTACTATTTTGACACAATGTTTAAGCTTTTTGTTGACATGAGAGCAAAAAAATACGATAATGTTTCAGTACGGCTACTTTCCATGGGTATGAGCGACAGCTACACAGACGCGATTAGAGCCGGTTCAAACATGGTTAGGATAGGCTCTGCAATCTTCGGTAAGCGATAACTGAAAGGATGTCTCTAATATGGGATTATTCAATGAGTTAAAAAAACTAACTAAACCCTACGATGACGAGGAAGACTTCGACGATTTTCAACCAAAAATGCAAGAAGAGCTTCCGCTTGCCCCCAAGACTCCCGCACAGGCAAGAAGCACATACGCAGGCTTTGACGAACAACGCAGTAACAACAAAGTTGTTAATATTCATGCGACGGCGCAGCTTAAAGTCGCGCTATTTAAGCCTGAGCGTTTTGAAGCGGCTGCAGAAATAGCCGATAATCTGCGCGACAGGCATACTGTTGTTCTTAATCTTGAACAGACAAACAAAGATATCGCCCGTCGTTTGGTTGACTTTCTCAGTGGTGTTGCTTATGCACAAGAGGGAAAGATAAAAAAGGTGGCGGTAAATACCTACCTTATCACACCATATAATGTTGACCTGCTCGGTGATTTAATAGACGAGCTTGAAAACAACGGTCTGTACTTCTAAAATACCCACAATACTAAAGGTTGAAAGGATTGAAAACAATGCTTACACCGCAAGATATATCTGAAAAGAGTTTTGTCAAAGCCGTTTTTGGCGGATATGACATGTCGGGAGTTGATGATTTCCTCGAGGTTATTTCTTCCGACTACAGTGCCCTATATAAAGAAAATGCAATATTAAAGGGCAAGCTTAAGGTTCTTGTTGAAAAGGTTGAAGAATACCGTTCAACAGAAGATGCCATGAGAATGGCTCTGCTCACAGCACAGCGTATGGGCGAGGAAATCACCGTTGAAGCCGCAAGAACAAAAGATGAAATGCTCAAAACAGCAGACGAGGAAGTTCGAGCCAAACTTTCCGATACGTCTAAGCGAATTGCAGACGAAGAACTTCGTCTTTCTGTCGCCACAAAAGAAACAGCAAAATTCTTGGAGCTATCACAGGCTATTATGAAAAAACATGCAGAGTTTCTAAAGAAGCTTGAAACTGCAAACCGTGCAATGATGCCTACCGCCCCCTCGGAGGAATTCCCTGAGCCGATAGAAGAGCCTGTTGTTTCAACCATTATTACAGCTCCTACCCCTGCACCGACCCCTGTTTCCGCACCTGCGCCGACACCTGCACAATCCGAGGCTGACTTTGATGTTGATGATGTTGCGGCTCAAATAGGCAGTGCCGTGGAAAAAATAACCTCCGGCGATGCCGATGTGTCAAGCCCCTCAGAGACAGCCGAGCCTGCTCAGGAAGACCCGCCTATCTCTCTCTTTGAAGAAAAAGAAGACGTCGACGACGAGATTGCCATAGAAGAACCCGAAGATATAGCTTCCGGAGATACTATCAAAATCCCTGTTGTTGAAGAAGAAGTTGAAGATATTACACCAAGACCTAAATTCGATTTTGACGACCTTAAATTTGGAGCCAATTTCGACAGCGATGACTGATGAGGTGAGCTATGATGCTATGTTTCCTTTTTGCAGCACTTATAGTTGCTCTTGATCAGTTTTTCAAGCACTGGGTTTTGCGGACCTTAGAAATCGGCGAAACAGGCCCCGAGCTTATCCCCGGTATTCTTGGTCTGACACGTTGGGAAAATGACGGAGCTATGCTTAATATTCTCTCCGGTCAGCAGTGGCTGCTTGCCGGAATTGCTTTCGTTGCTGCGATTGCTTTGATTATGATACTTTTGCGGTACAATGAAGGCTTTTGGGGCACTCTCGGCCTTTCCGCAGTTCTTGGCGGTACTGTCGGGAATTTGATAGACCGCATAGTAAACGAGGGTCGGGTTGTTGATATGTTCAGAACCTTAGAGTTTCGTTTTCCCATATTTAATATCGCCGATATTTTTATAACTCTCGGATTTCTTACATTTCTTGTTCATTTTATCATTTTAACCGTAAAAACAGGAAAACAAGAACTTCCTGCTCCCGCTCCGCGTGTTGCCGAAGATGAGCCAAATTATGACGGCTTTAACGATATCGAAGCCATTGTTGCAGCAACGTCCGAAACAGAAGTTGCACAACCCGTCACAGCAAACCCCGCGACCACTCCTGTCGCTCCCTGCGCGCCTGTAGCCCCTGTCGCGCAGGTTGCTCCGCTCACAGAAGATTACAGCTCACTGCTTGATGATATTGATGTTAGCACAGATACAACGCCCGACATTTCTTACACTATGGAGTCTCTTGAGGCTGAGCTTGGGGACTCTCTCGAGGACTACAACCTTGACGACATACTGCGTGAGTACGGCATTGAAGACGACGACCTTAACGTGTAGTTGCGACAACGTTCGCCTTGATGTTTATCTTTCCGAAAACCTCGACGGTTTAACAAGAACTGCCGCACAAAAGCTGCTTGATGCAGGTCGTGTCACGCTAAAAGATATGCCTGTGCGCAAAAATCATAAAACCACCACAGACGAAATTTATACAATCACACAAGACGAGCCAAATGTTTGCGATGTTATCGCACAGGACATTCGGCTCGAAGTTGTTTATGAAGATACAGATTTAATTGTAGTTAATAAACCCCAAGGACTTGTTGTACACCCCGCTCCCGGGCACTGCGACGGAACTCTTGTAAATGCGCTGCTTTATCACTGCGGCGACAGTCTTTCGGGCATTGGGGGTGTCATACGACCGGGGATAGTACACCGCATTGACAAAGATACATCTGGGCTTATAATCGCCGCAAAAAACGACAAGGCACATCTGTCGCTTGCTTCACAGCTTTCCGCAAGAACACTTGTCAGGCAGTACGAGGCAGTTGTTGTTGGTGTGATAAAAGATGATATCGGAACAATCGACGCACCTATCGGCCGCCACCCCAAAAACAGAAAAAAACAGGCTGTTTTATCAAATCAAAATGCGGGTCGCCCTGCCGTTACACATTTTGAAGTAATCGCACGGTATAACGGATATACACATGTTCACCTCTTTCTTGAAACAGGGCGGACGCACCAAATCCGAGTTCACTTGGCACACCTTGGTTTCCCCGTTCTCGGCGATAGCGTATACGGACGAAAAAATTCCGATTTCAAAGTTGACGGGCAGTGCCTGCACGCCCGCAAATTAATATTCATACACCCCTCGTCAGGCGAGCAGATAACTCTCAGCGCCGATTTGCCTGATTATTTTACAAAAGTTCTTGAAAAATTAGAGAAAAAGGCTCAGTAACCTTATGAAAACACATGAAGACTATATGTTAGACGCTCTCTGTCTTGCAAAAGAAGCAGGCGATGATTTGGAGGCTCCTGTCGGCTGTGTCATCGTTAATGCAAGCGGTGATATTATCGGGCGTGGCCGCAACCGCCGCGAAAAGCAAAAATCCGCAACCGCACATGCAGAGATTGAAGCGATAGAAAACGCGTGCAAGGCGCTTGATGACTGGCGTCTTTCGGGCTGCTCCTTATACGTCACCCTCGAGCCTTGCCCAATGTGCGCGGGTGCAATTATTATGTCGCGAATTGACAAAGTTTTTTACGGTGCACGCGATGAAATAACAGGTTCATGCGGCAGTGTTATTAATTTATTTATGGAAGAATACGGTCAAAAAACGAAAGTAACGGGCGGCATTTTAGAGGCCGAGAGCGCCCTCTTATTATCAGTGTTCTTTGAAAATTTGCGAAGCAAAGAACAGCTAAACCCGACGTCATTGCGAGGAGCAACGCGACGTGGCAATCCAGAGGAATTATTATGATATATCACAAACATAACAACGAAATAGAACTCCGGGGTGTCACGGACTTTGACCTTGCCAAAACATTCGAGTGCGGTCAGTGCTTCCGTTGGAACGCTGACGAAAACGGCGCTTACATCGGCATTGCACTTGGTCGTGTCGTTCGTCTGCGAAAAAGCAACGGCAGTGTGTTTCTCGCCTGCTCCGCAGATGATTTTGAAAATATTTGGCAAAAATATTTTGACCTTGACCGTGATTATGCAAAAATAAGAGAGTTTTTGTGTGTTGATGATTTTATGAAAAAAGCAACTGCATTTGGCGAGGGTATTCGAATTTTGCGGCAGGATAAATGGGAAGCTCTCAGTTCTTTTGTAATTTCACAAAATAATAATATCCCGCGAATAAGGAAAATTATTGATGTTCTCTGCCGCAACTATGGTGAAAAGATATATTTCGAAGAAAAAGAGTACTATACATACCCTCCGGCATCAAAAATTGCTTTACTTAATGAAAAAAAACTTGCTCCCCTGCGCTGCGGCTACAGGGCCGGGTATCTTTTAGATGCTGCTCGAAAAGTCGCTGACGGCTCTGTCGACCTTGAAGCAATTTCAAAGCTAACACCGGAAGAAGCAAAAGCTGCTCTTTTGAAGCTGCATGGTGTTGGCTACAAGGTCGCTGACTGTATGCTTCTTTTTGGGCTTCATATGCTTGATGCATTTCCGCGTGATGTTTGGATAAGACGCGCGCTCTCTGGAAATTATGAAAGTGACTTCGACCCCGGTGTATTTTCACCATACGCAGGCATCGCCCAGCAGTACATGTTTCATTATATGAGAAACAGGCAATAAAAAGCTTGCATTTGGTTATTCATAGTGGTATTATGTCCCTTGCACTCTATTTTTACCATATCTTTAGGAGGTATCGGGAACACCATGGCTAACATAAAATCATCTGCAAAAAGAGCTCTGCTTATAGAGAAATCTGCCGCAAAGAATAAGGCAGCAAAGTCACTTATGAAAACCAACATCAAAAAGTTTGACGCTGCAGTAGCAGACGGCGACCAAAAGAACGCCGAAGCTGCTTACAAAACAGCTGTAAAAACAGTTGACAGAGCAGCAACAAAAAACCTTATTCATAAGAATAAAGCAGCGCGCAGAAAAAGCTCAATGACAACTAAGCTTAATGCAATGAACGGCTAAGCTTCATTAGCCCGAAAAACAGACCGCAATATAACGTATTTACAGGCGTTTCTCAGCTTATTTATGGTGAGGGGCGTCTGTTGTATTTAGTATATGCTTTTAATGCGTTTTTGCTTGCTTTTTGGGTGTAAAATTGGTAGAATAAAAAGGTACATATCAATGAGCGAAAGGTCCGTATTTTTTTATGAATTCTGCCACTGATATATGGGAAAAGATCCTTGGTCTTTTGCGTAAGGATTTAACAGAAGTTGCAATATCAACATGGTTTGATGAATGTAGTGCTGTTGAGCTCTCGGGCAACCGTTTGTTTATCCATACCCCGTCGGCATACAACAAAAAAGTCATTGAAGAGCGCTTTCTCGGCACTATAAAAGGTGCTCTCGGCGAGCTGTTCTCTACCAATGATTTTGACGTCGTCGTTCTTGATGATGACGGGCTTAAAGCAATGACCGAAGCAACAGAAGTTCCCGATTATCTCGGCATTGATGAATACACTTTCGAGCATTTTGTCGTTGGCAGCTCAAACAAATTTGCACATGCCGCCGCACTTGCCGTTTCAGACGGCAGTCAAAAACAAAAATACAACCCTCTTTTTATATACGGAGAGTCCGGTCTTGGCAAAACTCACCTGCTCTACGCCATTCGCCATGCAGTTGAACAAAAATTCCCGCACTACAATGTTGTTTACGTTAAAGGTGACGATTTTACCAACGACCTTATAACCGCCATACAACAAGGTAAAAACGTCGAGTTTCGTGACAAATACAGAGGTGCTGACTTTTTCTTAATGGACGATATTCAATTTATCGCCGGTAAGGAAAGTACCCAAGAGGAATATTTCAACACCTTTAACACCCTCTTTGAGCTTGGCAAGCAAATAGTATTAACCTCAGACAGACCCCCTAAGGACATGTTTTTGTTGGAAGACAGGCTCAGAACACGCTTCGAGTCCGGTCTTTTGGCAGATATTCAGCCTCCTGACGATGCTCTGCGTATTGCAATCATTAAAAACAAGGCAGAGCAGCTTGGTGTTGTTTTGCCCGAAGACGTCATTAACTATATTTCCGAAAGCTTGGGCTCAAATGTCCGTCAGCTCGAAGGTGCAGTTAAGATGATAATCGCATATCGCGATATTATGGACGATGACATCACAATTGACACAGTAAAATCAATCCTCAAAGAAAGATTTGTCGGAGGAAAAGGTGACTTTATACCCACCACAGACACAATCATTGAAGAAACCGCAAAGCATTATCAGCAAAAACCCGAAGATGTCAAAGGGCAAAGCAGGGTTGCCGACACCGCATATGCACGACAAATTGCAATGTATCTTATCCGAAAGCTTACAAATCTATCATTAAAAGACATCGGCATCATTTTCGACGGGCGCGACCACTCCACGGTCCTTACATCTGTCCGTAAAATTGACAAAAAAATCAGAGAAGACAGTAATGTTTCAAATATTATCAGAGATATTACATCAAAGATAAATTCTCGAACTTCAAATATTTAAGTTATTAACATCTTCATGTTAACTTTTGTTAAGTAATGTGTAAATCTGCGAAAAATTATCCCCCACATAAATCTGTGTAAAAATTATCCACACCCCTATCCCAATCAAAAATATACCACCCACAAACATTCTTGTGCTTTTCCACATTTTTTTATACTACTACTATTACGACTATAATATTAATATTTATATCTTTATATAAAATACATAAATGTATTAAACGAAAGGATTTTATTTATGAAATTCACATGCGAGAAGCTTATTTTACAAAATGCTATTATGACATCGTCGAGAGCTACGGTGGCAAAAAGCCCTATACCGTTGCTTGAGGGATTACTTTTGGAAGCATCGGAAGACAGTATCAGCATAAAAGGATATGACCTTAAAACAGGTATTGTTACAAATGTTCCTGCAGAGGTTGAAAAAAAAGGCGGAATAGTCTTAAATGCACGTTTATTTTGTGAAATAATAAGAAAAATGCCGGGACAATACATAACAATCTCGGTAAATTCCGGATATGTTGCATCTATAAGCAGTGAAATGAGCGAATTTGAAATAATAGGCTTCCCTACATCAGACTATCCCGAGCTTCCTATAGTAGACGAGCAGGATAAAATCGAAATTGGACAGACCATTCTCAAAAAAATGATTTCTCAAACAAATTTTGCCGTCAGTGATAACGAGTCTCGCCCCATTCATACAGGAGCACTTTTTGAAACAGGCGACGGAGAGCTTACGATTGTGGCTGTTGACGGATACAGACTTGCACTTCGCCGTGAGCCAATGGACAACAAAAACACATCAGAACTCAGCTTTGTTGTTCCGGGAGCAGCACTTACGGAAGTTGAACGCATTTTGTCAGAGGGTGAAGATGTAGTCACACTCACTCTCGGTTCAAAGCATATAATTTTTAAGATTGAAGATACTATTCTAATATCCCGCAGACTTGAGGGTGAGTTCTTAAATTACAAAAACTCTGTTCCGGCACAGGCAAAATACAGAATAAAAGTAGAAAAAGACGAATTCATATCAGCTGTTGAGCGTGTGTCGCTCATCATCAGCGATAAAATGAAAAGCCCTGTAAAATGTATATTTGAAGATGGTTTAATAAAGCTCTACTCTGCCTCAGCTCTCGGAAAAGCAAGTGACGAATGCGCTGTTAGCGGAGACGGTGAGGGTCTTGAAATCGGCTTTAACGACAAATACCTCATTGAAGCACTAAAAGCAGCTCCTGCAGATGACATAACCATTGAGCTAAATTCGGGAGTTACACCTTGTGTTATTTCGCCTGCAGATGAAACAAACAGCTTTTTGTATATGATACTTCCTGTCAGACTAAAGGCTGAGGGAATGTAAATTAATAATGACAGTTAAAAGGTTGAGCCTCGACGGTTTTCGCAACTACAACACGGAAGAAGTGCATTTTTGTGACGGCATCAATGTAATAAACGGTCGTAATGCACAAGGAAAAACAAATCTTATTGAAGCAATCTATTACCTTGCAACGGGGAAGTCTTTTCGCGGGGCAAGTGATAAGGAACTGATATCTTTTAATCGCGAAAATGCGTGTATTCGGGCAGATATCAAATCAAGCGAGCGTGAGCAAACGCTTGAAGCCCGCTTTTTTTGTGGGCGGCGACGGGAAATCTATGCAAATGAAGTAAAGCTGAAAAAGACCGCCGAGCTTGCCGGACGGCTTACCGCAGTGCTTTTTTACCCTGACGACTTAGCGATAATTAAAGAGGGAGCCTCGGTCAGAAGAAAGCTGATGGATAACTCATTATCACAGCTGCGTCCCGGATATCTTGCGGCTTTCACAGAATTTGGAAAGCTTTACGACCATAAAACGCGAATACTTCGAGACCACTACGAGAAGCCGCAGCTGCTTGAGCTGCTTGATGATTTTAACATACGTCTCGCCGAGCACAGCGCACAGCTCATCTACTACAGAGCGGCATTTGCAAAAAAGCTCTCAGCAAGAGCCTCAATAATTCATAAAGAATTTTCAAACGGGCAAGAGGAACTTGTTATCAGATATAAAACAGTCGGCGGTATGGATGCTGCAGACAAAACGCCGCAGGAACTGTTGCCGTCACTCTTAGAGCATCAAAAAAACCACTACAACGCAGAGCTTCGTTCAGGTTTATGCCTGTCGGGAGCACATAAAGACGACTTGGAAATTGAAATAAACGGCAATGCAGCAAGAAAATACGCATCGCAAGGGCAAACACGGACTGCTGCGGTTTCAATAAAGCTTGCGGAAAGAGATATCTTTTTTGATGACAGGGGAGAATATCCCGTTCTACTGCTCGATGATGTGCTCTCCGAGCTTGATACAAAAAGACAGGAATTTATCTTGGGAAGAATAAAGCAGGGTCAGGTTTTTGTAACCTGCTGTGATGATGCAATAACCGGAGCATTAAGCGGAGGTAAGGCTCTGCGGATAGAAAACGGAGAATTGAGCTAAAATGTACTTACATCTCGGGCAAAACGTCGTGGCACTTGAAACAGACATAATCGGCGTTTTTGATATGGATAACACAACAGGGTCACACATAACGAGGAAATTTCTCAGTGATGCCGAAAAGAACGGACAGGTTGTCAGCGTTTCGGAAGAACTGCCAAGGTCATTTATAGTATGCTCAAAAGGCAGGGAAAATAAAATACTCTTATCGCAGCTCTCACCACAAACATTACTGAAAAGAACAGAGTCAATGAAGGGAAATATATATTAATGGCGGAAGAAAGCTTAAAAAACACGGAAGATATCAACGGCATGGCAAATGGCGACTATGATGCGTCGCATATTCAAGTGCTTGAAGGACTTGAGGCGGTGCGAAAGCGTCCCGGTATGTATATCGGTTCAACCTCAACCTCGGGGCTTCATCATCTTGTATACGAAATAGTCGATAATGCGATAGATGAAACCTTGGCAGGCTATTGCGACGAGGTTTTTGTCATCATTCATAACAACGGCACACTTACTGTCACCGACAACGGCAGAGGTATCCCTGTTGACATACAAGAGCAAACGGGAACTTCGGCACTTGAGGTTGTTTTTACCGTGCTCCACGCAGGCGGAAAGTTCGGAAGCGGCGGTTATAAGGTAGCCGGAGGTTTGCATGGTGTCGGAGCGTCCGTAGTAAATGCGCTCTCAGAGTGGCTTGAAGTACGTGTGCACAGAAACGGCAAAATACACGAGATGAAGTTTTCCCGTGGTGACATTACACAGGAGCTCAAAATCGTAGGTGATACCGACAAATCCGGAACAGAGGTAACATTTAAGCCGGACAGCGATATATTTGATGATGTCAATTTTAATTATGAAGTATTGCGTACACGTATGCGTGAGCAGGCATTTCTAAACGGCGGTCTGCGTATTACAGTACGTGACGAGCGTGAGGGACATACTGCAGAGGACTCCCTTTATTATGAGGGCGGAATTATTGAGTTTGTAGAATATATAAACCGCAGCAAAACACCGCTTCACGACAATGTGGTCTACATTTCCGATGAGCGCGAGGACTCTACCGCAGAGGTTGCGCTTCAATACTGCGGCGATGTATATAACGAGTTTATTCTCAGTTTTGCAAATAACATTAACACCCCGGACGGCGGAATGCACGAAACGGGCTTTAAGGCGGCTCTTACGCGCGTATTAAACGACTACGGCAAGAAGACAAACATGCTCAAGGGTGACGATAAGCTCTCGGGCGAAGATTGCCGCGAGGGAATTACCGCAATTATTTCTGTCAGGCTCATGGACGCTCAGTTTGAGGGGCAGACCAAATCAAAGCTCGGCAACAGCGAAATGAGAACCTTTGTGGATAATTTGCTCTCAGAAAAGCTTACTATTCATTTTGAAGAAAACCCTGCGGTTGCACGTGCAATCCTCGACAAAGCAATAACCGCATCACGCGCCAGAGAAGCTGCACGCAAAGCACGGGACAATATCCGCCGCAAGAACGCTCTTGAGGGCATGTCGCTTCCCGGAAAGCTTGCGGATTGTAACGAGGCAGACCCTGCACTCACCGAATTATACATCGTTGAGGGCGATAGTGCGGGCGGCAGTGCAAAGGGTGGCCGTGACAGCCGTTTTCAGGCGATATTGCCATTGTTCGGCAAAATGCTTAATGTTGAAAAAGCACGTGCCGACAAGGTATATGGAAACGAAAAGCTCACACCCGTTATTACCGCACTCGGAGCGGGAATAGGTGAGGATTTTGACGAGTCAAAGCTTCGTTATCATAAGGTTATATTAATGGCAGACGCCGATGTTGACGGAAGCCACATCAGAACACTGCTTCTTACGTTTTTCTTTAGATTTATGCGGCCGCTTATTGAGGGCGGATATGTATATGCCGCGCAGCCGCCGTTATTTAAGCTTACAAGAGGAAAAACCGTCCGTTGGGCACTTAACGAGGTCGAGCTTGAAGAAGCACTTACGGAAATGCGTGGAGAGGACGGCAAAAGCAGAGTCGATGTCTCTCGAAATAAAGGTCTCGGTGAAATGGACGCTCACGAGCTGTGGGAAACAACAATGAACCCCGAAACAAGGGTGCTCAAGAGAATAGAAATGACCGATGCTGTTGAGGCAGACGAAGTGTTTACAGTGCTAATGGGCGAAAAGGTCGAACCCCGCAAGGAATATATAGAAAAATACGCAAAATACGCAATAAACCTTGATATGTGAGGAATGAAATATTATGGCAAAGAAAGAAAAAACAGGGGATATAAGTTTTCCTGAGCAAAAAATAATCACAACTCCGCTTGAAGAAGAAATGGAGACATCGTTTTTAACGTATGCAATGTCTGTTATCATTGACAGAGCATTGCCGGACGTTCGTGACGGCTTAAAGCCTATTCACCGCCGCATATTATATACAATGCACGAGAGCGGACTTACAAGCGATAAGCCGTTTCGTAAGGCGGCAACAGCGGTTGGCGATATTATGGGTAAGTACCACCCCCACGGCGATATGTCTATTTATGATGCATTGGTGCGAATGGCACAGGATTTCTCAATGCGTTATTTGCTTATATCGGGGCATGGTAACTTTGGCTCTGTTGACGGAGACCCCCCTGCGGCAATGCGATATACGGAAGCAAGGCTGTCGAAAATATCAGACGAAATGCTGCGTGATATCGGAAAAGAAACTGTTGAGTGGGACCCAAACTACGACGAAACACGAAAGCAACCCCGTGTTATCCCGAGCAGGTTTCCAAACTTACTTGTAAACGGCTCAAGCGGAATAGCCGTCGGCATGACAACAAACATTCCCCCGCACAACCTGACAGAAGCAATAAACGCCGTTATTCATATCATGCAAAACCCCGATGCCGAGCTCGACGATATAATGGAGCATATAACAGGGCCTGACTTCCCGACAAAGGGCATTATTATGGGCAGAGCGGGTATCCGTGCCGCCTATGCCACAGGCCGCGGCCGTATCAGAGTCCGTGCACGTGCGGAAATGGAGGAGTTTTCGGGCAACCGTACACGTATTGTCGTAACGGAGCTGCCGTATCAGGTTAATAAAGCAAGACTTTTAGAGTCCATAGCCGAATGTGTTAAAAACAAACGCATTGAGGGCTTATCTGCTATGCGTGACGAGTCAGACAGGGACGGAATGCGTATTGTTATCGAATTAAAACGCGATGCAAACGCACAGGTTGTATTAAACCGCCTTTATACACAAACGCAAATGCAAACAACATTTGCAATAGTCATGCTTGCACTCGTCGACGACCAGTCGCAGCCGCGCATACTCTCTCTAAAGCAAATGTTGGAGGAATACATTACGTTCCAACGCGAAATAGTCCGCCGCCGTACAGAGTACGACCTCAAAAAAGCCCGAGAACGTGCACATATTCTTGAAGGCTTGCGTATTGCTTGCGATAATATTGATGAGGTTATCAAAATTATCCGCACAAGCTATGACAATGCAAAAGAGCGCCTCATGGAACGCTTTGAGCTTAGTGACATTCAAGCACAGGCAATACTTGAGATGCGTCTTCGCAGCTTGCAGGGCTTGGAGATTGAAAAAATCGAAAAAGAATATGCAGAGCTTCAAAAAATGATTGAGTATTACCTCATGCTGCTCGCCAATCAAGATAAGCTCGATGAGGTATTGGTAAAAGAGCTGACAGAAGTACGCGATAAATACGGTGATGAAAGACGCACAGAAATTGCGATAGTTGAAGATGAGATAGACATTGAAGATTTAATTGACGAAGAAGAATGTGTCTATACCCTCACAAACGCAGGATATATAAAAAGACTGCCTGCAAGCACCTACAGAGCACAAAGGCGCGGCGGCCGAGGCATTACCGCAATGACAACAAAAGAAGAAGACTTTGTTGAAACCCTCTTTACAGCCTCAACACATGATTATATTTTGTTTTTTACAAATCACGGCAGGGTTTACCGAAAGAAAGGTTATCTGATACCCGAGTCCGGACGTCAGGCACGCGGAACAAACTTGGTTAATATTCTGCCGATACAACCGGGCGAAAAGGTTTCGGCGATGATACGCATGCGCGAGTTTGGCGAAGATGAATATCTCTTTATGGTGACACGCAGCGGAACTGTCAAACGCATGAGAATGACAGAGCTTAGAAACATTAAAAACGTTGGTATCAGAGCGTTGACGCTTAGTGAGGACGATGAGCTTATATCAGTGCGTGATACCGACGGCAAGCAAAAGATACTCATTGCAACATATAACGGCATGGCGATATGCTTTAACGAAACCGATGTCAGACCTATGGGAAGAACCGCAGCGGGCGTCCGCGGCATCAGACTTCGTAAAGGCGACCACTGTGTCGGAGCTGCCCGAGCCAGAGAGGGCGGAGTTCTGCTCACGGTAACAGAGAACGGGTACGGCAAAAAGACAGAAATAAGCGAATACCTGCGTGGCGAAGAGGGGATTACTCAAAGCCGCGGAGGCGTCGGTCGGAAAAACCAAATCATTACGGACAAAACAGGCAGGGTTGCGGATATCAAGGTTGTTGACGACAATGATGACGTTATGATTATCTCTGACGACGGCACGATTATCCGCATGGCAGCCGCTGACATCAGCACAATCGGACGTTCAACACAGGGTGTACGCCTTATGCGAATGGGCAGCGAAGCAAAGGTTATTTCGATTGCCAGAACGGAAAAAGACGAAGAAGATGAAAATGAAGAAAATCCGGATATACACTGACGGAGCATGCAGCGGAAATCCGGGCCCGGGCGGCTGGGGTGCTATACTCGTATACGGCTCGAAAGAAAAAGAGCTCAGCGGCTTTGAAAAGAGCACAACAAACAACCGAATGGAGCTCACATCGGTTATTATGGCACTCGAAGCTCTAAAAGAGCCCTGCGAAATAGAGCTTTTCACAGACTCTCAATATGTCGCCAATGCAATAAACAAAGGGTGGCTTGAGGCATGGCAAAAAAAAGGCTGGAAACGCAAAGGCGGCGAGGTTAAAAACCCCGACCTGTGGATAAAGCTTATGCCCTTTTTGGAAAAGCATAAAATTAAGTTTACATGGGTCAAAGGACATTCAGACAACGAATACAACAACCGCTGTGACGAATTAGCTGTTGCAGAATACAAAACAAAAAAAGAGGCTGCTGCAAAATGATGCAACAGCCCTTTTATCTTATTACCTATTACGCTTCCGCACTGTCTTCGGCGATTGCGTCAAGCAGAGTTTTATACCATTCGAGAGCGTCTACATAAGCGGAGGTAACTTCTTCGAGTTCAAGGTTATATTTAACCATGAGGATTGCTATTTCGTCCCAGTTGGCATGTTCATATGCATGAATGAATTCTAAAACCTTATAATGACTGCCTGCATTATCAACGAGAGCTTCCCGAACATTTTCTTCTAAGGCAACTTCGTTGGCTGCTTTTTCCATAGGCATTTCTAAAATCACATCAAGCAGTGAAAACAGCCCCATCATAAAGAGGCTTTGTGAAAATATGCCCATTTCGTAGGAT
Source organism: Oscillospiraceae bacterium (assembly GCA_009781515.1). Lineage (GTDB taxonomy): Bacteria > Bacillota > Clostridia > Oscillospirales > Oscillospiraceae > WRMH01. The sequence continues at coordinate 29,078 of WQXY01000021.1, forward strand.
TTAGCGAGGTTTTCAGCAAATCTTGCACGAATAAGAGAGAGCTTAGAAATCTCATTCGGCTTATCGTCAGCAAGCTGCAAGGACACAGCGGTTGTTGCCCAACGCTTAACTTCCTTTTGTCCGAGAATAGCAACTGCATTTCTGATAGACTCTATTTTTCTCGGCATAATGGTGCTGATAAAACGAAGCAGAGAAATTGAAAGAGACGGGTCTTGGCTGATAGTATCAGCAATGTCGCCAAGGTCGAAGTCGTCTTGATTTATTCTGTTTATAAGATTGAGTGCATTAATTTTGATAGGAGCGATTTTAGTGACACCCTTTGTTATCGGCTCGCTGAAAAAGCGACCGCTATACAGTGTCTTCGGAATACCCGAAAGTGCGTTAAAAGTATCCATGTCGGCAATATTGTTAAGCACAACAGTCGTAAGAGAAGAGAGTGCTTTTATGGTAGCAATGAATTTTTCGCCGATTTCAAAATCTCTGACGTCAACGATTAGGTAGTCAAGATGTTCAAAGAGCGGGTTTTTTGTGTGCCCGTCCAAAAAGCCTTTAACCGCAACCTTAAACCCAAGCTCCTTTAATTCCTTACATCGTGCAATAATGGTGTCATCTGTTTTAATGCTGTTTGGGAGAACACAAACTAAAAGCTCCGGGGTTATGTCTAATGTTTGCGGAACTCTCATCAGAAGATGATACTCATTGATGTCTATAAACAAAGGACAGCCACCTGTAAGAGGCTCAACACCAAGCGTTTTGACAAGGTCAAGCCCGGGTGATGAGACAGCATCAGACATGCTCATTACTTCTGTCATCATACCAAGGAGCTTGCCTCCGGCTCTTGATTTAAGCCTGTAGGCACTGACTGACATTTTTGAGTCAAAAAACGGAATTGCAACTATGAATGTTTTCATATGGCTACCTCTTTTAAGCGGGTCGCAATGGTGGTGCGCGAGGCGGGACTTGAACCCGCACGTCCTATTGGACACTAGAACCTGAATCTAGCGAGTCTGCCAATTCCACCACCCGCGCTCGTACATTTTGAGTATAGCAAGTACGCACTATAGTGTCAAGAAAAACAATAAAAGAGCGACTTATTACAACACTAAGAGTGCTTGACATTTTACGTGTCAGTAGAGTAGAATAGTAGGAAGTTTGAAATTAGCACATGTGGAGGGATTTTTTGTATTCGGTCGGTTTTGATATAGAAAAATACTTAGAGCTGCAAGCGAAAAAGATACTTGAGAGAATAGAGATGTTTGAAAATAAACTCTATTTGGAGTTTGGCGGCAAGCTCTTTAACGACTACCACGCAGCCCGAATACTCCCGGGATATACACCCGACATTAAAATCCAACTTCTGAAAACTCTTACGGAAAAAGCTGAAATTGTTATTGTTATAAATGCGTCAGACATTGACGCAAACAAAGAAATCGGCGACACAGGCGTTTTTTACGACGATGATGTGCTCAGACTCATAGATGATATACGTAGAGAAGGACTTTATGTCGGTAGTGTTGTTATCAGCCAGTATTTGGGACAACCTGCCGCCATTACTTTTAAGGAGTATCTTGAGGGATTAGGCATCAAGGTTTACATAATGCACTACATTCCGGATACAGACTATCCTGCTAATGTTCAGCTTATACTCAGTGACAAAGGCTACGGCAACAACGACTACATAGTTACAACAAGGCCTCTTGTTATCGTCACCGCGCCCGGACCCGGCAGCGGAAAAATGGCGGCATGTCTTTCTCAACTCTATCACGAGAATAAACGCGGAGTTAAAGCGGGATATGCAAAATTTGAAACATTTCCTGTTTGGAACCTGCCGATAAAACACATGGTAAACCTTGCGTACGAGGCGGCAACGGCAGACCTAAACGATGTTAGTATGCTCGACCCGTTCCATTTAGAGGCTTACGGCGTCTCTGCTGTGAATTACAACAGGGATGTTGAGGTGTTTCCGATACTAAACGCCATGTTTACGCGCATATGGGGCAAGAGCCCATATCGCTCGCCCACCGATATGGGTGTTAATATGATTGGGTTTTGTATAAATGACGATATTTGCACAAAAGCATCAAAACAGGAGATAATAAGACGTTATTTTAACACTCAGCTTGATTATGCAAGGGGTAAGGTAAATAAATCTGCACTGTCAAAGCTTGAGCTTCTTATGAACAACACAGGTATAACTCCCGATGAGAGGCCTCCCGTAATACCTGCGCTCAAGAAAGCAGAAGAAACCCAAAGTCCTTGCGTTGCAATCGAACTGCCTGACGGCACATTTATAATGGGAAAAACCTCGTCACTTCTTGGTGCGTCCTCGGCAGCACTGCTTAATGCTCTAAAGCATCTTGCAGGTGTTGATGATAGTGTTTTATTGATTTCCCCTACGGAAATCGAGCCGATACAAAAGTTAAAGGTAGGCTATCTCGGAAATGAAAACCCCCGTCTTCATACAGACGAGGTGCTTTTGGCGCTTGCCATTAATGCGGCTGAAAATAAAACAGCGGAGCAGGTGTTGGAACAACTTCCAAGGCTCGACAAATCCGAAGCCCACTCCAGTGTTATTCTCTCGCACATTGATATAGCGGTATTTCGCCAGTTGGGGATAAACATTACATGCGAGCCGGTATTTCAAAACAAAAAGCTATTTTGGAAGAATTAAAAAGTGGGCACTTGGCCCACTTTTTCTTAATGGTCGCACCATGCGAATATTTCTCTTAGATTAATTGAATTAAATTCGGCAGTAAACTCGGTAGGCATGGCATCTTGCCACTGCTCTACCTTGGTTCCGAAATCGTGCAGCAGAGCAAGCTGTCTCAGCGAATATCGTTCGCCAACAGGGTTTGCATCATAATCGATAGGCAATCTGAGAATTATATGATAGCCATAGTCTGTTGTAACAATACCGCTAATGTGGTTATATTCAAGAGCAGCAGCGGCGGCTGAAAATGGCGCAACCATATGGTAAGGTTGGAACAGATAACCATTCGGGGAGCTGAAACTGCCCGGGTCTTCGCTATGCTCAGTCATAAGAAATCTGAAAAGGTCAATAAAATCTTCGTCATCTTTATGTTCGGTCAGCTGAGCGAGAACATCCTCGGCAGCCGCCAGTTTTTCAATTTTACTTTCTTCTATTTCAGCTTCGGAAGCGCCCTCTTCTTCTGTTAAAATCTTAAAAAGTATATGCTGAGCGCGCATAAATTCCTGTTCCTTTGCAAACTCAGCAACACCCTCATCGGGAAAATCAATAATGTCCTCGCCGTAAAGTTCTGTTAATAAAAGCCACGGGGCAAACTCACGCTCTCTCAATTTTCTAAACACATCAATGTCTATAAAACCTATATCATGCAGGTATTCCTCAAGATTTTCAATATCTTCGTCAATTTTAATCATCTCAATCATAGCTTCTATATCTGTTTGAATGATATCGTATTCTTCCTGACTTAGGCTCAAACCTAAAAGATTTACGGCATATTCATATACCAACAATTCTAAAGCCTGCTCTGTGAGCACTTCCATTGCCGTTTCGATGAGAGGCGTGCCGATTATATACTCCTCGTCCCAATCAATTTCCTCAGTAAACCCGTTTGAAACTGAATATGCGATATTAAAGACAATAACATACAGCTCCGCCCATGTTATCTCAGCCTCGCCTGCTTTTATCATAACAGTATCAGGTGCAAATGTTGCCATTGCGGCATCAAGGTCTATGCCGTGAAAATCGTTGTCATGGTCGTGTCCGCCGCCGCCGTTCCCGTTATCGTCCTTGCAGCCGACAAATACAGTAAAAAGAAGTGATATGCAAAGAATGGCTGCACCTATTCTTTGCAGTGTTTTCAAGATAAATTTTGAGTTCATAATGTGTCCCTTTCTATGGTGCTAACGGCTATTTTACCCCTTGCGTGTAAATAAAGCAAACTTTATTTACGAGCCTCCTTCGCTCGCGAAGGGGGTGCCGCTTTAGCGGCGGGGGTTGTTTCTCCAACGCTGTAGCCGTAGCTTCGCACAAATTTTACCGCTTCTTCGACAACGCAGCCGCCTTTTAGTTTTAATGATATTGCAGGGTCGGTGCCTGCAAGAACCTTAACTCTGCCGCTGTAATCGGGGAGCGAATACAGTTTTGAAACACTTTCCATATTAAAGTCAGTGAGCTTCAAATTGAGCCAGCCCTCTTTTTGCGAAATCTCTGTTACACCAAGCATGGACGCTTCACTGCGAAGCATAGAAACAGAGGTGAGCGTAACAACCTGAGCAGGCGGCTCGCCATATCTGTCCACAAGCTCCGAAACCATATCGTCGCAATCCTCTTGTGTACGAATGAGGGCAATACGCCTATATATATCCATTCTCTGCTGAGCAGAGGGTACATATTTTTCAGGAATACCGGCAGATACGTTTAAGTCAGCGGGACAATCAACGCGTTTTGGCGGTTTTTCGCCCTTTTCTTCCAAAACAGCTTCCTCAAGCAGTTTTAGATACATATCATAACCTACGCTTATCATATGCCCCGACTGTTCCGCTCCAAGCAGTGTCCCCGCTCCTCTTATTTCAAGGTCGCGCATTGCAATCTTAAAACCGGAGTTGAACTCTGCAAATTCCTTGATTGCACTAAGGCGTTTTTCGGCAATTTCAGTTAAAAGCTTTCCGCGCCGGAAAGTAAGATAAGCATATGCGCGGCGGGGAGAACGCCCGACACGCCCTCTTATCTGGTGGAGTTGTGCCAAGCCGAGCTTGTCGGCATCTTCAACAATAAGAGTGTTTACGTTAGGAATGTCAATTCCGGACTCAATAATGGTTGTGCAAACGAGAACCTGTATTTCCCCTGCCGTCATCTGTTCCATGACATAACTCAAGCTGTCTTCGTCCATTCTGCCGTGAGCAACTGCAAGCTGAAGGTCCGGCATCATCTCTAAAAGACGTCCGGCAACACGGTCAATATTTTCGATGCGGTTATGCAGATAATAAACCTGCCCCCCGCGTGAAATCTCGCGGCGGATAGCCTCGCATATAATTGTGTTGTCATGTTCTATAACATATGTCTGAACAGGTCTGCGGCTTTGGGGAGGCTCTTCAATCGTTGACATGTCCCGAATTCCCGACAGCGCCATATTTAGAGTACGGGGTATCGGAGTTGCGGAAAGCGTCAGAACATCAACATGGTTGGAAATAGATTTTAACCGCTCCTTATGCGAAACGCCAAAGCGTTGCTCCTCGTCAACAACAAGCAGACCAAGCTTATTAAACTCTATGTCCTTTTGAAGAAGCCTGTGTGTTCCGATAACAAAATCAACGCTTCCCGCCTTTACATCGCGCAGAATTCTTTTTATCTGGGCAGGCGTTTTGAAGCGGCTGAGCACTTCGATATTTACGGGATATCCCGCAAAACGGCGCATTGAAGTAACATAGTGCTGCTCTGCCAAAACCGTTGTGGGAACAAGGATTGCCGCTTGATAACCGCCCATTATGCACTTCATAACAGCACGAAGCGCCACTTCGGTTTTCCCGTAGCCGACATCGCCGCAAAGCAGACGGTCCATTGGTATTGACTTTTCCATATCACTTTTTATTTCTGCGCTGCTCGTTAGCTGATCATCTGTTTCCTGATAGCCAAACTTATCTTCAAACTCAGTTTGCCAGAGATTATCCGCAGGAAACGGGTGTCCGGGAGTACGCTGACGGACGGCATAAAGCTTGATAAGCTCCTTTGCCATTTCCTTTGCGGCTTTTTTTGCACGGGATTTTGCCTTAGCCCATTCTGTGCCGCCAAGCTTGGAAAGCTTGGCAGGAGCGGCTTCCTCGCCCGCTCCGATATATTTCGCAACCATATCAAGCTGTGTTGAGAGCACATATAAGGAGTCAGTGCCTGCATATGATATTTTTATATAGTCCTTGTCAACATCGTCAACACGAAGCTTAAAAAATCCGACAAACTGACCAATTCCGTGCTGGTCATGCACCACAAGGTCCCCCGGCGAAAGGTCTGCAAAGCTTTGCAATCTCTCGCGATTTGTCTTTTCTTTAACCTTTTTCACACGTCGGGGTGTTGCGGGAGCAATTATTTGACCCTCTGTTACGACAGCAAGCTGTATAGACGGATATTCCATACCCGCAGAGAGTTCACCAAGAGCAATTACGCAGCTTTTCTCAGGCGGCAGAGCATATAAGGAACTGTCTAAGGTTGACGAAATGCTTCGCTCCTCAAGATATTCCCTCATTCTTATTGCCCTGCGTTTGTCCTGACAAAGAAGCACAACCTTATAGTCGGCTTCAAGATAGTGAGCCACCTCAGACGCTGCGGTTTCAAGGCTTCCGCCATATGACGGCAGACGTTTGGCATCTATGCTAAGCTGTGTGCGGGGCTTTATTGGATACTCGCTGCTTGCAAAGCTGTCTGTCATAATTACCGGATATTTATCAAGATGAATGAGAAGTCCTTGCCAGTCTTCGGAAAAACGCACAAAACTGCTTTCAAGTATTCCGTCTTCAAGCAATGAAACACAGTCGCTTGCAAGAAGCTTGAGATAGCCGTCCGCACGCTCTTTGACGCGCAAAGGGTCACAAATTATTACAACGGTATCATCGCTGAGATAATCAAGAGACGTTGACATTTTTGAAATAAGCTCAATATATCTGTCGGATGATGAAAAACTGCGCCCCTCTTCGAGTTTGTCGATGTCTGAGAGAAAGTTTGCAATCAAAGTGGGGTTTGCCGAGCGATTTTTTTCAAGTCTCAAGCAATGCTCTTTTAACGCAGCCGCAAGCCCTGCGGCACCGCTCCCTGCAGCGCCCTCATACAAAGACGGAAGAGTTTCGGCAACAGGAATTATGCGGGCACTGCTGAGAGCTTCTGTCCGCCGTTGGGTGGATATATCAAAAAGGCCTATGGAGTCAAGCTCGTCGCCAAAAAACTCGCATCGCACAGGCTCTTCGTGTGCAGGTGAGAAAAAGTCTAAAATGCCGCCGCGTTGGGCAAACTGCCCGGGACCCTCAACCTGTTCGCTTCGGCTGTAGCCGCAAAGCAGCAGGGTTTCAATCAGCTCGTGAGTATCATATGACTTGCTTGCTTTGAGGCTCATGGATACGCCGCGTAGTTGCTGTGGCGTCAGGGTTCTTTGTAAAGCAGCACTGATTGACATTACAACAATAGGCGCTTTATGTTCGCACAAAGCTGTAAGTGTTGCAATTCGAGACTGTTCTGCTTGACGGGAAACGCCCTCGGCACTGCGGAACGTAAATTCTCTTACGTTTAGCGTGAGTGCCTGTTCCATAGTCAAAGAGGCAATATCCCGAGCAAGGCGGTCGGCCTCGTCGTCCGCAGAGCAAATAACAACAATCGGACGCATGGTTGAAGCCCTGATTGCTGCGGCGGTGTGTGCACGATGAATGTCTGATAGTCCCGATATTACAGCAGGACAAGTGCCGCCCTCAATGCTTGCTATAAGCTTTTTGAAGTCGCGGTCTTCTAAGAGTGATTTTGCGAGTGTCAGCATGTAACGCTCCTATAAAAATATTGTTAAAAATACCACAGAATGTTTCACGTGAAACATTTTTTGCTACATATTGTGTTTGTGCTATGCTGGCCTGTGTTCCCGACATGTTATGTATGTAGGGGAGTGATTTGCTTTCTTCTCCGACATGTTGTGTATATATGCTCGTTAGGGTGTTTCGTGAAAATCGCTTGAGGACTTGTGTTTCTGCAATGTTATGTATATATGTGCGAGTGATTAAGTGGAGCAAATTAGCGAATGTAGGCGAAATGTCAGAAAAGAGCGGGTGATGTCTGAGCGAAGCGAGTTCGGCCGCTCCTGACATGAGCCGTACAAACGATATTTGCAAAACGTCCAAACGAGAACATATATACATAACATTGCAGTTTCGTGCCGAGGCAATTGCGAAACGCCTAAACGGTCAGACATATATGCCAGACATAAAAAAGTTGCAACGATAATGTGTGGCAACTAATCAATAAAGTAGGCGTCGAACCGCCACCCCATTAGCACCTTGAAAAGCTCAACAGTTTTGCCGCTTTCCTTAAAGCTTATATATATGTCGTTGCCCCGATGTCGCTCAATTCGTATGGTTGGCGAAGATGTGGGGAAGACAAAAAGTAACTGAGGGCCAAGCTCGTCTGAGCGAAATTCGCCCTTGAGTGCATTCCCTCCAAAACCGTTAGTCCGCCGACCGATGCCAATTTCGCTCATGCTTTCTTGAACAAGCGTGATGCTGCTGATGTTTTCCATAGGAATTTCCGTGCCATACATTCCTTTTATATGAACTCTGCTGCTGTCGACAAGAACCTCGGGGTCGCGCTCGCCTTGATAGAACATAACAACTATTCCGGCGCAAATCACAATGCTGACCATGATGCCAAAAGCGATTGCAGCTTTTTTTGCCCTTGACATGGGCATGCGTACAAAAACTTCGCTTGGATTTGGAGCGATGCGGAAACGGTTGCCCGTGTTTCCGTATATAACATATCCTATGGAAACCCCTACGACGAGGCCGATTACAATATAAAAGAATGTCATGGTTTCGTGATACATCGTTACAGGCAAAAGTAACATCAGCGCGGTCAGCACAATCAAAAACTTGCCGGTTGAGCGGCACAGCGCCTCGGTATCATATGTTGCTTTTTCTGCAGGGCTCATCATGTTATAGCCCGATATCAGAAAGGCTCCCTTGCCTTGCAGAAGAAATATTGCTGCTATCATCATTGGTATAGCAACCGAACCCATTATTATCCACATTAGTAACATAATTGTTAACACCTCCTACTAAATATTGTTTCACGTGAAACATTTTATATCCATATGTTGTGTTCCTGTGTTGCTGTTTTGTATATGTGTCCGTTTGGACGTTGCGTGAAAAGCGCTTGTGAGGCTCACATCAGGGTCTCGCGAACTCGCCTATGGCTCAAACATCGCTCCCCCTTTTCTGATGTTTCGCCTACAATCGCTAATTCACTTCACTCAATCACTCCCACATACACAAGACAGCAACCAGAAAACAAAGAACAATGCTCGAAAACTACAACGGAGATTTTTGTATACGTGCGAACCTGCGGGGATAGCGCTCAGAGGTTTTTGACGTTTTTTTGATAATTACAGCCCTGTGAACAATGTCAGTGTCCGGTATTGTATAGTCAACACACTTATGTAACTGCGCGCCAAGTGCTTCGATTGCCCGGTGTGCCGCGCGAAGCTCGTCCTCAGAATTTACGCTTTTCATTGCGATAAACAAACCTTGTGGTTTTACAAACGGCAGGCAAAGCTCGCACAGCGAGTTTAACTTTGCAACCGCCCGTGATACGCATATATCGTACTGCTCCCGCATATCAGCCGTATGTGCCGCTTCTTCGGCTCTGGCGTGAATGCACGCCGCGTCTATATTTATCAAGGCGCATAAATGCTCCAGAAAATCTATGCGTTTTCTTGTTGCATCAAGCAGAGTCAAGTCAACGGATGGCTCGGCAAGCTTCAAAGGCACTCCCGGGAAACCTGCGCCGCTTCCTATGTCTATAACTTTTGCGGTTTTGAAGTCTGCGATTGTCAGCAAAGCAATTGAGTCTAAAAAATGCAAATGTGCGACACTTTCAGCTCCCGATATAGCTGTCAGGTTTACGTTTTCGCCGTGTGTACTGAGCAAATCATAATACGCTTCAAACGCCGCCTCAGTTTCGGGCGGCAGAGTAATATTCAGCTTTTTTGCACCTTGCAGGGTGATATCAGACACACTCCTCTACAGTTTTTTGTCTAAAATATCTCTAATCTCGGTGAGAAGAAGCTCTTCCTTAGTTGGTTTTGGTGGTTCGGGCGGCTTTTCTTGTTCTTTGTTGTGAAATGCGTTAAGAGCCCTGACAAACAGAAAAACAACAAACGC
>WQXY01000022.1 GCA_009781515.1 Oscillospiraceae bacterium
GAAATATATGCAAGTGCCAGCCACGGGGTGCTCTCGGGCGAAGCGATTGAACGTATTGAAAACAGCGTTGTCAGAGAAGTTGTTTTCTCAGATACCGTACCTTTTACAAGGCATGAACCATGCAGCAAAATTAAATATCTCACAGCAGCGCCGCTCTTTGCGGAAGCGATTAAACGTATTTTTGAGGAAGTATCTATCTCGACATTGTTCAGATAGAAAGGCAGCACAGTATGTTCTTTAGAAGAAACATAGAACCGATTGAATGGATAGTTGTGTTTTTGGGTAATCCCGGCGTGCAATATGAAAACACACGTCACAATGTCGGCTTTATAACCGCTGATATTTTTGCAAAAGAAACAGGTGCAAAAATTAACCGCGCCAAGTTTAATGCCCTAACGGCAACAGCAACACTTGCAGGCAAGCAGGTTCTTTTGGTTAAACCTCAAACCTATATGAACCTCAGCGGCAACGCTGCGCGGCAGGCTATGCGGTTTTATAAGCTGCCGATTGAAAATGTTATAGTGGTGTCCGACGAAACCGCACTTCCCGTAGGGAAAATTCGTATCCGCCGCAGCGGTTCTTCCGGAGGGCATAACGGACTGAGGGATATTATCGTCAAATGCGGTGAGGATTTTATCAGAGTGCGAATAGGTGTGGGAGCACCGCCGCACGAGGATTATGACATGGCAGACTGGGTTCTTTCAAAAATAACAAGCGATGATACCGCACTTATAAACGATGCGGTAATAAAAGCAGCGGCGGCGGTAGAAACGATTATTACAAGCGGCGTAGACAACGCTATCAATAAATATAATTAGGGGGACTGCATTTGACTCCGATGATGCGGCAATATTTAGAAGTAAAAGGACGCAATCCCGGCAGCATCCTTTTTTTTAGGCTTGGCGATTTTTATGAGATGTTTGACGAAGATGCGAGAGTAGCATCAAGAGAGCTTGACCTTGTTTTGACAACCCGCGACAGGTCAAACGACCCGAATGCCGAGCGTATGCCGATGTGTGGTGTGCCGTACCACAGCGTTGAGCCGTATATAGCACGGCTTATTGCAAAAGGATACAAGGTTGCGATTTGCGAGCAGCTTGAAGACCCTATGAGCGTCAAAGGTATTGTTGACAGAGATGTGGTGAGGGTTGTCACCCCCGGCACTCTCATGGAAGCTTCTATGCTCGACGAGGGGCAATCAAACTATTTATGCGCCGTAAATATTGCGGCCAGCGGCGAAGCGGAAGCCTGTTTTGCCGATTTATCTACGGGCGAAATCTCAATCACAAGATTTGCCGATAGCGATATACGGCATATTGAAAACGAACTTGCATCATACTCGCCCTCAGAGGCACTTCTTTTCGGCGACCCGAACAAAACAAAACATATTGCCGAATACTTAAAAACACGGCTGAATTGTTTTGTAAATATGGGCGAAGATGTAGTTGATTTATCCGAAATATCCGATGCAAAAAATATTACCGAAAACGCACTGCTGCATTATTTATCTCAAACGCAAAAAACCGACATATCACATTTTTCTGCACTGCGAAACAATAATGAAGCCTCTTATATGGAAATGGACTTAAACACGGTAAGCAATTTGGAGCTAATAGGTTCGCTCAGGACAGGCGAGAAAAAAGGAAGCTTGCTGTGGGTTCTCGATAAAACAAAAACTCCAATGGGGCGACGCCTTATCCGCTCATGGGTGCTGCGTCCGCTCTTGTCTGTTGTACTGATAAAACGCCGTCAGGCGGCTGCTTCTGAGCTTGCGGGAGGAGCTGTTGTCCGTGGTGAGCTTATAGTAAATCTAAGAAATATCGGCGATATTGAAAGACTTATCGGAAAAATAGCCTATGGAAATGCAGGCTGCCGTGACTTAAAAGCACTCTCGGGTTCAATACATTTTTTACCGGAAATAACCTCTATGTTAAAATCCATGACATCCGCCGCTCTGCGGGAATGTGCGGCAATGGACTTGCTTTCAGATGTTAAAGAGCAAATTGATAATGTTATACAAGATGACCCTCCGTTTTCTGTGCGTGAGGGCGGCTTTATCAAAGACGGCTTTGACCCCGAGGTTGACCGTCTGCGAGGCTTGCTGAACAACAGTTCTATGGCTCTTACCGGAATTGAAACAAGAGAGCGTGAGCGCACAGGTAAAAAACTAAAAATCGGCTATAACAAAGTATTTGGTTACTATATCGAGCTTCCCCGCTCCGTGTCGGACGATGTGCCAGACGACTACATCAGAAAGCAGACGCTTGCTAATTGCGAAAGGTTTATTACTGAGGAGTTAAAAGAACTTGAAACCGAGCTGCTGTCGGCAAAGGATAAGCTGTCGGCTCTTGAGTATAAGCTCTTTGAGGAGCTTTGTAAAAAAATAGCACTCGAAGCAGGGCGCGTGCAGCAAGCGGCAAGAAGTATTGCCGAGCTTGATGTTTTATGCTCGTTTGCAGAGGTGGCTGTGCAGGGCAATTACAGTATGCCCGAGATTGACGCTTCGGAAACTCTTGAAATAATCGACGGCAGACACCCTGTTGTGGAGCTTATGCAGGAGGGTTCTTTGTTTGTGCCAAATGACACATTCCTTGACTGCGGCTCATCACGGACTGCGATTATAACGGGTCCGAATATGGCGGGTAAATCCACATATATGCGGCAAACCGCACTCATTGTCCTTATGGCTCAAATAGGCTCATTTGTACCTGCGCGCTCGGCGCGAATAGGGGTGGTGGACCGTGTGTTTACACGCATCGGTGCGTCCGATGACCTGTCTGCAGGAAAGTCAACATTTATGGTTGAAATGACTGAGGTTGCCGACATTCTCACAAGTGCGACAAAAAACAGTCTTCTTATACTCGACGAAATCGGACGAGGCACATCAACATATGACGGTATGTCTGTGGCGCGTGCTGTATTGGAGCATTGTGCCGACAAACGAAAGCTCGGCGCGAAGACAATGTTTGCCACCCACTATCACGAGCTTACGACCATAGAGGGCGAAGTGGACGGCGTTAAAAACTACAATATTTCGGCGAAAAAGCGCGGCGACGATATAATTTTCCTGCGAAAAATAGTCCCGGGCGCAGCTGATGACAGCTATGGTATTGAGGTTGCAGGACTTGCAGGTGTGCCTGAGAGTGTTATTAAACGTGCCAAGGCTGTACTCAAGGAGCTTGAGGACGCAGAAGTTTCGCCAAAGAGCGGAAAGCAGAAGAGCAGACCCTCTGTTTCCGATGAGCAGATGTCACTTGTTGACATAGGAAGCAATGAAATTATAGAGATGCTCCGCAGAGCAAATCTTGATACCCTCACTCCGCTTGAGGCACTCAGTTTGCTTTATGAACTAAAGAAGAAATTGTAAGATGACCACCCCGGCACTGCGTGCCACCCCTCCGATAATCATTGACAGGCATTTGCGGAGTGTGCTATAATACAAACAAGGCAAAGTGAGAAGATAAATTTGTATCCCAAGCGAAACCCCCGATGCTGTCCGCATCGGGGGTTTCATTGTTGTTACTCCTTATAAGCCATTTACTCAACTGTAAAAGGCACACTCATTATAAAAGCCCCTGCCGAATTATCAAAATAATCAAAATCCCACGCAAACAGACGAAACTCATAATTTCCGGGCACAGGTGGTGCAATCGCGTCAACAGTTGTGTTACCTACACCGACATATATATAGTGCATATAATTTTCATGGCTGTCATTTTCTTTATAAGCACCGATAAATGCCAGTTCCTCTGTCATTTCCTGTGTAATTCCGGACACGTTTATTACAAGCTCTTCCCACGGAGCAAATGTTGTTTTGCTTATGCGGATATCGGGGTTGTTTGATGCAGGCGGCGGGGGTGTATCGGGAGGAGGTGGTGGCGTATCCTGCGGAGGAGGCGGCGTGTCGGGTGGCGGCGGTGTATCCTGTGGCGGATTTTGACCACTGCCGGATACATTCGGCGCTGCAGGCAAATTGCGTATACTCTCGGGTGCCGCCACATTGGGATATGTGTAGACTTTCTCTACAAACGGCGGTACTGCGGTCAGATAATCCGCGTCAACGGTTAAATCCGTCACACCGTCGTCCGCAAAAACCTGCCTGCCAATCATCGTTGAGTAGCCCATGTTCATTTCAAAACGCCATGTATGAACATCTCCGCTTTCCATATACCATGTATGTGCAACCTCTCCGTGAGCATAGCCGTTAACGAAGCTGCCTTGCGTCACTATTGTTGTTGCGTAGAGCAAACCGCTCTCACGGTCGGCGGGTATTGGCTTTGCCTGATAGAGCACTCCCTCACCATTAGGTAGTCCGTCTTTGAAATAACCCTCATAGCGGAAATTGCGGTATACCCACACGCCGTAGCCGTTATAAGCTCCGTTTGCGTCCGTTTCACCCTCGTACGTTCCGTTACCCGCTAAAAAGCTAAAATCGCACGCACAAAGAGTGAAAATCAACAATAATGTCAAAATAACAACTGCAATCTTTTTCATTTTTTTACTCCTGTTTTTGCACAAGGGGTTCGACGTGGATTGTTGCGACCATGTCGAATTTTTCTTCAATTATGTTCTCAATGACGGTTGCGATTTCGTGTCCGTCATAAATTGTCATGTCCTTATTTAATCTAATATGCAAGGTCAGTTCCTTTTGTGAAATATAGTTATGCAGGTGAACATGATGTATGCACAAATCATCTTTGTATACTTTCGACACTTCTTCGTCGAGCTTTGCGATAAACTCTGCGTCCGGTTCTTCACCAAGTATCCTTGTAATAGCTTCTTTAAGTATCATAATCGCGGCATAGATAATTGCAAGTGCACAGAAAACTCCGAGCACACTGTCCATCCACCATAAGTCAAACGATAGCTTTGATACGAGCATACCGATTAAAACAACCACTGATGAAAGTGCGTCCGAACGGCTGTGCCAGCCGTCAGCAGTAACAACAGGGTTATTTGTTTTACGTCCGATATAAAAACCGTATTGTGCCAAGGCTTCTTTGAGGATTATTGACACAATCGTTACAACAAGAGCTACAGTGCCGTATGTAACTTCAACTTTGTTTTGAAATCGCTCGATAGAGCCCATGATAAATTCGTAACCGATAAATACGAGTACAAACGCAATCAAAAGTGACGCTATAAGCTCCCAGCGCCCGTGTCCGAACGGGTGTTCTTTGTCGGGTTTTTTTGATGCAAGCTTGGCTGCGAGTACGACAAATATAGAGGTCAGCGAGTCTGACATCGTGTGCCATGCGTCTGCCACAAGTGCTATTGAGCCGGTTGCCAAACCAACCCAAAATTTCACAGCAAATAAAACGGCATTAACAACAACCGAAACTATACCTTCAACTATCTGTGCTTTTTCTCTGTTCATGGTTACTCCTTTATGACAAGGGGACGGGGGTTTGTCAACTATCTCACGCTAAACAATAAATCGCCGTAGGTTGGGAACGGCCAGTGTTTACGGGCTGTGAGCAGCTCAGCTTCATCTGTCAGTTCACGTATTTGAGCCATCTTAAAGAGCACGTCATCTTTGTAGTGATGTGCATTAGTCAGTAAGGCTGACTGACTTGCGTCCGCATGAAGCCGCTCGGCAGCACTAAGCTCGTCATATAACTCGGCTATTCTCTTATGCAGACTGTCAGTAAGCTCGGACAGACGTTTTGCCGTTTCACGCTCAAACCTGCAATCCGCTTTTGCAAGAAATGCTCTTTTTGCCGACGCCGCACTGCAAAGCTCCGCAGTATATGCACAGCATGCAGGCAAAATATGCTTCTTGACAAGCTTATACATCGTGACTGCTTCAATATTACACAGCTTACAGTAAATTTCGAGACCTATTTCATATCGCGAGCGTATTTCATCACGGGAAAATACCTTGTGCTTTTCATACAAGCTGATATTTTTTTCTTCGAGCATACATGGCAACGCATCGGGCGTTGTGCATAAATTAAGAAGTCCGCGTTTTTTTGCCTCGCTTTTCCACTCATCGCTGTAACTGTTTCCGTTAAATAATATCCTCTTATGCTTTTTAATTGTTTCCTTAATAAGGTTATTTACGGCTGCGTCAAAATCCTCTTTACCCTCAAGCTCATCGGCAAACACACGCAACGACTCTGCAACCGCCGTATTTATTACAGTATTTGCTTTGGCTACGGACATTTTTGCGCCGACCATACGAAACTCGAACTTGTTGCCCGTAAATGCAAACGGCGAGGTTCTGTTTCTGTCGGTTGTATCTTTTGAAAAGCTCGGCAGTAATGTAGTGCTTTGTTCGTTATTTTCTATAGCATTTAATATTGAGTATAGCTCATCACCAACAAAGACCGAAATAATCGCAGGCGGAGCTTCGCCACTGCCGAGGCGGCAGTCATTGCCCGCACTTGCCGCAGAAATACGCAGTAAATCCTGATAATCATCAACAGCCTTTATGACAGCAACCAAAAACAACAAAAACTGTGCATTATCATGCGGTGTTTCACCGGGGTCAAGCAGGTTAATGCCGTCACTTGTCTCAAGCGACCAGTTGTTATGCTTTCCGCTGCCGTTTATTCCGTCAAACGGTTTTTCATGGAGTGTGCAAATCATTCCATGGTCTTTTGCAATACTTTGCATGATTTCCATTATGAGCTGATTGTGGTCTGTCGCAAGATTTGTTGTAGTATATACAGCTGCAAGCTCGTGCTGTGCGGGAGCAGACTCATTATGCTTTGTTTTGGCAGGCACACCAAGCTTCCAAAGCTCCTCATCGAGCGCTTTCATATATGCCGAAACCCTCGGTTTGATTGCTCCGTAATACTGGTCGTCAAGCTCCTGCCCTTTCGGCGACTTGGCACCAAAAAGTGTGCGTCCCGTATACATCAAGTCCTTACGTTTTTCAAACATCGCTTTATCAATCAAAAAATATTCCTGCTCGGCACCTGCCATGGCTTTTACTGCCGTGACATCTGTATTGTTAAATAAGCGAAGTATCCGAAGCGCCTGTGTATTTATCGCCTGCATTGAGCGGAGCAGCGGTGTTTTTTCGTCGAGCGCGTGACCTGCGTGTGAGCAGTATGCCGTCGGAATGTACAGGGTGTTTCCACGCACAAATGCATATGATGTGGGGTCCCATGCCGTGAAGCCGCGAGCTTCAAAGGTCGCACGAAGTCCTCCCGAGGGCAGGCTCGAAGCATCCGCTTCACCCTGCACAAGAGCCGTACTTGAAAACTCCATGATTGCTCTGCCGTCTCCTGTCGGGGAAACAAAACTGTCGTGTTTTTCTGCAGTGATGCCTGTCATCGGCTGAAACCAATGAGAGTAATGCGTCGCACCAAGCTCTATTGCCCAATTTTTCATTTCACGGGCAACAACGTCCGCCGCACCTGCATCAAGCCTGCTGCCGTCTTGTATCGTTTTATGAAGCGCCTCATAAACATCATGAGGCAGACGTTCTTTCATCACATGGTCACTAAAAACCATCATTCCAAACATTTCAGGCAGTTTTATTTTTTCAGATTTCTTTGACATGGTTATACCTTTCTGACGTTGAATATAGTATGTCACAGTTGCCGTCATTGCGAGCCACTGCAAGTGGCGTGGCAATCCAGTATTTTGATTATATGTGAAAGATTATTCTTTCACACTACAATTTTTCGTCCACAAAGCCGTCTTTTGTCAGCCTTTTTATATGCGTAAACCCGCAGGCTTTTATCAACTCCAACATTTCATCAAACTTATAGTATAGCGAGTCCGCAACATGACTGTCACTCGAGAGCAGCACCTCGCCGCCGTGCTTTTTGAGCAGGGCGAGCAGCATCTCTGACGGATATGGTACGCTTCTCCCCGTTCGGAACATTGAACCCGAGCTAACCTCAAATATTTTGCATTTTTCGAGTATCCGCTCCATTGCATTTGTCGCTGCGGTTATATATCGCGGGTCACTTTCGTCAAACAACCTGCCCTGTTCATTTTGCTTTGCAATTATATCAAAATGACCTATAATGTCCACCTTGGTTTTTTCTGTAACACTTGCAATAGTCGCATAATACGCCTGTGTCAGCGCAAACATGTCCCCGCCAAAATAATTGTCTCTTATGTTTTGAATTCTTTCATAGGTGGCATCAATGGTTATAAACTCTCCGTCTTTTTCTATATGATGAACCGCACCAATGATGTAATCCAAAGCGCCCGGCATATTATCCGTTTCCGTAAAATAATCGTATTCTATGCCGAGATAAACTTCGACTTGCCCCTCATATTTTTGCTTCAGCTTGTTTATCTCAGCCATATACAGCGGTGTGTCGCACGGCATCATTGAATATTCTTCGTCAAAGCTCACATAGGAATGTTCGGAAAAACCTATCGAACTGCCGCCTCTTTCTATTGCCGCTTTTATCATTTCCTCGGCTGATAAACTACCGTCGCAATATGTTGTATGTGTGTGCAGGTTTTGCAGGAAGTTTTTCATTTTTGCCGTCCCTCAAGCTCACGCAGCACTTCTTCAAGGGATATATCCATTTCGGTCATAAGCACCAACGCGTGATATACCAAGTCGGAAAGCTCGTACACAACCTCTTTTTTGTCGCCCGCTTTCGCGGCTATAATGACCTCTGTCGACTCTTCGCCGATTTTTTTGAGTATTTTGTCAATTCCTTTTTCAAACAAATAATTCGTATACGACCCGGGCTTTACGTCAATTTTTCTATTTTTAATAACTTCGTGCAGAGCTTCGAGTGAAAAATGCTTTGCCCGCTTGCTTGCAGGTAAAGTGCCTGCAGCACCGCCTGTGTTGTCGCTTTCAACCTTATCAATGACGTCAACGTAGTTGACGTTGTATATATCTTCAAAGAAGCAGGACTCTTCACCCGTGTGGCAGGCAGGCCCGTCTTTTTTGACCGTAACAAGAAGCGTATCCTTGTCACAATCCGTTTTAATATTGATTATATGCTGGACATTACCCGAGCTTTCGCCTTTTCGCCAAAGCTCCTCACGCGAGCGCGACCAAAAACATACTCTGCCCTCAGACATGCTGATTTGCAGGCTTTCCTCATTCATATAAGCCATCATCAATACCTCTTTGTCTTGGGCGTCTACAATTATGGCAGGTATTAATCCGTCTTCATCAAAATGCAGCTCTTTGATATTTATCATTGGATTACCTCAACTTTCTAAACACTTTTCCGTCATTGCTTAGTTTTCTACAGTAATAACGTCGCCCGGTTTAATTACTCCTGATTTTAGCACCTTAGTAAAAATCCCCTCACGCGGCATACAGCAATCACCTGTTTGTTGCTTGATGTTACATGCACCATGATTACATTCTTTACCTATTTGCTTTATCTCTAAAACAGCCTCCCCGATACAAAGCTTTGTGCCTATCGGCAATGTAAAAAGAGAAATTCCGCTTGTCAGAATGTTCTCTGCAAAAGCCCCGAAAGTAATGTTTGGTATCTTGTCACGTAGTTTTTCCACACTTTCATCAGCGAGCAGGCTTACCTGTTTAATTTCATCCCCTGCGTGAGCATCGCCTTTCACACCGTAGTTTTCCTTGACACAAATCTGCGGCACCGATGTTTTTACAGTGCCCTTTTTTTCACTCAAACACACTGCTTTTACTGTTGGTTCATTCATTTATATATTCCCCTGAGGTGCCTCCGCTTTTTCTGACGAGCTTGATGCTTCCGATTTCTATATCTTTTTGCACTGCCTTACACATGTCATATATCGTCAGCGCCGCCGCCGATACAACTGTGAGTGCTTCCATTTCAACGCCTGTCACACCCATGCATCGAACCGTTGCTTTTATGTTTATTGCACATTGCTGTTTATCGGGCGTAAATGATATGTCCACACCTGTGATATTTACGGGGTGGCACATCGGAATAATATCCGGTGTGCGTTTTGCCGCCATGACACCTGCGATCTGTGCAACGGCAAGCACATCCCCCTTTTTTGTCGTGCCGCTTGTTATTAACTCAAATACTTCGGCATTGACAAAAACTGTACAGACGGCAACAGCCTCTCTGAGTGTTGCCTCTTTATCGCTCACGTCTACCATTTTAGCATGTTTTTCATTGTTAAAGTGGGAAAGTTCAGACATTTTAACTCCTCTATAATTCCTCGTGTTTACCCACCAATCTCGTTCATGTTTCTCCGTCCCTTGCCCTCAAGCGGCGGGTGATTTGTGAGCGGTAGGCGGTCACCCCTACATAGCTTATGTTTCTCCGGTTTACCCAATATTGCATCTTTTATTACATTCTCTAATGCATCACCATGCAAACCGCGTAAATTTATTTCTTCGGCTGAGTGCAGGCAGGGTTTTAATATGCCGTCTGCTGTTATGCGTATTCTGTTGCACGTCGGGCAAAAATGCGAGCTTATCGGACTGATAAGTCCCACAGTGCCTAAAGCATCTGGAAATTTATATAGCTTTGAAACTCCCTGCATACCCGTTTCAACCAACTCCGGCGCTGTTTTAAGCACAATCTGTGAGCTGACAAATTTTTCTTTTGCCCAATCTGCACACTCACCAATCGGCATTAGCTCAATAAACCTGACATCCACCTTATACTTTTTTGTAAAATCGAGCAATCGCCAAATATCGCTTTCATTCATTCCGCCAATGAGCACAGCGTTTATCTTAATCGCATCAAAGCCTGTTTTTATCGCAATGTCAACACCATGGAGTGCAGCTTCCAATAAGTCGGTGCGTGTTATTTTATTGTATGTCTTACGGTCGAGCGTATCAAGGCTGATGTTTAGTCTGTTTACTCCGGCTGCTTTGAGGCCGCTTGCAAACTCGGGCAACGCTATGCCGTTTGTTGTAAGGCACACCTCGCTGATACCGTCTGCCCCTGCAATAAACTTACATATATCTATTATACCACGGCGCACAAGCGGCTCGCCACCTGTTATGCGTACTTTTTTTATTCCGCATGACGCCGCCGCCTGTACTATTTCATTTATTTCCTCGACTGTCAGAATATCCTCATGCCTTTTTTTAGGAACACCTGTCTCAGGCACGCAATAAATACATCTAAGGTTACACTTATCAGTCACCGACAATCGAAGATAGTGTATGTCTCTATCGAAATTATCTTTCATAGTATGATAATACTATAATTACAAGGTGTATTTCAAGGAGTAGTTATTGTGATGATAATTTCTGCACCTAATGGGGGCAGATTTGCTCTTTTTGCAGAATATTCTTTATTTATTAAATCACGCAGGGATAATCATTTAACATAAAAGTATATAAAGACACAGAGCGTTTGCGGTCTGGTGGCGATAGTTCGAGAAGTCGGGTTTTTACACCCTAATTTTGCTTTTCTCAGATAATCTCTATACCCACGGTTATATCATATCTTTTACCTAAAAACGGGAAATTGCTTATTAATAGAAGTTAATAAAAAAGCAAATATCAAGAATTATATTCCCTTTTTCGTCTGGTGTTGCAAAACGAGAAGTGACATATCGTTCAAACGCATAACAAGTATCATCTTTATCATGTACATGGGGCATTTTTTTATTAGTAAGTCTCTCATTACACTGCTCGATTATTTCAATCCCCTCATACATAGACACATCTTCTTCTTTTCCATAAACCCAACAAACGCCTAATTCGCTTTTTGGAAAGTCAATATAATCGTAGCCCTCCGGTATTTCCGTATTCATAGGCACAAACATACCAATCCAATATTGAAACGGTTCTCCACTTTTATTACGTAACAATCCTATATAAGCACTGCTATCTTCATAAGTATCATAAAGATTTCCGCTTATCTGCTCTTCTATTACTTCAAACCATCTATTTTCAAACCATTCACTCCATTTTGGCTTAATTTCAAATGTTCCATTAGCACGATTGGCATTATCATATTTTTTACCAATAAATCTTAAAGAATCAACACTTTGATTATATACTTTAACTATTTCAAACAATTTTTAGTTCCCTTCATGTACATTATATAAATTAACTGCCAAACGTAAATCTTCGCCATTGTACATACCTAATATTTTTAACGCACTAAATATACCACAGTATTAATTAGAGTCAATAACTATAAAAACATTGCCATATATAACGGAAAGCTTTCGAAGTCATCTGTGCCTCCGACGTTTTTAGTAGAAAGCCTGACTCCGCGCTTTACATTGAATTTCTCTATAACTGCATTTAACGATTTAGACTTCGTATTGTCTGCCGATTTTACTTCAACCGCAGTTGCAGTTTTGTTTCTGCGAATAAAAAAATCGATTTCAAGTTTACTGTTGTGTTCAAAATAATACAGCTTCTTGCCTGATTTACCAAAAATGTCAGCTATAATATTCTCGTAAATCGCACCTTTATATATTCCGAGATTTCCGTCTATTACATCCTCCTGCGAGCCTTCTTCCAGCATCGCCATCAGTAGTCCGGTATCACACATATATACTTTAAAACAATCGCTTTTTGCATTTCCTTCAAATGGAAGCTCTGGGATGGATAAATTGTTGCAAAAATTAATGACTCCCGCATCGTATAGCCACATCAAACTGCCTCCAAATTTTCTTGCTGTTCCACCACGCTCGACTATACTATATTGGAACTTTTTATAGTCCTTCGACAGATTTTTTGGGATGGATAGGAAGCAAGCTCTTGCTTTAGCTTTTTCTGAATCCTTGGCATACTTTGCTATGTCATCTTCATAATCGGCGATGATACCTCTTTGTATTTTAAGAACACCGGCGAAGTTATGTGTAGTCACAAACTCATCGACAGCGCGCGGCATTCCCCCGACTACGATGTATTCCTTAAAGAGCTCTGTCATACGCTCGTGCATAGCCGCCGGAACTGTTTTTCTTTGATCAAAGCATTCTTTGATATCTGCGATAGACTCCGGCGATACACTGTTCGCCCATAAAAACTCTTCAAAATCAAGGGAGTACATTTCTAAATGTTCTACATATCCTACAGGATAAGATGTTACATCCTTGTAATTGATTCCAAGCAAGGAGCCGGATGCAATAATATCAAATCTTCCGTCTTGTGTTAAAAACTTTAACGCAGTACGGGCGCCCGGGCAATCTTGAATTTCGTCTAAAAATAATAACGTTTCGCCCGGAACCATTTTTGCCCCGGGTATACGCAAGGAAATTTGCTTGATTATAGTTTCTGTATCCAAATCTCCGTCAAAAATAGCTTTACATGCAGGATTTTGAACAAAATTAATTGTAATCCAGTGCTTGTAGTTCTCTTTTGCAAACAGTTCTATAATAAATGTTTTACCAACTTGCCTCGCACCTTTTACTACTAAGCACTGTTTGTCCTTGCGTGATTTCCACTGCATTAAATCATCGTAAATTTTCCTTTTGAGCATTTAAGAACCCTCTCTTTCTGCTATGGTAATGATTATATAGCAGTTTCAAGGCTTTGTCAAATACTGTTGCAGATTTTCCCCGCGAATATCGTTGCTGTGTTGCAGATTTTCCCCACGAATATCGTTACCTTGTTGCAGATTTTCCCCGCGAATGTTTCTTCTACATCAACGTAAACGACTTAAAGTCCGTGATGCCATCACCCTTAAACACAAATCTGATTGCATAAACACCGTCGGGGACCGATACATCCGCTGAGTACGTTTTCCAACTGTCGGAGGCTGCTGCCGGAATTGACACAGCAGAAACCACATTACCGTGCTCGACGCTTATAAACTCGCAAGTAATTTCACCACACGACCTGCAAGACGAGTCACTGCCGTCACAACTGCACTTAGACTCAATGCTGATTTTTGAAAGCCCCTTAACGTCAAAATACTTAAACCCTGCGAAGCTGCCGTTTCGTAGGTTGCAAATATACTGCTCCGGCGGCTGTCCTGTGTTTGTGTCGGGGTCGTAGTCCGGACCGTCTTGCGTGATATAGGGGTGCACCTCTACGGGTGCGGCATTTGTTTTGCGAACACCTTGTGCACTCGACAGATTGCAAGCGATACCCGCACTGTAAGTCCCCGTGCCCTCGAGAGGTTTTCCGTTCAGACCGCATGAGGTCATTTCAGACTGCTTAAATCCGCCGTTTTCATCTCTTTCAAGCTTCTCGGCTATTGCCTGACGGCTGAACTCGTGAGCATTTGTCTGCCTGTGTCCGAAGATGTAAAACTCGCCGTTCACCTCTACGACAGAACCGTGATTGTTACCCCAATAATTACTGCCTATCGTTTCGGGTTTTGAAACAAAAGCTTCGTTATATGCTGCAATATCATCAATAAAAACATCACCGTTTGAATGAAGCACACCGCGATAGGTAAAATCTCTGTCGGGATATTTACTCGTCGCATAACAAAGCTCATGACTTTTTATTGACGAATAAATAAGGTAATAAGTCCCGTCGATGACACGCATTGACGGCGCTTCAAAAAACTCAAATCCCTCAAAGCCCGAACCCTCGGAGTTTATCCAACCGGGCGTAAGCGGTTTTGGCGGCACTTTTATTGTTTTCATATCAGCCTCAAGCTCGGCGACTGTGCTTCCGTCGCAAGGCGGCAGAGGGGTTTCACCTTTTCTTTTCATATCGTCGAGCATTGATTTCATGTGCGAAAATCCCGTGTAAAGATAAACCTTGCCGTCATCGTCCACAAGTACTCCCGGGTCAAACTGCGACCTGTCAGCATTATCCGCTCTTTCGCCGCAAAGCGTACCGTCGGGGTGGGTTGCATAACCGTAAAACTCGTACTTTCCGGCAGGCGTGTCGCAAACAGCAATCGAAACAGTGTTTAAGCCCGAGAGTGTATAATAGAGATAATATCTGCCGTCAGTTCCGCAAACAACGTCCGGCGCAAACATGCTCATGGTGCCGTGCTTCGGGTCTTGAACCTTTCTGTAAATGACACCCTCATAACGCCAGTCGGATAAATCGGTCACTGGCGTTGACCAGCAGACATAATCATTGAGGCAATAATGCTCACCGTCAAACCTGTCATGACTGCCAAAGATGTAGAGCCTGTCGCCGAATACTCGCGGCTCACCGTCGGGGATGTATTCCCATGCGGGAAGATATGGATTAAAAACCTGCTTTTTCATAATACCTCCTCCTTATAAGCCCTCTTTAGTAAAGAGGGTGCCGCGTAGCGGCGGGTGATTTGTTTTGCGGACGAACACAGCTCTGTCCCTACATGTGGTTTTCGGGACGTCGAGGACGCCGTCCCCTACCTTTTTAACAATTCGTCAAATTTGCTCAACACATCGGGAATGTCAATGTCCTGCGGGCACAGCGGACTGCATACACCGCAGCTTATGCAAGCTGACGGTTTTTCGTCGTCTGTCAGTGTTTCCATAACATCATTTACATACCAGCCAAACTCGTTTGCCGCTTCATTATATGTCGCAATAAGCATTGGAATATCCAAATCTTTTGGACATGCATCGCAGCAATATCGGCATGACGTGCACGGCACAAACGATGCCATATTATCGACCACTTTCTGCAAAACTTCTTTTTCAGCATCACTGAGAGGGTCTTTTTTCTCAAATATCTCAAGATTTTCTTTAAGCTGCTCCATATTTGACATTCCGCTCACAACAACAGCAACATTTGGAAGCGACTGTAAGAACCGAAACGCCCACCTTGCCGCGGTATCACCGGGCTTTGAAGCTTTAAGCATGGCAAGTCCGTCACCTGTCATATTAGCGAGCTTGCCGCCCCGCACCGGCTCCATTACAAACACAGGTATATTATGCTTTGTGATAATGTCGTACTTTTTATCAGACTCCTGCAAAGACCAATCCAAATAATTAAGCTGCATAAGCACAAACTCAAAACAATCGTACTTATTTAAGAATTTTTCAATCGTCTCATATCTGCCATGCGTCGAAAATCCGATATGTTTAATCCGCCCGCGCTTTTTTTCTTCGAGCAAAAAGTTAACCATACCGATTTTTTCGTCCGTATAAAGCTCATATGTGCTCTCGCTGACATTATGAAGCATATAAAAATCAAAATAATCAACACCTGCGTTTTTTAACTGGATTTCAAAAACCTCCGCAGGGGTATTATAGGTTTTGCTCTCCATTCCCATAAATTCGACACCAAGTTCAATTTTACCGTCCACAATTTCGATAAAATTACCCGGCATTTTGTCCGCAAGATACCATGTATCACGCGGAAATTGTGAGAGCACCTTTCCCATAACCCGCTCCGAGTTGCTTGCATGGTAAAAAAACGCTGTGTCGAAGAAATTCACACCACTGTTATACGCATGAACAAGAAGTTTTGCTGTTTCTTCTTCATTTACTACGCGTCCTTTTGAGTCCGATGTTGGCAGACGCATTCCGCCATAACCAAGAGTTGATAGATTAAGCCCCTTAAAGTTGTAATAAACCATTGTTTTTAGTTGTTCCTTTCATTTTATATGTAAAAAAATAAATTTATTAACTATGCTCCTCACCCATTGAAAATTCATAATCAGTATGGTATAGTATACGTCATTATAACACTATATGGCAATAAATTTTGAAAGAGTAGAGCTAATGAGTAAAGAAACGAGCAACGTCGACCTTCTACTCGCTGTGAACGAGGCGGCATCAATGCTCCTATCTGCAAACGACATGGAGGATATTGATACTATCCTCATTTCCAGTATGGAAATTATCGGTCGTGCAGTTAATGCAGACCGTGTTCATATATGGTGCGACGAGCATATCGGCAATGAAACACACTTTATGCATGCTTACACATGGGTCAGTGATTTCGGCAAAACAAAATCCGACGTTCCGCTCGGTGTTATCACTCCATTTAGCGGGCTTAACAGATGGCGAAAGATATTTCGGCGAAACGAATACATCGGAGGCCCTTTCACATCCTTAGACCCCGAGGAGCAGGAATACTTTAGTAGTTTCGATATAAAAACCGTTTATCTCATCCCCCTCATTTTGAATAACACCTTGTGGGGAATGTTCAGTATTGACGACTGCAAGGAAGAACGTCATTTCACAGATGAAGAAATCAGCATTTTGCGTTCAGTCAGCCTTATGATTGCAACGGCGATTAACCGCCACAACATGATTGAGGAAATTAACGCCGCAAACAAAAAAACAATTACCGCTCTCGAAAATGTTTTGGACAGCTTGGAAGCTCTTATATACGTCAATGTTCCGGAAACGGGCGAGCTGCTTTTTGTCAACAAATTTATGAGAGTTCACTACAATGTTAAAGGCAATGGCGTCGGCCAAAAATGCTATGAAGTTTTTCAGGAAGGCTTGGACGACCGCTGCGAGTTTTGCCCATGTCATCAGCTTGATGTTGACCCCGACAAAAAAGTCGAGTGGGAAGAACGCAGCACTTTGACCAAGCGGATATACCGCAACACCGACAGATACATTGACTGGATTGACGGCAAAAAAGTACATGTCCAGTATTCTGTCGATATCACAGACCTTGTCACTGTCAATGAGCAGGCAAAAGCCGCAAATAAAGCCAAGAGTGACTTCCTCTCAAACATGAGCCATGAAATGCGTACACCTTTGAACGCTATCTCGGGCATGACCGTTATCGGTAAAAAAGCTGCCGATATCGCAGAAAAAGACCACGCCCTGAGCAAGATTGGCGATGCTTCTTCACATCTGCTTGGACTTATTAACGATATCCTCGATATGGCAAAAATCGAAGCAGATAAGTTAGAACTCATGCCAACCGAGTACAATTTCAGAAACATGCTCGATAAGGTTCTGACAATAGTAAACTTCCGCGCCGATGAAAAAAACCAAACAGTAAATGTCAATGTCGATAATAATATCCCGCCGTTTGTTATCGGCGATGATAACCGCATAGCACAGGTTATTGCAAATCTTATGTCAAATTCCGTAAAATTTACGCCTAATTACGGGCAAATCAGCATTGACGCAGAAATGATTTATGCGTCCGATGAATATTTGGAACTGCAAATAGAAGTCAAAGATAACGGCATCGGCATACCTGCAAGCCAGTTGGAAAAGCTCTTTAACGCTTTTGAACAGGTGCAGGGCGGAGCAAGCCGCGATTATGGCGGCACAGGACTTGGTTTGTCAATTTCACAACGTATTGTCGAACTTATGGGCGGTCATATCTGGGTTGAGTCCGAAACGAACAAAGGCACAACTATCTTCTTTACAATTCAAGTAGGCAGAAGTCACAGAAATCTCGAACAAAATGAAGACACTCAGGTTGTCAGCGAAGTCGGAAAAGTTGCCCACGGCGAGTTTGAGGGCAAGAGAATTTTGGTCGTTGAAGATATTGAAATTAACCGTGAGATTATCATTGCCCTTTTGGAAGATACGGGAGTATTGATAGACACCGCCGAAAACGGGCAGGAAGCCTTGGATATTATAACCTTTAGCCCCGACAAATACGATATTATCTTAATGGATTTGCAAATGCCCACAATGGGTGGTTTGGAAGCAACAAAACTTATCCGTGAAATGCCCGAGCGAAAACGCGGAAGACTGCCGATTGTTGCAATGACTGCAAACGTGTTTACGGACGATGTTATCGCCTGTCTCGAAGCAGGCATGGACGACCACCTCAGTAAACCTCTCGACATCGACAAGGTAATGGAAAAACTCCGCCGATATTTGAAAAAGTAAAGGGAATATAGTCTTGCTTTGAGCAGACAGTGTTTAGTATAATGTTTCCAAAATAGTATTGGAGACAAAAAAATATGCATTACAAAAATTTCACCACAGCGTCATATGCACCTGCTATGTACTTGAAAGACAACTCCGTTTCACAACTGAAAGACGATATAGAAAAGATAGAGTGTTATCTGAAATTAGATAAGCTCTATCTTGAAACATTTAGGGCGGATATTCTTGTCCCGCGCGAGAAGATGAATGAGCTTATCGCCATGTATTCAGAAAAGGGCTACAAGCTATCGGGTGGCATAACAACTGCAACAGCAGGAACACTCATGGGTGCGATGTGCTACACAAACCCCGAGACCCGCAAGCTGCTTGGCGAGGTCGCATATTATACGGCTGAGCTTTTTGACGAGGTTATGCTCGATGACTTCTATTTCACCAACTGCCGTTGTGAGCTTTGTATAAAAGCAAAAGGCGACCGCAGCTGGGCGGCTTTCAGGCTTGAGCTGATGAATGACATTTCGGAAAATATCATAATCAAAAACTGCAGAGCGGCAAGATCTGATGCAAACATCATTATCAAGTTCCCCAACTGGTATGAAAGTTTTGCTAACTGCGGGTATAATTTGCAGGACGCACCGCCTATGTTTGACATGCTCTACACAGGCACCGAAACCCGCGACCCGTCATATACGCAGCAAAACCTTGCTCGTTATCTCAGTTATTTCCTGCCCCGCCTCACCGAAAATATAAAACCCGGCAAAAACGGCGGCGGGTGGTATGATTTATTTGAGTGCAATTTAGACGACTATCTGCAGCAGGCATATCTTACGCTGTTTTCAAAATGCAAAGAGCAGATGATGTTTTGTATACCGCTGCTGAGTGGTTTCCCCGTGTATACAGCCGCCGCAGGAGCGGCTTATGATACACTCGACCCGTTTGTCGGAATGCTCGGCGAGCCTGTCGGCATTGCCTGCTATGAGCCGTACCACTGCACGGATAATATAAGCGGCGAGCGGCATTTGTACGATTTCCTCGGAATGCTTGGTATTGCGCTTGAGCCGTACCCGACATATCCGGATAAAGCAAATGTTGTGTTTTTAACAGAGTCTTCCGCAAGAGATGAAGATATTGTTTCCAAAATGAAAAAAACGCTGCTCGGCGGCGGCAATGTATTTATCACAAGCGGGCTGTATAAGGCGCTTGCGGGGAAAATCGAGGATATTATGCCGCTTGTGGTGTCGGATAAAAAAGTTACAACAGATACCTTTAAGTCCAATGGTTTCGGTCAAAATAACGGCACTTATGAAAAAGCACTAAGCGACATTACAATATCACATGTAGACTATAATACCAACGATGTGTGGATGATGTCCGCTGCGATGACGGAGCACTACAGCCACCCCATGCTGCTTTGCGGCACATACGGCAGCGGAAAATTTTATGTCTTTACAACACCGGACTCCCCCGACAGTCTTTACAAGCTACCGGCAGGAGTGATAAACTGCCTGCGTGGAGAATTAGACTTGCCTGTTACGCTTGAATGTGGTGCAGGAGTGGGCCTCTTTACGTATGACAACAATACTTTTATTATTCAGTCTTTCTTGACCCGTCCCGAAAAGGTGCGTATGCGTTTTGAAAAAACCGTAGAGTTAGAGATGCTCTCGGGAACATCGCGCTTTAACAAGCCTGTAAAGATTGATGATAATACTTATGAGGTTTTCCTGCACCCCGGCAGATATGCCATTATGAAATATTCGTAGAACGAGGGAATGTAGCATGAAAAAAAGAACTAAAATTATTCTTTTATGTATCGCTGCTTTTATTGTCGGTTTTGTGTGCTTTGCATATGTTATGGTTATGAACCCGTTTAACATCGGGATTTACCCGCTGATGCCTGCACTCAATAATGAAAACACAGGTAAACGTCTTGAAATTTCGTTTATCTATACAAAGCAGCGTCTAATTGCATCAAGTCAGTATGCCTTTTGGATTGAGGACATGGACGGAAACTATATTGACACAATATTTGTGACACAGTGGACAGCGACCGGCGG
Source organism: Oscillospiraceae bacterium (assembly GCA_009781515.1). GTDB lineage: Bacteria > Bacillota > Clostridia > Oscillospirales > Oscillospiraceae > WRMH01. Next base: position 20,625 of record WQXY01000022.1, read on the forward strand.
CTACAGCTACAGACCGCACTCAATTCCCCTGTGGGTATCGGCGGCACAACCGTCGGGTAAAAGCGATGCACAGATAGACGCCATATCGGGTGCAACACCAAGAAACGGCGTTTATGTGGTCAGCTGGGATTTCACCGATAGTAAAGGAAACCCTGTGACACAAACACAGTTTCGCTATTTCATTGAGGGCACAATGAACAACGAAGACGATGTTTTGTACACAGGCACTTTTACAACAGAAGACGGAGCATGGTCAAGAACTCCGATACCGTCATACACCATACAAGACAGCGGATATAAAGGAATGCTGTCGAATGTAATAATAGCGTTTTACGAGGAGTAGTGGTCACGCTATTTATCTTCTTCATATTCAATAACATCAGATACATTACAGTTTAGTATAAAACATAATGTATCTAATGTTTTTGTGTTGATTGCTTTTCCGTGCTTCATTCGGTGCAAGATATTTGCTGAAAAGCCATGCTTAAATATAAGCTGATATTCAGTAATATTTTTATTTAATAAAGTCTTGTAAAAAGGAGCATAGCTAATCATCAGTATCACCCGATGAAAGAGTATCATGCTTAACCTGTTGACTATACCTAATATATTGAGTATAATTGCGTTTGTTTCTCAACACAAGAGTTAGAAATGCATTATATTGATATTTTTTGGAGGTTATATGAAAAAGCTTATTCTTGTTTTTGTTTTGTTCTTGCTGAGCATATTTCTTGTTTCTTGCGGCGAAAGTGATGAGGCTCGAGCCGCAAGGGAAATAAGGGATGCCTTGCGTGATGATGGGTACAACCTATCTGATTTACTGAACCCTGCATCTACACCGTCACCCACCTCCTCTCCTACGATAGCTCCTACTCCCGAAACAAATGAAGATATGGAACTTGCCAACAGGCTTATAGGTGCGTGGGAGTTAACGGCAGCCATTGATGCCGCACCCTCTATTACACATATACTAATTAAAGATTTTGAAACAGGCTTTTATTTAGATAATTTTGGACTTGTTCGCCTTGGCACTTATCACGCAACAAACATTATTCACGACGGTAGTTTTTTGATATCTGCGACATCTGGTCTTTCTAACGGTTTTTCTATAGTTGATGTCAGCGAACATGGTTTTGCATTAACTGACGGTAATGGTAGACTTGAGTTTTCGAGAATTGCTTCTGATGTCAAATATGATGACAATGATTTTGTTGGTACGTGGGCAGCCACTTATTTGCACAAGACTACAATAAGCACGGTAACAACACTTCATATTCTTGAAGTCAAAGAAGATGATTTTTCAGTTATTATGCGCAACAACCAAGCAGCAATAAAAATTAACAAAACTGACAATTTCTGCCTTATAGGTGATTATTTTATTGCATATAACGATAATTCCGGCGCAAAAGCAGCGTGGGCATTAGAAATAAACAGCAATACAAAGGTAGCTATAGACGCAATAATTAGAAATAATAATAACGAATACACTGTTTTGCTTGAAAATTATTCTTTATTGTTGCCGGATTATCTTCACGGCGTATGGAGTCTTGAAAGCACAAACAATATGGGAGCCCTCTTACCCGACAGCCTGCGACTTAATAGCGACTCCTCCGCTTCTTGGCATAATGGCCTTGTCACCAACAACTATAAATGGCTGGTTTCAGAAAACAGAATTGCCCTATTCAACGATAGTGTTATATTTGAGTTTGATGTTATTTGTGACGAGCTTGACGAGAACTCTTTAATTCTTAAACTTACTTCATGGCCGGGAACCGAGTATCTGTATAGTAAAGACTGAGGTAATCTTTTTAAAGAGCCCCACGGGGCTCTTTTTGTTTTGTGGATAACTGTGGTGTCGGTGCTTGTGCTGTTTTATTTTAATCGCCGTCCTCGCATGTAAAGGCTCTTTTTTGTTTTATCCTTGTGTTCCTTGACATGCTCCGGGCAACGCTTCTCTTTCTTTTTGGCACAAGCTTAAATATTAAAAGAGAGGTATTATTCATGCAAACTATTACAGAACCATTTGCTAAAGAGGTCTGAGGAGTGCATTGCCTACAGCAGGGCTAACATTTTACTGTGTCTTTCAGGTATTGCACGTGCTAAAGAAATTGGCTTAAACTGCTCGTCGATGAACGCATGAGAGCTATCGCCCTCAAGGAGCACCTCGTTATTTTGATTAATAATTACATACTTAATGGAAAAACGTACCCCTGTATACTTTGTCATTTCCATTTTTACAGTGAAAGTATCCCCATATCTTGCGGGATACTTAAACTTGATGTTTACTTCAGTTATCGGGCTTAAGACACCATAACTTTCTGTTTCAAAATAAGCAAGGTCGGTATCATTAAAGTAGTGTATTCTTGCTTCTTCCATCCAACGAAGATAATTTGAGTGATGAACAACACCCATTTTGTCTGTTTCATAATAAAAAACCGCTCGTGTGTATTCGTACATAGTCAGCTCCTAACTATCTTTTATTGATGCTTTTTATGTTATCATAAACTGCTTTCTTTGTCGAATGAGGCTCTCGGGGCAAGCACCGTCCCCTACTGCAAATGTAGAGTTTTTCTACGTTTTCACCATTTCAAACGTGTATAGACAGAGGCAAAAATTGGTGATACAGTTATTGTGCTAAAGTCTCTGATTTAACGACATGAAAGGTGAAGTTGTGCTATGAAAAACGAAATTATTTTGTACAGACCAAATGAGCTGGCAGAACATATTGAAGTAAGATTTGACGAAGATACAGCTTTGCTTACACAAATGCAAATTGCAGAATTATTTTACACAGAAATTCCTGCAATATCAAAACATATTAGCAATATTTACAGTACCGGTGAGTTGGATAAGGCTTCAACTGTTTCCATTTTGGAAATAGTTCGACAAGAAGGTAATCGGTCTGTTAAAAGAAAAGTGGCACACTACAATTTAGATATGATTATATCTGTTGGATATCGCGTAAACTCAGTAAACGCAACATTATTCCGTCGTTGGGCGACAAAGAAGCTTAAAGATTATCTGCTTAAAGGTTATGCCATGAATAACCGCATGGATCGCATAGAGAATAGAGTTGACGAAATTGAATTGCAAATAAATACACCCCGCATCCCAACGCAGGGAGTATTCTTTGACGGTCAAATTTTCGATGCTTATAATCTTGTTGCAAATATGATCCGCTCCGCAAAACACAGCATTGTATTAATTGATAATTATGTTGATGATAACACCCTCCTACATCTCTCAAAGAAAAACAGCGGAGTTAAAGCACTGGTACTTACTCAAAATATCAGCCCTCAGCTTATCTTAGATGTGCAAAAAGCCGATGCACAATATGGTGGTTTTGAAGTAAAACAATTTAATCAAAGTCATGACCGCTTTTTGATTATAGACAGCGGAAAAGATGTTTATCATATAGGCGCGTCGTTGAAAGACTTGGGTAAGAAATGGTTTGCTTTCTCGAAAATGAGCAAGGAATTAGTGGCGGGTATTCTTGACGCTGTTTTGAGATTAATATAAATAAAACCTGTCACTTTGTGTTTGTTTTTATGGTACAATATACAAAACAACAAACGAGAGGATACAGTTATGAACGAGACACTTAGAAATATTAACGAGCGTTATACATGCCGTGATTTCAAGGGAACAGCAATCTCGCAAGAGAAACTTGACGAAATCGTCAAAGCGGCACTTTCCGCACCAAGTGCAATGAACCTCCAACCGTGGCATATTGTAATGGTCACGGACAAGGCGATTGTGGACGAACTCGACAAAGAGGGCATGAGCATTATCAGCACATTTGAGGATAAGTCAATGTATGAGCGAATGATGTCGCGCGGCGGCAAGCTGTTTTATAATGCACCGTGCCTTGCGATAGTATTGTCCGACGGCTCGCAGTGGGGCACGCTCGACAGCGGAATACTTTGCCAAAACATTGTAATCGCGGCACAGTCACTTGGGCTTGGAACCTGCATAGTCGGCATGGCAGGCATACCGCTCGGCGGACCAAAAGCCGAGGAATACAAAAAACGCCTCAGTTTTCCTGAGGGTTATACATTTGCGATTGGTGTGTTAATCGGCGAAATAAACTCCGGCAAAGAGCCGCACGAGCATGATAAAAGTAAGGTATCGTTTGTGCGATAAATCTTCACGCTCAGTCCGATATACGCCACCCCTGCACTATAAAGCGTTCTTCATCAATTCCTGCACTGACACATGTCGATAGCGTCAAAATCTGAGTTGCCGCAAGCGGTGCGTTAATTCTGTCTGCAAAACCGTAAAAAGCACGCGGCGAATTAAAGTTCAAAAAATACGCAGGGTCGTTTATATCCGACATTCTCGCTGAAAAAATCTCAAACTGCACTTCCTTGTCGTGAATAATCAGCGTAATTATTTTGTTTTTTTCCAAAAAACTCTCGCTGCGGTATTTGTGAAGGTCGCTGAACATGCCGCCCTCTTGTGTATTATGCCCATAGATAATAATATTCGGCAAAGACTCGCCTGCAATGTACGTGGCAAACTCCCCTACATTGCGATAATCCATAAACAAAGTGCCTGCGACATTGTAATTGCCTTGGAATGTCGTTGTAAGATACTTTTCGTTGTCGTCACCCCGTGCAACAGGGTGATCAATGCTCGTTCCGTCAATACGGAGCCAGCATATATAATCGGGGTTAATTTGAAGCATTTCCTTGTCGAGTTCGCTGAGCCTGCTGACATCAAAATCACCGTCTTTTGTCAAATTAAATGCCAGCTCACGCAAATAATCATATTCGGCATTTGAAACTCTTAAACTGCTAATATGTGCCATAACGGCAAAGGTCGTAATAAGTGCAATAATGCTGAAAATTACTATTGCAATTATTAAACCGACCTTAAATGAGGCTTTGCGAATTGTTTCAATCTTAGTTGTCATGGTGAGAACCGGGCTTCAAGCTTCTGCGGTTTGTCTTAAGGTAGAAATATAAGCAAACGCTTAAAAATGCTGTCATTAAAATTGATATCCACATAACCATAATCGTTCCCGTGATATCAGGGATACTCGTTTGCGGCACATTACCAAAATCGCCGCCGTCGGTGCTTCCGCCACCTGAACCTGTACCACCTGAGCCGCTGCCGCCTGAGCCGCTGCCGCCTGTACCTCCGCCACCTGTGCCGCCACCCGGAGGCGCGGGACTTGGAGACGGACTGGGACTGGGACTTGGCGACGGGGATGGAGAGGGGCTCGGGGAGGGGCTTGGCGATGGGGATGGCGACGGGCTGGGCGTCGGGGACGGGGACGGACTTGGTGTTGGTATTTCTTCGTCATTTGCTACAATAACAACACTTCCTTGAATAACATTCGTATCTCGCAGTATTGTGACACCGCCAATTCTGCTGCTTGCAGGAGTACCGTCACGCGGTGCTGTTGTAAAACCTATATTTACGGAAGTGTTGCCAAGAACGGCATTTGCACTTACTTCAAAAACCAAGTTGGCAACAGCTCCGTTACCTGTCCAGTTTTGCGGTTCCATTGAGTTTACGAAAGAGAGCCACTGTGTGCCTTCTATTGTGCTAAGCTCATAGTTATTAAGAGGAAGGTCATCACGGCGAAGCTCTTCTACACGTATGAGAGACAGTGCATTTTCGTCAAATGTTATAACCAATCCGACTGCCGCAAATCCCGGAGCCGTATTGTTGCTGACAGTTATAGGAACTATTATAGTATCACCGGGGTGTGCAAGCACACCACGGGCAGCTGCAAAAGTCAGCGACGTATTTGCAGACGCTGAAAGTGGTATAGCTACGCTAAGCAGTAATACTGATATTAATAATAGTGTTAGAAGTTTTTTCATAATAAACACCATTCCTTACTACCTGAGACTCGCTGCAGGTCTTGCAAAGAACAACGCAAGTATCCGCAGGTCTTGAATGTCAACCTGACCATTGCCGTTTAAGTCGGCAGCTTCTTCGTCTATCTCAATACCGGCTTCACCTTGCAAGTACCTTGCAAGCAAGATAAGGTCGGCAAGGTTTACATGCCCGTCGCCGTTGACATCACCAAGCAAAACACCGGGCACAGGATGAATAAGGATAGAAAAGTCTCTTTCAATTCTCATTGAACCGGGCAGCGTCAAGCCTATTTTGAACCTGAACGTCCCCTCCTCTTCGGGGATACCTGTTACACCATTTATACGCCCTGCATTAACATCAAGCACCAAGCCGGGCAAAGGCATATTCGGACGATAAATATTGTCGCCCTCCAAGACTTCCCACCTGAGCGAGCCTGCACCAAAGCCGATATCGTCTTGTGCAATATTTATTACTCCGCCGTACGGAACATTAACCGTACCTTCGGCAAGAGAAGATGAAACCACAGGCACTCTTGTATGATATCCGCGAATATATACATCACCATCGGTGTTTGTCGGCATAGTTATTTGCACGTATGAATGTAAACCCTCAGTCCAGTAATTTGTAGGACCGCCGATTTGAACAGGTCCATGGTCTTTACCCGCGATAACCTCCCAACGTATAAATCCGCTGATACCAACAAGCGACCTCATTACGCCTTGAGTTCCGGGCATTACAGCACGTCTTTCTCTGTATAGTGCCGCTCCGGGTTCTCTGTCCCAGTTTTGCCTATGCCAGCCTGCAACATCGTCTTCACCTTTACGGATAACAAAACCAACGGTATTTTCGATTTCAATGTAAAGGTAACGGCGCTCCCATATCCTAATATCAAAAACTCGTGAAATTACTGCACCGTCAATATTTTTGTTGAGCGGAACATTTGCTTCCATTTCGATAGAGAACTGATACGTCTTTGAACCGTCTTTTGGTTCGGGCTTGCCGTGTATAACAGCTGCTGCGTTGTTTATTGCCGGCGAGTAGAGCATATCTAAATTAGTATTCTCTTTTAAGTCATCGTCAACAGTCCAGTCCCAATTAAATGTCATTCCCTCGGGATATAGGGCTTCAATTATGGCTTCATACTCATCATCTTCGGGTTCATCATCTTTATACCTGCGGTTGTGGTCCATGGCTTCGGGCAAATCTTTTTGCTCCGTAATAAAGACGGGGCGATCCCATATTTTAATTGAATATTCCTGTGTTATGGTTGCCACGTTGGAATTTGGCACCGTTGGCCGAAGCGTAACTGTTATATCATACTCACCTGCCCGCGAGGGTGTGCCTTGTGCCCCTGCAGTTGTAGAAGTGCTGAGAAACTTGATGTATTTTTCAAACACATCATCGTCAATTTCTTCTTCGTCATATACGAAATTTACACCCGGCGGCAAATTAGTAAACACCCATGTCCAGTACGGGTCGCCCGGGTCAGGCAGATTTAGAAACTCAATATCGGTTTCCCACCTGTATGGCTGCCCGACCATGCCGTCGGGTAAATCCTCACGTTTAAGCAGTTGAGGATGCTGCCATGTTTTTATTGAAAATTCCTTTTCTGCATATGCTATAGCAGTTGTATCAAACGAAGTTAATGTCACAACAAATGTAAATGTTTGCCCTGCCGCCCCCGATGTAGGTATGCCGGATATAACACCTGTATTTATATCAATGCTCAGTCCCGGCGGCAGAGGTGTTTTTACTTCATCAACACCCCATCTCCAAAGTTGAACATTCTCCGGCAGGTTTGCTGTGGTAATCGCAATTTCGTAATCCACTCCTAACATTCCGTCCGGCAAGGATGCCTGCGGGAATGTAATCGCCGGTAAAATTGTTATGATTATCGGAATTTCTTCAATTACCGCGGGAACTACAGGTCTTGTTATATAGGTGCCCGGGTCATTAATGTCTTCTACTGTTTCCATTGCTTTAGTATCTACTCTGAGAACGAACCCGCCCGGCCCGCCGACTATACCCGGTGCTAATATGGGCGTTGTGTTCGTAATCACACCACCTGTGTTAAAAGCATTTACTGTAAACTCCCAACCTGTCGGTATCCGTTGAAATGCATCTTCGAGCCACTCCATGCCGCTGGGAAGTGCAGGAATTCTCGCCTCGTATGGCTGCCCGACCATTCCCGTGGGCATACTTGGCGGGGGTATTTCTACCGACATCGGTGCTATGGATGCGGATGCTCCCGATATATCAAGCGCTCCCTCACCGGGCTCCAATAACTCAGACAATCCCGAAAAATCGATATCTACATTATCATCGTAAAACAGTATCTCTTCATATAATGCTCTGATTGCAAAATCATCAATCGGCATTATAAATGAAAGGTATGCGAAATCCCCTTCAACATATTCTTCGACAAACTCCACATCAGCGAACCTGTCGTCCTTTTCCCATTTTATGAAACCATAGACAGGTGCATTAATAGTTGCCAAAGCTCCCGATTTTACCTCTGTCGGAATATCGGGATAGTAGAACCAATATGCTGATTGAAACGGCTTAACCAAAGCATCTCTGTATAAGCGCTCTTTATCCGGCATTTCTATATAGATAAATTCCTCGGGTCCGACATCACCTGCGGTATTGCCGTCATTGACCTTTGAGAATATCATTGCCGCCACAAAAGTGCCTGCCATTAATAAGGACGTAATCAAAAACGCACATAAAACTTTTTTTACCATACTCATTTTTATGATTACTCCTTTCAGTATTTTTAGGGGTCAAAAAATGGGTTGCGTCAAAATAATTGACCCGGCGCTACAACAATCATCTCCCGTGAATGTGTAAACGCACAACCCTCTGTGGTGCATTTTACTACATTTTTCATAAAAAGTCAAGAGAAATGAACCATTTGAACTTTTACTCACAATATATTATGCTAAAAACACCATATACATTATATAGTAATGACCACTCGACAACATACAAGAGAGCGTGGTATAGTGTACCTGAAAACAATGTTATTTTAAGAGGTTATAGCGTGAACAGAAAAAAGATTATCACAATAGCCGTTTGTGCCGTGCTGCTGTGCACAGGCATTATCGGCGTGCTTCTTTTTGCTGATAGCTGTAGGAAAAGCTCCGAGCAAAGGTACATTAATGAAGTGCTTGACACTATAGCTTCATGGGACAACTCATTTAACAACGCAGTCAACAGGAGTTTTAGAGTTATTTCCTACGTCGGTCTTACAAACTATTATGCGGACTATAAATATGACGGATTTGAGAGCGAGCGATTAACGCTGCGCTTTAACGCTGTTATAAGTAGCATGGAGGACTGGTTTTTTAGTTTATATTCAAACGAAATGTATAAGGTGGAAAACAGGGAAATCTCTGATTTTGAAAATTTGATTGAAATCTACTACGAAAGGATTGTAGAAATTAACCTATTCAAAGCAATGATAGAAACTGACGGCATCTTTGAAGATTATCATACAAGATACAAACAGCTCTTTGAAAAAGCCGATACTTTAATTTCGCTTTATAACGAAAGCATTGATAGGGTTGGCAAAATAAATGATGCAAACGAGCGGTTTTTTGAAGCAGACAGAGAAGGAAAAGTTATTGCTTTTATCGACTACTTTAGTATGTGGATAGAGTATGGCGCGCACGATCCTTATCACGATATATATGTATTTACTAAAATAAATTCAGCACTAACTGATGCACAGACGTGGTTTTTATCGTGGTATTTGGAAAAAATTGAGGAACTTTCCGTTTACACTGTAGATTTTGACGAAATTGATGATGCCGACAAAAGGTTTGAAAGCTTGATAGACGCGATGATTGAACTTAATAATCTTTATGACCTTTATGATGAAGAACATGAAGTATTTCATATTTCGCCGAACGCACAGTTGATACAAAGCAAACTTGATGAAGCACTTGAGGGCAATCTTTCGGCACTTGAAAAACTCGGCTTGAAAATGATAGATGAAATGGATTATCACGAGGACGCAAAAGCAGCGACGATAGAGTATTTTTCCGATTTGTTTGAGGAGTGGAAAGAAGACCACAGAACAAACGAACAGCTTCCCTTATTCGCAGAGAAGCTGCAAAAAGCTCTAATCTTCGGAAAAGAAGTCCACGACGGCATCTTGGAGCAGGAACGCCGAGGCGGCAGCACGGGCGGCGGCAGTGGCGGCAGCGACGGAGTTCTTGTGGAATGTATTTGGCGGGACAACAGATGTCAGCACCCGGGGCAGTGGATTTGGAACACCGATGATGACGGCAACGAAGTGCCGGACACAAGGGTTTGGGGCTGCGGCGTCAACTGGATTTTATATGACTTAGACGGCAATTTTGTATCTTATATAATATACTAATAACATGAGCAATTGTCACGGTCAGGCTTTGTAACTGATTTTCGAAGAACGAGGCAACGGCTCGCAAGCGAGACGTTAGATGCACGAGTGAAGCTATTAAGAACACGATGTTTTTTTAATAGCGAAGAGAAAATTAGTTATAGTGCCTGACGGTAGATGACAATTGCTTCTATATTTAGATGACATTTTTTCTCTATATTGGCTCGAAGTCAACAACTCCATGCTTACACAACGGACAAATAAAATCATCGGGCAGAGGCTCACCCTCATAGACATATCCGCATATCTTGCAGACATATCCCTTTTTACTGCCCGAACCTCCGTCGCTGCCACTACTTTTTACAGGCTGCGGCTTGGGTTTGATATTGGCGAAATAATATGCGTAAGTGACGCTCGGCTCATTGGAAAACACGAGCGTTTCCCCGACTTCCGCAATAAAGAGCGAATGAGTGCCGTAATCATTTTTTTCAATCACTTTCCCCGAAATAACAGCATTTGTGTACTTTGTCAAATATCTGATGCCGTTGGCAGTTCTCTCGTTTGTGCTGCAGTCGGCGAATTTGTCCGTGTCCCTTCCGCTTTGGAAACCAAAATGTTCAAAAACCTTAAACGGCGCACTTTCATCTAAAATACAAACATTAAACCCGCCTGTTTTTACAATCATATCATGTGAATAGTTCTCCTTATTAACAGCAATCGCAATACGTTTAGGATTGCCCGTGATTTGCATGACTGTATTGATTATGCACCCGTTGTCTTTATTTTCGTCTTTGGTAATAAGCGCAAACAAACCGCATGGGATTTTGAACATTGCATTCGGAGCGACCTCCGGCAGCTTTGGCATAGACTGTGCAATTGCATCTGCCATAGCATCAATTTCTGCTGCCTGCTCCGCTTTGAGCGACGATTTAATGCTGACCTTATTATCGAGTATCTGCATCTTTTTGCAACTCTCTATTTTTTCGCGTATCAGCTTTCCGCTCGTAGCCGCCCATGAACCGTTTTCGATTATAGCGACAGTACGTTTTTGAATGTTATGCGAAATTAAATCGTGTAAAAACGCCTCCATTGATACGAATATCCCCGCATTGTAAGTTGTGCTCGCAAAAACAAGGTGGCTCCACTTAAACGCCGCCGCTACAATCTCTGAGGCGGGAGTGACCGAAACATCAAACATTACAGTTTTTATTCCCCTATCCCGCAACTTGCACGAGAGCATCTCGGCTGCGTTTTCGGTGTTGCCGTAAACCGAAGCATAAGCAATCATTACTCCGTTTTCTTCGGGCTCATAACTGCTCCATTGCTTGTATTTTGAAATAAAGTCATTTAACCTTTTTCGCCAAACAAAGCCATGCAGCGGGCAAATCATATTTATTTCAAGTGCCGCCGCTTTTCCAAGCAGCGCTTCCACTTGTGAACCGTACTTTCCTACTATGTTTGTGTAATAACGCCTCGCTTCGTCCATATAATCTCTTGCAAAATCCACCTCATCGGCAAAAATCGCACCGTTCAACGCACCAAAGCAACCAAATGCATCAGCCGAAAACAGGACTTTATCGGTACTGTCATATGTGACCATTACCTCCGGCCAGTGCACCATGGGCGCCATGACAAAATGCAGTGTGTGCCGCCCTGTGCAGAGCGTATCTCCTTCGCTGACGATTTGCATCCGTGTGTCTATGTCGAAGTCAAATTCGTGAAATTGCTTGATAAAATCTGATGTTTTTTTGTTGCAAACAACTTTGACATCAGGATAACACTCGAGCAAACCGCAAAGTCCGGCTGAGTGGTCGGGCTCCATGTGCTGGACAATTATATAGTCTAATTTTTTACCATCGAGTGCATACTTGAGGTTTTCGAAAAACCTCTGTACTACAGCTTTGTCGACCGTATCAAACAAGACGGTTCTATCATCTTTTAAGAGGTACGAATTATATGACACACCGTTTGGAACGGAGTAAACTCCCTCGAACATAGCAAGCCGCCTGTCATCAACGCCTATCCAAGTTAAGTCCTCTGTAATTTTCTTAATACAATGCATGATAAAATCTCCTTGTGAATGTATGAACAAGCAAGAACCGCTTTAGCGGTTCTTTTATGCCTACAGATTACTTGGTGGGGAGGCGTATCCCACATCTCTTTGTATACCCAATGGGTGTGATAGTTGCCTGTTCTATCCTCAAATAATCTGTTTAGGGACTATGCCTAAATCCTATATCACAAATCTACCATATTCAATGCAATTCGTCAATTATTATTTTGAAACCCTCTTTGCTGTTCCTTCTCGAATGTATACGTTCAGTTTTGCTCGTGTTATCGGAAAAAATGATGATACCCACATACATTCTCCGGATTTTATTCGTACCGCCAAAAGAACGGTTTTATCTAACTGCTTTATATATTCAATACTTTCGCCACTTGGATGAAGTGCCACATAATCGGGATTAGCAATTATATCCGGTGTCATTTCAAAACATTTCTTGTATTGTTCATACGACTCAAAATCCGGTTCATGCTTTAACGTATACTTTATTTTATCTTTACTAATTAAAATATCGGTTTCAATTGTAGCCAACTTTAATAAATTGATGACCTTTTCTGTTAGTCTGCCAACCAGATAGTTTCTTTTATATAGATTATCAATATCAAAATATTCCAAAGCAAATCCCTTTATGAACAATAATATTTATAGTGTTATTATTGAATTAATTATACCCTTAATCCGTTGCAATTACAATGATTATTAAGGGTATGATTGTGTGTAAAAACTATGTGATTTTATACATTTCATAGCAAAATATTATTTTATTACTATGCATACAAATTTTGACAAACATGTTATTATCTAATGTGACAGGGGGACGCAATCCCTGCGAGGGGGAGGGGTTTGTCAACCCTGCAAATTTAGTAAGGAGTGGTTTTCAGTGAATAGTTTTATGTTTTTTAGTCCTACGAAAGTGGTTTTTGGTACTGATACGGCGAAACAAACGGGTGCGGAAGTAAAAGCGTTCGGCGGCACAAATGTGCTTATCTTCTACGGCACAGGCAATGCGATAAAAAGCGGAGTACTTGACATTGTTACAAAATCCTTAGAAGCCGAGGGTATTAAATATAGCTGTGTCGGTGGTGTTCAGATAAACCCGCTCGTTGAGTTCGCTCAAAAGTCGGTTGACGACTTCAAAGACAAAGGCATAAACTTTGTGCTCGGGGTCGGCGGCGGTAGCGTTATAGACACTGCTAAAGCCGTCGCTCACGGTCTCGCAAATCCCAATGTGCCGATATGGGACTTTTTCACATTAAAAACGGAGCTGAAAGCATCACTACCTGTTGGCACGGTTCTGACAATCGCAGCGGCAGGCAGCGAAACGAGCATGTCCGCCGTTCTTACAAACAAAGAGCTTGGAATAAAACGCGGTCTTGGCACGCAATTTAACAGACCGAAATTTGCCATAATGGACCCCGTGCTGACATATACTCTGCCACCCCGTCATACTGCATGTGGTGTGACTGATATCCTAATGCACACACTCGACCGCTATTTCGCACCCGATACGGGCAACGCCGTAACCGATGAGCTTGCCGAAGCACTTATGCGTACTATAATAAAGTATGGTGCGGTTGTTATGAAAAAACCCGATGACTATAAAGCCCGCTCCGAGCTTATGTGGGCGGGAAGCCTGTCGCACAACGGTCTTATGGGGCTCGGGCAAACCATGGACTTTGCGGTTCATCAGCTCGGCCACGCACTTTCGGGGCTGTATGACATGCCGCATGGCGAGAGCCTCTCGGTAGCATGGGCTGCATGGGCGAGGTATGTTTACCGAGATGACATCGCACGCTTTGCACGGTATGCACGGTGTGTTTGGAGCATACCAAACACCAACGACGAAGAAGCAGCACTGCTAAGTGCGGCTGACGCAGCACTTGCGGGCATCGCAGCGACTGAAGACTTTTTCAGACAAATCAACATGCCTGTTAAACTCACCGAAGCTATCGGCGAAAAATGCAAGGACGATATAGATGCACTTGCTGATTTCTGCACATATCACAAAACCCGAACAATAGGAGCGTTCCGGGTCTTGGATTTTGAGGATATAAAAGAAATATTTGAAGCGATGGTATAGGTCAATAACTCACTTGTTAAAATATACTCTACCAAGACCAAGCTGCACTGAAACAAAGTCATATACTCGCTTGGCGCCATTTAACCCTCTCGTTGCATGAGATGCGTCAATAGAAAATGTAAAATTCGGATATCTCGCTGTTACAAAAGCTGATAAAAATGCAATATGCTTAATCAGTCTTGGAGAACTAAATCTCTCGTTTGTTTTCTCGCACTCCATGCGAACTGCTTCTAAGTCATGACTGAATACTTTAGGATTAATACTTGGGTCAGCCTTAACAACATATGCTTTTAATATTTTTTCAACAGATTGCTGACAATGCATTATAATTACTTCATAAAGTCTATGTCTTGGACTACATTCCCTTTCCATTTCACGAATAGCAACATCTAAATCGTTTTTTGCGTAACGAACCCACTCTTGCCATTGGCTCTGATTAGCTTGCTTCATATAACAACACTCCATTATCAGCAATATGTTTTTGGATTGTGTTTTCACTTACTGCTTTGCTAAAATCTTTTTTTCTATTTACGACAATATCCAGCGGTGTTGTGCGTTTGCCAACAAGTTTATGATTAATTTTAACTGTAGTATTTATTGGGTCGAGGCTATCTTCAACAATAATAAATAAATCAATATCGCTATATTCTTCCGGTTCACCATAAGCATAAGAACCGAACAAATATATCTGCAACACTCCTGAGAGAGTCGTTATTAAAGCAATGTATTTATCAATCTCTTGCTTAATAGTTTCGCTCATGTTCGTTCCCTCTTATGATTAATTTAATACTCTCCACACATTATATCAAAGATTTATATAAATTGGGAGTTGTTTTTAATAAAAAACCCTTGCACCTCGACAATATGCAAGGGAACATGATATGATGTATCAATAAAACAATACTCTCTATTTAGAGGTGTAAAATATGAACAAGAAAATAATTATTATCATTGTATGCGCTCTGCTTCTTTGTGCCGGGGCTGTTGGTGCATATTTTTTGATTGATAATCATCAAAAAGAAGCACGGGCACAGCACATAAACGATGTGCTCGGCAATATAGAGTATTGGTACGAGAGTTTTAACAGCACCCATGACAAAGAGCCAAAAATTATTGCGTACGAAGGTCTGCTTGCTTATTATGCCGAATTTAACAGTTCAGATTTTGAAGACGAAGAGATAACTTCACGCTTTCATGTTGTTTTCAGCAACATGGAAGATTGGTTCTTCCATTATTATTCAAATTCGATTGAATTTACAGCAAAAAGTGGAGCATCTAATGATACAGACATAATTAACATGCACAAGAAAGCGAATGAATTGAGCGCAATAAAAACCACAATTCAAACCGACGGTATATTCAAAAACGACCTTGCTCGACAAAATCAGCTCTTCGATGAAATCGACAGATTGATTTCATTTCTCACTGAAACTATTGATTGGCTCGACAATATAGACAACATAAACGACCGCTTCGACAAGGCAAACAGAGATGAAAGGTTCATTATTTTCGGTGAAATAGCTGATATGCTTTTGGAATATGAAAAAAGCGATTTTGACAACATTGCTGTATTTGAAATATTAGAGCTTGC
>WQXY01000023.1 GCA_009781515.1 Oscillospiraceae bacterium
AAGCCCAAAAAGTCTCATTTTTGCAGAAAATGAGACTGCAAGCATAGCAAGTGGTGCCCCACTTGCACAAAATGACCCGCTTAATCGCAGTTCATTTTGTTCTTGGGGACACCCCAAACCCCGAGTTTCTTGGGGTAAACCCCAAACCCCAAAAGCATAAAATATGAGGAGTTTACTAAAATGGAAAATTTACAAAAACTACCAGTAAACAGAAAGCGTCCTATAGAGATAAAGTTCCGAGTTAATGAAAAAGAACGTGATTTAATACGCAAAAAATGCAGCAGATTAAAACAAATAATCTTGCTGCATATATGAGAAAAATGGCTATTGACGGATATATCGTTGAGGTTGATTATTCTGACCTAAAAGCAGTCTGCGCCGAGATGCAGAAAATTGGCACAAATATCAACCAAATCGCCAAGCGAGTTAATAACACGAATATCGTCTTTAAATCTGATATGGCAATAATTGATGCCAGTGTAAAAGAAATCTGGAATTTGCTAAGGTTGAGTTTGTCAGCGTTTTTGAAGGAAGGTATTTCAAAAGGATAGTGTTTCATGTCTTTTTTATCCAAAATTGCCACTGTTCGTTATTTTATAAGCAGGGTGTATACTTTTATATCTGATTAATAAATCGTTGCTCCTGCGGAACAAAATGCTTAAAATACGCACCTAAAAGGCACACTAAATCAGGAGGGTATATAGTAGAATTCACACAGCATCTCGCAGGGCGGAAAATTTAAAAAATTGTGTGGGCGCTTGCAATGCAGCATTTATCATATGCTACTCAACACTTAAAAAACCATTTTCAAATGCCGCCGGAAATATAAACTTCTTTTCTGCTGTCCCGAATGCCACAGTTATCATGCTATCTGATATATCAAGAACAATACCAGAACCAAACACTTTGTGTATTACAACAACCCCGTTAGAAATGCCGGATAAATCAATTTCCGGTTTTTGTGGTGTTGTTACTACCGTAAGAGGTTTTGCCATAGTACCGGGTTTCCATTCCGGAGTTTTTTCGGCGACAGCAGATAGCTTTTTACGATGATCACTTATATTAGTAATATTTGACTTATATTCTTCTTCACTTTCATCTATTACATCGTAATTAGCAACATTTTCACTTGATATTTCATCAAACAACTGTGTAATACCGGACATCGATGCTTGTTGCGAGCCGAATAATTTATCATACTCATCTCGTGTTAGAACTGTATCATATCCGCCAACTGCTTCATCTGCATGTTTATCAATTCCTGTATATGAAAGACTGGCATCTTCGTATCTTTTGAATTTATAAACTGCATCATTCATTAATGCACCGTTAAAAACATCAAGCGATACTAAAAGTTCAAAGTCTTTCACATCCAAACCGGTTACTCTTTTAAATAAACCCGGTTCAAGTTGGGTAATAACATCTTTTAGGCAATATTCACGATGATCAGTCAAGTACATAAAAACAGGTATACGTGTAGCAAATTTAATTAGTTTTTCCTGTATCATTTTACGCTTGGACTTATATTCTTTTTCTTCCTCGGTAAGTTCTTTTTTCTCTTTAGCTGTGAGTTTTTCGCCCTTTGATTTTATCTTTTTTACCTTTTCGGAAGCTATAATAATATCATTTATATCTTTATTAAGACTACGAAAACCCTCAATGCTTTCAAGAGCTCGCATTGCATCAGCATTGTTCATAAGTCTCATTAATGTTTCATTATCAACGTTTACAAGCAGTGCGCTTTCCCAACGTCTGGCAAGAAGTGTAGCGGAAGTACCTGCCATTGCAATATCAAGAATATCGCTTGCATTAATCTGTTTCATTGTGCTGCCGTCATATGCTATAACAGGCAAGAAATTTATAAATTCTTCAACTTTTTTCTCCGGATTGCTTTCGTTTATGTTTAGTCTGCAGCTATAATCTGCTATTTGTTTTAATGCTCGGTCAAGTGCAAAATCAAAAATATAACACTCGTGTTTCATTATCTCCCGTTTTCCTATATCTGTATCTACTTCCCACGGGCTTTGAACGCGAAATGCTGCTTGAAAATACGTCTCCGGACTGGATAAATTCCGGAGCATAAAAATCCCTGACCACGGTTTAACGGTGACTCCTGTTGTAAGCTTTCCGCAGGTCAGAGTAATAGTCTTTGTCATTAGTGGATTTCCCATTGATTTTTGTACGGGATTGAGTGCATCAACTCCTATTCCTGCACCTGTGCCTGCACAGACATTTACTTCATAAGCATTAAAAAACGTATTGTGCTTTTGCAGAAGCAGGTTTTTCATTGCAAAACAAGATGCCACATTCGGTAAAAACCATATTGTATGTGTGAGTATAGATAATAACCGGGTGTTTGAAAACGGCATGTCAGGCTTTTTTGCTCCAAGTTTTAAGTCATCAGTAGTCGTTCCAAGATAAGCACCACGTATTAAGTCGAGCCATTTTTGTACATAGTCTTCATATTTAAACTTTGCTGCACCTCCTCTACCTTCGGCAGAGAAAAACACGTTTAAATCAAACTCGTCAAATTCTCCTTGCATAGCAATTCGTCTTATACTGTCCGGTATCTTATATGTCATCATCACCATTCGCGGGAGTGCAGCATAAGGGCTGTCCGGTGGTTCTATCCAGTTTTCCTTTGCTCTTTGTTCATCTGAATATGTCCAGTTGTATATTTGATCTTCAATAAATTCTCCGGAGTTAATGGCACGAAATGGTGTGCCTGAAAGATACAAATAACGCGAAGTTGTCATTGGCAACCATGATTCGTTAATCGCGTTGCCTTCTTCATCTCTTGCATATTTTTCAAGATCAAGAGCTTCATAATCATCTTCATCTTCGCTGTCAAAAAGCTTTTTAGCATTTTCACGCCATGCTCCAAAGTGATATTCATCAAAAATAACCAGGTCCCAGTTTGTTGTATGTACCCATTCATTTTTTGCTTTTATCCCACCGGAATCGTTAGTACCAAGATAATCTTGAAATGAACCAAAACAAACTATCGGTCTTGATTTATCTGCAGTTTCCCATATTAAATCCGATGTTCTGCTTATGAATTGCCAACCTTCAAAGTCAACGTGCGTTTTTATATCTTCCTCCCAGGCACTTTGTACTGCCGGCTTGAATGTAAGAATTAGTATCTTTGATAATTCCATACGTTTAGCAAGCTGATAGGATGCAAAAGTTTTACCAAAACGCATTTTAGCATTCCAGAGAAACTTAGCTCTCCGGGTTGATTTTTCGCTATCAGCATGTTTATAGTATGCAATTGTTTTATTAACAGCTTCCTCCTGCTCGGGGCGCATATAAAAATCACGGGTTCGGTTTTCTACATTTTCTACACGGTCACGGACAGCTATGTATGCTGCTGTTAAATCCTCCACTTTACAACGAAACCACTCACCGCCTTCATTAAGAAAACCACGTTTTGATAAAACACGATGAACATCACGATCATTAAAATTACCACCATCCTGATACATTGCGGATTCTGAAAATACAATTTTATATGGAGATAATTTATCCGGTCGCTTTGTCGGATATTGTTGTGCTACTCGTTTATCTGTGCCTATTGTTGTATAACCGACTTTTAACAATCCTTTGTAATCAGGATTGTTGTCTTCATAAGCATATATAGTTGGGTGTGCTTCAGACCGAAGTGGAAAGAACTCTTTGTCCATTCTTAATCGTCCTTGCTGATTATATCGTCGTTATTTTCTATGTCACTACTATAGTTATGAATACGCGAATCAATATACTCCCATTCATCATCTGTTATACTCCATCTCTCACGTAATGTAGTGTCTGAGTATATAGTATTATAATCTTCAAGAGCAGGTATAAAACAAAATTTATTTCTTAACACATCTTGTGATATTACTGTTTGTAGAAGTAAAAAACGAACAGTTTTTGTAAAAAGGTAGGATTTGAAAGATAGCACCTGTGTTTCAGTTTCAAAAGCACCCGCAACAATCCATGACTCTGTACAGCAGACTCCCGGTTCAGCTATTCTTGTATTACCTTCATAATAAAATCCAACAGGTTTAGTAAAATCTGTTTGTCCGGCAATTGGTGCTTTTGGAACAAGCAGCTTCCATTTATCTAAATATCTGCCAGAATCAATTATATCGTTCCTATTTGCATATTTTCTTCCGATTCTTTGTATAAACCAACATGGCACTCCAGATTTTTCTGGTTTGTAATTTGTTGGAAGTCCAAATGGCTTTTGAACTGAAACAGTATTTTCTAACGTGAGTCTTGGTTTTTCTTTACAAAATATTTTCCTGACAATAGGCACAGCTCTACTATCTCTAATGAACGTTGGATACTCATCAAGTTGTCTTTCTTCTGATGTTTCAACACCATTAATAATATTTGTTACTTTACAAAGACCTTCAGAATCTCTATTCCATAAAAAATAGCAAATACCACCAGCTATATCTACACCCGTAAATACATCTGCCGAGTTAGGGAAATCAACAATTTCTCTCATGCGTTTATCGCCTAGCATAATTTTTCTAAACTCATCCAAACCAAATCCACCAGAAAACCACCTTGAAGGAATTATCATTGATAAATAGCGAGGTTTTAGCTTTTTTGCTTGATTAACAAATAGGTTATATATAGGTTTAGCTTGCCTACCTGCTCCTCCAGTTTCCAATTGATAAGGCGGATTACCTATTATCACATCAAATTTCATATTAAAAACCTCCTCGGGGTTGTCCGTATGAATAAATTCATAAGCATGAGATTCCAATGACGCATCACGGTCATACTCAGATTTAGATGCACCACAGGAGGTACACTTCTCTCCTCGCCAGTTATGCTTAGTTTTCTTAAATCGGATATTTCCTTCAGCATCATTGAAATTAGTAACAGAATACTTACTATTTGGAAATTTTGAACAATAAACACTACGACGTGATAGAAGTGATGTTATTTCTGTAATTGCTATTCCGTATAATTGCTTCTGAAAAATATGGTCTATACGTTCCTGTAGGTCAGGAATTTCTTTTTTAAGACCTGTTAGGAGTCGCTTGGCTATTTCACGCAAAAATACACCGGATTTACAAGCGGGGTCGAGAAATGTTGTGGTTTTATCATTAAATATTTCCTGAGGTAGCATATCAAGCATATTATTAACAATATCCGGTGGAGTAAAAACCTCATCATTGGATAAATTTGCAAGACAGGATAAAACATCAGGATTATAAGTGTTAGCATAAAAATCACTCATTCAGATGAACCCTCCTGTAATGAACTGGTGGGTACTCACCGGTTGAGTGTGGTATAAAAACAGATTCTCCTTTATCGTTTATATGAATATCATTACTATTAAATAATGAAGAAGTTTGGTCATTTAGCAACTCTGCGAAAATATATTCATGTCGTTTGATTTTATATCCATCGGGAGATGTCCATTCGGAAAAAACGATTGGTGCTTCATCAGATGTATCTTCATTACACTTCATTGTTAATGCGTTACCACACAGAATATTCCTTCCAAGTATGAAACGTACTGCATCACGTGTATCGTTATTAGCAATTTTTCGGCATCTTGTACTATATTCGCTATCAAAAATAGTAAATAACCGACTTTGACACTCTTCCACATTATCTTGAAGTATATCTATGCCATATATGCTACTGACAGCAACGACTGCATAACGTTCATAGTCATCTGCATTTTTTCCATACCTGGAATTAACGACTGCAAGTTTTCGCCGGAGAATTTCCACAAGAAAATTACCGTTTCCACAAGCAGGCTCAAGGAAACGGCTATCTATTCGCTCTGTCTCATGTTTTATAAGATTGAGCATGGCATTAACTTCACATTCGGCTGTAAAAACCTCACCGTGATTAACAACACGCTGTTTTGACTTAGTCTGCTTGTTTTCCATAAAAAAATCTCCCGGGGTTTCCCCCGGGAAACGAAAAAATGCCGTGTACAGAGCGCAGTTAAACGCTTTACATACACAGCACGTATTGTGCTACACATTTATCTACCTACAATGTGCTTGCGAATAATTGCAAACAGTTGTAAAATAGCGTTGGTGTTGCAATATGCAATTGTGTATGTGGTATGACACATATGCAGGGCGGGGAGGTCTAGATCACCTTCTCGCCTGCCGCCACAAAGGTGGCGAGGCACTAATCGTTTCCTTAAGAATTAGTATATAACTATGCAGGAATTATTGCAAGTATTTTATCGAAATACATGACGAACTATGTTTATAGGACAGCACTATTTAATAAAATGACTAATTGGGGTAAGGTGTGAAAAGAGCATTCAAGCAAATAACTACTCCATCCTCATCTGGAGGTTTGGGAAATAATTTTGAAAACCGTGTTCAAGCGTCATTTGCTGTTCTTATGCTTGCAAATGGGTTTTCTCCATGCTTACCTTCTTGGCCTATATATAAAATAAAGTTACAAGGAAAATATGAAGGTTTCGAAACTGATGATTTAATAGTATATGTAAAAGATCAATACTCAGATAAAAAAGCAAAACTACTTGGACAGGTTAAACATTCATTATGTATTACAAACAATAATTCTGATTTTAATGATGTAATTCGAGCAGCGTGGAGAGATTTTAATAATTCCAGCTTATTCAATGCAGAAGCAGGTGATATTATCGCTCTTATTACATGTCCGCTTTCTTCAACTGATACAAATAATGTCAGAGCATTGCTTAGACAAGCGGAACATTCGTATGACTCCGACGATTTTTTAATGCGTGTTGAAAAAGAAATTTTTACCAGTAACAGGCAGCGTGAAAAGTTAAAGGTATTCAAAAATGTATTAAAAAAAGCAAATGACAACAATGAAATTTCAAACGATCAATTATGGCTGTTTTTAAAGTCGTTTCGCTTACTAATTTATGACTTAGATATAGAAGGAGTAATAATTTCGTTACTGAGAACAATTTTACAACAACATACTCTTGGAGATGTTGAAGGCATTTTAGCAAAACTTATTGAGATTGCTGCTTGGGAAAACGAAAATGCTGGTTACATTACACTAGAATCTATATCTGATGAAATACGGTCAAAATTTTCTGTTAAGCCAATGGAAGTCATTCCCAAGAAGTTTACTATAAAAAGCGATGAAGTTGATTGGAATATTTCTCAGTATGGTCAGGAACTCTCATATATGGCATTGTTAGGAGCTTGGAATGAAAACTCAGAATATGATGTAGATATAGTAAAAAAACTAATGGGAAAAAGTGATGCTGATTGGATTCGAATTTATCGAGATATTTTACAGCTTCAAAACAGTCCACTTGACCTAAAAAATAGTATATGGAGAATTAAAGACCAATCAAGCATGTGGGATATATTTGCACCAAGGATGTTCGATGAAACATTAAATATTTTCTGTGAATGTATTGTTGAAGTGCTTAGCGAAAAAGATCCGCAATTCACGTTACCTACTGAAAAAAGATATGCCGCAAGCATATATGGAAAAAATCTTAACTATTCATATCCGTTAAGAAAAGGTCTTGCTAATAGTCTGGCTTTAATTGGATGTTATCCTGAAAAGTTAAAGAGAGGTACAGATAATAAAGCTGAGTTAATAACATCGCAATGTATTAGTAAGATACTTGATGATGCAGATTGGGTGTTATGGGCAAGCTTGAAAGATCTGTTACCCACTATAGCAGAAGCTTCTCCCCAAGCATTTCTCGAGGCAGTTAAAAAAGGTTTAGATAGTTCTGACGCTCCATTTTTAACACTTTTCAAACAGGAATGTGGCGGTATAACAGGAAGAAATTATCTAACTGGATTGTTATGGGCTTTAGAAGGGCTAGCGTGGGATGAATCATTACTTGTTCAAGTGACTATGATTCTGGGTGAGCTTGCTAATATAGACACTGGCGGGAATTGGGGTAATCGACCGAAAAACTCTCTTACAACAATTTTTCTTCCGTGGTATCCACAAACATTAGCACAAGTTAGTAAGAGATTTGCTGCTATTGAGGTGTTGATAAAGGAGTTTCCAAGTGTTGCTTGGAGTTTACTAATCAGCTTACTACCAAATAACCATCAAACATCAATGGGATCGAAAAAACCTCTTTATAGAAATCACATAAGTAATGATTGGAAACCCGATATATCAAACAAGGATTATTGGAATCAAATTTCTGCATATGCAGAGTATGCTGTTGAGCTAGCAAATAACGATCCTCAAAAGCTTCAAGAAATCATAGGAAGCTTAGGTAACCTACCTGAGAAATCGTTTAACAAAGCTCTTTTGCAATTAAAGTCCTGCTCAAAGATGATAGGAGAGGATGAAAAGGTTGCTCTTTGGACTAAATTATTACACTTTACAAAAAGACATGAACGATTTCCTGATGCAAATTGGTCGTTAGATTCCAGTATTATCAAAAGAATTAAAGAAACTATGGTAGTCCTACAACCAACAAGTCCAATAAACTACTATCAATTTTTGTTTAGTAATAGAGATTGGGAATTATATGAAAAAGATGACGAAAATGAAGACTGGCAGACACAAAGTAATCGCTTAGAAGAGCGTCGAAAATCAGCACTCTTAGAGATAATTGAGTTTGGAGGTACAAATTCTTTATGTGACTTTGTTAAAAAAGTTGAGCAACCTCAAAAAGTAGGAAGCACATTAGCTGGTTTTGCGGACAAATCCTACGATAAATTATTTCTTCCAAATTTTATGTTGAATGAAGAAACTTCTATAGATATTTTTGTTAGTGCATACATATATAGAAAATATTTTCATATAGGCTGGGAATGGTTAAATACACTGGAAATTGATAAATGGGATGACTGCCAAAAAATTGAATTCTTTCTCAGAGTTCCCATATCATCCGAAGTATGGAATCTAATTGATAAATCTTTTTGTAATTTAAAGACGCAATATTGGAAAAGAGTTAATGTAAATGTATACACGGTTAATATTTCTGATTTAGGTGTCGTTATCGATAATTTAATTGAGTTTGATAGACCATTGGCAGCTGTGAATTGCTTTCATCATTACATATTTGAAAAAGTGTCGTTTGATAAAGATAAACTTGTTAATGCGTTACTTTGTGGTATATCATCCAGTGAATCTATTTCTGCAATTGATCAGTACAATTTTGTAGAATTAATTAAATTTTTACAAAATGATGAAACAGTAAATGAAGACAATTTGTTTCGTATTGAATGGGGATATTTTAACTTACTAAATAAATACGATGGAGCACCACATATAACACTCGATAAAAAATTAGCGAATGATCCTGACTTTTTTAATGATATAATTTGCTTAGTTTATCGATCAAAAGATGATAATACTCAATCGCATGATGATATAGATGATGTAACAAGAGCTATTGCCCGGAATGCTTATACATTATTAACCGAATGGCAAACACCGCCTGGAGTGGATAGTGATGGTAATTTTGATTCCAATCAGTTTATGAACTGGCTTGTCAATGTAAAAAGTCTTTGTGATGAATCAGGTCGGCTAGATGCTGCACTTACTTATATTGGAGAAGTTCTTTTTTATACTCCACCTGAAATAGATGGTTTTTGGATAAATAAAGTAGTAGCAGAAGTGTTAAACGAAAAGGACGCAGAACGAATACGAAATGGATTTAAACTTAAAGTATATAATTCTCGAGGGGTACATTCAGTAGATCCTACTGGAAAACCAGAAAAAAAGTTAGCATCAAAGTATCAGGTGCACGCTGAAGAAACGGAGAATGCAGGATATCCGCGATTTGCAAACACACTTAGAGAAATAGCACGTAATTATGAAAGAGATGCAGAACGTATAATTTCAGAACATTTATTGCCAGAAGATGAGATATAAGCATTCGTGAGATTAATCTGTAGTTTCTATAAAAACACATGTGATTAGGAGGCTTTTTAATAATGCCATTTGAACACGATAGTATTATAAACATAATAAACGAAGCACGCAGGTATAACACAGAAAAGCCTTGGATTGAGTTTAAGGTTAATAATTCCAATCCTCAGGAAATCGGTGAATATATTAGTGCATTGTCAAATACCGCAGCTCTTTTTAACCAAAATTATGGATTTGTAATATGGGGCATTAATAATGTCACTCACGAAATTGAAGGTACGAAATTTATTCCGGAAAAAGAAAAGAAAGGCAATCAGTCTCTAGAGCTATGGCTAAGTACTTTGATTGAGCCACAAGTACAATTCTATTTTCATACTGTAAAAATTGAGGGAAGAAGTGTTGTTCTACTGGAAATTGCAGCAGCATTTTCATCGCCTATCAAATTCCAAGGGATTGAATATATAAGGATAGGTTCTAATAAAAAGAAACTTAAAGATTTTCATGATACTGAGCGCCAGTTGTGGTCGATATTTTCCAGAGAAGTATTTGAACAAATTGTAGCAATAGAAAGTGCATCTTTGGACACTGTATTACGAATGCTTGATTATAGGGATTATTACGAAAGATTGAAAGAACCACTTCCGAGTAAGGATGATTCCATAATTGAAAGATTCATAGAAGAAAAGATGATTGCTCATAATGAAGCAGGCAGTTACAACATTTTAAACTTAGGTGCGATACTATTTGCTCACAGACTTTCTGATTTTCCTACATTAGAACGTAAAGCAATTCGCATCATAAGCTACAGTGGAGAAGGAAAAGCATCAAGTTCCAGTAGAGAAACAATTCTAAATAAGGGTTATGCCAATGGATTTGAAGATTTAATAAGTTTCATATTTGGTATGGTTCCCGATAATGAAGATTTTAGTTCTCCACTTAGAAAAGATATTCCGGTATATCCGGAAGAAGCAGTAAGAGAGCTTATGGGTAATTTAATTATTCATCAAGATTTTCACATGCGGGGTACCGGACCTATGGTGGAGTTGTTTAAGAATAGGATGGAGGTTACTAATCCCGGTGCGCCATTAATTGAAAAAGATCGTTTCGTTGACCATCCGCCGGTATCACGCAATGAAACAATGGCAGGATTACTCAGACGGCTTGGCATTGGTGAAGAACGCGGATATGGATTTGATAAAATCGTTTTAGAAACAGAATCGCACCAGCTACCTCCTCCTCATATAATGGCGTATGATACTCATACTAGAGTGACACTCTATGCACATAAATCATTTTCAAAGATGAGTAAAACCGAAAGATTACAGGCATGTTATCTTCACGCTTGTGTAAAATGGGTTCTACAGGAAGATATGACGAATTCGTCCTTGCGTGAACGGTTTGCAATTGATGAAAAAAATAAAGCAATGGTGTCCCGTTTACTGGGTGATGCTTGTAAAGCAGAGTTGATTAAAAAACATACAGAAGTTACTTCAGATAAATATCGGAGATATATACCTTACTGGGCATGATTTTTAGTTGACTGGCTTTTGCATTAATTATATTAATGTTACGGATGACCCTTGCAATTAGGCGATATTTTTAGTTGACTGTCAGTTGACTGAATAGTTATTGATATTGCAGAATTATAATATGTAATTGTTAATGTTAGTTGACTGAACATTCTGTTTTTCTATTATAAATATCATTCTCCATTGCTATTGGGAAACATTTTTAGTTGACTGTCAGTTGATTGGTATATAATTGTTTTTACTTTGGAATATTTTAAGGAGATAAAATGTCGATAAAAATAAATCTATCTAAACACGCTGATAAATTTACTACAGAAAGCAATGAATTTCTTATCGAAAAAAAAGTAAACTTTATTTTTGGTAAAAATGGTACAGGTAAGACAACAATTGCTGATGAAATTGTTAATCAATTTTCTAATGAATACGATATATGTGTGTTTAAAGATTTTGACGGAGTTGCTGAAAATGCACGCTTAGATGCAGTTGCACTAGGAGTTGAAAACAAAAATATACAAAAGAAAATTGATGTTATAGATGTAGAGATTATTAACATCAAAAGTGAAATTTCACAACCAAAGGCAGATGATAAAGAAGCAACCAATCTATATACGCAGGCTACAAAAACACAAATAGCCTTTAGCGATGCAGAAAATGCACTCTCAAAATTCTTTACCAATTCAGCTGCACAAATAAAAAAGCAAACAAAACCACAAATTACAACATCTGGATATAATAAGAATAATTTCGAACACGATATTAATAATGCCAGTTTATTATCAGATGATTTTATTGCTTCTCATAAAATTACTATTGCCGCAGAGAAGAAATCTGATGTTTCAAGATTTTCATTTTCTGAAATCGATTTTGCTTCATACTTAAAATCTGTGAATGAAATTATTCAACTATGTGTTGAACAACCTCAAAACATACCTGAGTTAAAAGATAATGTAGATAAACAAAATTTTGCGAAACTCGGAACCGAGATTCATGAACACAAAAGTGGTGAAGTATGTGCTTTTTGTGGTAATGAAATTAAAGAAGAGCGCTGGCAAGAACTTGCTCAATACTTTAATGAAGAATATAGTAAACTTGATAAACGAATTACTAAAGGATTATCTGTTATTGATGCCGGATTTGAAGCTGTACGCAATGTAGGAAAATTGAATGAACGCGACTTCTATGATAGATTCATACAAAATGTAGAAAACATTAATTCCCAACTTGAAGCAAGAAAAAATGAATATTACCACTTTTTAGAGTTTCTTAAAACCACACTTGAAGAAAAACGTCAGAATATGTTCTTCAAGTCGGACGCAATTATAGTCGACATACCACAAAGTTTCGATGATATTAAACAGGTTAGCGATGACTTAGTTACGAAGCATAACACGTTGACAAAGAACCTCAACGCTGAACAAGAAAAGGCTAGAGATGCGTTACGTTGCCACGAAGTAAAGAAAATATTAGATAACTATAAATTTGACAAAAAAAACAAAGAACTTGTATCTTTAAAAGCTGCCAATGATTATACACAAAGCTTATTAATGAATAGAAAAAGTGATCTTACAAAAAAATTAAATGAACGTAATAATTTACTTTTACAAACAAGAGATGAAGAGAAAATTGCAAACAAGATTAACGACAGAATGGCAAGCATGGGGGTCGCTTCTTTTTCGTTAAAATTAGTTGAAAATGATGTTGAAAATCAAAAAGGACAATACCAAATAAAAGGTAATGATGATGAAATCCGACCAATTACACAACTAAGCAAGGGCGAAAAAAATATTATTGCGTTTCTTTATTTTATTTTTAGCTTAGAAAATATAGAAAATAATAGTAAACATAGAATAATTGTGTTTGATGATCCAATGACGAGTAACGACGATACAACGCAATATCTGATGATTGGAGAACTCCAAAATCTTTATCAGAATTTAAAAGATGGTAATTATTTTATTCTGCTTACGCATAATTGTCATTTTTATCTTAATGTTCGTCCATCGACAATGCCAACATATAAAGAAATTAAAAAGGGTACTA
This sequence comes from Oscillospiraceae bacterium, assembly GCA_009781515.1. Lineage (GTDB taxonomy): Bacteria > Bacillota > Clostridia > Oscillospirales > Oscillospiraceae > WRMH01. The sequence goes on from WQXY01000023.1 coordinate 13,401, forward strand.
GAAAAGGATTATACGAAGAAGTTGGGTTATATGATAAATATGGAATTTACCACTTACTTCATGATAGTAAGCGTTCAACAATAAAAAATATTGATAAGTATCAAAAAGACTTTAGAACAAATTATGAAGCTCTTTGGAAGGAACTTGTATATCTATATAAATCTGATGACGCTACTTCTGATATCATGTTAAATCCGTGCAGACGAATTTGTGAAACATACTTAAAATTCACAAAACAGAATGTAATGGATTTTTACTCTGAAAATAAAAGTGCAAAAAAACTATTTGATGTTAACCAACATTCGATAGATGATTTTGAAGCAGAGCAAAACGGGAGAAGCAAAGAAGACATAAAAACAATTCTTGAAGAACTTTTTAAAGTAAACAATGCAGAAAACCATTTTAATGATCATTGGAAAGGTGGAGAACAATAAATAGTAATTAAGGCTGAACAGCTCACTGTGCTGTTCAGCCAAGTTCGATTTTGTTTCTGGAGCGGTGTCAAGGATACAGCCGCGTAAAAACGCGGCTTATGAACGCTGACGCGTCCTTGACACAATTAGTGCTTAGAAGGAAGGAAACTGCCAAAATACGCACCATAATGATACATATCCGGTATATAAACAGCGATTATATTGTTATGATATAGTCGCTGTTTTGCAAGATTGAGTCTGTTGTTTATTTCTTACTTATTCGTGTACAGTTCGTGTACATAGTCTCCGCTTCGCGGAGCCATTAAGAAAATACTTCGTATTTTCAAGGGTTTCAAGCATCGCTGATAAACGAACGGCAGGGATAGACCATTGTGCGGGTTCTTATAGTTCACTATTTTTTTGGGAATTACAATACATTTTTACTATTCTGCGTTATTTGTAGTGTAAGATGCATAAAGGTATTACAACATACCTACCTTTACATGCTATTTCTCAGAACTGTTAGGTATAATATTTTAGTTGTACCACATTATATAATTTTTCAACTAATTGTGGTATAACTTCTTTGAAGAACTGTTGTACCACATACTTGACATTTTTACTGAATTGTGGTACAACTTCACCATGAGGTGATATTATTGAATACAGTATTTTACGGGGTTGTTGAAGAAGAAAAAGAACGCAATCTCGAGAGACAGGAAGTATATAAAGATGAAATAGATAAGCTTCCGAAGGGATATCTTAACAAAAGAAAGAGTAAAGGTATTTATTATTTCTACTTACAACGTAGGGATGGACAGCAATTCATATCAGAGTATATTGGAAACGACGAAGCTAAAGTCGAAGAAATAAGAAAGTTAATTGCCAAAAGAAAACATTACGAAGATCTTGTAAAGCGTCTCAAGTTAGAATACAAGCAAATGTGTAAAGTAGTCAAGGAGTGAGTATGAACTCAAAACAAGAAAAAGAGTTTTGGAACATAATTGAAGTATTCAACGCTGAAGATTTATTAAAGCATGTTATGATTATAGGCTCTTGGGCAGAATACCTTTATCAATATTTCATAAAACCCGAATTTAAAGCAAATCTCCGAACAACTGATGTTGATTTCTTATATTATAACCTTCAACGACCCGTTGGCAAAAAGATTGAAATAGTAAGAGCATTAGAAAATAAGGGTTTTGTTTCTACTCAAAACCGATATTCCGGTGTTACAAAATTCATTAAAGAAGGTGTCCTCGATATCGAATTTCTAATCCGTGTACTTGGCGAGGGAAATCCTCAACATCAAAAAATTCCGAGTCTTGGAATTGTTGGTATTGGCTTACGTGATGTAAATATGTTGGAGCAATACCCTTTAGAAATTGAAATTAATGGTTACTCATTAATTGTCCCTGCACCTGAAATATTTGTACTACATAAAACGCTAATCAGTTCCAAACGACAAAAGCCGGAAAAAAGAGAAAAGGATTTAGATACTGTACGTAAAGGTATTACCACATGTTAATAAAGCAGCGATGCTTGAAATGTTCAAAAAATTAACAAAGAAACAGCAAACTGCAATTGAAAAAGTCAATGAAGAAAACTTCATTGATCTCTGGTTGTGAATATTAATATATGTTCAGTTTCGGTATGACGTAAAGCAGTGTTTTTCACTGCTTTTCCGTGTAAGGTCATGCTTGTCGTTTATAGTCCTCAAACCCCGCCTACATGCAGTTTCACGCATTTGCTGCAGTCTTTTAGCCCCTTTGGGGTAAACGAAAACACACCGCCGCACTCCGCCTCGTCATACAGCGGACAAAAGCAAAACTCGCATGAAAAGCTGTCTAAATCATCTACTTCATGGCAAGGAAAGTATTCACAATCTTTTTTCATCACAACTTCCCTACAGATACATTTTCATGCGGTCGGCGGCCGCAAAGGTGTCGGGGAATATTTTTTATTGCCACTCTACTATACCATAAATTATCGTATATTTGATACAATTAATGCATAATATTTTTATTACGAAAAATAAAATGTGAAAATTTGTATTTTTTTACACAAAAACGCTAAAGTTTGGTAAAATTATACCGATATACTCCATAAGGTGTATTATCCGTATTGGCAGAAGGATCGCCAATACTACATCAAAACTAAAAATGGAGGGATCCTAAAATGAAAACCGGAAACATCGGAAACGTACCTAACCCGTACAACAATTTCCAAAACAAGACAGAACCCAAAAAGGTGCCCGACCCGAGTATCGCCGATATCTTAAAGCCACCGGTCGACACCTACACCCCCTCTGTAAAGGGAGCAGCAAACCCCGCAGCAATCAACAGCTTGTGGAAAGAAACCAACCACATGGGCGATGCAGTCAGAAAACTTATTGCATCGGCGCTTGGCGTTGAAGACGCAAACGGTCAAGGTTTCTGGGCAAACAGAGTAAAAAACGGCAAACTCAGTGAAGCCGACAGAGCTCAGGCTCAGCAGCTTATCAGCGAAGACGGCTTTTTTGGCGTCAAGCAAACGACAGACCGTATTATGAATTTTGCCAAAGCTTTAGTTGGCGAGGGTGCAAGTGATGCCCAAATCGAAACCATGCGCAAAGCCGTTCAAAAAGGTTTTGACGAAGTCGGCAGAATGTTCGGCGGATTTGATAAACTGCCTGATGTCACAAAGAAAACACATGAGTCAATTATGAAAGCATTTGACGATTGGAAATCCGGCGGCGCCTCAGCGTAAATAACTTTACTTATAAACTAATACAGGGACAGGGTTAAAACCCTGCCCCTGTTGTGTTTTCTTTTACTCTTCCGCCTGCGGTGTTTCACCGCTCTTGTCTGCTTCAATCGTCCGAATGTAGTTTATGATTTTTAACTGATTTTCAACTCTCAGTTTTACCAAATCCAAATTAAACGGCTTTGGTATAAAGTCAATCGCACCGAGCTGCAGGCTCTTCACTTCAACATCGGCGTCGCAGTGTCCCGTAATGATTATTATCGGTATATCGCTTGTTTTTGATGAAGTTTTTAGAGCTATAATTACCTCATATCCGTTCATGTCCGGCATTATGACATCAAGCAAAATTATGTCGGGCATAATCTCCTTTGCGACTTCAATGGCATCAATACCGCTTGTCACTGCATACACTCTGTGTTTGTTTTCAAATGTTTTTGTGAGAACCGCTATGGTCTGCGGGTCGTCGTCTACTATCAAAATACTGCCTGCACGAACTTTGACATCGGCAAGTATTTCTTCCTTGCTGTTTGCGGCTATCGCTATCTTTTCATATGCAACACGCTTTTCAAAGCTTGCCACGGCAAGTGCCATCATATCGGCAAGCGACGAAGCATAGCTTTGCTCCTCCAATGTCCACTCACGCCCGTCAGGATAATCATCACTGCGGTTTTGCTCGATACTGATAACACCGTAGAGCTTGCCGCCTGCATATATCGGCGCTTCAAGATAAGCACAAAGCCCGACATTGTACGGGTCGTCTACTTCATATTCGTATGCATTTACATTATTGACTACTATCAAGCGCTGTGTTTTGAGCCTTGAAGTATATTTGGGATTGCTTTCCATATCATAATCTTCTGCAACGGAATGTTTACCTGTGCCCGAGTGATAATATGAAATGCAACGCAGCGCAGTTCCGCTTGGAGCAAGGCGCCAAACACCCGCACTTCGCACATTAAGAGCCGTACAACCCTCCTGCGCTATGAGCATTGCTACAGTTTCCAAATCGCCTATTGTAATTGCCGGCGACCTTGTAATACGCACAAGGGACTCACTGAGCAGTTTTGCATACTCAAAGCTGTTTGCAATCGCTTTTTCTCTATCTTTATATTCTGTCACATCAGACCCTATTCCTACTACGCCGCTGATTTCACCATTTACCCATATTGGCATTCTCGTTGTGTTGAACGAACGCACTTCACCGTAAGAGTTAGCAATGTATTCCTCACGGACAACCATCTGCTTTTCATCAACAACTTTATGGTTAATCTCGTCAAAATGCTCGCTTATTTCGCCGCCGTGCCATATTTCATCATTTGTTTTCCCGATAAAATCCTCTCGGGTTAAATCATAGAAATTTACCATGGCATTGCTGACATGCGTATAACGCATATCCAAATCCTTCGCATAAAACAGGTCTGGAATTGTATCAAGCAGTGTTGAGAGAATATTTTCCTGTAGTGATTGATTGTCTTTGCCTGAATTACTCATACTCTTTTTTTAGTTCCTCCAAAATAATACGCGCTTCCTTAAATTGATAATTCTCAATAAGCTCTATTAGCTCATCAGTTTTCGGTATTGACGAAAGCTCCGAAAGATAGTCAAAGCATCTTGTGTCTCTGCTTTTCAATAAATAATCTAAGCGGCTTAATAACTGTGCGGTTTCTTTTTTGCCGATTGCTTTCTTAGCGCTTTTTTTCGTTTCTTTTTGATATAAATGTGCAAGCTCCGATAAAATCCTATCAAGCTCGGTTTTGATAATTTCCAGATGCTCGCCGATTGGTTCCGGCGGTGTTTTTGCTAAAGCTTCTTCGGCGATTTTTGCCGCTTCTTGTAACTGCTTTTCCTGTATCTGCCCTGCGTTGCTCTTAAGGGTGTGGATAATCCTGTGGGCTTTTCTATCATCACCGGCTTTAAGCGCTTCCATGATATTCGCATAGGTTGATTGATTGTATTGCACGAAAATCTTTTGCATTTCTATAAGCAATGTAACAAACACTCCTATTTTTCGTGGCTCCGCCCAACATATTTTATCTGCCTCCATATTAAACTATTGCGTTACACAACGCAAGAAGAAATTACCGACAAATGTGTAATTCTAACGGCATATTGACAGCTTCTGCAAATTATTGTATACTTGCCGCACAATTGAATTAGTGAAATGTAGCTTCAGTACGGTATGTGGACGAGCAATCTGCTGTTGTAAAATTTACTGCGTTCATGCGGATAATTTTTTACAAGGAGTAGAAAGATGAAAAGAAAAATCGCTTTATCCACCGCCGTTATTGTTATTTTAAGCATGATGTTAATGCTGCTTTGTGCATGCGGCGACGCAAAAAACGAGAGTGGCACTATCACTCTTGCAACCACCACCAGCACATATGACTCCGGACTGCTCGACTTTATCCTGCCTGTATTTACAGAAAAAACAGGCTGGGAAGCTCTTGTGGTGTCTGTGGGTACGGGAGCGGCAATGCAGCTTGGACGTGACGGCGAGGCTGATGTGCTGCTCGTACACGCACGCTCACAGGAAGATGCGTTTGTTGCAGACGGCTTTGCCGAAGCAAGGTTTGATGTCATGTACAACGACTTTGTTGTCGTCGGACCCTCGGACGGAGCACTTTCGTACAGCAGGGACATATCCGAAACGTTTACAGCCATTTCTGAGCAGAATTTACTCTTCATTTCTCGCGGCGATGAGTCAGGCACACATACAAGAGAGCTTTCGCTTTGGTCTAAGCTCGGATTGACCCCCGAGGATAACTCGGGATATCGCGAGTCCGGACAAGGCATGGGCGCCACTCTCGGCATGGCAGCAGAGCTTAATGCTTATACACTCGCCGACCGTGCCACATGGCTCTCATACTCAAACAAAGGAAATCTCGTTATTATTTGCGAAAATGACCCCGACCTGCTCAATCCTTACGGTGTTCTCATCGTCTCTTCAACACTCGAGCCTGTCGGCGCTCAAAAATTTGTTGATTGGATAAGAAGTGCGGAGACGCAAGCACTTATCGGCAGCTTTGGCGTGGAAGAATTTGGTCAGTCACTGTTCTTCCCCGATGCTTAGTCACATAGGATTATTATGTTTAATTTTCTCAGCACGGAAACACTCGGAATAATCGCGTTATCGCTGCGGATGACTTTGTTATCCACAGCGATAGCTTCAATTATCGGGGTGCCGTTCGGGCTGTGGCTCGATAAGGCACATTTTCCCGGCAAACGTTTCATCGTGCTTTTCAACCGCTCGCTTATGGCAGCTCCGCCTGTGGTTGTGGGACTCGTTGCTTATTTGCTTTTGATGCGCAGCGGACCTCTCGGCTTTATGGGTCGTCTGTTCACTTTTGAGGGAATGGTTTTTGCGCAGGTGCTGCTACTGACGCCTATCATCAGCGGTCTTGTATATAATGCGGCACATCGAAGCGCGGCAAATATCCGTGCGTTTGCAAAAACTATGGGTGCGACAAAAATGCAAACGCAGATTTTGCTTATCCGAGAGCTGAGTAACGATATTTATTTTGCGGCAGTCACGGGTTTCGGTCGTGCAATGAGCGAGGTTGGTGCCGTCATGGTCGTCGGCGGGAACATCCGCTACCATACGCGTGTTATGACCACAACGATATCCATGCTGCGAAACAGGGGCGAAATTGATGTTGCAATTTTCCTTGGAGTTGTGCTTCTAATCGTAGCATTTGCCGTGCAGCTTATCGCAGGATTTTTACGCAAGAGGGAGCATCGGACTGATGAAAATTTTTAGACTAAAAAAAGATTTTGAAAAATTTTCACTGAATATCGACAGCCTTGACATGTCTGAGCAGAAGATTTACGGCATTATAGGCCCGAACGGCTGCGGCAAAACCACTGCCATGAAACTTATGGCAGGTATTATGCAGCCCGACAGCGGCGTTGTAGACAGCGGGGGGCTGACCGCAAGGGACATAACCATGGTGTTTCGCAAGCCTTATCTTATGCACGAGAGCGTTCTCAAAAACCTGCTTTATCCTCTGAAAATCCGCGGCATAACGCCCGATATGCAGTATATCGAGCACCTGCTTGAGCTGTCCGGTTTGCAGGCACTGCGAGATACATATGCACTGACACTCTCGGGCGGCGAGCAGCAAAAGCTCGCACTTATGCGTGCTGTTGTTTTTTCGCCGAAGCTTGTTTTTATTGATGAGGGTTTTTCAAACATGGATATTGAAAGTATCGCCGTGTTTGAAGAGTTTATATTAAAAATGCAAGCTAAATCAAAGCTTACATGGGTGATTACAAGTCATCAGTTATCTACAATTCGCAGGTTGTGCGAGCATGTGATTTTTATGCACGCAGGCGAAGTAAAAGCACAAGGCAACACCGAGGAAATCCTCTCATCTCCGCAGCTGCCCGAATTGAAACAATATTTGCAGTTTGTGTAAGTTGCATACCACCTACCACCCGTCATATACTCCCAAGTGGTCGAGCAGGATGTTCACACCCGTCAGCACCAAAATAACCCCGCCGACAAGCTCCGCCTTTGACTTAAACCTCGTGCCAAATACGCTGCCGATTTTCACACCTGCCATTGACACTAAAAACGTAGTGATACCAATTAGCAGCACTGCCAAAACTATATCAACATGCAAAAATGCAAATGAAACACCAACAGCAAGCGCATCAATGCTTGTTGCTATTGCAAGCGGGAGCATCTGCTTCGGTCGGAGCGAATTTTCTTTTTCCGCCTGCTCCTCGCTCGATAAGCTGCCGAAAATCATCTTCCCGCCCAAAAAGCTGAGCAAAGCAAAGGCTATCCAGTGGTCATATGCAATTATTATGTCGGCAAAACGGCTTGCAACAAAAAAGCCGATGAGCGGCATAACAGCTTGGAAAACGCCAAAATACAATCCCGCAATCAGCGCCTTTCTCAGCGTTGTTTTTGCCGTGGACAGACCCAAACATATTGATACCGCAAATGCGTCCATTGACAGTCCGACTGCGAGTGCAATAAGCACAAAAAGGTTCATTTTCTCGTATTTCGCTCCTAAAAATAAGTCGGATCAATTCTAACATGCGGCAAAAAAAAATGCAAAAATCATTTTCTTTGCATTTTTTGACAGCTTGTGGTAGTATTTGTGTTTGCAGAAACTGTAAAGTTATTTATTGCATGATGATATGCAAAAAGGAATGGTCACTTAAATGAAAAACCCCAGAGTTATTAAGATTTGTGTATCCGGTCTGCTTATTGCAATCGGACTCATTATACCGATTTTTTCACCTGTAAAGGTTGTGCTTGAGCCTGCTTCTTTTACTTTGGCAAGTCATGTACCGATTTTTATCGCAATGTTTATTTCACCGGTTATGGCTGTGGCAGTTGCACTCGGCACAACACTCGGCTTTTTTATGGGAGGTTTTCCGATAATTATAGTCATACGGGCGTCTACCCACATTTTCTTTGCACTGGCAGGGTCGTTTTTACTGCATAAAGTGACAAAAAAAGAGCTCTCAGCTCTGCATTTGAGAATATTTTCATTTTATATCGCTGTAATTCATGCTCTCGGCGAGCTTATTGTTGTCAGTGTGTTCTATTTTGACGGAAATATCAGTCAGGCTCATCTCGACCAAGGGTTTTTAACGTCCGTTTTGCTCCTTGTCGGGGTTGGAACGGTCATACACAGCATGATTGACTTCGAGATTGCCCGTCTAATCATACTTCCGCTGAAAAAGCAAAAAAACCTCGCACAATACATTAAGTGACGGCAGGCGTTATTTCTTGACCTCCGTAAACAGGGACAGTGAAAGTTATTGTTGTGCCCTTATTTTTTTTGCTCTCAACCTTAATAGTACCGCCATGGGCTTCCACAATGGTCTTACATATGTAAAGACCATATCCCGTGCCGCCTTTTCCCGACATACCCCGCTCAAAAACATGCGGCACAACGATGCTCTCTATTCCCGCACCCGTGTCACTAAGCTTTACGGTTATAAACGCATCATCAAAAGTTGCGGAAAGTATGATTTTGCCGTTTCGTGTGTGCTCTGACGCATTGGTCAAAAGATTTGTCATAATCTGTGCAAATCTGTCAGCTTCAACATATACATCGGGCAGGTTTGGCGCAATATTCACATTTATTTCATTTTTGTGTCTTTCCAACGTAAGTCTGAATACCTCGGCACTGTCATGCAGCAAAGCCGAAAAATCCGTCCGCTTTCTGTTTTCATCTGTATCTTTGTTTATAGACGCGAGCTTGAGCATACCGCTAACCATACGTCCGAGTCTTTGAGTTTCATTTCTGACAATATTCAGTGTACCTCGGATATCGGATACATCACTGCTGTTTAGGGCTTGCTCATCGGCAAAGTCTATGCCCGTTGCAATAACTGTCAGCGGGTTTCGTATTTCATGCGACATCATCGCGAGAAAACGCGTCTTTTCATCACTTACTGTTTTTGTATAATGGATTTCCCGCTCCATTTCTTTTCGCACAACGGCACCCGCACATAAATGAGCCGCCGATTGAAGCAGGTCAATTATTTTATCGTCAAAATATTTATACTCCTTATGGTCTTCCAATGTAATAACACCCCATAAGCTGCCTGACACAAAAACAGGTGCAAAGTATATGGCTTTAATTCCGAAGCGGCTCAAGTATGCCACCTCATCTTCATACATATCAGCTATATTGGCATTTATACATTCACCCTTGATAAAATAATCATACCAACGTAACACCGGATTAACCATAGGCATATCCAACATAAATTCCTCAAGCGGCATGGTTTTTCCAATCCAAAGGTACACTTGACTAAAACGTTCTTTTTCTTCGGCAAATCTGTAAACGGCAATCCGGTCAAGCCCCACTGTCGCTGCAATCGGTTTTATGCCCCTGTCCATAACATCATCAAAGTTTTCAGCCTCGTGGGATAATAGAATAATTGCCATTTTGTTGAGCGCTGTTACCATGTCTTCGCGATATTTCAGCACCTCTGCCATTGTTGCAACAGCACTGGCTTCGTCATATTTTCTTACCCATTCGTATGAAAAAACGCATACGTAATAAACCAATGCATTAATAAAATTGCAGGCTACAAATTGGATTGTCTGCGTGAGAGCACTTGTACTCTCGGGCAAAAGAGTGAGATTAAACACATAGATTGCAAGTATAACGTATACATTTGCAGTGATTAAATATAACGTAAGTGCTTTTTTATCCAAAAATGTCAGTGACAGTAGTGAGCAGCCTATCATAAAAAAGAAAAACAGACTGTCTCCGCCCAAAATGGCAGCAACTGTTATGTTAATCAACATAACAAATGTCGGTGTCAAATATGCCGCGTAAAAACGACTCAGCTTTCCTATTTTGTTGAGCCAAAACACAATCCAAATAGAAGCAAGCAGTAAAGTTCCCGAGACAAGTCTGATGAACCCATCACTTGGAGGATAAAAAATGAAATTATATCCTGTAGTTAAAATTACATAAGCAAGCGCTGTTATTTTTGTCGCAACTTCCGAATAGCGTCCGTACTTCCCTCTATCTTTTTCAGATACTTCTTCGTTCAAACTAATTTCCTCCGTTTTTGTCTATGCGCTATTTTATATTGTATCGTCATCAATGTCTCAAATCAACACTAAATGACCTTACATTTAAGACAGCTTATCTCATCATTTCATATTGATAATGTGTAAATTTGCGTATATAATAATCATCTACGCGACAAAATAGCTCAAATAGGAGAACTTATTTTCATGAAAAAGACTGTTTTTATATTACTCTTTGCAGTTGTGCTCTTTCTCGCACTTGCCGCTTGCAGCGCACAAACGAAACCAACGGCGGAAATTGTCATCCTGCACACCAATGATATTCACGGGCGTGTAGCATCAAACGATTATGACATAATCGGCATCGACCGCATTGCCGCAATACACAAAAATACACCAAACGGGGTTCTTGTTGACGCGGGCGACGCTCTGCACGGACTTCCGGTTGCTACGCTCAGCAGAGGCGAGGATATTGCCGCGCTGATGAAAGCTGCCGGATATGCAGCCATGGCAATCGGCAACCATGAGTTTAACTACGGCACAGCGCGCCTTAAAGAGCTTCGCGATATCGCAGGTTTCCCGTTTTTGACGTCAAATGTAACGGCAGACGGCGAGAAATTTCTTGACGATACAACGATTATTAATATCGACGGTGTAAAGGTCGGAATATTCGGTATTGTCACTGAAGCTACGGCAGGCTTGGCAATGCCGGGGCTTGTCAGCGGACTTGTTTTTAACGACCCTATACAAACAGCGCGTGAAAAAACAGATTATTTACAAGGGCAAGGTGTGCATTTGATTGTTGCACTTTGCCACTTAGGCAGCGAGCCGTACAGCGGGACACTGTCTACACAGCTTGCCGCCGCAGTGCCCGAAATTGATATTATCATTGACGGACACAGCCATACAGAGCTCTCAGACGGGCTTGTCGCAAACGGTGTGCTCATCGCTCAAACGGGAGGACACGGGCAAAATCTCGGCAAGATAGTAATTTCGATAGAAAACGGCGAAGTTGTCACAAAAACCGCCTCGCTCATAACATTTGAAGACGTGCAGGATGTCGCGCCCGATGAAGAGGTCGCACAGATGCTTATAGATATATCGAATACAATCTCCGCCATATTGGAAGAACCGATTGGCGAGAGCCTCGTTTCCATGTCAAGTGACAGAAGCCCGGGCGTCCGCACACAGGAAATGCCGATTGGAAATCTTGTCGCCGATGCTTACCGTGCGGCTGCAGATGCCGACATTGCAATAGCAAACGGCGGTGATATCCGCGCCGATGTTATCACGGGGATTATTACAAAAGGTGATATTATCAGTATACTTCCGTTCGGAAATACACTTATGGTTAAAAACATCACCCCTGCCGTGCTCTTTGAAGTGCTTGAAAACGGCGTAAGCGGAATTGTTGCCGTAGATGAACATACCATAGACTATGAACTGTCGCCGCAAGGGCGCTTCCCTCAAATATCGGGCTTTAATTTTGTCTACGACCCGACGGCACCAATCGGCGAGCGTATTATTTCGGTTGCTCTCGATAACGGCACACTACTTTCAGCAGGTGATAATACAACCGTACTGACTCTCGCAGGCTCAAACTATGTAATGACAGGCGGCGATTATTATTCAATGCTTGAAACGCTCCCCGTACACCGCGAGCTCTCCAGCGCAGATGAAGCACTGTCGGAATATATCAGAAAAAATTCACCAATCAACACTTCGGTAACAGGCAGAATTACCCTTTTGGCGCAGCTGATAGATAATATAGCTGCATAATGAGGTACATCATATGTTTATGATAAAAATTCCGGCGAAAGTCGGCAGATTAAATGATATGCTTGAGTTTCTCGGCTTGGCAATGGACAAAGCAGGGGTCGACAGCAGACAGCAAAAAAATGTATTCATTTCTGCCGAAGAAATTTTTGTCAATATATCCAGCTACGCCTACCCGCACGGCGACGGCGACATCACGGTGTGCATGGAAATATCACCGGAAAACATTTTTATTGAATTTATTGACCGCGGAGTTACATATAATCCCTTGGATAGAGAAGACCCCGACACCACCCTCTCCCTTGAGGAGCGTGAAATCGGCGGTCTCGGTATTTTTATGGTAAAAAACCTTATGGATCATATGAGCTATCGGCATGAAGACGGGCGCAATATCCTGACAATTCAAAAAAACTTTGGCGCGCCACATGGGAAATAATACCGCACTTATATTAATTTATTTTTTAAGCTTTCAAGTTCCAGTATTGCATCTTTGAATTCGAATTCATCAATGAGTGTGATGAGCTTTTCCGAGTTTGGAATGGTATCGGCAATCTCACTTATAAACTCCATGCACTTAGTGTCTCTGTTTAGAAACAGAGGCTCTATTTCTGCAATCAGTTTCTGTACTTTTTCCTTATCATAGGTATCTGAGGTGACAACAACTGTCTGCTCATCCAATAGCGGAGCGAGTTCTGCAAGCACTGCATCTAACTCTTTTTCAATGATTTGCATTTGCTCGCCCGTCAGCTTATTTTCTTCATCTACAAGCATTGCTTCCGCAACAGCCGCAGCTGCTTGCAGACGCTTTGCCCCTATTTGACCTGCATTACTCTTTAAGGTATGTACCATTCTGTGAGCCGCTTTAATATCACCGGCTTCCAAAAGCTCCGAGAAATCCGCAAGCAGGGTTTGGTTGCTTTTTACAAAATTTGTTTTTAGCAACTTTTGTATTTTTTGATTTTCTGCACTGTCTTTGTCCCTGTCAACAATCGTGTAATTTTTAACAGGTATGTATTTAATCAGGCATTTCCACAGCGCATTTGTCGTCAAAGGTTTACTGACAATATCCGACATTCCGCTGTTTTTATACATATCCAAATCGTTGGTCATAATGTTGGCAGTCAAAGCAACAATAGGCGATTGCACACCAAGCTCGGTGATTTTTAACGCAGCTTCCAAGCCGTCCATCATCGGCATATGGATATCCATAAAAATCAAATCAAACGGTTTTTCATTTTTTCTGATTTTCTTTTCGACAGCTTCAACGCCCTCAATACCATTATTTGCCACAACGGTTTCAAGCCCGACTCTCGCCAAGTGTTCACATACAACCTGCTGGTTTAATCCATTATCCTCACAAACAAGCACTGTTCCCTCAAAGTTTGGTCTTTCAATGTCGTCAATAACGGAAATTGCAACCGTATCATCCTGCGCCTCACGGTCTATGAGGTCAAATACTATCTCAAAGCTGAACCTGCTGCCGACACCCGGAGCGCTCTCAACACTCAAAATACCGCCCATCAGTTCAATTATGCTTTTTGTTATTGCAAGCCCAAGCCCCGTGCCGCCGAATTTACGCGAAATACTGTCATCAGCCTGCTTAAACGGCTCAAATATCCGCTCAATTTGCTCCGGTGTCATGCCGATGCCGCTGTCTTTAACTTCAAAGTGGATAGCAGCTTGGTCTGCTGTGACAGTAATTAGGGACGCAAGCAGCTTGACCGTTCCGGTATTGGTGAATTTCACGGCATTTGACAGTAAATTTGTTATTATCTGCCGAAGCCTCACAGGGTCGCCAATCAGCAGCTTGCCTATAGACGGCTCGGCATAACAATACATCATTATGCCCTTTTCAATCGCTTTTGGTGCAATCGCCGAGTGACAATGTGCAAAGATATCCGGCAGGTCAAAGGGAATGTGCTCAAGGTCAATTTTGCCCGACTCCACCTTGGATATATCAAGAATATCATTTATTATGCTCAGAAGCCACTTTGCACTGTCTTGAATGTTGGTTATATATTCTCTTGTAATAACGGGAAGCTCACCGTCTTGAGCAAGCTCCGAAAAGCCGATGATACTGTTCATGGGCGTGCGGATTTCATGGCTCATATTTGCAAGGAATGTTGATTTTGCCATGCTCGCCATTTCCGCCGCGTCTCGTGCCTCGCGCAGCTCTTCACGGGTTTGGCGAATTCTGTCAATCATAGCTTCGAGCCTGCGCTCGATAAACAAGGATATATATGTTGCGAGAACTAAACATACGGCGAGAACTGCAAGTGTTAAAAATGTTCCCGCAATCATAAAATAAACTGTTTTATTTGTATCATCGGCAGTATAAAATCCGATTGATAACATTCCCAAAATATCACCATCTGCACCGTATATCGGCGAATAATGAGCGAACATATCTTCGCCGTAGAAGTCGAGGCTGCCATACCAGTTGCCGCCTGCTAACACAATATCGCTTATTTCCTCAGATGCCTGCGACCCCAAGGAAAATACTCCGTCAGTGTCCGTCACGGTTGAGGAAATACGGATATCGTTTCGGAATATTGAAACTTCACATCCCGTAAGTTCTTTCATTTTATATACAAAATCCTGTATATCCAATCTGTATCCCAATGACACAACACCAATCATATCCATATTGCTGTTGTATATCGGCGTGCCGGCATAAACACCGAGTACAATAACGGCACCTTGCGTAATGTTGGAGGTTCTGTACCCCTCAAGCGCTCTTCCTACATGGGGCTGATTTGATATATTATCACCGAAAAGAGTGGGCTCATGCGTTCTTGTTATGACATAGCCCCTATTGTCAATAATATTACAAAAATCAATCTGCGTCATGCTTTTGAGGGAATTTGCCATGGTAATGATACCTTGCAAATCATCTCTTTCAAGCACTCCAATCAGTTCCGGATTGTTCGCCATTCCAAGCGCTGCAACCTCTGCCCTTATAAGCAGGTCTTGCATCTCATTTTCGACAACATTTTTCGCCACGTCCATTTTTTCACGCATCGAGTTGTTAAGTTCTCTGGTGAACAGCACGATTGCCGCAATAAGCACTGCAATACAAGCAACGACTGTGAGCGAAATCATAGGAATAAAGATTTTACTTCTTATGCTCATAATTTCTCCGCAAATTTATACCGAATTTTAATATTATACCATAAAGTCTGACGTTTTTCACTAACAAAAATGACACACCTCTACACTGTCTATTCCCTTGTTTTTAAGATTTTTGTGGAATTTTTTCACATTTTTTAAGATTTTCTCTTGATTTTATGTTTTTCATAGTGTATACTGCGCTTATAACATCACAGTCAGGAGGCAGGTAAATGAATATTTCAATCGGTTCCACTCTATCCTCACTTCGCAAAGAAAAAAAGCTCATGCAAAAAGATGTCGCCGAAAAACTTTCAATCTACGGTTTCAAAGTCGGTGCAAAAACAATATACAACTGGGAAAAGGGGCTATCTCAGCCAAATATCCCGCAGTTTATTGCACTTTGCGATTTGCTCGATGTTGACGACGTGCTCTGGCAGTTTGCAGGCATGAGAAAAGGCCCATACGCCGTGCTCAACAGCGACGGCCGCAAAAAAGCCCGCGAGTTTGTTGATCTCCTGTTCCAAATCGACAAATACAGGTTCAACACACCTATCATCTTACCTCAAATAATGCCGGCTCAAGATACAAACGACTACGACGATGAGTATATCGCCCCTCGCATTTTGCGCCTGTACGATATCCCCGTTTCGGCAGGCACAGGAAACTTCCTTGACGACAGCAGCTATGAAGACATCGAAGTCCCCTCATATATCCCTATCGCCGTCGACTTTGCACTTCGCCTCTCAGGCGACAGCATGGAGCCCCTGCTCACAGACGGTCAGGTCATTTGGGTTCGGGAGCAGGACGTTCTCGACAGCGGCGACATCGGAATTTTCGCCTATTCCGACAATGTCTACTGCAAGAAACTCATCGCCGACGGCAAAAAAGCATATCTGCGCTCACTAAACCCATTATACAGCGACATCGAAATCAAAGAAGACTTCGGATTTAAGGCAATCGGCAAGGTAGTGTCGTAGGAGCATCTATGAAATACAAACTAATCGCATCAGACATGGACGGCACGCTCGTAAACAGCAAATCAGAGCTTACGCAGCGGACAAAAGACGCTATCGTCAGTACAGTTAAAGCGGGTGCGCTTTTTGTCACCGCCACAGGTCGTCCTTTCTGTAATATTAAAAACGTCAACAGCTTATTTACCGAGCATCAGGATATGCCCTTTATCGTTTTTAACGGTGCTGCCGCATATATGGGAAAATCCGAACTGCTCTTATTTGAAAGATTTCTCGATTTTGAGCTTGCAAAAGAAGCTTTCGACATCGGTCAGCAGCTCGGCATTGCTCAAATCACATGGACGGGCTCACGCCTTTGGTGCAACCGCATTTGTGACGAAACCTTGAAATACAGAAATTTTTCTGACAGTCCCGATTTGGCTCTGACCGCTGTGTCAGACTTGGCAGATATAAAAGACGAAGTGCCCGGGTTTTCAAAGGTGCTTTGGATAGCAGACCCCGCAGAGATAAAAGAGCACCAAGTAAAAATGAGCGCACATTTTGCCGACAAATTAAATTGCTTCTCATCTATGGCTCACTTTTTGGAGTTTGTCAGCCCTGCGGCGGGCAAGGGCAGCGCTCTCGCCGAGGTTGGCAAGCTCTTTAACATCGACAGCAGCGAAATGATTGCAGTCGGCGACGCTTTCAACGACGTTTCAATGCTTGAGTACGCAGGCTTTTCCGTTGCAATGGACAACGCACATGACGACATCAAGGCTATGTGCGACTACGTTACGCTCTCTAATGATAATGACGGCGTTGCCGCCGTCATCGAAAAGTTCATCCTATAGTACTCACTGTCATTGCGAGGAGCCGTAGGCGACGTGGCAATCCAGACCCTACGTTTCTATCAGTGCTTCTTCTGGATCACCACGCGTATGTCTCGTGATGACGAAATCTTCAAGCAAAAAGCTGTATTTTCCCCTTTGCTTTTGCCGATGTGATAAAGTCCAAAAAGCTTTGCGTTATTATCTTTTGCCCTTCTGTGTTCGGATGTGTCCCGTCTGCACACAGAAGCGGCTCTATTTTCCTGTGTTTCAAAAACGCACCGCGAATATCAACAAGCAAAGCGCCCGTTTCTTCTGCAAGCTTTTCTATAGTGCGCGAATAGTTCTCCTGCCAGCGGTAAATTGCTTCCACACCACCAAGCCATTTGAGAACATTAGCTTTGTTTTCCAAGCCTCCGCAAAACCAGTTAAAAAACTTTTCCGCATCAAGCGGCGGCAGGGTTGTTATAATCGGGCGTATCCCCTTTTCCTTAAGAAACTCAATTATCTTGCGGTAAGTTTCAACAAATGCATCAAGCGGTGTGTTTGGCTGATGCTCGATATCGGGATTTTCGGAAACAGCTTTCCAGTCAAAGTCACAGTCATTTCCGCCCAAGTTTAATATGATTGCATCGCATTTTTCTTTTTCATCGTTATTTTTGAAGCGTTTTTCTATGAGCGAAAACGCTTTTGTTATTGTGCAGCCGAACTTTGAAAAGTTGCTTATACTCAGGCGAAACTTCTTTTCAAGCAGGTCAACGTCGATATTATTGTCAATACGGTAACGCTTTTTTTCATCGTCAAGCTGAACGCCACGCAAAATAGAGTCGCCATATACCTCTACATATCTTTGCTGCTCCATTGCAATTTCCTCATAGATCTTGCGGTTTATACCTTCTTGGATTATAGAGTATATCACGCTGCACAGTCATTGTCTATAGCGTGATAATGGCAAAATATGGTGAGTTATTTCCGCAGTTAAGACATTCTTTTCTTTTCTTCATAATATCTTAAGGTTTTTACATACATTATCTTTAAGTTTCCTTGTTACATTCTCTGATAGAAAAAATTAAATTCTATTTGGGAAGTGTAATTATGGAAATTTTTGACTTGGTATGCTCGGCGCTGCTTATTCTCACAGGTATTTTGGTTGTACACAGGCATATTTATACCATCATCGGTTTGTTTATTAAACCCGTGGTTTACCCTGAAACAAACAAGCTTGGACGCTATGCTATCGTAATCGCCGCCCGTAATGAAGAAGCGGTCATAGGCAATTTGATTGACAGTATCCACGCTCAGGATTATAACCCGTCACTTTTGACAACCTTTGTTGTGGCGGACAACTGCACAGATAATACAGCGAGGGTATGCCGCGACAAAGGAGCTGTAGTATATGAGCGCTTTAACAAAGAAAAAGCCCGCAAGGGTTACGCTTTGGAGTTTTTGTTTGAGAATATTAAAGCGGACTACGGCATAGAAGCTTTTGACGGGTACTTTGTTTTTGATGCCGATAATCTGCTTATGCCCGATTATGTATCGCAGATGAACAAAGCATTTTCTACCGGCAAGGATATCGTCACCTCATATCGGAAAAGCAAAAATTTCGACACAAACTTTATTTCGGCAGCATATGGCATACATTTTCACCGAAACTCCATGGCACTTCATCGCCCGCGCGCGGTCATGGATATCGGCACTCACATAACAGGCACGGGCTTTTTGATTGCTTCTCACCTGCTCGCTGACGGCTGGAAGTTTCATAACCTTACCGAAGATGACCAGTTTACAAGCTATATAAGCTCAAAAGGCTACAAAACCGCTTTTTGCGATAATGCAGAGTTTTATGATGAGCAGCCGACTGATTTTCAAACCTCATACAAACAGCGTTTGCGCTGGGCTAAAGGTCGCTTTACGGGCTTCTTTCAGCATGGCTCCTCGCTGCTCAAAGGAATTTTCAAGCATAAAAGTTTTACCTGCTATGACATGTTCTCTCATTATTTCCCCTACGGGCTTATCAGTCTTTTGGTCGGTGTGATATATCCTCTCAGCGGCGTACTGTATAACCTTTTCAGCCAAGGAGCATATGATTTTCAAAACATGGCTGAAAATATAATTGCCGGTGTGCTCGGACTTTATTTATCAAGCTTGCTCATGGGAATTCTTACGGTTATCAGAGAATATAACCGTATCAACTGCAGCCCGTTCAAGCTGCTTTTATACACATTTTTATTTCCTTGGTTTGACCTGATATCACTGCCGGTTCTTACGCTCTCATTATTCCAAAAGGTCAAATGGGCGCCTATCGTACACAAGGATACCACCCGCATTGCCGATATTCCTGTTTTGGAAGAAGCTCCCTGCACAGGTACTTTGCAACGAAATGTGGTATAACGCTCAATATTATTTTACCTGAAGCTTTGCGACACCCTTGATATTATCCTCTTCGGGCGTTCTTTCCCTTTGCTTTGGTCTTTTTACGGGAGCTGCCGCTCTGACATTTTCCTGCATTGCATGCATAACTTCTTTTTTGCAAGCTGCACACATTCTGCCGGTGTTAATGGGTTTTCTACATGCCTCGCATTTTAATACTCCGCCACCGTCGCTGCTATCACCGCCCACAATAAGGCGTTCTTCTTTTAGCAGGTGTAAAATTGTTTTTCTCGATACTCCCGTTGCTTCGGATACTTCCTCTATGCCCGCACCGTCGTTGTCATATAGGTATTCTCTGATTTTAATAAAATCCTTATCAAGCTCAATAAGGCAGTCGCGGCATATTTTATTTCCCGTTGTCTGGTACGGCATTCTGCAAAAATCGCATTGTCTTACTTGCATTTTAAACCCTCCTGACACTGTGTTTATATACTAACTGCACATTGCTGACATTAACTCTATTATAGCACATAATATAAATAATATAAAAGAAATAATCCGAGACTGTTTTTACAGCCCCGGATTATTTTTTTGATTGAAACTATTGATTAGCCGCGAAGCTTGTTTTCAAGCTCTTGAACTTTACTTTCCAGTGCTGAAATCAGGGTGTGCAGCTCTTCAACTGCGTCGCCTTCAAGGACTTGTGCTTTTGCTTTCAATGTACCAAGCTCGGTTTTAACATTTGCGAGTATGTCTTTTGCTTCATCTACGCCTGCTTGTGTTTCTTTGGCAACAGCAGCTTCGACTTTTGTAAATTCGTCGCCTACTTTGCCGATTGCAACATGAATTTCTGCTTCTGCGTCTGCTTCAAGCTCTGTTGCTTTTGTTCCGACTTTGCCTAATTCTACTTTAGCATCGGCAATTGCACCTTTAAGTGCGTTTAAGAAATCCTGCTCCAGCTTGGCTCCTGCAGCATCACCGCAAGCGACAAGTGCTACTGTCAGCATCATTACAGCCATAATAATGCTTATTGTTTTTACGCTAATTTTTTTCATTTTAATAATCGTCCTTTCATTTTGTGCCATTAATGACATTTTTACCGAGAGCACTATATAATACCTATAGTGTCAACACCGTGTCAATGTGCACATTGGAGCTTCCGACCGGACTTGATTATAGTGTTTTTTGGCATTTTCCGCTTGTTTAACTACCCATCATTCTTCTTTGCGTTGTAATGGTTTGCGGTCATTTTGCCATATCTGCCGTTTTTACATATATGCACGGTTTTTAGCTTAATCGTGTAAAAATCGTGTACAGATTTTCCGCCGAAGCCTTATTATTTTACTGTTTATCTTATGCTATTTTGTTAAGGATATCAACCGCTTTTTCTTCCTCACGCGGATATAAGTGTGAATATGTGTTCCATGTCTCCTCTACCTTTGCGTGACCCAAACGGCGGGCAATTTCTTGGATATTGATACCTTCATTGGCAAGTAATGAAACATGACTGTGGCGAAATCCGTGTATCTTTATTGGTTTCAGTCCTGCTTTGGTTGCATAATTAATGTTTTTTACAAACAATGTGGAATCCCGTAAGCTTCTCGTACATCCGCATATCCGGCAATCATCGGTAAAATGTTCCAATTGTTGCTGCCTTAACTTATGCTCATTCAGAATTTTCATTAGCGGTAGAGGGATTTGCAATGTCCTTACCGAGGATTTATTCTTTGGCGGTGTTTCTCTGTCTGCACCTTGCAACTTCTGAGCAATACTGCGGGTTACCGACAATAACGTTCCGCTTATATCGCTCCATTTCAAAGCATGTATTTCACCCTTGCGGAGTCCGGTGTAGAAAGCGATGTTAAAGAAAACATAGAAGTCCCATTCAGACATATCGTTATGTTTTTTCTGTCTTCCTTCCGCTGCTTGCTTTGCGGCGCTTATGTAATGCATAAACTCTTGTGCCGTATAGAAAACTAACTCTGTTTTCTTGTCTGTTTCAAAAGCATTTATAAAGTTCCCGACTTTTAATATAGGATTTCTCGGAATATACTCCATGTGTACCGCATAATTGAGAATTGCCCTTAATGCACTGTATGCTTTTTTCTTTGTTGCAGGCGCCAGATTTCTTTCTTCAACCGTAAGCTTCCATCTCTGCAGCATTGCTGTTGAAAGTTTATTTAACTGTACATTTTCCATTATCGGCTGAATATACAACTCATAAAGCTGCCTGTTAATGCGGATACTTGTTTCCCGAAGCTCATATTTTCTTACATTAGTATATTCTTCATAGAGTCTTTGCA
>WQXY01000024.1 GCA_009781515.1 Oscillospiraceae bacterium
TCAGCCTCATTCAGGTGCTTCTGCCAACTATGCGGCGTTTATGGTGCTGACAAATCCCGGTGATACGGTGCTTGGCATGAACCTCGACCACGGCGGGCACTTAACTCACGGAAGTGCGGCAAATTTCTCGGGTAAGTACTACAACATCGTATCTTACGGTGTTCGTGCCGATAATCAGCTCATTGATTATGACGAAGTGGCTAAAATTGCAAAAGAGTGCAAGCCAAAGATGATTATTGCGGGGGCTTCTGCATATCCGAGATTAATCGATTTTGAGAAATTTTCAAAAATCGCAAAGGATGTTGGCGCTTCACTTTTTGTTGACATGGCTCATATTTGCGGACTTGTATCTGCCGGACTTCACCCCGACCCTGTGCCGTATGCAGACATTGTAACGAGCACAACGCACAAAACCCTGCGTGGCACACGCGGCGGTATCATAATGACAAATAATGAAGAGCTTGCGAAAAAAATCAACTCCGCTGTATTCCCCGGAGCACAGGGCGGTCCTCTTATGCATATAATCGCTGCAAAAGCGATAGCATTCGGCGAAGCGCTAAGGCCTGATTTTAAGGAATATCAGCATCAGGTGAAAGCAAACGCAAAAGCACTTTCGGAGGCACTGATTAAACGCGGGTTCAACCTTGTTTCAGGCGGCACGGATAATCATCTTATGCTCATTGACCTTCGTAATTTTGATGTCACGGGTAAAGATATGGAAATAAATCTTGACCTCGCTCATATCGCTACAAATAAGAACAAAATCCCGAATGACCCGCAGCCCGCGTCAATTTCAAGCGGTATTCGTATTGGTACACCTGCAGTTACAACACGCGGTTTTAAAGAACCCGAAATGGATAAACTTGCAGAGTTGCTTTTCCTTGCGGCATCTGATTTTGACAAAAATGCCGAACAAATACGTGGCGAAGTGAGCATTTTGTGCGATAAATTCCCACTTTATGAGAATTGATAATATACTATGAGTTTTTCTTTGATACCAAAATATACATTTCGTTCGCTTACCGATATAACACCGGATTTCTTAAAATGTATTGGTGTAAAATTTCTTATGGTAGACCTTGATAATACAATTGCGACATACCGCGAGCAGATTGTCTCGGACGCTGTGTTTCAATGGGTAAAGAGAATACGCAGGCGGGAGCTTGAACTGATTATTGTTTCCAACAGTTCACGGGCAAACAGGATTGAGGCTTTTGCAAAGGAGCTTGGAGCCGGGTTTGTTATGAGGGCACGCAAGCCGTCACCTGTCAATCTTCTGCAGGCAATGAAAATAGCAGGTTTTGATGTCGGCGAGTCCGCACTTGTGGGCGACCAGATTTTTACCGATACTCTCGCTGCAAACCGTGCAGGTATTATTTCAATACTTGTTCACCCGAAGCGTTTCACAAATCCTTTTCTTGCACTGCGATATTACATTGAAGTGCCGTTTCGTGCATTATGCGGAAACAAGAGGTTATAGTTTTTATGAACAATATTCAAAAAATTCAAAAAGCTCTGCCCGAATATGAGGCAGATGCAATACTTATCAAAGACCCGACAAACAGACTTTACGCTACAGGTTTTTCGTCAAGTGCCGGAGCACTTCTTATAACAGCCGAAAATGCGTGGTTTGTTATAGACTCCCGCTATTTCGAGGCTGCGCAGAAGCAAATATCGGGCGCACAGGTGCAGCAGCTTGAAAAAGGCAGCAAGTATGACGATCAGGTTGATAGGCTGATTAAAGAAAATAGCATTAACTCTATCGGCTTTGAGGAAACCACACTTACATATTCTTCCTACCAAGCATGGTCTGAGAAGTTTGGTGTCCGCCTTGTTCCTGCTCAAAAGCTGATTAACAATCTGCGCAACATAAAAAGCCGCCTTGAGGTTGATAAAATGATTAAGGCTCAAAGGCTTGCGGAAAAGGTCTTTGATGAGATACTGCCGATAATCAGCACAGATATGACGGAAAAGGAGTTATCGGCCGAGATTGTTTACCGCATGTTAAAAAATGGTGCTGATGAAACTGCATTTTTACCTATTGTTGTATCGGGAGCTAACTCAAGCAGGCCCCATGGTGTGCCCGGTGATGATAAAATCGCCGAGGGTTTTATCACTCTTGATTTTGGTGCATGTCTTGACGGGTGGCGCAGCGATATGACAAGAACCCTTTGTATCGGGAAACCAACCGACGAAATGGTCAATGTTTACGATACGGTTCTTAAGGCGCAGCTGTCCGGCATAGCTGCGGTGTTTGGTGGTGTTCGAGGCGTTGATGTTGACGCCGCCGCACGAAACGTAATCGAAGAAGCCGGATACGGCGAGTTTTTCGGACATGGCTTTAGCCATTCCATAGGTCTTGATGTGCACGAAACCTTGAGCGCATCACCTTTGTCGGAAGACATTCTTCCTGCAGGCGCAATGATTTCAGCAGAGCCCGGCATTTACCTCCCGGGTCGTTTCGGCGTCAGAATAGAAGATGTTTTGTACATAACAGACGACGGCTCCGAGAATATAACGAGCATATCCAAGACCTTAACTGTACTGTGATTTATCTGCAGCTTGCAATAAAAGCATTTATAGTTTAGAATATTTATCGGTAAATACCTATTTTAGGAAGGAATAATAATATGATTTCTGCAGGCGATTTTAGAAACGGTGTGACCTTTGAATGGGACGGCAAGGTTATGCAGGTCGTTGAATTTCAACATGTTAAGCCCGGAAAAGGTGCTGCATTTGTTCGTGCCAAGGTCAAAAATGTTATCACCGGAGCTGTTATTGAAACTTCATTTAACCCGTCGGAAAAGTTTGAAAGCGCATTCGTCGAACGTGTTGACATGGAATACAGCTATAATGACGGCGATTTGTATTACTTCATGAACCCCGAAACATATGAGCTTGAGCCTGTTAATAAAGATTTATTAGGCGATAGTTTTAAGTTTGTTAAAGAAAACACCATTTGCAATATTCATTCATATAAGGGCAAGGTCTTTAATGTTGACCCGCCAAATTTTGTTGAGCTTGTTATAACAGCCACCGACCCCGGTTTTAAGGGCGACACGGCTACCAATGTTATGAAGCCCGCAACCGTTGAAACAGGTGCCGAGGTTAAGGTTCCGCTTTTTATCAGCGAGGGCGAAAAAATCCGCATAGACACAAGGTCCGGCGAATACATGGAACGCGCAAAAGGATAAAAAATCCAAATAAAAATGTTTGTATAAATAATGGAGGTACACTACTATGACAATTAAGGAACAAGTCGCTTATCTGCAAGGCTTAGCCGAGGGTCTGAACATCGGCGCCACAGACGAGGGTAAGCTGTTTTCCGCAATCATCGACACACTTGATGATATTGCAGATGAAATCGCAGAATTAAACGAAAATGCACTCGATATCGGTGAGGAGCTTGACGCGATATCGGACGACCTCGCTGATGTTGAAGACTTCTTGGAAGAACTCGACCTTGACGACGATGATTTCGACTTCGATTATGACGATGACGATGATGACTGGGACTGGGACTATGACGACGAAGATGACGAGGACCTCGACGAGGACGAGCTTGACGAAGACGATGACTGGGACGACGACCAAGATGAGCTTCGCGCTTGTGACGGTTGCGGCGGCAGTGTAAAGTTTTCCATAAACGTTAATTGCCCGGAATGTAACGCCGAGCTTGAGCTTGATGATGAAGATATCGCAAAAGAACTGGTCACTTGCCCTGCCTGCGGCAAGAACATAGAGCTTGAAATTGAAGAAGTCGACGTGGATTTGGACGAAGACGACGATGACGGGGACAGCGATAACGGGCAGTCCGACAGCGGCGTCGAGTATTTAGGATAAATAATTACGCAGCACTTCAAATACCCGTTCAACATCAAGCGGTTTGCTTAGGTGGTCGTTCATACCGGCTTCAAGGCACTGCTCAATATCATCCTTAAACGCATTAGCCGTCATTGCAATAATTGGCGGCTTATTGTTTTGGGGTGAATACAAGGTGCGTATTCGCCGGGTTGCTTCAAGGCCGTCCATAACAGGCATTTGAACATCCATTAAAATAATATCGTACATGTCAGCTTCTGCTTCTATTATGTCTAAAGCTTCTTTTCCGTTCCCTGCGCTGTCAATAAGGATGCCTGTATGTTCTAAAATCGATACAATAATTTCTCTGTTGATTTCAATATCCTCGACAATAAGCATCTTTTTCCCGTCAAATCTTATGTCCATATGACTTATATCATCGGACTTCGCGGCTATGGCATCGGGGTTTTCGCTTATATAATTTTGTCCTCTTATTTTTTGCAATACTTTGACCGTAAATATAAAACGCGCACCACTGCCTAACTCCGATTCGACCCATATGTTGCCACCCATAAGTTCAACAATTCGCTTTGAAATTACAAGTCCAAGCCCTGTGCCGCCAAACTTGCGGCTTGTGTCGTCTTCAGCTTGTGCATACATTTTGAATAATCTGCTTTGTTGTTTAGGAGAAATACCTATGCCGTTATCGGCTACATCGATACGTAGACGGCACTCATCACCGGACTGCTCGACTACATAGGCTGTAAGCTCTATTCTGCCATTTTCCGGCGTAAACTTTATCGCATTTGATAACAGATTAGTTACCACTTGTGCCAAATGCTGGTCATCTGCAACAATACGCTCAGGTACATTACTGTCAATATTAACAGTCAAAAGCTGCCCTTTTTCTTCTGCACGGTAACTTACGACTTCAACTACTTTTTGCAGCATTTTTTCAAAATCGAACTCTACGGGCGACAGTTCAAGCTTGTTCGCTTCAATTTTTGCCATATCAAGCACTTCATTAATAACACCAAGTAATTGAAAAGATGCGTTTTCAATCTTGTTAAAAGCACGGTCTTTTTTGTCTATCTCTTGTGCTTTTTTTCCAATTGCCGTCATCCCTATTACTGCGTTTAAGGGGGTGCGTATCTCATGGCTCATTGTTGAAAGAAATTGACTCTTGGATAAACTTGCGTTGACGCTTTGAATGGCTTTTTTATTGTACGAGCGCATACAAAGATATCCTGACAGAACCGAAACAAGTAAAGAGAATATCAACATAAATCTCATTATTCTTATGTTGCTTCGCATAGTTACAAGAACTTCATCACTTATATCAACACCGGCTCCGCAATATACCGTGCCGTCATCATTAAACACCGGTACCACTGCGGTAAGAAGATCGTCCCAAGAGTCTGTATAGACACCTAAATCCGTTATCCAGCTTTTTCCTGCCTCAATTGCGAGAGCAGCTTCGGCAGAAATCTCGTCGGCTTCAAGTGAAAAAAACATAGCAGGATGTACCATATATTCTTCGTCTTCGTCATTATCTATAATGTATTGAATATAACCGTCCCCTGTGTAACGCCAATAATACACATAGAGCACCTGAGTATCCTCAGCAAATTTTTGCAATCTTGTACGTATTTCTTCCCACTCGGGTCTTTCCATATCTTCTTCCGTATGGAAGAGGTCTAATTCATCAACTGTGAGGTAAACTGAAGCGTGATGAGCAGCAGTTAATAGATGCTTTTGGATACTGCCAAGTGTTTCTCTTTCCATACCGCTTATATAAAAAGAAAAAACTACAGCGACAAGTAACATAAACGCTGAAGATATAAAAAACAGTGCATATACGAGAGAAATTTTGACACTTGAGTTACTTTTTTCTTTTACCACTACAGAAACTCCGTTTAATAATTATCACTAAAATACTTTGATATAGTAAAATTATACATTTTTTAATGAATAATGCAAGAAAAATATGCTTTGACAGATGCATGATGCTACTTTATACTGAGATACAGATATGCAGTTTATGGAAATGGAGTGAAACCGTAAATGGATGATACAATATTACCGAGCGAAGCTGATGTAGCAGAATTACTTGACAGTATAGGTGAAACTGACCCGATGCTTGAAGTTGACCCCATGCTTGAACCGGAAGCTGAGCTTGATGCAATGCTTGAGGCTGACCCTATGCTCGAAGTTGACCCCATGCTCGAGGCTGACCCCTTGCTTGAAGCTGACCCTATGCTTGAACCGGAAATCGAAGCTGAGCTTGAAGCTGTTATAGAACCCGAACTTGAAGCGGTTGTAGAACCTGAGCCGGAAATCGAACCTGAGGCGGAAACCATTCCGGAACTTATTTCCGAGCTCGACCAAGTGCTTGAGCCTGACCCCATGCGCGAGCCGGACCCTGCATTTGCGACCGAACCCGAGCCGGAACTTGAAATTGAACCCATGCCGGAACTTGAAGCAGAGCCTCTGCCCGAAATAGAGTTTGAACCCGAGCCGGAGCCGGAGCTTCCTCCTGCTAAGAGCAAGGTTGACTGTGTTGAAACGGAAACTTCGCAGCTTGCTACAAACATCCGCCATAAAATGAGTGTTATTGAGACAATATCTCATCTGCTCTCCGGTGCCGGCAGCGAGGTTGCGTCCGCTGTGGCACAGGCAATAGGCTCTGAAGAAGCAATGCCTCTCGAGAGCACAAGTGCTTACGAGATTAAAGTAGACGCAATTGAAGAAAGCCTTGCCGAGTTTGCTGAGAGCATACGGCAAGACTTAAAAGTTATGGATGCAATTTCAAATTTACTCTCCGGAGCAAAAGATGAACCGTCAGCTGTGGGGACAAAAAGCAAGAAATCAACCAAGTGACAATTTTTCAAGTGCTTTTAGCGCTGACTTAAAGTCGAAATCTTCTATATACATAACGAGATCTTCAGTGCCTTGTATCAGTCTGAGACTGTCTACAAACTCAAGACATTCCGAACTGCTTGATTTAAGCAGGGGTTCGAGCTTCTCAAGCACCCGAGCAGCGTCGCCGCCTAACAGCGAGGCTGCTTCTTTTTTTCCTGTCTGCAGCTCTTCTACCTCCGGCTCAAGCTCTGCGAGCACAGCACTCAGCTGTGTTTTTAAGTTTGCGAGCTGTTTCATTGATACAACACTTTTATCGCCCGAAAGACTGCTTTCGACTTCCTCGGCTGCCTGCTGCAGCTGCGTCTTTTTAAGCTGTCCTGCATTGCCTTTGAGAGTATGTGCAATTCTGTGCGCTAATTTTATATCGCCGTCTTCTATGGCTTTAATAAGCTCGTCATATTTAGTTTTATTCTTTTTGACAAAGCTTATTTTCAGACGTTTGAGAAGTTCGTCATCTGCCGAACTTTGCCGCCGCTCATTAATGGTAGTATAACTTTTTGCAGCAATGTATGTGAGCAGGCAGCTCCACAATTCCTGTGATGTAAAGGGCTTTCCGAGTGTATCATACATTCCTGCCTGCCTGTAAATTTCCATGTCATTTGTCATTATGTTGGCGGTCAGAGCAATTATCGGGGTTTTGACCCCCATTTCAATCATCAGCGAAGCTGCTTCAAGTCCGTCCATGACAGGCATATGAATATCCATAAAAATCAAATCAAACGGCTTTTCACCCGCTTCGCGCTTCTTTTTGACAATATCCACACCCACCTGCCCGTTTTCGGCAATAACGGCTTTTATACCCACTCTCGCCAAGTGGTCGCAAATAACCTGCTGATTGAGACTGTTATCTTCACAAATGAGGATTTCACCGTCAAAGTTTGGTTTTTCGAAATCGCTGAGAATTATTTTCGAGGGAACCATGTCGGCTGTTTCTTCGGTTAAATCAAATGTTATATCAAAGCTGAATTTACTGCCGACCCCGACCATGCTCTCTACAACGAGAGTGCCGCCCATAAGCTCTATGAAGTTTTTGGTGATAGCAAGCCCTAAGCCTGTGCCGCCAAATCTGCGTGTAACGGAGTCGTCAGCTTGCATAAACGGCTCAAAAATCCTTGTGATTTGTTCGGGCGTCATTCCTATTCCACTGTCTTTTATCTCAAAATGCATTGTTGCCGTGTCCTCACTTGTTTTTACAAGAGAGGCTAATAGCTTTACTATACCGCTGTTTGTAAATTTTACGGCATTAGAGAGCAGGTTTAGGAAAATCTGGCGAAGCCTAACGGGGTCTCCAAGCAGCTTTTTTTCAACAGACGGCTCGGCATAGCAGTAGAGTGAAATTCCTTTTTCTTCTGCTTTCGGAGCAATTGACATTTGGCAATGAGAAAAAATATCGGGCAAATCGAACGGTACTTTTTCCAAGACAATTTTGCCGGACTCTATCTTGGAAATATCTAAGATATCGTTGATTATATTAAGCAGCCCTTTTGCACTGTCTTGAATGTTATCGAGGTATTCCTTTGATTTTTGCGGAATGTCATCGTCTTGTGCAAGCTCCGAAAACCCGATGATGCTGTTCATCGGGGTTCTTATTTCATGACTCATGTTTGCGAGGAAAACAGACTTGGCAGCATTTGCGTGCTCGGCAGCCTCGCGCGTTTTTTCAATCTCTTCCAAGTGTGACTTTTGCTCTCTTAAATCTCTTAAAAACTCAGCGATAAGATACCCGTCCTTATGCTTGACGCGCACAAGTGTAACTTCGCACGGCAGAAGCTCCCCGCTTGTGGACTGATGCATCCACTCCTGACGGATATATCCCTCATCAAAGGCACGTCTGACCATTTCAAACTCGCCTGTGTCACTTTTCAAACCGTTTGGCTGATACTCAGGCGACAGTGCTGCATTATCGTCCAAGGCTTCCCTTTTTGTGACGCCGAAAAATGTCAATGCTTCTTCGTTACAGTTGATAATTTTTAAGTTTTCATCCCACAAAACGCAGCTCATAGGAGTGGAGTCAAACATAAGTCTTGCATATTCGTCTGAGGCGCGAATTTCGGTCATCATATTATTTAGCCGCTCTTCAATAGCTTTGGATATGAACATTGCTATTATTACACATGCCGCAAAAACAAAAAGTGTTATAGCCGCTCCAATCACAATAAAAATTGCAATTTTCTGAGTATCCTCTTGTGTGTAAAATCCTGCAAATACCATGCCGATAATCTCATCATCGGCGCCAAAAAGCGGAATGTATTTAGCTAATAAATCTTTGCCGAAAAGCTGTATTCTGTCAAAAAACGGCTCTCCTGCGAGCACCTTTTCACTTACATAATCTGCTACATTTGTTCCTATTATATGCCTGCCGTCTTCACCGACAACTGTCGAAGAAACACGCTGTGTTCCCAACAACATTGTTACTTCGCATCCTGTCTGTTCCTTTAGCTTATATACAAAGTTTTGGGTATCGAGCCGCAGTCCCAATGATATGACACCAACAATATTCATATTATCGTCAAATATAGGCGCTCCTGCCATAATGCCAAGACGTATGGAGTCTCCTGATGCAATGTATGACTCAATTTTGCCCTCAAATGCGGATTTAACATGAGACTGCTCGGCAATATTGTCACCAAAGTCGCCGAGGTCATAGGTTCTAACCAAAACAGTTCCCGTGTTGTCAAGTACCGTGCAAAAATCGAGCTGTGCGGTTGCCTTAAACGCGCTGACTACATCTGCAATCCTGTTTATATCATTGTCTGATATCGCTTCGCTCAAACTAAAGTTGTCTGTTGCCGCAAATGCCGCAAGACGTGCTTTTGCAGTCATCTCGTTGATTTCCGACTCGATGATTTTCATAGCAGTGTCAACTTTTTCCCGCATGGAGTTATTAAGTTCTCTGCTGAAAAGAAAAATAGAAGAAAGGAGCACTGCAGCTCCGCACAGAACTACCAGCACAACCATAGGGACGAGAATTCGTTTTTTGATATTCATTTATGTGTCCATTTCTCCAAAAGTCTTTCTTTTTCCTCAGAGGTATTATTAGACATATCGGCATAAATAATGCCTACAGGATAATTGGGGAGCGAAAATTCTCTTTCTTTATATATCCTTTCGGGACAAAACAGCACTTTGTCCATTTCAGTCCATTTTGTGACAATATAATCGAAAACTTCGCTGACCTCACGCTTTGTTTCTTTTCCTTTAACAATACCTTTGCCGTACAGCGAAAACGGAGAACCCTCTTCAAAGAAGCTAATTCTGAGAGGATAACCGTTGTTGATTTCATTGACTGTTTGAGCAGTCATAGCAAACCCTATTGCCACCTCTTCATTTTTGAGCGCATTTACAGGACCTGAGCCGGAGCTTGTGAAAGCTGAAATATTCTTTGACAGCTTCTCAAAGTAGTCAAATGCTTTGTCTTCGCCCCATGCATTAACAAGGCTCTTTAGGAACATATATCCCGTGCCCGATGACTGCGGATTTGGCATGGAAATAAGCCCCTCATATTCGGGTTTTAATAAATCCTCATAGCTTTCAGGAACAGCCAGATTTCTTTCAGAGAGAACTGTTCTGTTGATTGCGATGCAACCGCCGTTACGGTACCATGGCAGGTATTTAGGGACATGAGGTATCATATCTTCAGTATAAATATCGGTATCATATGCTGATAAATCAGCCAAGACATCGGTAATTCTTGCAAGATTGCCATATTCCATTTCACCGATGATATCACATTGTGTGTCTGTACCGTTTGTGAGCAGCTCAGCTAACAAATCACCTGTTGAATAGTATATGATTTGAATGTCGTAGTTTGGAAACTGAGCATCAAGGTCTTTTTGCATTGCTTCAATACGGTGATCTTCCGCACTGCTGTAAATCATAACTGTGGGCGGCATTTTTCCGCCGCATGCAACCAAAGCCGCCATAATACACGCTGCCAAAAAAAGGCAAACAATTTTTTTCATTTATTTTTCCAACTCCGCTAAAAACGCTTCAACTGCACTTTCCGCTTCTTCAAAATCACTGAGCAGTATATGCTCTTTTACATTTTCAAATGCTTTTTTCTTCTTGTCAAAATGCCTTATGATACCGGACAAGGTGTCGAGCGTTCCTTTTCTGTTATACTCGGCACACATTGCCTTAAACGCTATAAGACTCTCCCGCAGGTCTGTTATATCGTCACCGTCATCTGTTGCTTCCTGTCTAAGTTCCAGCTTTTGAAGCAGCTGCTTGAGACCCTCTACAAAACCGGGCGTGGTTTGTTCAATAAATCCGATGTTTTTGTCACGTGCGGCATCTTCCAAATCGGAAGCAATTTGAGACAGCTGCGGCTCGCCGATGTTTCCGAGTGAGCTTTTCATTCCATGGACAACTGTTGCAAAGTTGCGCAGTTCGTTGTCATCATCTGCCTTGCTATTTTTACAGAATTCTTCCAATGTGTCAATTGCTTTTTTTGTATCTCTTGTTGCAGACTCGATAAGGAGCGGCTCCATGGCTCCGATGGTG
Source organism: Oscillospiraceae bacterium (assembly GCA_009781515.1). Lineage (GTDB taxonomy): Bacteria > Bacillota > Clostridia > Oscillospirales > Oscillospiraceae > WRMH01. Next base: position 11,227 of record WQXY01000024.1, read on the forward strand.
TCGTGTGCGTCGTGCGCACTGCCGTTTTGCTCCTGTGCCGCTTTTATGGTTTCGGGTGATTGTTTATCTTTTATGTGCTTATTCAAAACACGATCAAGCTCGCGTGTATCTATCGGTTTTGAGATAAACTCATCAAAACCGCCTGCGAGGAAAATTTCCGCCTGTCCTGTCATTGCATTTGCCGTCAGTGCTACTATGGTTCCGCAGTACCCCTTGTCGCGAAGAAGCTTTGTTGCTTCCATTCCGTCCATTTCCGGCATCATATGGTCCATAAAAATTATATCATATATTTTGCCGTCAATGCATTTATCAACGGCTTCCCGCCCGCTTATTGCCGTTTCCACATTCAGTTTATAGGGCTTCATAAGCTTTTCGGCTACAAAAATATTTGTTTCCGTATCATCAACAATTAAAACCTTACCGTATGGCATAGGTTCACGTTTGAACTTATTTTTCTCTCTGTATGATGAATTACTCTGCCTGAACCGCCGCAGGTTTTCGGCTACATCTTTACCCAAAACTTCATCATTTATTGTTTCCTGCGGAAGTCGTATAGTGACCGTGGTGCCCACATTTGGTTCACTTTCAACTTGAAGCTCACCGTGCATAAGATTAACAAGGCGTTGTGTAATGGACAAACCAAGCCCCGTGCCTTCAATGCTGCGGGTGGAGTTTTCGTTAAAACGGGAGTATTCGTCAAACATTTTATCGAGCTGCTCTTTGGTCATTCCGTGTCCTGTGTCTTTAACGACCAAAACAAGGTTCGCATTTTTACCGTCACTCTCGCGATTTGCAATAATTGATAAAGAAACCTTGCCTGCGCTTGTGTACTTAAAAGCATTGGATAAGATATTATTAAGTATTTGCTTGATACGGAGCTCATCGCCTATAAGCTTCGCGGGGATATCATCTGTAATATTAAGTTCAAATTCAATGGGTCTGTTTCCGATACGCATCATATTCAGATGAATAGCATCGTTGACCATGCTTGCAACCTGATATGTTGCAGGTAATATATCAAGCTTGCCCGCTTCAATTTTTGAAAAGTCCAAAATATCATTAATAATCCCGATGAGCATTTCGCTTGAAGCGTATACCTTATCAAGACCCTCTGCTATTTCGTCAGATAATGTTTCGTTTTGCATCAAAATATCGGTGATACCCATAATGGCATTCATCGGTGTGCGGATTTCATGACTCATGTTCGCCAAAAATGAAGATTTTGATTTATTGGCGGCTTCTGCAATTTCTGCGGCAGACTCCGCTGCTTCCAAAGCACTTTCAAGTTCACGTTGAAGATTGACGATTTTCAGCTGCTGACCGACTCTGAGTTTAACAACCGTTGCGTCAAAGGGCTTGCGGATATAGTCAACCGCACCGATTGCCAGACCCTCACTCTCATTGACCGCATCTTTCATTCCCGTTATGAAAATGACTGGGATTGATTTTGTTCGCTCCTGCTTCTTAAACTCGGCGATAACCTCAAACCCGCTCATGTCGGGCATGATAACATCAAGCAAAATAATATCCGGCAAAAACTCATTTGCGTTTTCGAGCGCAGACATGCCGTCTTTGACCGAACGGATTTTGTAATCCTCCTTGAGAATATGTATGAGTTCCATGAGGTTTGAGGGATCATCATCTACAATCAGTATACTATTTTTCTTTTCCATTAAAAACTCCTAATTCAACCCTTTTAGCTTTGAAACTATTTCAAGAGCCGCCTTAAAATCAAATTCTTCCATTTTTTCAATGAGCATGGCAGTATCCGGTATTTGTCTGAGCTTGTCCGTAAATGTAAAACACTCAGTATCACCCTCCTGCAGATACGGTATCAGCTCATCGAGCAGTTTGTCCGCTTCCTCTTTGCTGAGCTTCTGTACATCTTCGTTTTCTTTTGCGCTTACAGAAACCCTTGGCTCAAGCTCTTTAATGACTTTATTCAGTTCTTTTCCGAACACTGTCATATGTTCACTTTCGACAAGGTTTTTCTCGTCCTTGAGATGATACTCAATAACCTCTGCGGCTTGCTGCAAGAGCGTCTTGCCAAGCTGTCCGGCATTGCTTGCCAAGGTATGTGCAAGCCTGTGTGCCAGCTTAATATCTCCCGAGCTGATTGCATCTGTTATCTCATTATACTTGTTTTTATTACTTTTTACGAAATTATTTATAAGTTTTTGCTGCAGCTCGCTGTCAGCCTCCGTTTTTTTGGTTTTATCCTCCGCCTGCCACTCTACCGGCTCAAAATACTTGAGCAGACAATGCCACAGTTCTTGAGAGGTAAACGGCTTGCCTATGTAGTCACTCATACCGCTCATTTCGTAGACAACCTGATCGTTTGTCATGATGTTTGCCGTCATTGCAACAACGGGAACGTCAATATTAAGCTCAAGTATTTTCCCCGCAGCTTCAAGACCGTCCATAACGGGCATATGAATGTCCATAAATATAAGGTCAAATTGTTTTTCATTTTTTTCTATCCGCTCTTTAACCAAATTAACGCCTATCTGTCCATTTTCGGCGACGCAGGTTTTGAGACCCACTCTTGCAAGATGCTCGGTTATAACCTGCTGGTTCATGCTATTGTCTTCGCATAAAAGGATTTCACCCTTAAATGACGGCTTATCCATATGAATTGGCGCTTTTTTGTGTTCGAGTACGATTTTATCATTTGCATCGATTGTTTCAAATGTAATTTCAAAGCTGAACTTACTGCCGACTCCGGGTGTACTTAGGACTGTCAGCTCGCCGCCCATCATTTCAATCAGATTTTTTGTGATTGCAAGTCCGAGACCTGTACCACCGTATTTGCGGGTTGTGCCGGTCTCCGCTTGTGTGAACATCTCAAATATATTTTCGATTTGCTCCTGTGTCATTCCAATGCCTGTATCTTTTACCTCAAATAGCATTGTGACAGAATTTTCGGTGAATTTTCTGACAGCCGACTGGACTTTGATTAAACCTGTGCTTGTAAATTTGATTGAGTTTGAAAGCAGGTTAACAAGCACCTGAAACAGCCTTGTCGGATCACCCAGAGGCACTCTACCTATAGACGGCTCGGCATAAAAATGAAGTAAAAGCCCCTTGCTGTCAGCCTTTGGCAAAATCATTGTGCGGCAGTCGGAAAACAGTTCATGTAAGTTAAACGGAATTTTCTCAAGCTCCAATTTGCCGGACTCGATTTTTGAAATATCCAAAATGTCGTTGATAATCTGCAAAAGCCATTCCGAGTTTTGCAGAATATTTGCCAAATAATCCTTTGCTCTTTGCGGTATGTCTTCACCCAAGGCAAGCTCGGAAAAACCGATAACACTGTTCATGGGAGTTCTTATCTCATGACTCATTTTCGCAAGAAACTCAGTTTTGGCTTTAGAGGCAAGCTCAAGCTCCTGCGTCCGCACTCCGACAAGTTTTTCCAAGCGTTTACCTGCATTGCGGCTCCTAAAGAACAACACAATAAGCAAGGTGAGTACACATCCGAAAAGCACAAGCACACCGATAAACAAAGGCTGCTGAGCTTCTGCAATTTGTGCACGGTAGTCGTATGTTCGACGCATCCATTGGTTTGCAATGCCGTTTGTATCTATGGATTTAAGGGCTTTGTCAATAATGGAGCACAAGATAACTTCATTTTGATTAAATCCAAATCTTGTATCAATGCTTTGGTCAAAAACATAGTTGAGCTTATAGCCTGTTTGCTCCTGATAGTGTGTCAGGAACATGAGTCTTCTCTCCGTAGTCATAACCATATCTACTTCGCCGTTGAGCAGGGCAATAAAGCTCTCCTCAATGCCGTCATATTCAACGGTATTTTCATGTCCGGGAAACCACTGCAAAAACATGGCGGTATAAGCAGTGCCACGGGTTAAGCCTACCTTCGTGTGCAGTATTTCGTTGGTTGTGATGTTTCTGTAGTCCGCTCTGGATATAAGCGCATAATAGTCGGTCTGGATTGATGTTTCGGGCCAGATAAAATACTCCTCGCGCGCTTTTGTCCATATCAAATCAGCAACAAAAGCCACCTCACCGTCGCGAAGCATTTCCTGCATTTGTGCCCATTCGGTATTTTCATCGTTTTGAAGCTCAAAGGTCAGACCTGTGAGCGCTTCGATTTCAATGAGCAAATCAAAAAATATTCCCTGCCATTCATTGTATCGCCTGTTATAGAAGCAAATCGGGTAGTTTGAATAAATCGCCGCAACCGGAATGGGCAGAGTGCGGGTTCGGATATGTTCACGCTCCTCGTCGGTCAGTTGATTTTGCAGCTTGTGCTTCAGAAACTCCTTGTATCCGGTGTTGTAAAGGTCAACTAAATATCTTTTACCACCGTTTTGCAAAACCTTGTCAACTACAGAAATAATTGGCTCAAATAAATCTGTTTGCGTTGCCATTGAAAGTGAAACATAAATCAAAGGATAAAAATCCAATACCACAATATCTTCATATCTGTCAAAGTGCACCTCGGCTACTTCGCTGTAAAAATATGCGTCGATTTCCCCGCTTATGAGTGCCCCGTGCACACTTTCAAAATCGCCGAGCGTGACAATTTCAAATGTTCCGGGCTCCATAGCTTCGGTAACACGGTCAATCGTAGCTGTACCCTCCATAAAACCGCAGCGCAGCGGTCTTTTGGCAGTTATTTCCCCAAAAGGCTCGCTGTCTTTCAAGCGGTATGCTTTGACATGGCGTGTTGCAATCGCACCTGTCATATGGAAAATATCTTTGCGGTCTTCCGTGGCAATCAAGTCTCCTGTAAATGCAACTTCTCCTGTTTCGAGTCCATCCAATAAATCAAGCCATTCGTACAGCTGCGGCTTAAAGGTAATCCCGAAAAGCTCTGTCAGCCACTCGCAAAACAGTGCCGAGTATCCCCTTATTTCGCCGTTTTCGTTTACAAATGCTTCGGTGCTCAGCGGCATACCGTATGTAAAGTAATCAACTTCTCTTTGCAGTGCTTCAATCGCTTGTATTTCCTGCTCGGTAATTTCGGGAACGTCCTTATATGAGGTGAAGATTATAAAGTCGTCACCGTCTGATTGCACATTTTGTGCACAGCCCGCTACAGCGGTAGCTGCGATGACAGCGGCAAGCACAATACAAACTGCTCTTTTCAGATATTTGTTCATTGCACGTACCTCTCTTTTAGCTTCGATAGGGCTTCCATTGCAGCTTTATAATCAAACGCTTCGATTTGTTTAATGAGTTCATTTGTGTCAGGGAATAAGACAAGCCTGTCGATAAAGTCCATACATTCACTGTCACTCTCTTTGAGCATCGGCTCAAGCTCATCAAGCAGGCGGGCGAGCTGTGTGGTGTCTGCCTGCGTATCCGTCAAATTTGCTTTCTGCCGGTTTTCTTCGCCCGCAATCGGCTCAAATTCCGCCAGCACTTCCTGCAGTTCTTTTTTCAGCTTATCAATCTGCTCTTGTGTAACAAGATTTTTTCCGTCCTTAAGATTGTCTTCTATTTCGTCGGATATTTGAGACAGGTCATATTTGTTAAGCTGTCCTGCATTACTTTTTAAGGTATGCACAAGTCTGTGTGCAAGTTTAATGTCTTCGGAGTTTATTGCATTTGTTATGTCTTCGAAAATTCGACAGTTGCTGCTTACAAAATTTACTATCAGCTTTTTCCTGAGCTTTTCCTCAGCTTGCGTATTTCGTGTTTTATCCTCTTCATTCCAACTGATTGGTGTGAAAAATTTCATCAAACAACGCCACAGTTCCTGTGATGTAAACGGCTTGCCGACGTAGTCAACCATTCCGCTTGATTTATACATCTCACGGTCTTCTGCCATTATATTTGCCGTCATCGCAACAACAGGAACACCTACGTCAAGCTCAAGGATTTTAGCAGATGCCTCAAGCCCGTCCATTACGGGCATATGCATATCCATGAATATGAGGTCAAATTGCTTTTCACCTTTTCTTTGGCGTTTTTTCACCATGTCAACACCGATTTTTCCGTTTGCCGCAACCACTGTATCAAGTCCCACTCTCGACAGATGCTCGCATATGACCTGCTGGTTCATTGAATTATCTTCACACAGCAAAATCTCGCCTTTGAAAGTGGGCTTTCTAAGTTCACTCAGAACTATTCTTGTTTCGGACAAATCATCCGTGCTCACATCTATCGTTTCAAATGTCAGCTCAAAAAAGAACTTACTGCCTACTCCGAGCGTGCTCTCTACCTTAAGCTCCCCGCCCATCATTTCGAGCAAATAGTTGGTTATGGCAAGACCGAGTCCCGTGCCGCCGTATTTTCGTGTGGTGCCGGACTCTGCCTGTATGAACGGGATAAATACCTTGTCAATCTGCTCGGGAGTCATACCTATACCGCTGTCTTTAATTTCAAAGTATATGGTTACTGTGCTCTTTTTGAGTTCTTTGATTGTGGAGTGAACTTTTACGATACCTGAGTTTGTAAACTTCACTGCATTTGAGAGAAGATTTGCAAGCACCTGACGCAGTCTCGTCGGGTCGCCGAGCGGCATTCTGCCGACAGACGGCTCTGCGTAAAAATGCATCATAAGTCCCTTTTCTTCCGCTTTTGGTGTAATCATAGTGCGGCATGCGGTAAAAATTTCATGCAGGTCAAACGGGATATTTTCAAGCTCGAACTTACCGGACTCAATTTTTGAGATATCTAAAATATCGTTGATAATATGTAAAAGCCATTCGGAATTTTCAAGGATACTTGTCAGATATCCCTTGGTTTTATCTGATATATCATCATCTAATGCAAGCTCGGAAAACCCGACTATACTGTTCATCGGAGTGCGAATTTCGTGGCTCATATTTGCAAGGAAATCACTTTTTGCCTTGTTGGCTTCCATTGCAATTTCGGATTTTCGAATTTCATCAATCAGCCTATGATGATCTCTTAAGTCTCTTACATAACACGCTAACATATAATCATTTTGAAAGGTTGCACGGATAAGAGTAACCTCACATGGCAGCGGCTCTCCGTTTATGTCCAAATGCATCCATTCGAACTTACGGTATCCCTCTTCAAAAGCACCATCTATCAGTTCTGCTGCCATTTGGGAAGATAATCTTCCGTTAGGCTGGTACTCCGGCGTAAATTTTTCTTGCCATGTGTCGATATATTCCTGCTTGTGAGATACTCCGAATAAGTTGATAACCTCCTGATTGCAATCGATTATTTTATAGTCTCTTGTCCAGATACTCACACACATGGGTGTGGAGTCAATCATGATTTGTGTACGCTCTTCCGCTTCGCGGAGTTTTTCCACGTCACGCACAATGCAGCTCATCGGGATATTGACCTTTAGTGCGATTTTTCTTGCCATATCTCGGCATGTGTCGCTGCCGCAAGCGCCGCAGTCCATGGTTTGTTTTTCTGTCGTATCTTTTTTTAAGAGCTTAAATGCGGCTGTGATATCGTCGTCTGTGAGTTCGGTTAATGTTGTGTTTATCCGTCGGTATTCTCTGATAAAGTGAGACGGGTTAAATTTGTCGTTATATTCCTTATAGAGCTCCTTGTAGTAGTCTGCACCATATTTACTTGCCGCTTCTCTTTTGCGGTTATCCATTATTGTTTCGACTTCAAGAAGATTTCGTTCATGCGAGCAGCCCGTACCAACATTGCACCCGTCGATACAGTTCAAGACGTCGTACATTTCAGGTCTGTATGCGTCGTGTGTTTTGGCATACATGTCGAGCTTTTTATATACCGTTGAACCCTCTGCCGAATATGTGCGGATTTCTCTGTTTAAGATAAGTTCAAGATTGTCTTTAAGCCCGCCCGGCGCGGGAAAAAGAGAACCTAATGCACCAATGAGGTCAAAGTCGGTTTCTTTTATGGGAAGCCTGATGTTATTTTTTTCTATATAGCTGAGCAGACCGCTGAAAGTTATGTTGTAGTGAGGAAAGCCCACTGCCTCAAACTCGTTTCCTTTTGCTACGCACGGGGAGAGCACGGCAATTTTCCCCTGTGTTTTTTCGTACTGCCTGATGTAAATTGCTGTACACACCATAGGGCTGTGTATCGGAGAGAGATATTCGAGCAAATCATGGCGATACATTTCGCAATATGAAACAATAGCCGGACACGACTGGTTGATAATCCTGATAGCGTCCGACTGTTTTATGTGATTTATTGATGCCCATACGCAAATATCAGCCCCGAATGACGCATCATATATTTTGTCAATGCCTAAGCCTTTTAAGTATGAAAAGAACTTTTTGTATTCGGGGATATTAATTTGAATTGAAGGCGCCGCAATAACTGATATTTGAACTCCCGCTGCGAGGTCTGCAAAAAACTGCTCGGTATCGTCAACAAAATATCTTGCGTTATGGTGGCATGTATATATGCAAAGTCCGCACACAATACACTGCGTGCTGTCGATGTTGACTTTTATGTTTTCGTCTTCATCAAGATATGTGATGTTTGCCGTTTCCATCGGGCAGCCTCTGACACATCTGTTACATCCCGTGCATATATCATGCTTGGTTTTAATAATTTCTTTCAAACTTACTTTCTCCACATTTCTATGTTATCACGCAAGCTGCTTTATATTCTCAATATTATACAACTGTGCTTCACGGAAAACAAGAGAAAGGTTTGAGAAACGGTCTCCACTTGATGCATATCGATACGGCTATGCAAACTGTGGTGTGATGTATTCAAGCATGGACGAAACTGTTGAGAGCCAAATTAAATGGGTGGACAGCATAATGCGGGCGGTGTCGCGAATGGGCGGGCTTGTCGGTGATTTATTGTCGCTTGCCCGTATGGAAGACACAGATACCGGACTTTTTATTGAAAAGCTTGACCTAAGCGGGATTATCACGGAAACTGTCTGTGAAATGGAGCCTGCGGCACTCGAAAAGGGGCTTTCAATAGATAGGCAAATTGAGCCCGATATTACTTTGGATAGCGATAAGGAGCATATCCTGAAAATAGTTTCCGTCTATATTGATAATGCCATTAAGTATACCGACGGCGGCGGCAAGGTCGAGGTTTCGCTGCAAAGGGATAAGCGGGAGATTGTACTTTCTGTCCGCAACACGGGCGACGGCATACCAAAAGATGACTTGGACAAGGTGTTTGACCGGTTTTACCGCAGCGACCCTTCAAGGTCGTCCGAGAGCGGAGACTTCGGGCTTGGTCTTGCAATAGCAAAGGCAGCAGCCGAGCGGATTGGCGCCGTGCTGCAAGTAAGCAGTGAGCCGGGGGAATACACGGAGTTTCGGTTGGCGATTTAATCAATGCATGTATTTGTGGATTTTGTTTAGCACTATGTCTAAATCTAATGGTTTGCCGATGTGGTCGTTCATGCCTGCATTTAAGCACTGGTCGATGTCTTCCTTAAACACATTGGCTGTCATTGCAATAATCGGCAACTTACTGCCGCTTTCACGGATTTTTCTCGTAGCCTCCAAGCCGTCCATTACCGGCATTTGAACGTCCATAAATACGAGGTCATACTTGTCGGGGTTCTCTATAAGTGTCTGCAGAGCCTCTGCCCCGTTTTGTACACAGTCGATTTTTGCGCCTGTGTATTTCATTCTGTTGAGCAGTATTTCGCGGTTTATCTCTACGTCTTCCGCGAGCAAAATAGTGCAGCCCGTCAGTTCGCCGAGTTTCATTATCTTTTTGTGACGCGGTGTTTGTTCGTCTGTTTTGCTCATGCATGAGTTCATGCAGTTCATTACATCGGATGCAAACAGCGGCTTCATCAGATATTTATCAACGCCGACCTGCTCCGCTCTCTCACGTATAACCGTCCATTCGGTAGACGAAATCATGATAACAACACTTTTTCTTTTCAGGTCGGTGCTTCTTATTTTTCTCGTAAGCTCAATTCCGTCCATTTCAGGCATTTTCCAGTCGATAAAATACATGTCGTAACCGCCTGTATTTTCAATGAGTTTAATGGCTTCTTTTCCGCTGAGAGCTACGTCACATGTCACGCCGTAACGGTCGAGAATATGCGAGAAGTATGAGAGCACCTCGGCGGAGTCATCAACCACGAGAATGCTGATGTTTTCCCAACGGATATTTTCATCGAGGAGAGATACGGGCTTTTGGTCACTGCGTTTGGCCTTAAAGTTAAATGTAAAGTTTGAGCCTTTGTCAATCTGTGAGGTGACGCTGATACTGCCTCCCATCATTTCAACAAGCCGCTTTGAGATGCCAAGCCCAAGTCCCGTGCCGCCAAATCTTCTGGATTTTCCGCTCTCGGCCTGCTCAAAGGCGCTAAAGACTCTCTTTTGCTGTTCGGGTGTTATGCCTATTCCTGTGTCAATGATTTCTACCGTAACTGTGCATATGTCTTCCGTATCATCTGTAAGATATGCGTTGAGTCGTATTACGCCTTTTTCGGGCGTAAATTTCACGGCGTTACTTAAAAGATTGATAATGACCTGTGCCAACCGCTGCTCATCGGTGATAAGAAGCGGGGGTATAGCTCCGTCAACTGTTACATAAAATTCCAATCCTTTTTGCTCGATATTAAAATCGACAGCGTTAATTGCTTTTTTTAGCACCTGCTCAAAACAAGCGTCGCTGAGTATAAGCTCAAGCTTCCCTGCTTCAATTTTTGACATGTCGAGAACATCATTAATGACGCCTAAAAGATGAGCCGATGCTTCGTCGATTTTTTCGAGTGCATAGTTTTTTGCTTTTAGTTCCTCTTCTTCTATGCCGATTGCAGCCATTCCCATAATTGTGTTAAGCGGCGTTCGCATTTCATGTGACATATTCGCCAAAAAGGTGCTCTTTTGCTTGCTGTCGGCATCAGCCTTTGCTTTTGCTTTGTCAATTCTCACAAGTACAGTTATTAAAACTGTCATCATAATAAGTCCCAATATGCAAAGCACAATGAACATTTCGGTTGTACCTGTGTAATATTGTGCTTTTGGAGTTAGAAGCACTAAGTGCCAATCGTTCGGCAAGCTTCTTGAAAAGGCTATTACCTCCTCGCCGCGCCAGTTTTTCATAGTTTCTTCGTATAACTCCTCGCCTTGCCTGATTTCTTCCGAATAGGACGAAATCGGTATTAGCAGCCCATTTAGCCGCTTGCCGATAAATTCCGGATTTGTATGTGCAATAACAGTTAAATCGGGTGCTGTGAGCACTCCGTAACCACCCTCGTTTAAGGTTGTGCTTGTTACAATCCTGCCGATTTTTTCGAGCTGCACATCAATACAGACTACTGCCATATAATTGTCGTCATCATCATGAATGCAGCAGGCATATGTAATTATGTAATTTCCCGTAAATGCGTCGATATAAGGCTTTGTTTCCGTAATTTTGCCGCAGTTTTCCCGCGCAGAAATGTACCATATCTCTTTTTCCGGATGATAATTTTCGGGCGCGGTCCAGTTTATCCCGTTGAGAAATGCAGGCCGGTCATATATGCCCTCAAAATAGCCGTATAAGCCGTTTGTGTTTTGTATTCCGGACTCCTTTGACATTGCGTATTCGCTGACTAATCTGATGTAATTTGGTAACATTTCAACATTGCCGTCACTTATCAATTGACTTACTGTGTGGCGAAATACCCCAAGCATCATCCTTGAGGCTACAAGCTCGGACTCAATGCGCTGGTGAGTAAACGACAATACACTTTCGGCATTTCGTGCTAAGTTCACTCTTACGGTATTGCTGTTAAATGTGTAGCTGAGCATCACCATTATGGCAAATGCGATTATTGTAAAAATTACCTCTACGTATAATGACTTAAATCTATCCTTTTTCATAAATCATCACCCCTTGCTTTTTACACCTTAATTATACCACTAACACATTGCAATACATAGGTTTTTCATGTGTTTTCGATAATTTTTATTTGCTCATTTTTATGTTTCTATTCATTCAAAATTAATGCTTTCCCGATATCAATATATAAGCAGTCGGCGGTTTGCTTTTACTGTTTTTCGATGTAATTTTTCTTTTTTGAGCATGCCCGAAATGTAGAGTTTTTCTACATTTGCAGAGCTTTTTTCTACACTAAATTCATATTGAAATTGTGACCCCGACAGGTATATCATATTGTGTGTATTTTTTGATAAACGGAGGTGGCAGCATGGGTAGCGTGACAGATTTACCGAGAGAAAAACTCTCAAAAAAAGGTGCTTCTTCGCTCAGTGACATTGAGTTGTTACAAGCTGTGATAGGAAGCGGAGGCAAAGGGAACGATTTCAAGCAGATTGCACGAAACTTAAACTCCCTCATCGGAAAACGCGGAGCTGATAATTTGACACTCGATGATGTTAAGTCCATCCGCGGCATTGGCGATGCCAAGGCTGCCGTAGTGTTTGCAGCTCTCGAATTTTGGCGCAGAAAGTTTACAAAGCAGACTGCTCCGCTTATTGACAGCCCCGAAAAAGCAGTTTCGCAGCTTCATCACATAAAAGATAAAAAGCAGGAACATTTTGTCCTGCTTACTCTCGACGGTGCGAGAAGACTTATTAATAATAGAGTTGTGACTATCGGAACACTGCTCTGTTCACTTGTACATCCGCGTGAGATTTTTTCTTATGCGATTGAAGACAGAGCCGCGTCAATTATTGTTGCTCATAACCACCCCAGCGGGCTTGTAGATATCTCTGAAAGTGACACAGATGTAACACGCAGGTTGCGTGAGGCAGGCGACATCATCGGTATTCGTCTTGATGACCATATAATCGTCGCCGGTGACGATTTTGTGAGCGCGTATTAGTGCCTGTTTAATTTATCAAAAGCACATCGTAAGAAATCTGAGATATCTGCGAGGCTTGGTTTGTTCTGTGTCACCGAGCTTCGTTAATGCCTCTTTTTTCTCTGTCATGTATGGAAAGAAGATATCCCATATATCATCAACTTCATTTTCCAACACTTCTTCAAAATTTACGTTTTCAACTCTTTCGTCCATTGTTTCCTCAATCCTCTCGTTTTTGTTTCGTTTAGCTTTTGGTTATCCATTGCTTATCAATCAACATTCAATAATATATAGTATGACTTTATGGTTGTCAAGTCTTTTTTTTATTATTTTTTGTAGAATTTTATATACTTTTTCTACTACAATTTATGAGTTTATTAATCTTATTTTCTGATGGTCATTAATACCTAAATCACCCAAGATATCTTCATGTTCAAGCGCGTTTGCCCAACAGCCTCCATATCTGGCTTCCCATTTATTAACTGTGTCTTCACCTTTATCGGTCAGCTTGTAGATTACATCACCGCCGGAAGCTGTTTCTCTTGTGATACTTCCGCGCGCGATAAAACCTCCCGCACCAACAAGTGTCCTGCAGTTTCGAAGACAGGCTTCTTCAAAGTCACGCTGCCCCATAACTCCTCCCGCATCACGAAGATTTGTGAGAATAGCCACAGCCCGCCCCTCACCTGCTCTGATTGTCTTAGCCCTGATTTGCGACCTTACCGCACCTGTTTCTTCGGCTCTGACATAGGCTATGGCCGTGTCAATGGCATCACGGGATTTTAATAATTCTGCAAGTATCAATTCCCTGTTGATTTTACCGTACACTCCCTCGAAAAATTTGCCTCTATTTGGTTCTCGATAGCTAACCCATAGCTCAGCTATTTTAACAGAAAGATTGATATTTGTCAATAAGGAAATATACTCCCGAGTGATGTAAATGTCATTTCTGAGCGGAGCATGGATGCGGAGCGGCCGCATGTGGAACGCACGGATGACGTTCTCATGCGAGAGAAATGTATTTACATTGCGAGGGAGTATTTTATTGAAATTTACATTGCTTGGGAACATTTGTTATTGCATATCTAATTTTTCATTGTTTTATTGAAGCTATCAATATATAATAGTATATATAGGAAGGGGTGGTCATTAATTATGCCGTTAATTGAGTTATTGTCTGATGTTTCGTGGATATCAATCGTTCTTTTTGTGGTAGGCATCGCACTTGTTATAATAGAAATGCTCGACCCGGGCTTCGGGTTCTTCGGAGCATTCGGCATCCTCACACTTGTAGGTTGCATCTTTGTAACAGCAAATACGGTTGCCGAGGGCATTATGCTAACTATCATATTTTCTGTGATACTGCTCATAATGCTTGCAATTTTTATGATTTTAGTTTCCAAGGGGAAATTACCGAACAAGTTCATTTTGAAAGACGCAGAAACAAAAGACCAAGGCTATATCGGCACGGAAGACCTTAACAGCTTCATGTGCAAAAAAGGGATTGTCACAGCTGCGTGCCGCCCCGTCGGAAATGCGGACTTTGACGGTGTTAAGCTTGAGGTTGTCAGCCGCGGCGAATTTATCGACAAGGGAATAACAATCGAAGTTATTGAAATCGAAGGCAACAGAGTAGTAGTAAGAAGTATATTAAATAATAATACATAGGAGGCTTTTTCATGGATGATTTTTTATTGGTAGCGGCTATAGTAACGGGAGCAATTATTTTTCTTTGGCTTTTCTTTACGTTTATCCCCGTCGGGCTGTGGATTAGCGCAGTCGCGGCAAATGTAAAAATTCGCATCGGCACACTCGTCGGAATGAAGCTTCGCAGAGTTACACCTGCCCGTATTGTCATTCCGCAGATTAAGGCTGTCAAAGCCGGTTTGGATTTGTCAATCAACAAGCTTGAGGCTCACTATCTTGCGGGCGGAAATGTTGACCGTGTGGTTAATGCACTTATCGCCGCACAAAGAGCAAATATCGGGCTTGAATTTGAACGTGCGGCAGCTATTGACCTTGCAGGGCGCGACGTGCTTGAAGCCGTTCAAATGAGCGTCAACCCCAAGGTCATTGAGTCCCCCGGAATTTCAGCCATTGCCAAAAACGGCATTGAGCTTATTGCAAAGGCGAAAATTACGGTCAGAGCAAATATCGACAGACTTATCGGCGGTGCGGGCGAGCAAACCATAATTGCCCGTGTCGGTGAGGGTATTGTTTCTACGATAGGTAGTTCAGAGTCACATGCCGAGGTGCTTGAAAACCCCGATAACATTTCGAAGATAGTTCTCGGTAAAGGACTTGAGGCAGGTACGGCATTTGAAATTCTCTCTATTGATATAGCTGATATTGATGTCGGCAGAAACGTGGGCGCACAGCTCCAGACAGACCAAGCCGAGGCTGACAAGCGTATTGCTCAGGCAAAGGCCGAGGAACGCCGTGCAATGGCGGTTGCCGTTGAGCAGGAAATGCGCGCCAGTGTACAGGAAATGAGAGCAAAGGTTGTTGAAGCGGAAGCCGAAGTTCCAAGGGCAATGGCAACCGCACTTCGCGACGGCAAGCTTGGTGTCATGGATTACTACAACATGATGAATGTTATTTCAGACACACAAATGCGACATTCAATCGCGGGCTCTGACGAACATAAGCGTCCCGAGCAAAGCACATAAAGCTGCTTATGGAAAAGACAGTACGAAAAAAGAATTCTGCAGCTAAAACAAGCAGTGTTTCGCGGAAGGCTGACGAAACTAATAAGAGCGCTTCAAAGCAGCCTGCACGGCACAGCAGCAAGCTCGAAACCTTAGGTATAAATCTTGACCAAAATACAGTAAAGCAGGCAATCATTTTATCCGAAATAATCGGAAAACCTGTATCCAAGCGAGGCAGACGCCGATAAATAATTTTATATGTAGCATCAAGTGTGAATAATTTGTAACGAATTATTCACACTTGTATTATGTAAACTAATTGCCTCTTTTTGAAAAATGGCGTTTTTTCGTTTAACGGACATAAGTTTTTCCTGACATTTTGGCGTTACCCGTTGAGACAACTATTCAATTTCGCTGTGGATAATCATGTGGATAATGTTAATAACTCTTTGTACTAATATTTTATGAAATGAATTATGTCAATCTGCAAGACGGTTATTTTCCTTACATTTCTGTAAATATTATGTAGAATTTACAATTTTTCACAGCGATTTTGACCCCTTTTTCACATTTTCTGCATACCAAAGTGTGAATATTCATCATTTGTATTCATTCGGAAATAGAGGTATACAATTTGTAATCACTTTTCATCTTGCGACCTGCCGTATTGTGTGGTAAACTCATGTTTGTGAGGTGATAGTTTTTGGCAGGACATTCAAAATGGAAAAACATTCAACGTACAAAAGGAGCGCAGGACGCCAAGCGGGCAAAGATATTTACCAAGATTGCCCGTGAAATTATTGTTGCCGTACGCGAGGGCGCAAGCGGGGACCCCGCAAAAAACACACGCCTTGCAGCAGCTATCGCAAAGGCAAAATCCGCGAACATGCCAAATGATAATATCAAGCGGACAATCGAAAAAGCGCTCGGCTCCGGGAACACCGAGAGCTATGAGCAGGTCACATACGAGGGTTACGGTCCTCGCGGCGTTGCCGTGATTGTTGAAGCAATGACGGATAACCGCAACAGAATTGCCGCTGAAGTTCGTCTTAATTTTGACAAGTACGGCGGGAACTTGGGGGCGACAGGCTGCGTGGCATGGTCGTTTGACAGAAAAGGTGTCATTATAATAGAAAACGAAAATGGCAGTCTTGATGAAGAAACTGTTTTTAACGACGCTCTTGAAGCAGGCGCGGATGATATTGAAATTGATGACGGGGTATTTGAGATATATACAACTCCCGAGGGGTTTTCATCTGTTTGCGGAGCACTTGAAGGGCTTGGCTACAGCTTTTTATCCTCACAAATTGAAATGGTTCCGCAAAGTTATGTCACACTCACAAATCCCGACGATATAAAGAATATGGAAAAAATCATTGACCTTATGGAAGATAACGACGACATTCAAGATGTCTGGCATAACGCAGTAATAGAATGATTGCTTTTTTTGCGCCTAATTATAAGTAAAAGGGAACGGTCACTAAAATGTTCAAACATGAAAAGGTATTATGGATTACCCGCACCGCTGTTTTCATCGCAGCAACTGTGGCACTGCAGGCACTGACAGTATCCACTATACCACCGCCGGCTACTCAGTTCGTCACAGGGGCTATCGTTAACATGATGTTAATTCTTGCCGTAATGACATGCAAACTACCCTCGGGTTTGACTGTAGCCGCAGTCACTCCGATAATGCCCACGCTTTTGGGATTTGGCCCCCTGTGGCCTATTGTTCCGTTTATAGCAGTTTCAAATATGGTGCTCGTTACGGCATGGCATTTCATAGGAAATATTAAGCTGCCATCACGTTACATTTCTTATATTATTGCTTTGATTGTTGCGGCAGTTGCTAAGTTTTGTGTGCTTTATTTCGGAGTTGTACAAATCGCAATACCTCATATTCTCGGATTGCCCGAGGGCAGCGCTCCTCACACTTTATTGTCATTTATGTTTTCATACCCGCAGCTTATAACCGCGTCCGCCGGTGGGGTATGTGCAGTTATTCTTCTGCCTGCAATTAAAAAAGCCGTTAGGATTGTGTGACAAATCACCCGCCCCTGCGGGGCACCCTCTTTACTAAAGAGGGTTTATGTGGTAATATTACTATATAAATTACAACTTATAGGAGGTTTTTTCATGGCGTACAATGATAATCCTTACGGACAGCAGCAACAACCGAGCGAGCTGTTCCCCTCATTATGGGGCGATCAAGACGATATCGCAAGAGCGACAACTTCGTGCCTCGCACGGGTATTTTTGAAGATGTTCTTTGCCCTGCTTGTGACGGCGGGCACTTCTTTTGCAATTTATTCAAATCAAGATCTCCTTACCATGATCTTTACAAGTTTACCAATTCTTATTGGTTTGTTAATTGCACAGTTTGCTTTGGTAATTATTCTCTCTGCCAGAGTTATGAAGATGTCGTCTGCCGTTTCTAATGTTATGTTTTTTGTTTATGCACTTCTAATGGGTGTAACATTATCGGTAATTTTCATCACATACGAAATCGGCGTTATTTTCCAAGCTTTTGCGGTTTCGGCGCTGATGTTCGGCGCTATGGCAATATACGGCACAATCACAAAAAGAGACCTTACAAGACTTGGCAGCCTTTGTTTTATGGCTTTAATCGGCATCATCATTGCGAGTTTAATTAATTTCTTCTTTAGAAATGAAATGATGACTATGATTATCAACTACATCGGTGTGCTTGTTTTTGTCGGTCTGACTGCTTATGACACGCAAAAGGTAAAAAATATGCTCCATGAGGTAAACTCAGGGAGCAAAGAGTCGATTGAGGTTTCTAACCGTGACGAAGCCATTAAGAGAATTTCCGTCATCGGTGCACTTCGGCTGTATTTAGACTTCTTAAATCTGTTCCTCAAGATATTAGCAATCATGGGAAGAAGACGCTAAACGCACCGTCATTACGAGGAGTAAAAACACATGCTAATTCATGTAGCATGTGTTTTTTACGACGTGGTAATCCAGATTCTTACGTTACATTAAGTTTTCTGTCTGGATTGCCACGCCACTTTGTGGCTCGCAATGACGAAAAAGAGATTTCTACTATGAACTGTACCTTAATCTATATCCTTCTGCACTCTAAATAATATCTTTTGTCCTTGGCGTGGCCGACCGAGAAGCTTTTTCGCGGAAAAACTCCCCTAAGTGCCACTGTTTCAAAAATATCAGACTTGTCCATTGAGGGCAAAAGCAAGCCTAAAGTGTTTTTATCTTTTGCAAGATTAATGGAAGTATCATCGCCGTGAATGTAGTCGATGATACTTCCTGTTTTTTTGACGTAATTATCCATAAAGTCCTGCATAATTGTCATCATGTCTCCGATGCACTCTGCCTTTATGCCGATTTCACCGCTTTTATCTTCAAAGTACCACTTAACTATATAATCGCTGCCCTTTGGCGCTGCATCTTCAAATGCTTTAATATATTCGGGGGCGTCTATGTTAAAGAGCACGCGGTGGATTGCTTCAAAGCTGATTGCGGGGTCGTAAACATTATTTATTTCAACGAGCGCTCTGCGTGCAGGGTGCTTTTCTTTTTCCTGCTCCGTCAGGTTCAACTTTAGCTCGTCCCAATATACTTTTGCGGCGGCGAGCGAGTGGTTGCCGTCACCCATTATCATAAGTATGTCGTTTTTGGTGTGCAGCTGCCTGATAGCCGCCATAACATTTTCCGCAGCTTCTCCCGTCACTCTGCGGCCTTTGATGTGACCGCCGCCCTCCATGAGCGAAAAGTCATAAAGCAGGGGAAGATTTTCTGCGTTTTCTGCAAGTTTTTCTATGACCAAGCCGTCTTTATCGCTGATAAATGTCATTATGTGCGGCAGTTCAAGAGATGCGGCTTTTCGGACTGCGATACGTGCGGGCAGTCTGTCGAGCACTGTTCCCTCACTGGCACGGATTGCCGCGCTTTGGTTTTTGTCGGAAAATTCGTATTCGTCAAGGTCGAGTGCTCCGACAATGCCTCTTCTGACACGTCCGTCGGGCTGGGTACGTTCGACATATATAAATGAGTTTTCTATTGTCTCGAAGATACCGTCGCTTTGATAGTTTTGCATTGCTGTGCTGATTTGGCGGATTTGCGTCGCTTCGTCACCTTCTTCCAAATATGCCTCGGGGATAATCATGTTCAGCGCGGACGGGCTGTCGCCTGCAAAGGTTTTAACACGTTCCCAATAGTCCTTTTGTGATGAAAACTGGTCACATGCAATAACGCTCCATTTTTCCATATATTCTTTTTTGGGTAATAATATGTCTGTTGGTGTGAAGATGTTATTCATTGGTAACTCCTATTTACTGGTTTTGAGATTTTGTTTAATGCGTCATCGCGAGCGGAGCGTGGCGATCCAGAAACTATGTTTTAATAGATGATTTTACTGGATTGCCACGTCGTCAAAGTGAAACAAGATTCACTTTGACTCCTCGCAATGACGGATGAACGCTGCTTTTAATGCTTTGATATATTCAGGTGTTGTGCCGCAGCAGCCTCCTATTATCCTTGCTCCGATGTCGGCATATGGCAGCATTTGAGCCGCAAATTCTTCCGCTCCTGTTTTGTAATCACCGCTGACTGCATCGGGCAGTCCGGCATTTGGTTTTATGATAAGCGGGAGCTTTGTCAGTGCTGCAATTCTTTTTGCCGTATCAATCATTTGATGAGGCTCGAGAGAGCAGTTGAGACCTATTGCTGCCGCTCCGATTTTTTCGGCTGTTTCAACGAATTTTTCAGGTGTGCAGCCCATAAAGGTGTAGCCCGATTTTTCAAATGTCATAGTTGCCAGTATCGGGAGCTTCGTATTGTCTTTTACCGCTGTCATGGCGGCTTTTAGTTCCTCAATATCGCTCATTGTTTCGATAGCAACGAAGTCGGCTCCGGCTCTCTCCCCTGCTATTGCCATTTCCTTAAAAAGATCAAATGCCTGCTCAAATTCAAGTTCGCCGACAGGCTCAAGGAGTTGCCCTGTCGGTCCTATGTCTAATGCGATTTTAATAGCGTTGCGATTATTGGCGGCGTTTTTTGCATTTTTCACGGCAGCGGTGATAATCTGCTCCACTGTGCATCCTGTATCTTTCAGGTTCAAAGCGTTAGAGCCGAATGTGTTGGTACAGATAATATCACTGCCCGCTTCGATATACATCTTGTGGATACTCTCGACTGCTTCGGGTGCTGTAATGTTCATCAAATCGGGCTTGTCTCCGGGTTTGAGTCCGAATTTTTGGAGCATTGTTCCCATTGCTCCGTCGTAGAATATATACTTGCCGTATGAGTCAAATATCATTGAAGTTTCTCCTGTAGTGTGGTAAGAAATTGTAGCATATTTTTTATAAGAAATCTATTATTTTCGGCGATTTTCCCACCATTCATCTTTTTCTTTTTGTTGTTGGTCTTTTAATTCTTTAAGACCTGCCTCTCTTTTGAAACGATTTTCTTCCCGTTGTTTATCAGCTGCTTCCGTAGCTATATTCTTACGCCCATCCAGTCCTACCCGGCGGGCTGCTTCTGTTCCAAAATATCCGGCTGCAACCCACGGAATTTTAGGTTTCTTTTGTGCGGGTGGCGCAGGAGCAGTCGCGGGGGCGTAATTCACTGTTTGCCTGCGTTGTTGATTTTTTTGCACATTTTGCGGCGTTGGTTTGCTAATAATGAGTTTATTTGTGGTCACATTTATAGATGCGTAATAAATGTAGCCTTTGTCAATCATTTCTTGTAAATCTTTTCTCACAAATTCAACCGGTTTATATGTATTGGCAGCA